>JACKJA010000002.1:697571-1395143 GCA_020638175.1 Rhodospirillales bacterium
TGGCAGACGAAAAAGACACAAAGAAAAAAGCGCCGGCGAAAAAAGCCGCCAGCCCGAAAACCGCAGCAGCGAAGAAACCGGCTGCGCCGAAAAAGGAAACCGCAGCCAAAGCGGCCCCGAAAGCGGCTGAGAAAAAATCTGAAGCAGCTGTTGCTGCGAAGCCGGCTGAGAAAAAAGCGGCCCCCAAGGCGAAAAAGCCTGCCGGGAAAACCGTTACGGTAACGCAAACGGGATCGCCGATTGGCCGTAAGCCGGATCAGCGCAAGACCCTGATTGGTCTGGGCCTGAATAAAATGCACCGTACCCGGACGCTGGAAGACACACCGTCCGTGCGCGGCATGATTGAAAAAGTAAAGCACCTGTTGCGTGTTGAAGACGCGGCTTAGGGCTGACAGGAATTTTTGAAAGGGTTTAGGACAATGAAACTGAACGAATTGCAACCGAAGGAAGGCTCCATCAAGAGCAAAATCCGCGTAGGCCGCGGGATCGGCTCCGGTAAAGGTAAAACCTCCGGTAAAGGTCAAAAAGGTCAGAAATCCCGGACCGGCGTTGCTATTAACGGCTTCGAAGGCGGACAAATGCCTTTGTATCGTCGCCTGCCGAAACGTGGGTTCAACAACAATTTCGGCCGTAATCTGGTGGCGATCAATCTGGCGCGTTTGCAATATGCAATCGACAACAAAATGATTGATGCCAAAAACGAGATCAACGAAGACACGCTGGTTCAGGCCAAAGTGATCCGCCGCAAAAAAGATGGCGTGCGGTTGCTGGGCAATGGCGAATTGAAAGCCAAGGTAAACCTGAAAATTTCCGGCGCCAGCAAAACGGCTCTGGCCGCGGTTGAAAAGGCCGGCGGCAAGATTGAAATTATCCCGGCGCCGATTCAGGGGCCGTCCACAGGAAAGACCGCGGTTCAACGATAATCGCATTCTTTTGGGATAGAACGACGGAAGGGGCTTGCAGGCCCCTTTTGTTTTCTTTATGACTTTGTGGGTTATTCCAAAAATAAGGAGTGTAGAAGACTATGGCATCTGCCGTTGAACAACTGGCGAAAAACGCCAACTGGGGTGCTTTCTCCAAGGCCACCGAACTGAAACAGCGCATTTTGTTCGTGCTGGGGGCTTTGCTGGTATACCGGTTGGGGACGTATGTTCCTGTACCGGGTATCGACCCGTCGATCTGGAACGATATTTATAACCAGAAGGGCGGCGGCATTCTCGACATGTTCAACATGTTTTCCGGTGGGGCGTTGCAGCGTATGACGATTTTCGCGCTGAACATCATGCCCTACATTTCCGCCTCTATTATCATGCAGCTCGCAACGTCTTTGTCGCCGTCTCTGGAGGCGATGAAAAAAGAAGGTGAAGTGGGTCGGATGAAAATCAACCAGTACACCCGTTACCTGACGGTGCTTCTGGCTTCCGTCCAGGCTTACGGTCTGGCTGTCGGTCTTGAAAGCATGCAGGGCAGCGCCGGAACGGCTGTGATCGATCCGGGTATGTTCTTCCGTATTTCCACGGTGATTACCATCGTGGGCGGAACGGTGTTCCTGATGTGGCTGGGCGAACAGATCACCCAGCGCGGAATCGGTAACGGTATTTCTCTGATTATCTTTGCCGGGATTGTTGCTGAATTGCCGCGCGCGATTGGGGGAACGCTGGAATTGGGCCGTCAGGGTCAATTTAACTTCCTGACGCTGCTGGCTGTTTTTGCCATGATCGTCGGTGTGATTGTCTTCATCGTCTTTATGGAGCGCGCCCAGCGGCGGGTTGTGGTGCAATATCCCAAACGTCAGGTTGGCAATAAAATGACGATGGGGAACCAGAATCACATTCCGTTGAAACTGAACACGTCGGGCGTGATTCCGCCGATTTTTGCATCGTCTCTGCTGCTTTTGCCGTTGACGATTGTCGGCTTTAGCGGCGCGGATGGCGGCGACTGGACCGCGGCGTTGGCACGGTACCTCCAGCATGGCCAGCCGATTTATATGTTCTTGTATGGCGCTCTGATTATGTTCTTTGCATTCTTCTATACGGCGATTGTGTTCAATCCGCAGGAAAATGCCGACATGCTGCGCAAACACGGTGGCTTTGTGCCCGGCATTCGCCCCGGCGCGCCGACGGCTGAATATCTGGATTACGTCCTGACCCGCATTACGTCGGTGGGCGGTCTGTATCTGGTCTTTATCTGTTTGCTGCCGGAATTCATGATTTCCAAATTCAGCCTGCCGTTCTATTTTGGTGGAACGTCGCTGCTGATCGTGGTCAGCGTGACAATGGATACCGTGGCTCAGGTTCACTCGCATCTGGTGGCGCACCAGTATGAGGGGCTGATTAAAAAACAAAAACTCAAAGGTACTACGTCCAGGGGAGGACGCCGTCGATGAACATTATTCTTTTGGGCCCGCCCGGCGCGGGTAAAGGCACGCAGGCCAAAAAGCTGGAAAGCAAATACGGCCTGAAACAGCTTTCAACCGGCGATATGCTCCGCGCGGAAATTGCCTCCGGGTCGGAACTGGGCCTGAAAGCTAAAACCCTGATGGATGCCGGGGAACTTGTGCCTGATGTGGTCGTGATTGAAATGATTGCCGGCCGTATTGAACAATCCGACTGCACCGGAGGTGTGATTTTCGATGGTTTCCCGCGCACCGTGGCACAGGCCGAGGCGCTGGATGAAATGCTGGCCGAAAAAGGCAAACCGCTGGCCGCCGTGATTTCCCTGCAAGTGGACGAGGAAGCCCTCGTGGACCGCCTGAATACCCGCATCGCCGAAACAAAGGCTGCGGGACAGGAAGTCCGCGCCGACGATAACGAGGAAACCCTGCGTAACCGCCTGTCGGTATACCGCGCGCAAACGGCGCCGATTATCCCGTATTACGAAGGCAAAGGCCTGTTGAAGCCCGTCGACGGTATGCAGGTGATTGATGAGGTCGAAGCCGCCATTGCCGCCATCCTCGATCAGGCCCGGGCGGCGTAGAATTTATCTGCTTTTTCACAGGTTTTTTTATTGACGCAGGGGCTTGAAGTCCCTATATTGCGCCCATCTCTGTAACAGGAGAAGTGTCTCTGACGCTTGGGAAGCCGCTCCACGCGGCGTTTTCTTTGTGATTAGAGGCTTTTAGTGTACGAACTGGCGCAGGGGAAGCTTAACGCGCAGACCTGTATACGGTTCGGTTGATCTTAAAATAAAAGGAAAAAAACAATGGCACGTATTGCTGGGGTTAACGTTCCCGATGCCAAACGCGCAGTGATTGCACTGACCTATGTTCATGGTATTGGCCGGACAACTGCCCGCCAAATTCTTGACGATTGCAAAATCGATCGTACCCGCCGCATGAATGACCTGACCGAAGATGAGCTGAATGCCATCCGTAAGGAAATTGAAACCGGTAAATATCCGATTGAAGGGGATCTCCGCCGTACGGTGGCGATGAACATCAAGCGCCTGATGGATATGAAATCCTACCGGGGCATGCGTCATCGTTCGAAACTGCCCGTACGCGGTCAGAATACCCGGACCAACGCCCGCACCCGTAAGGGTCCGGCCAAGCCGATTGCCGGCAAGAAAAAAGTCTAAGGGCGGAAGGAGCAATAGATAATGGCTAAACCAGCAGTAAAAGCGAAAAAACGCGTCAAAAAGAATATTACGTCCGGGATTGCCCACGTAAATTCTAACTTTAACAACACGATCATCACCATCACGGATGCACAGGGGAATACTGTTTCCTGGTCGACATCCGGGGCTATGGGCTTTAAAGGGTCTCGGAAATCCACGCCGTTTGCGGCGCAGATGGCTGCCGAAGACGCGGGCCGCAAGGCACAGGAACATGGCATGAAGGAACTGGATGTTCTGGTGAAAGGTCCGGGGTCAGGCCGTGAATCGGCTCTGCGGGCGCTGTCTTCCATCGGCTTCAACATCAAGTCGATCAAGGACATTACGCCAATCCCGCACAACGGGTGCCGTCCGTCAAAACGCCGCCGCGTTTAATATTATTTTAGGTGTCCCCGCGAAAGCGGGGAGCCGCTGAATACCGTGTTTTAACATTTACCAGAGGCCGGCTAAGAACCGGATGAAGTGAGAAGGAAAGAAACCAAATGATTCAAAAAAACTGGCAAGAGCTGATTAAACCGTCCAAAGTTGAGATTGACCATGGTTCTGATGCTACATGCATCGGTAAAATCGTCGCCGAACCGCTGGAGCGGGGCTTCGGCCTGACGCTGGGCAACGCCCTGCGCCGCATCCTGCTTTCCTCGCTTCAGGGCGCGGCCGTGACCGCGATCCAGATTGACGGCGTGCTGCATGAATTCTCGTCGATCCCCGGCGTGCGCGAGGACGTGGTCAACATCATCCTCAACGTGAAGAACATCGCGATCGCGATGCACGTCGAAGGCCCCAAGAAAATGCGCCTCGCCGCCGAAGGCCCGTGCGAAGTGACCGCTGGCATGATCGAGGCCGGCGCGGATATCGAGATCATGAATCCCGATCTCGTCATCTGCACCCTCGACAAGGGCGCGCAGCTGAACATGGAACTGACGGTCAACACCGGCAAGGGCTACCGCCCCGCTTCGGCGAACCGTCCGGAAGAAGCGCCGGTTGGTCTGATCCCCGTCGACTCCATCTTCTCGCCCGTGCGCAAGGTGTCGTACGAGGTCGAGGACACCCGCGTTGGCCAAATCACCGACTACGACAAGCTGACCCTGAGCATCGAAACCAACGGCGCCGTAACGCCTGAGGATTCGGTGGCCTATGCCGCGCGCATCCTGCAAGACCAGCTTCAGGTCTTCATCAACTTCGACGAACCGAAGGCCGCCGCCGCCCGTCAGGACGCGGCGCCGGAACTGCCGTTCAACCGCAACCTGCTGCGCAAGGTCGAGGAGCTGGAGCTCTCCGTCCGCTCGGCAAACTGCTTGAAGAACGACAACATCACCTATATCGGCGATCTGGTTCAAAAATCGGAAAACGACATGCTGCGCACCCCGAACTTCGGTCGCAAGTCGCTGAACGAGATCAAGGAAGTTCTGACGGTTATGGGCTTGCATCTGGGTATGCAGGTCGAAGGGTGGCCGCCGGAAAACATCGAAGAAATGGCTCGCAAGGTTGAAGAGCCGTTCTAGGAATTGAATACCGGCTCCTGTTGGTCAGGGGCCGGTATCTAATAAGGGCACGGTGCCCGCTTTCGCCTCCGATGATTGTCATGCTGGCGAAATTGTAAAATGGTTCTCACCCTGTGAGGCCGCGGAAAAAAGAAAGGAACCGCAAAATGAAACACGGTATTAAACAACGTAAATTGGGTCGTACGAGCTCTCACCGTAAGGCGATGTTTGCCAATATGGCTGCCGCGCTTATCAAGCACGAGCAAATCACGACGACTTTGCCGAAAGCCAAAGAACTGCGCCCGGTTGTTGAAAAATTGATTACACTGGCGAAAAAAGGCGACCTTTCCAACCGCCGCCGCGCAATCTCGATCATGCGTGATGAAACGCAGGTCGCAAAAATGTTCGATACGCTGGCTGAACGCTACAAAGACCGCCAAGGTGGTTACTGCCGGATCATGAAAGCCGGTTTCCGTTATGGCGATGCCGCGCCGATGGCCGTAATTGAACTGGTTGACCGCGATGTCGAAGCCAAAGGCAAAGACAGCGGCCCGACCATGTTCGACAACGAAGCCGAAGCGCCGGCTGCTGAAGAAAAGCCGAAAGCCAAGAAAAAAGCGGCGGCTTAATTCACGGATAAAACGAATACCAAAACGGCGCCTTTTTAAGGGGCCGTTTTTTATTGCCCGATTTTTTCCGGTAATTTGAGCCTTGCTAAGACCGGGAAGAGATACTAGATATTTCACCATGCGTATTTTCTCATTATTGATAATCCTGATAATCGTGACTTTTCCTGCCATGGCGCAGGAACGCACGGTGCCGGATGATAAGGCTCAGGTCGAACTTTCTTTTTCCCCTTTGGTCAAACAGGTAGCGCCCGCCGTTGTGAATATTTATACAAAGCGTGTCGTAACCCAGCGCGTATCGCCGTTTTTCAACGACCCGTTTCTGGAGCATTTCTTCGGCGGTTCCCTGGGCGGCGGCATTCCGCGCCAGCGGGTGGAAAATTCTCTGGGGTCCGGCGTAATTATTGCCCCCGATGGTTTGGTGGTTACCAATGCCCACGTGGCCAAGGATGCTGACGAGATTACGGTGGTCCTGCCCGATGGCCGGGAGTTCGAAGCGCAAAAAGTGATTGTGGACGAACCGTCCGATCTGGCGCTGCTGCGCATTGATCCGGCAGGAACAGAACTGCCCCATGCATCTTTGAAGCCCAGTGAAAGCCTTGAAGTGGGCGATTTGGTTCTGGCGATCGGTAATCCGTTTGGCGTCGGCCAGACCGTGACCAGCGGCATCGTATCGGCGCTGGCGCGTTCTTCCCTCGATATCAATGATTTCAACTTCTTTATCCAGACCGACGCCGCAATCAATCCGGGGAACTCCGGCGGCGCACTGGTGGCGATGGACGGCGGTGTTGTTGGCATCAACAGTGCGATTTTCTCCAAAACCGGTGGGTCGCTCGGTATCGGGTTTGCCATCCCGTCCGAAATGGTGGCGACGGTAATCGCGGCCGAAAAAGCGGGGCAAAGCGGTGATAAAGGCGTTACCCGTCCCTGGCTGGGGATCACGGCCCAGAAAGTTACCGCCGATATCGCAGACAGCCTTGATTTCGATGTGCCGCACGGCGTTTTGGTGGCAGCCCTGCACGCAGACAGCCCGCTACGTAAAGCGGAAGTAAAGGTCGGGGATGTCGTTCTGGCCGTCAATGGCAAAGATGTTCGTGATCCGGCGGAAATGAAATTCCGTATGGCGATGGTGCCGCTGGGCAGCGACGCGCAAGTCGAAATTTTGCGCAAGGGCAAGCGGACGATGCACAAGGTTAAGGCCATGGCGCCGCCGGATGATCCGCCGCGCGATGAAACGATGCTGGAGGGAACCCACCCGCTTAACGGCGCGACTGTGGCCAATATAAATCCGGCCGTGGCGGTAGAACTGGGTATAGGCAACGAAGAAGGCGTCGTTGTAATGGATGTTGACCGCCGCCGTCCGGCTATTCGTGTGACGGTTCCCGGTGATCTGATCCGGGCCGTCAACGGCGCGGAAATCAAAACCGTCAGTGATCTGAAAAAAGCTTTAGCCAAACCGGTCAAGGGCGCCTGGCAACTAATTCTTGAACGCGGCGGGCAAACAAGGCAGATTGTTATCCGTTAACTGCAATCGCTAGGCACAGGAGCCACCATGACCGAAAATATTCTGGCCGGGGCCGTAACAGGCCGTCCCGATGATAAAGTTGTTCTTCCTTTGAAATGGGCTAACCGCCACGGATTGATTGCCGGGGCTACCGGAACCGGGAAAACGGTGACGCTGCAAATTCTAGCCGAAGGTTTTGCCGCCGCGGGCGTTCCTGTTTTTATGGCCGATGTGAAAGGCGACCTGTCGGGGATGTGCATGCCCTCGGAAATGCAGGATTTTCTGGTAAAACGGGCGGAAACGATCAAGCTTGAAGGCTACGGGCCGCAGGCCTTTTCCACGGTGTTCTGGGATATGTTCGGCCAGCAGGGCCATGCCGTGCGCACGACGGTTTCCGAAATCGGTCCGTTGCTTCTGGCGCGGATGCTGGAACTGAACGATACGCAGGAAGGTGTCTTGAATATAGCGTTCCGTATGGCGGACGAAGAAGGCATGCTGCTTCTCGATATGAAGGATCTGCGGGCGCTTTTGGTGGCGATGAATGAGCGGCGGGCAGAGATATCCGCAACGTATGGTAACGTATCTCCGGCCTCAATCGGGGCAATCCAGCGGGCGCTGTTACGTCTCGAAGATCAGGGCGCAGACAGCTTTTTCGGTGAACCGGCCTTGGCCTTAACCGATTTTATGCGCACCGACATGGATGGCCGGGGTTATATCAACATTCTGGCCGCCGATAAATTGATGAACAGTCCACGCTTGTACGCGACATTTTTGCTCTGGCTCCTGTCCGAATTGTTTGAGGAACTTCCAGAAGCCGGGGATAGCGACCGCCCGAAACTGGTTTTCTTTTTCGATGAAGCGCATTTGCTGTTTAATGATGCGCCTAAACCGTTGCTGGAAAAGGTCGAGCAGGTCGTGCGCCTGATCCGCTCCAAGGGCGTCGGGGTCTATTTTGTTACGCAAAACCCGCAGGATATCCCCGAAACAGTTCTGGGGCAGCTCGGTAACAGAGTGCAGCATGCTTTGCGCGCTTTCACGCCACAGCAGCAAAAATTCATCAAGGTCGCGGCGCAAACTTACCGTGAAAACCCGGAATTCAAGGTCGAAGATGTCATTACTGAACTCGGCGTGGGGGAAGCACTCGTCTCAACGCTGGAGGGCAAAGGCACGCCGTCTATCGTCCAGCGCACATTAATCCGCCCGCCGTCTTCGCGTCTTGGCCCGGCCAGCGATGGTGCCCGGAAAATGACTATGCAGGCCGACGGTATCGGCACGAAATATGATGTCGTGCAAGACCGGGAATCGGCATACGAAATATTACAAAAGAAAGCGGCTCAGCAAGCTGAACAGGCACAAAAAGCGGCTGAAAAATCAAAAACCAAAAAACGCTCTTCCAATCGTCAGAGGGTCGGCGAGGCCGCGGTTAAATCGCTGGTGCGCTCGCTCAGCTCCTCAATCGGACGGACCATCGCCCGCGAACTGGTGCGGGGTGTTATGGGCGGGTTAAAGCGCTAGTTAAAATCTCAGTGCAGGGTCCGGACGAGCCGGTACAATGTATTCCTTTGGCCTGTAGCTGGCTTTAACCACTGATTGTCAGTATGGTCGCTTTCAAAACCGGGAAGGACGGAAGGAAAATCTTGTGTGTGCTTTTGCAGATATTCGTGCAGGTCTCTGGCAACATCTCCGTTGGCATTTAAGAGTCCGTTCATATCAATGGAAAGCTCCATATAGCGTTCAGTGACTGGTTTGGAATTATCATCATAATGTCTAAGGTTTTGTATAAAATATGAAGTCTCCAGCCCGTTATCTTCCCAAAGGGCACCCAAAAGCATATGAGCATCATCTTCAGGCAAAATAACATAACGATAACCGTCAGTCTTGGCGATGACTGCATTTTCGAAATGACGGGGAAGTTTTGATTTAAGATCTTGGTTACTCATAAGCACTCTCATTTTTTATAATTTCTAAGAATAAAAATAAATTATGTCAACATAATTTCGGGCGTGGTCCTGCTTGTTTTTGTTCCATAAATGTTCTATTCCTAAAATATGGCTGATTTATTCGCAGTAGATACCAAGGAAACGCATGATACGCCCCGGCCTCTGCCGGACAGGTTGCGGCCCTGTGCGCTGGCCGAGGTGGCAGGGCAGGACCATCTGACGGGCGAGGGCGCGCCGCTGCGCCGCATGATGGATAGCGGTAAAATTTCCTCGATGATTCTCTGGGGGCCGCCGGGCTGTGGTAAAACAACGCTGGCGCGGATTGTGGCAACGGAATCGGGCCTGCACTTCGACCAGCTTTCTGCGATTTTTGCCGGGGTTAAGGACTTGAAAGCCGTGTTCGATGCCGCGCGTCTTCGGCGGCAAAACGGCCAGCAGACGTTACTGTTTGTTGATGAAATTCACCGCTTTAACAAGGCCCAGCTTGACGCCTTCCTGCCGGTGGTCGAAGACGGGACAATCATTTTAATCGGGGCGACGACCGAAAACCCGTCTTTTGAGTTGAACGCGGCGCTACTTTCGCGTTGCCAGGTTTTTGTCCTCAAACGGCTCGATGATGCCGCGCTGGATCTGCTCTTGCAAAGAGCCGAGGAAGAAACGGGCGGCCCGCTGCCTTTAACGGCTGATGCCCGCAATATGCTCAAAGCCATGGCGGATGGTGACGGGCGTTATGCGCTGGCGCTGGCCGAGCAGGTGTTTAATCAGGCCGCTGAGACGCTGGATAGCGAAGCACTGATGACCCTCGTGCAAAAACGCGCGCCGCTGTACGATAAAGGTGATGAGGGACACTACAACCTGATATCCGCCCTGCATAAAGCCGTGCGGGGCAGCGACCCCGACGCCGCGCTGTACTGGTTTGCCCGGATGTTGGCCGGCGGTGAAGATCCGCGTTTTTTGGCGCGGCGCATGACCCGTATGGCGGTCGAGGATATCGGTCTGGCCGACCCGCAGGCTTTGACCCAATGTACCGCCGCTTGGGATGCCTATGAACGTCTAGGCTCTCCCGAAGGTGAACTGGCTCTCGCACAGGCCTTGATATACATGGCAACGGCGCCAAAGTCGAATGCGGCCTATATGGCCTATAAAGCAGCGTCTCGTACGGCCCAGGAAACCGGCTCTCTGATGCCGCCTAAACATATCCTGAATGCCCCGACAAAACTTATGAAAGAGCAAGAATACGGCGCGGGCTATATTTATGATCCCGACACGCCGGAGGGATTCTCCGGACAGGATTACTTCCCCGAGGAAATGGGGCGCACCGCGTTTTATCACCCGGTCCAGCGTGGCTTTGAACGTGATATTCAAAAGCGCCTTGATTATTGGGCAAGACTGAGACGAGAGAAAAATGGTTAGAAAAACGATAAAGATAGCCTTGGACTCTTATCAACCAGAAAATGAAAAAGAAAAAACGGACCGCGAAGCTATAGTCGCATTCATGAATGATAATGATGATTGTTTTCACCGGAGCTGTGTTCCCGGCCATATCACGGGTTCGGCGCTTCTCATCAACAGGACGGGCGACAAGGTTCTCCTCAACCATCACCGCAAACTTGATTTATGGATGCAGTTTGGTGGCCATTGCGACGGGGAATCTGATGTTCTGAGCGTTGCTCGCCGCGAATGCATCGAGGAAAGCGGCATCGAAAATGTTGAATTGGTCATGCCTGATGTTTTCGATCTCGACGTTCATGTGATCCCGGAAAACACAACAAAAGGCGAACCCGAACACAAACACTATGATATCCGCTACTTGTTCCGGGTCACGGACGACAGCGATTTTGTCCTCAGCGATGAATCGCATGATCTGCGCTGGTGTACATATGAGGAAGCCAAATCCCTGACAACCGACCCGTCGGTGCATCGGATGCTGGACAAGTGGCGACGCATGTGTGAAAACTAGGCCCATGCAAATTTTATTCGCTATAGCCGCGGGCGGCGCGATCGGGGCAGTGCTACGGCACTTCACCAATAATGCTGTCCTGCATGTTCTGGGGCACGGATTTCCGTGGGGCATTTTTGTGGCTAACGTGCTGGGGTCATTCTTGATGGGGGTTCTGATTTCGGCGTTTGCTCATGCTTATGAACCATCCCAAGCCATGCGCGCGTTCCTGACGGTCGGGATGCTGGGGGCATTTACAACCTTTTCAACTTTTTCGATGGATACAGTCCTTATGATAGAACGCGGACAATATGTTTTGGCCAGCGCTTATGTTCTTGGCTCGGTAACACTGGCAATTGGTGGCCTGTTCGCTGGGATGATGCTGGTGCGGATGGTGGCGGCATGAGCGGCGTTCAGCATATAACCGTCGGTCCCGAAGACGATGGCCAGCGCTTAGACCGCTGGTTTAAAAAACATGTACCGGGCGTGCCGTTTGGCTTGCTGCAAAAGCTGATCCGCAAAGGGCAAATCCGCGTCGATGGCAAGCGCGCTAAAACTGATACGCGCTTGACCACGGGCCAGGATGTTCGCATCCCGCCGGTGCAGGATCCGGAAACTAAATCCAAAATTCGTCGCTTGTCGCCAGAGGAAAAGGCCTACATTCGCTCGCTCGTGATCTATGATGACGGTGATGTCGTGGCCCTGAATAAGCCAGAGGGGATCGCCACGCAAGGCGGTACCGGGCAGGGCGGCCACCACATAGACGGTTTGCTTGATGGCCTGAAAAACAAGGACGGGATAGCGCCGCGTCTCGTTCACCGCCTTGATAAGGAAACATCCGGCGTTCTTTTGTTGGCACGTTCGGCAGCGGCCGTCCGCAAACTGGGCGACAGCTTCAAGAGTAAAGATGTCAAAAAAATCTATGTTGCGATCGTGGTTCCAGCGCCCGAAGAGTACGAAGGGACGGTTAAAGCCCCCCTGTTAAAAGTAAAAGACAAAACAGTTGTCGATACGGACGAAGGTAAATATGCGGCGACCGATTTCGTTGTGCTCGACAAAGCTGGAAAAGCTGCGGCGTTTATGGCCTTTTGGCCGCGTACGGGGCGCACGCACCAAATTCGCGTCCATGCCGCCAGTGTCATGGAATGCCCAATTTTGGGTGATGACCGCTATGGTGGGAAAGTACCGGAGGAACTGGAAGAACTTGATCTCGCAAAGAGAATGCATCTCCATGCATTGCGGATTATCGTCCCGCATCCCGTGCAAAATAAGAAAATTCTCGATTTAAAAGCGCCTTTGCCTGATGACCTACGGAAAAGCTGGAAAGCGCTGGGCTTTTCGCCAAATCTCAAAATCGATCCATTTGAATAAAAGAAAGGTCTGGACGCCATGGTACTCCTTGACGAAAAGCCAAAGAAAAAAGAACTGACGCCGCGCCAAAAACGTTTTCGGCTATGGGCCCGGATTGTCCTGACCGTGGCCTTCCTGTTTGGTCTGAGTTTATGGGTGCTGTCTGTCATCGGCAGCGATAATCCGGCTTTGAAAGAAGGGCTGGAAAAGTACCTGACGGGCGCAACCGGGATGGAGGCCCGCATCGGCAAGCTAAACTATATGGGCTTTTTTCCTGATCTGGAGCTGGATGTTGAAGATGTCGATTTTCTCAATAAGGAAAAAGGTACGGCGGAAATCAAGATTGATTCTCTTTTGTTTTCGATGCGGTTTTGGGACATGTTTGTATCCCGCCAGCGCTATGAGACGATAGAGATCAAAGGCGCCCGGCTGGCCCCCGGGATCATGACGGCCAAAGGGATCACCCTTGATTTCATGGGGCTGCGCATGCAGGGCGAAGGCGATAACGCCCGCCCGGTTTTTGATTTTAATGGCCGCTATGGCAATGACGAACAAAAAATCAATGGCCGGTTCAATGTCGAAAAACAAGGCGTGTTCTATGTCTTGCCGGAAACCGGCAGCGCGTTTGATCTGGCTCTTGGAGATCTTGATATCAAGGGGCATTTGTCGGGACAAGATGGCCTGAAGATATCTATCGATCAATTATCCGGGGCGGGAACCGGTGAAAACCCGCCTTTGACCGGGGATGTCACACTGCGGCAATTTGCCGGCACAACCAGTGCCGAGGGACAGTTGCAGTATGCCGCCAGCAAACTGGCCTATGATCTGGATTTTGATGATGACGAAACATCAGGCACCGTCACGGCCGATCCGCTGGCGCTCGAGGACATAAGTCCTTTAATAGCCTTGTATGAGCAAATAGCTGTATTCTTGCCGGGAAGCGATGCGTCTGGTCTGTCATTCGCAGAAAACAATATTGATATGGATATAGCGATCAAAAACCTGACCGGGAACGGGCAAACGCTGGGAAATATTGATATTCCCCTTGCTGTTAAGAAGAACAAAATGACGGCGGGCCCGTTAAAAGGAAAACTGTCCGGCGGGCATCCGGCGGGCCGTATAACCCTGACCGGAAGTTCCGGCGAAGAAACACCCGCCAAGCTGGATATTGACGTGGAAATGCCGGAATGGGCTTACGGGGATGTCTTGGCCGCTTATAAGGGGGTGAGTGATGTCACCGGAAACGCCGACATCCATGCTCGGTTACAGGCCAGCGGCTACAGTAGCGAGGAGTTGATAGGCGCTCTGGCCGGAGAAATTGTCATGATCGCCGGGGAAGGCGAGATGAAAAGCCGGGCGCTGAATATATGGGGCCGTGGTTTGGTTAATTCTATATTGCCTGATCTTGATCCGGAAGCGGAGACGCAGCTGAATTGTGTAATTGCTGATTTCAAGGTTGAGAACGGCGTGGCGGAAGCCTCTCCGTTTTTTATGGATACAGGGCGGCTGACGCTGATGGGAACGGGAACTGTGAACCTGACCGATCAGACGATTGATATGAAGCTGAAACCCAAACCGAAACAGGCGGCGCTTCTCGATATAGCCCAGCCAGTGCGGATCAGCGGGCCTTTGACGGAGCCGGATATTGCTCCCGATACGTTGGCTCTGGGACTGAAGCTTGGCGAATTGTTTCTGGGGACGATCAATCCGGCGTTTCTAGCCTATACGTTGACCGATCTGGGGCTGACGGACAAGCACCCGTGCCGCCCGTTCCTGGAGGGGGATGAAGCTGCCAGTGACACAGATCAGGCCGACCAGCCTGAGGAAAATGCGCCTGCCGCTGAAAGCGCTCCAGCAGAAGAGAATGCGGATACACCCACAGGAAGCACTCTGAACGAATGAAACGGTTCTATAAACAGGTAGAGCCGCATGAATCCGCTGCAGGCTACGAAATCCGTCTGGATGGCCGCCCGGTCAAAACACCGGGCGGAGTGTGTCTTCTGGCCCCCGGAAAATCATTGGCCACCGCTGTGGCTGCGGAATGGCAGGCACAAGGCGAAGAGATCATCCCGGATAGTATGCCTCTGACCCAGATACTAACCACGGCACAGGAACGCGTGGCGCAGGCGCGCCCCGTGATGCAGGCACAGGTCTTAAATTATCTTGATACCGACTTGCTGTGTTATCCCGCCGGTGAGCCGGCTGATCTGGCCGCGCGGGAATCGGAACGGCGCGCCCCGTGGCTGGACTGGTTTGCTGATACGTATGGTGCAAGACTGGAAACAACGACGGGACTGGCCGCTGTGCGCCACCCGGAGGCCGCGCATGAAGCCGTTCGGGAAACCGTTGAGGCTATGGATGATTTTCACTTTACCGTCTTGCAGCTGGTCACAGGTCTGAGCGGCTCGCTCGTGCTGGCTTTAGCCTTTATCAACCGGGCGTGTAACCCGGAGGATTTATTCGCCGCCGTACACGTCGAAGAACAGCATAAAGCCGCCCTTTATAATGAAGATGTTCACGGTCCCGCTCCGCTGGAGGAAAAGAAGCAGGCGGCATTCCGGCGTGATGCCGAAGCGGCGTGGCAGTTTCTCGATCTGATCTAGAACCAGTTTTTAAGATTGCCGATTTTGTGACCGTGCCGGGCGCGGGCGACCCCCTTTATCAGGCGGAAAAGCATATAGAGAAGCAACGGCCCGGCGGCAATGGCCATGGAAAAAAGAAAGGTCATCCGGTTTGAGGCTATGAAACTGTCCATGCAGGGCTGCATTTTTGCGTTCATCGCCCCGTAATCGACATTTTCCGGGTCGAGTTGCGCGGTGACCTGTTGAACGCAGCTATCCATCTGGCTGTAATCAATCTGCGGGATCATATAGGCCGATGCGATGGCGATCGTGAACACCGAAAACAAAGCGGCAATCCAGAGCGTACGAATGACAAAGCTTGTATGGTTGTGGAGCAGGCTGTCTTCATCGGCCTCGGCCCTGAAAACGTAGGCCAGTATCATCAGGGCCGTAATCATGAACAGGGCCAGAACGGCAAACCCGGTGGAGGGCACCATGGAGGCCATCAGGGTAACGACAAACAGACCGTAAAGGCTCATAATCTTTTTATGGTGAGGGTCGCGGGTTTTTTCTGCGTTCATTTCATCGTCTCCCGAACAGTTTTTCAATATCGCTGAGTTTAAGTTCCACGTAAGTCGGGCGGCCATGGTTGCACTGCCCGGTTTTGGGGTTGGATTCCATCTGGCGAAGCAAAGCATTCATTTCTTCGGTCGTCAACCGCCGCCCGGACCGCACAGACCCGTGACAGGCCATGGTTGAAAGGACTTCGTTTATACGTTCTTCCAGCCCCTGTACGCTGTCGCGCTCGGTCAGCTCATCGGCCAGATCACGGATTAATCCCTGAATATTGGCCCGCCCGCCCAGAAGCGCCGGCACAGCCTGCACGGCGATGGCATTGGGGCCGAACGGTTCGATCTCCAGTCCCAGCCGCGACAGCTCGTCGGCCTGCTCGATAAGACGCTGCATCTCGGTGTCTTCCATTTCAATGATCTCAGGGGTCAACAATCCCTGTTTTTCGATGCCGTTATCGGCGATCTGATTTTTAAAGCGCTCATAGGTCAGGCGTTCATGCGCGGCATGTTGATCGACGATCACCAGCCCGTCAGGTGTCTGGGCGACGATATAGTTTTCATGAAGCTGCGCCCGCGCTGCGCCGAGCGGATAGTGTACGGCTTCCGGTTCGCTTTCTGGCCGGGTTTCAGGCGCGTTCTCATGCCGGGCCGCCGGTTCGAAAGGCTGGTAAAAATTTCTGACAGAATCCGCCAGCCCAGCCTGTAAAGCCCCGGAGGAAGCCGGACGCGGCGCCGGGGAATAGCTATTGTACAAAAACGGCGTGACCGACGGCGCATGCGCGGGCCGCAGGCTGTCGAGGGCTTGCTGCGCGGCGCTGGTACTAGCGCGCTGGCCGTTCTCATGCAGGGCATGCTTGAGGGCGCTGACCAGAAGCCCGCGCACTAGGGCAGCATCCCGGAACCGCACTTCTGCCTTGGCCGGGTGGACATTCACATCGACCTGCGTGGCGGGAAGCTCAATAAACAGCGCCGCCAGCGGATGACGGTCATGGGCCAGAACGTCGCTATACGCGCCGCGGATGGCCCCCAAAACCAGCCTATCCTTGATGGGCCGCCCGTTGACATAGAGGTATTGGTGCTGGTTCGTGCCGCGGTTGAAGGTCGGCAGACTGGCATAACCGCTCAGGTAAATGCCTTCACGTTCGGCTTCGATCGGGATAGCGTTATCGTAAAAATCCCGGCCTAAAATCCCGGCCAGTCGCTCCTTGTGATTTTGCCCCGGCGGCAGGTTCATGACCGTTTTACCGTCATGAATCAGGCAAAAGCCCAGCGCCGGAAACGCCATGGCCAGTCGGGACAGCGTATCTTTGACCGCGCCATATTCGGCCCGTTCGCTTTTCATGAATTTCAGCCGCGCCGGCGTGGCGTAAAACAGGTCGAGAATTTCAACAACCGTCCCTTGCGGGTGGGCGCAGGGCTGCGGTTCACCTTTCTTGCCGCCTTCGATGGTGATTTCCCATGACTCGGTCGCGTTTGTTTCCCGGCTCTGGATGGACATCCGGCTGACCGCGCCGATCGAGGGCAGCGCTTCACCGCGAAACCCCAGATGCGCAATATTCAACAGATCATTCCCCGGCAGCTTTGACGTCGCGTGCCGGTCAAGGGCGGCGGATAGCTCTTCGCGGCTCATGCCTTGCCCGTCATCGCTCACCCGGATCAGGCTCTTGCCGCCATCGCGGATTTCCACCGTGATGCGGCTGGCCCCGGCGTCAATCGCATTTTCAACCAGCTCTTTGACCGCGGCGGCAGGTCTTTCGATGACTTCCCCGGCGGCAATCTGATTGACGAGTGTTTCTGGCAGATGACGGATTCGCATGGCCACAGGCTAGCGCAACAGCCGGGGGGATGTCAGCTTTTATTGTATCTTTCATCAATAATAGCGCCGGATAACAGGGCGCCGTCCATATCGGCTCCGTCGAGAATCGCCCCGGTCAGGTCGGCGCGGCGCAGGTCGCAATCGATCAAAATGGCATAGGAAAGGTCAACGCCCATCATGATGACATCGCGTAAATCAGCGCCGCGCAGCACGGCATAGCGCATATTTGCGCCGCTGATATTAACGCGTTGCAGCCATGTGCTGCCGTCTTCGTTTGTAAATTGAAGCGGCGACATGTTGATCTCTGATAAATCGGCCCGCGCCAGATGCGCGTCTTTCAGGGACGATCCTCTCAAATCAGCCCCTTTCAGGCGGCAATCACGCAGATCGGCGCGATCAAGCAGGGCACTTTGCATTTCGATGCCTTCCAGATGCTGACCCAGAAATTTGGCTTCAATGGCCTTGATAGCGGTCAGGGGATAAGTCGCCAGATCTTCGACATTGCGTAAATCATAGCCCGTCAGGTCCAGACGCTGGCCTTTGCGACCGGTACTGGCAATCCAGGCTGTGTGATCCTCCAGAAGTTCCGGCAGGGACCGGGCGATTTCTTCGAAATCGTGCCCGATATTTTCATCCGTCAGGGCTTCGGTCAGGTTGGCCCCGCCTATTTCTGCGGCATCCAGAACCGTGCCGGTCATAATCGCATCATGAACATTGGCATTGGTCAGCGTCGCGCCGGTGAAGTTGGCGTCCGACAGGTTAGCCCCTTCAAAATTGACTCCGGTGAAATCGGCGTCCTTGACGATAACGCCGGTCAGGTCGGCATCTGAAAAATCCGCCGCCGCCGCCCGCGATCCCGACATATTGGTCTCGGAAAGATTGGCGCCGGTGAAAATGGTTTTGTGGAGGTTCTGGTCTTCGGGGCTGACGCCTTCGCGTTTGCGGGCCTTTAAAAAACCATGGCGGTCCTTTTCCAGTACCCGTCCCTCGCGCAGGTCAGCCTGATCGAGATTAGCCCCCGACAGGTTAGCCCCGGCGACATAAGCGCCCCGGAAATCGGCGCGCATGAAGTTGGCGTTTTCCAGATTAGCTTGCCGCAGGTCGCAGGCAAAAAACGAAGTACCGGAAAAATTGCCGCCCGCCAGATTGGCTTTGACGAAGATAGAGCCGGTAAAATCGGCTTGGGAAAAATCGGTACCGGAAAAATTAAGGCCGGTCAGATCCTTGAACTTCATGACGGCCCGCGCCCCGCCGCGCATGCCTTTCATAAACCGCTCATGCTTTTTAGCGGCTTCATCAAGCTCTTTTTGTGAGATTGTTTCCAGTTTGTTGTAAGAGGCCGGCGCCATAGCTATTACACAAAACTCCTTTTTGTGATTCTGTTCGATTCTGGCCGTGTCTGGGCGCGATTACAAGCCCAGTTTACCTTTAATAAGCCTAATATTTCGTGAAAACGTGCAAATCAGGAATTATGCGTACGGATATAGTCGGTTAGACCGCCAGTTGTCTGGTCGTTGCCCGCGGCATGTTGTCCCTGCAAAGCGGCCAGCGTATTTTTTGCCAGGATTTTACCAAGTTCCACGCCCCATTGATCGAAACTGTTGATATCCCAGATAACGCCCTGCACGAACACCTTATGCTCATAAAGGGCGATTAACATGCCGAGATGAAAGGGGGTAAGCTCATCCATCAGCAAAGTGGTCGAGGGAATATTGCCGTCAAAAACCTTCTGGGGGTCGTTATCGGAGTGCTCCCGGTCGCGGCCCTGCATCAGGGCCTGTGCCTGTGCCAGCATATTGGCCAGCAAAATATCATGATGATTTTGATGAGGCGAGGGCGCCTTGGCCGGGGCAATAAAATCACACGGGATCAAGGCCGTTCCTTGATGGATCAGCTGGTAGAACGCATGCTGGCCGTTGGTGCCGGGTTCGCCGAACACGACCGGGCCGGTGGCGTAAGGGACGATTTCCCCGCTGCGTGTAACGTGTTTGCCGTTCGATTCCATGTCGAGCTGCTGTAAAAACGCCGGGAAACGGTGGAGGTGCTGGCTGTAAGGCAAAACGGCCATGCTTTCGGCATCCCAGAAATTCCGGTACCATATTCCCAAAAGCGCCATGATAACCGGCATGTTGTGCTCCAGCGGTGCTTGCTGGAAATGCTGGTCCATTGCGTGGGCGCCGTCCAGAAGTTCGCGGAATTTATCAAACCCGATAGCACAGCAAATCGACAGACCAATCGCGCTCCACAGGGAATAACGCCCGCCGACCCAGTCGCGGAACGGGAACATATTATCCGGCGTAATACCAAAGACTGTCACCGCTTCGCTGTTGGTTGACAGGGCGGCAAAATGCCGGGCGATGGCTTTTTCGTCTTTCAGCGCCGCCAGCAACCATGCCTTGGCCGTTTCGGCATTGGTCATGGTTTCCTGCGTTGTAAAAGTTTTGGAAGCGACAATGAATAATGTTGTTTCGGGATTGCAGTCACGCAATGTTTCAGAGATTTGTGCCCCGTCAACATTCGATACGAAACGAACCGTTAATTCATTTGATGTATAAGATTTCAAGGTCTCGCATACCATCAGCGGCCCAAGGTCTGAGCCCCCGATCCCGATATTCACGACCGTTTCGATTCGTTTCCCGGTATAGCCTTTCCATGCGCCGTTACGAACGGCGTCGCTGAAATCTCTCATGCGGCCGAAGATATCATGGACAAACGGCATGATATCTTCGCCATCGACTTCAAGACGATCGCCTGCCGGACGGCGCAGGGCGGTATGGAGAACGGCGCGGTTTTCGCTTTCGTTAATTTTATCACCGGCAAACATCCGGTCGCGCCAGCCTTCGACATCGCAGGCCCGCGCCAGTTTCGTCAGGTGCGCCATGGTGTCTTCCGTGATCCGGTGGCGGGAATAATCGAACAGCAAACCGCCATGCTTAAAGGAAAAGCGCCGGAACCGTGCCGGGTCGGCGGCAAAAAGATCCCGCATATGCACATTGTCCAGAGTACGGCGGTGGGCGCTCAGGGCCACCCATTCAGGTTTGTCATTCAACATTGGGCAAGGTCTCAATGGTTTTTGTGGGGGTAATTCCTTCGGGCTGGCCGACCATCACAATGGTCAGGGCATCGGGGGTCAACAGGCGTTTGGACACGCGGGCGATATCCTCGATGGTGACGCCTTCAACCCGTTCGGCGTAATGATCCAGATAGTCAATCGGCAGATGGTCGGTCTGCAGGCTCAGCATCATTCCGGCAATCCGGTCGGTAGAGGACAAGGATAAAGGCATCGAGCCGACAAGATAAGATTGCGCGGCGGCCAGCTCTTCGGCGCTGACCGGCTGGTCTTTCATTTTTTGCCACTCAGCCTTGATAAGGGTCAGCATTTCCCCGGCGGTTTCATTTTTGGTCGAGGTCTGGGCGGTATAGGCTTTTAAGTAATCCAGCTCATAAAAACCGGTATGAATCCCGTAAGTCAGCCCGCGTTTCTCACGGATTTCTTCGGTCAGGCGAGAGCCAAATCCGCTGCCGCCCAAAATAAAGTCCATAATCTTGGCCGGGAAATAATCCGGATCGTCATGCCCGATACCCGGCTGGCTGATCTGGATGATGGTTTGCGGGATATCTTTTTTGTACAGGGCAATCACGCCGGCGTTTTGAACCTCTGCGGACAGGTCCACAGTCTCGCGTTTGACGGCGGGAAGCGCACCGAACACATGGTCGAGAACCGCTTTCAGCTCATCCGCCGTAATATCGCCGGTTACCGCAATTTTAAGCCGCTCGCGGGTAAGCTGGTCTTTGGCAAATGCCCGCAAATCATCGGGGGTAATAGCCAGCAGCGTTGTCAGCGTCCCGCCGCTGTTCATGGCATAGGGATGTTCGGCAAAGGCGATATCGTTCATGATCCGGGCGGTAATCCAGTCCGGGTCGGAAAGCGACGAGCGAATACGGGTCAGATTGCTTTGCCGCATGCGCTCGACGGCGTCCGGATCAAAACGCGGCGCCGTTAACGCCTGCGTCAGCAAATCAAAAGCCAGATCCTTATGCCGGGTCAGGGTTTTTAACGATCCTGTAAAATCATCGCGGCCCGCTCCGAAACGCAGGGAAATGGAATGGTCGGTCAGGGCTTTTTGAAAAGCCTGTGAATCGTAATCGCCGGCACCCTCATCCAGCGTATTGGATAAAAGCTGCGCCAGCCCCTGCTTGTCTTCAGGATCATTGATCGAACCGGCTCCGGTAAAGGCGAATTTGACAGCAATCACCGGCAACGTGTGGTCCTCGACCAGCCACGCGGAAAGGCCTTTGTCGCTGGTAACTTCTTTAATGTCGAGAAAACGCTCGGCGGCCTGCGCCGGCAACGCAAAGGCAAGAAACAGGAGGCAAAAAACCGGAAGGAAATGTTTCATTATTCTTGTTCCTCTTTGGGCAGCATATATCCTGTCACGTAAGGGCGCATTTTAATATCGTCAGGGTCCAGAAAGGCTTGTGCGGCGCGCTGGATTTGTTCGGCGGTTACCGCTTCGATCTGGTCCGGCCAGGTTTCCACATCATCCAGCGTTTGCCCGGCGGCCAGCGCCCGCCCGACGACCATCGCCGGTCCGGCCAGTGAATCACGGGCATACACGGCGGCGTCCTTCATCCGGTCCTTGGCTTCGCGCAGCTCGGTTTCGGTAACGCCCGCCGTCACCAGAAGGCGTAACTGTTCATCAACCGCCGCGGCGACATCCTGCAGTGTCTTGCCGGGGGCCGGGGTTGCCTGCATCCATAAGCTGGCATCCTTGATGCTGTCCGGGTCATAAGACAAGCCGATAGAGGTGGCTACTTTCTGATCGACGACCAGCACTTTGTACAGCCGGGTGGCCGCGCCGCCATCCATGATGTCTTGCAAAACTTCCAGAGTACGGGCTGTTTCCCGGTCCTGCGTCGCCGAGGGCAGGCGATAAATCCGGATCCATGCCGGTTGCCGGATCGCTTTGTCCTTCAATGTCAGAACGGGCAGCCCCGGCAGCGGCGGCACATCCGTCCAGTGGCGTTCAGGTACGTCACGCGCGGCCAGTTTGCCATAGGTGCGTTCGGCCATCGGCTTGAGCTCTGCCGCGGTAATATCGCCGGAAACCACGAGTATCGCGTTATTCGGCGCATACCACTGATCGTAAAACGCTTTGGCGTTTTCCCAGCTCAGCACATCGACTTCCTGTAGCCAACCCACAACCGGGTTGGCGTACGGGTGATTAACGAACAGCGCCGCCCGTAACTGTTCGACAAAATAGCTCTGTGGTTCGTTTTCTGTGCGTTGGCGGCGTTCTTCAATCACGACTTGCAACTCGGATGCAAAATCATCGGGCGGCGGGTTCAGGTTGCGCATCCGGTCGGCTTCCATCGCCATGGCCGTTTCCAGATTTTCGACCGCGAGGGATTGAAAAAACGCCGTGTAATCCTGTGATGTAAAGGCGTTGTCATTACCGCCCATCGCCCGTATCCGCTTGGAAAACTCGCCCGGCGGAATGGTATCGGTGCCCTTGAACATCATGTGTTCGAAAAAATGCGCCATGCCGGATTTTCCCGGCGGCTCGTCGGCGGCGCCGACCTTGTACCATACCATGTGGGTGACAACCGGTGCCCGGTGGTTTTCAATCACCACGACCTGCATGCCGTTCTCCAGGAAAAACGTATCGGCATCAAACACCTTGTCCTGTGCGATCGCGGGGAGAGGGGCCAAGGCCAGTAAAAAAAATAGAAAGGATAAAAATCGCATAAGAGCTTCCTTTGATTATTGTCCAGTAAAGTAAAGACAATCAGGAAAAGTTCAAACGAAAATTTATTGACATAACGTAACGCTATTTGATAGGTTTGCGCATCATGACGGACAAAGATGAAAAAAAATTAGAAGAAACAGTAATTGTTCTCGCGTTTACGGCGGCTGCACGTGGTGAACTCGAAAGCGCTCTGAAAGACAAGACGTCTGATTTGCAGGTTCTTGACGTTAAGGCATGGGGTTCGGCTGATCTGCAAAAAATGGTCGAAGGGCACACATTGGTTGTTCTCGATGGGTTGAACCGTGCGGGTGTATCGCGCGTTAGCCAGTTTGATCTGGTGGATCGTTTTTGTGCTTTGGGTAACCTGGATGGGAAAATAGCGGCCTTATGCGTAACCGATGATCGGGGGCTTCAGCGCTACGTATCCGGGGTCAAAGATATGATCGAGGATCACATCACGGCCGTTGATTGTACGGAAAGCGGCACAAATATAGCCGAAGAAATTGTGCGCAAAGCAACCTTGATGCGACAGTTACAAGAACGTCTGCAGAATATGCCTAAATAAAGGGTTATTCCTCGACCGTCGGCGTTGCGCCCTCGGTAACGGGTTTTCCTTTTTCTGCATTGGTTTTCAGGCGCTCGGCCTCGGCCGGGGCATCAACGACTTCCGCCGGGGGGGCTTCATCCTGATTTCCTAAAGTCCAGCCAAACAGGCGCTTGGCCACCGGTTTGTCTTTAGGCTCCAGCGCGGCGGTTTCCCGGTTAACGATGGTACGGATATTCGGATCGGCAATGTCGGCGCCGGCTTTTTGCAGCAATAAATCCTCACCTTTCGCGGTGGCCTGCGGGGCGGTTTTTTGGGTGCCGCCAAACACAACTTCACGGGCCTGTTCGTCGGTCGCGGTTTCTTGCGGGCGCGGCGCGCCGGGTTGCGGCGGGCGCAGGGCATAATCCGGCGGCATTTCCAGCGGCGCGCGTTTGACCACGGCAAATTCATCGGGCGATTGGCGGGTCAGGCCCAGCTCTTCCTTGGCCTTGCTACAGGCGCTCAGCGCCAGCACACAGCCTAGTGAAACAACAGTCAGTTTAATTGTCTTGTTCATTTGTCCGCGAATCCCTTCGTTTCGGTTCACAGAATAGACCATCAAAAACGATAAAAGCAATGCCTATGACAATCGCGCTGTCGGCAACGTTGAAAGCCGGGTAGTGCCACGTGCCGATATGAAAGTCCAGAAAATCGACAACAGCCCCGAAACGCAGGCGATCAATCACGTTTCCGACCGCCCCGCCGATCACCAGCCCGATCGCCAACGCCAGAAACCGGCTGTGCGTTCTAAACAGCCATATAGAAAACCCGGCGGCAATGACAAGGGACAGGGCCGAGAGAATATAAGGCCCCATATCGCCATGATTGGTGAACATCCCGAAACTGATTCCCTTGTTCCAGACAAGAACGAGGTTGAACACGGGGAGAATTTCAATCGGTTTTTGAGGGATCGAGCTAGCCAGCACAACCCATTTGCTCACCTGATCGGCGATCAGGATAACAAGGGCCGTCAGCAAACCGATCAGTTTAACGTTCTTCATGCGGCCTTCGTCCGGGCTTCGACGGCATCGGCACAGCGGTTACAAATTCCGCCTTCTTCGACCTCCGGCAACACTTTCCAGCACCGCGCGCATTTATGCCCGGATGCTTTTGTAGCTTTGACGGCTATGATGGAAAGGTCAGAGGATTCATAATGAATATCGGACGTAATGCATATTTCGGCCATATCAACGGTTTTAAGAAGATCAATCATGTTATTTGAAAGTTTGAAATTTAAGCAGACTTCCAGTGATGATCCTATTTCTTTCGAAGCGCGCATGGGTTCTATGGTTTCAAAGGCTGTTTTTCGTAGATGGATGATTTTTGTCCACTTCTCCGCCAGCCCTTCATCCTTCCACCCCTCCGGCAGTTCCGGGAATGTCCGCAAATGCACGCTCTCGGCATTCTCGAATACACCCGCCGGGCGGTGGGACCACGCTTCCTCAGCGGTGAAGCTCAGGATCGGGGCCAGCCATGCGGTCAGACAATCAAAGATTTCGGCCATGACCGTGCGTGTGGCCCGGCGCTCGAAACTGTCCGGCCGGTCGCAATATAAACGGTCTTTGCGGATATCGAAATAAAACGCCGACAGCTCGTTGTTACAGAAATTATGCAGCTTGTTCGCCAGCCGTCCGAATTCGAAATTGGCGATATGATCGCGGATTTCACTGTCGAGCGTCGCCAGATGGTGCAGCATCAACCGCTCAAGCTCCGGCATCTTGCCGAACTCATCCCGGCTGATTTTCTCGGCTTCGGTAAACCCGTCCAAAGCCCCCAGCAGGAACCGCAGCGTATTGCGGATCCGGCGGTACAAATCGCCCGCGGCCTTGATGTTGTTTTCCCCGATGCGTAAATCTTCCGAGTAATCGGACGTCATACTCCACAGGCGCAGGATATCCGCGCCGTATTGCTCCATCATTTTCAACGGGTCGACGACGTTCCCCATTGACTTGGACATTTTATAGCCTTTTTCATCAAGAATAAAACCGTGGGTCAGGACGGTTTTGTAAGGCGCACGTCCGCGCGTCCCGCAGCTCTCCAGCAACGAGGACTGGAACCAGCCGCGGTGCTGGTCGGAACCTTCGAGGTACAGATCGGGGCGATCGACCCCTTCGAAATCCGGCCATGTCTTGGTGTCGCCGACGACAAAGGCATGGGTAGAGCCGGAGTCAAACCAGACATCAACGATGTCGAAAATCTGGTCGTAATCGGCGGCGCTGTAATCGTTGCCGAGGAAATCTTCCGGCGGACGTGCCCACCAGGCATCGGATCCCTCCTCTTCAAAAATCTTGGCAATCCGGTCGTTGACGGCTTCGTCTTTTAGAAGGTCACCGGTTTGCTTGCTCACAAACAGCGCAATCGGCACGCCCCATGCGCGCTGACGGGAAATACACCAGTCCGGGCGGCCTTCGACCATCGCGGTGATGCGTTTTTCCCCGGCGGCGGGAACCCAGCGGGTTTCCTTGATCGCCGCCAGCGCCTTTTGCCGCAGATCGTTGGTGTTCATCGAAATAAACCATTGAGGCGTGGTCCGGAAAATCACCGGCGCTTTCGACCGCCAGCTATGCGGATATTCGTGGCGCAGGCTTCCTTTGGCCAGCAGCGCCCCTTCGGCGGCCATCGCTTTGATGACGCGGCCGTTGGCATCGCCCATCTGGCCTTTCTCGTCATAAATAACCGCCCCGCCAAACAGCGGCACGGACTCGCGGATGACCCCGGCATCATCGACGTTATCGGTGACCTCGATGTTGTTCGCAACGCCGAGGAAAAAGTCGTCCTGCCCGTGACCCGGCGCGATATGCACAAATCCAGTCCCGGTTTCTTCGGTGACGAAATCGGCGGCCAGCGCCGGAACGTCGAAATCATAGCCATGCGCCCGCAGCGGGTGGTGACAGATCGTACCTTCAAGGGCGGCCCCACGGAAACTGTCCAGCAAGTCCCAGTCTGCAATCTTCGCCTGTTCTTTGGTGCTTTCGGCCAGCGATGTCGCCAAAACCAGCTTGTCGCCCGGCTTTGCGGTTGCGCCTTCGTTGACGGCCTTCACTTCATAGACCGCGTATTCCATCTGCGGCCCGTAAGCAACGGCCCGGTTGGACGGCATCGTCCACGGCGTCGTCGTCCAGATAACGATATCCGCGCCCTCAATGGCTTTGCAGTTGGTTTGCACAACCGGGAAACGGATCCAGATCGTGATGGATTTATGTTCCTTGTATTCCACTTCCGCTTCGGCCAGCGCGGTTTTTTCAACCGGCGACCACATCACGGGTTTGACGCCTTTATACAGCCCGCCATTCATCAGGAACTTGTGAATCTCGCGCGTGATCTGCGCTTCCGCCGGATAGGTCATGGTGAGATACGGCTTGTCCCAGTCGCCGGACACGCCGAGACGCTGGAATTCTTCGCTCTGGATGCCGACCCATTCACGCGCAAAATCACGGCATTCCTGCCGAAAGGCGACCGTGTCGACTTCATCCTTGTCCAGACCCTTGGCGCGGTATTGTTCCTCGATCTTCCATTCAATCGGCAGGCCGTGGCAATCCCAGCCCGGCACGTAGGGTGCGTTGTAACCCATCATTTGGTAAGACTTTACCACCACGTCTTTCAGGATTTTATTCAGTGCATGCCCCATATGAATGTGGCCGTTGGCATAGGGCGGGCCGTCATGCAAAACCCATTTCGGCAGGCTTTGCGATTGATCGCGCAGTTTTTGATACAGGCCCATTTCCTGCCATTGTTTCACCATTTCAGGTTCTTTTTGCGGCAGGCCCCCGCGCATCGGGAATTCGGTTTTGGGCAGGAAAACGGTTTCTTTGTATTTGTCTTTATTATTCTGATTATCGCTCATCTCTATTAATCCGGTGATAGTCTTAAATTCTGTTTGGGAAAGGGGCTGTGCCCGGCTGCAGGAAAACCCGGCTCTTATTCTAAAGAACCGGGATGATAATTCGAATGATAATCTCACCTATGGGCGCCGTTTTATGCATAGCGGCACTATAGAGTGATTAGGGGCGGAAAATCAAGACGGCAATGTAAATCCGGCCAGCATCAAAACCAGTGGAATATAAAACAGGCCGAGCAGGGTGCCGAGCAAGACCGTGGTGGCGGCTTTTTCGGGCTGTAAGTTAAGCTGTGCGGCGAATGCGGCGACGTTGGCTGCCGGTGGCAAAACAGAGAGAACAAACAACAGGTCGTGAACCTCTGGCGCGAACAGGTGCGTAACGCTATTGTCCAGTGTGATAAGCCCCAGGGCAATCAGCGGCCAGAGCAGGAATTTGGCGGCAAAGGCCAGCCCCATGAACCGGGCGCTGAACACCAGCCGTTCGGCCTTGGACAGGGCCACGCCGATAATCATCATCCCGCACACGACGTAAGCGCCCTTGAAATGGGTCCAGTAAGTATCGAAAATCTCCGGAAGCTCGATGGATAGGGCATTGACCGCCAGCCCCAGTAAAACGGCATAGAGCACCGGGAATTTGGCAACACGCTTTAAACTGTCGCGGACGCTGAAATGCCCGCGCGCCGCAATATAATAAAGGATCGTGGCTTCAAAGAAAATCATGCCCACCAGCATGAAGGAATAGACCCCGACCCAGACATCGTTGAACAGCAAAATGACCACCGGCAGTCCGAAATAGCCGCTATTGGCGGTGGCGGTTGTAATAGCCAGAAGGTTGGCGCGGTTATCGCCAAAGGCCTTCTTGCCGATCGCCAGAAACGAAAACCCGATCAGGCATTGCAAAGCGAAAATCAGAAAAGGCAAAAGGATATAGGCGGGCTGGAATTCCATTTTCGCCACAAAGCCAAACGCAACGACAGGAACAAAGACGAAGAGCGCCAGATTGGCAAGGGTCTGACGGTCGATGGCAAAAAACCGGCCGGCGGCGTACCCGATCCCGATCAGGATATAAAGCGGGAAGATATTGAGAAGCAAGGCGAGAAAGACGCTCATCCGGGCCTATCTTTCAATAAAGTACGTGCCTCATCACAATCCGCATCAATCTGCGCGATCAAGGCATCGAGGCTGTCGAATTTGGCTTCCCCGCGCAGGCGCTTGACCGGGAAAACCCGCAGGATTTTGCCATACAGGTCACCGTCAAAGTCCAGAATATGCGCCTCGATCTGCCCTGTCGGAATTTTAAACATGGGCCGGATGCCGATATTGGTCGCAGCCTTGTGCCAGACGGTTTCGCCTTCGACTTGCACCCATGTCGCATAAACGCCGTAAGCCGGGTGCAGTGTATCTTTCAGGGGAACATTGGCGGTGGGATAACCAAGTTCGCGTCCGCGTTTGTCGCCGTGAACGACGGTGCCGCGCATTTCCCATTCCCAGCCAAGCAGGGCGTTGGCCTCTTCAATGTCACCGCGCCGCAGCGCTGCCCGGATACGGCTGGACGATAAAATCTGGTCATGGTCGCAGACGACTTTACCGATGGTTGTTACCGATAAACCGGCTGCGCGCAGCGTATCGGCATTGCCCTTGCGCAGTTGACCGAAACAAAAATCCTCGCCGATCACGATATGAACGGGCCGAAGGCCGTTTATCAAAACATTCTCAATGAATTTTTGCGCGCTCTGACTGGCAAAGTCCCAGTCAAACGGCAGGGAATAAAGCATGTCGACGCCACAGGCCGCCAGCCGTTCGGCTTTCAGGGACGGCGGTGTAATGCGGAACGGCGGGTCGTCGGGACGGAACAGGGCGCGCGGGTGGGGCTCGAATGTCAGGACCCCAAATGGTTTCCCCAGTTCGTCGGCCTTGCCCTTAACTGTCTGTAACAAAGCCTGATGCCCCCGGTGAAGGCCGTCAAAATTACCAATGGCAATCACCGCGCCGTGCGCGCGATCAGGTAAATCATCGAGGCTTGTAAAAATATCCATGCCGCTGGTTGTAAAATTTTTTTTCTGCCGGGGCAAGGGGACAGAGGTTTCAAAAAATTAGGACTTTGGTTCTGAACTCACTTTTTTTTCTTTCTGCACATGAACGAAAGCAAGAAAATCAAGCGTAATGTCTGCACCGATCTGGTTAGCCTTTATCGTGGGAATGAACAGACGAACGGTAAAAGTATTGTGACCAATATCCGTGGTTTTCAGGAAAAATTGTGGTTCCGGATCTGGAAAGTCAACGCCCGCTTTCCTTTCTACGCGTTTATTAAGTTTAATGGCGGCATCATGATAATCGGCAAAGTGTTTTTCTGTAATGGCTTTCAGCTCATTCATAAGAATTTGTGGGGAAAGGTCAGCATATTGCACCGTAACAGGTACATCGTGGTAGATATGGCTCTTTGTAAAGTTGCCGTTTTGAACGTGTTCAGTCAGGAATTTGCTGTTGGGGATCTGTATGGTCTTGCCGGTGTATTGATAGTTTTTTCCTGTAACGTCAATTTCCTCGAGTAGGGTCGTCATGGCGCTGATACGCATGACTTCTCCGGTGACCCCGCTAATGGTGATCCAGTCACCAATATCGAAAGTTTTGTTGGATGCCCGCAGGAAGCCGCCCGTCAGGCACATCAAAAGCTCTTTTGTGGTCAGAACAATGGCAACGGCAACCGCTGTCAGAGAGAGTGCGAATGTGTGAAGCTGCGGTGCCCAGATCAAAATAAGCCCTAGGGCGATAGCGATGGTTGTACCGTTATTGACGCGGTTAATCCAACGCCTTTGTTCCTTGTCCAGAATTTCGGTCTTGCCTTTGAGGAAATGTACGAGCAAGGACCGCAAAATCAAAAAAGCAACAATGATGACAATAGTCGTAACGCCCCCTTGAACGAGGAGTTGCTGGTTAACGGCTTCAAACACGGCTTTATCGACGGCTTTTGTAATATTCTGCTCCATGGTAACCCTTACAGTTTGTTTATGGCCGAGAGTAATCTGGTGCGTGATTAAAAATCGGCCAGCTTCCTTACAATACTATGCAGACAAAAAAACGGGAGTATTTTTTACCAGTCGGAAAAGTTTAAAATGTTCTGGAGGAAAATTTGGTAGCGGTGGGGTGATTTGAACACCCGACACATGGATTATGATTTGGGCTAAGGTTCTTTGCAAGCTGTTTGATCCTATTTGGCTCTATTATCTGTATCATAAGGTGAATGTGGGTCTCAAGTTCTGGACTTATGATAATCCGTCCAAACCTCTTGGAATTAATTCACCGCCACTGATACCCCAAATGTTACCCGAAAGTTAACGAAGCTTGTATATTTAAGTGCCCGATAATCTATAATTATACTCATTCAATATAGCAGAAACAAACTACCCTCTGGCGTGAGCCCATGCAAACGCATCAAACATAAAATTGAAATATTCTGTTCTAAAAATAATCAATATAATGTGGAGAAGGGCGCAGATTAAAAGTGTTTTATTGTGTTTATAGGCAGCCCATAAAGCTCTGCCCACTAACAGCAAAAAGAAGAATGGGATCGTAAAGAAAAATAAATATACATGGTCAGAGTAACAGCCAAGAGGAAATGGGCAAATATTGCCAGGGAAAGGAATGGATGGGCCAACCAAATCTGAACGAAAAAAAAGCTATAAAACATTAAGCAGAGCCAATAGCTATAAACCATCCAGAACTTAATAGGAGATAAAAATGTAAGAACATAAGAAAACATCCTGTCTTCCAGATTATCTTGAGGTGTCTTCCCATTTGAATTGTGGGTTTGTAATTCTTCCATTTTTTATTTCCAGCGTGCCAGTGACTTTTTGTTTTTTGCTGCCGCGTACTTCAAAAGGTTAAGTGTACACTACAACACATATACCAAGTACAAACTCAAATATTCAAAAAATTTGGGCGCTAAAAATAATATTAAAATAACATGCAAGAATATTTGTATCTTAATAGCCGAATTTTTTTCTCCAAGATTATAAAAAAAAGACAGCATAGTAATTATAAAAAAAACAGGAATTATTATAAAAAACTCTATTGGAATCTCATCGTATAATTCGGGTCTTAAATTAAAAATCCAATCTGGAAGCCCCAAAACCGTGTTAAATACTCCGTGATCACGAACAACTATGAATAATATAAGAGAAATCCAAAAACCATACACAAACCAGAATTTCAAAGGCGAAAAAAAAGTTAAAATGAAATAAATATATTTATTCCTTTTTGTCTTCCCATTTGAATTGTGGGTTTGTAATTCTTCCATTTTTTATTTCCAGCGTGCCAGTGACTTTTTGTTTTTTGCTGCCGTGCACCTCAAAAGGCCTCGCCAACCCCTCTTTTGCCAGTAAACGATAGCCCTCGAAAACATTTCTATCAAATAGAGTGTCATCATTAAAGTCATATGTGTCATTAATACGGTGGTCTACATCTCCTGTAATCTCAATTTTATTGCCTGTACGCTTAGCTTTTAAATTTCCTAAAGAGCGTATCTTGACCGCCCCAAGGGCAAACCCTTGCTCTGGATCGTTTAGGGTAGAGTTCCATCTTCCAATATCACGATCCCATGAATCTCCGGCATTCTTAATTTTTGGATTATCAAGCATAATAGTTTCACCATCCTTCAGATTTAAAATTTGATCTTTAAAAGTACTTGTAACTCCCTTATTTCCAGATGCTACATTTCCATGCCATTCATAGGTTCTATCTACAACGCCTTTTACCATACTGTCTTCAAAGCGTTTCTGGTTGGTTTGAATTGCTTTTTTATAAAGACGGGCACTGTCTATATCTTTCTCGGAAAGTGTTACAGGTTCTCCGCTTTTTCCTAAATAATGCTCTAAAAGTTTGGGCGTTAATTGATATTGTTTCTTATACGCTTCAAGTTTTTTTTGTGCGTCATCTAATGCTTTTTGAGCTTTGGGGTTTAGAGACGGATTCTGGGGTTTTAAAGGGTTTATTGCGCTCTTTTTACTTTCTGTTTTTACCATCCTGCCTGTCGCATCATATTCGGCAGGTTTATTTGGAAAGGTTTCTTGACGTTTCTCTGGTTCTTTATCTTCATCCTTCAAAGAAAGTATGTATTTGTCATCTAATCCTTTTTCATTTTTCTCCATAGGCGTGGTCGAAAAGATAAACGGGTTTCGCGGTTGTTTTGGCTTTCGGGGTTCCGGCGCAAAAGTTCCCGACACATTTCCACCAAAACCGACAGAGCCCCTACCATTATCAGTGCGGCCAAATACATCATCGGCTTTGCGCCCTGTCAGAGATTCAAACAATCCCCTCTCGGTCTCTCCACCCGGATTCATGATGCCGTCTATTTTTAGATTTTTATCACGCTGAAAGGCTTTGATTCCCTCGTCCATATTCCGAGTGATAAACGGACTGTCTATTTCCAGCGTGTTATCGTCCATGTATCCAGCATTCTGTAAATTCCTCTTTGCCGTCCGCACATCCTGCGGATCGTTATCCATGTTATTGCCGACAGAGTCCTTTAACAGCCCTGAAAAGAAATCCAGAACACCCATTATTTTCTCCTTAAAATGATTGATGCAGACATAAAAAAACACCGCAGGACGATAGGCGCACCTGTGGTGTTGTTAATGAATATATTCCTATATTTTGTTTTCTTAAGTCAAGTTTTTTTTCTTATTAGACTTAATCAGACCTGTTGGAACACGTTTGTTTACGGTAGTTTGCTCTCGATAAACGATGTTGAGAAAATCCCTGCTATTATCTTATTTTCCTTGCATGGCAATTAGCTGCAAGTAAATTATTTTTTTGGTTTTATCACTCATAAAACTTTCAATCCTTGCGCAGTAATATACGTCAAAACATAATTTAACGAGGTAAAATGGGTGATTTATCTGTAAATGACAAATTTAAATAGAAAGGTTGGTAGCGGTGGGGTGATTTGAACACCCGACACATGGATTATGATTCCACTGCTCTAACCCCTGAGCTACACCGCCATCGCATGACAAGGGCGTTTTATGCCGCGTTCATCCGGGTTTGTCAAGAGGTGGTTATCGATATCCCTGAGGCTTGGGATATGCATGTTCACCGCGGGTTAGTTCGTCCATATTTTTCCATGCTTCTTTATAAGTGGGGTCTTTGGGGCTTGAATCGTCACAGGCCCGTGCGAAAAAAGCCGCCGCCATATAAAGGTTTTGAGAACCCAGTGCCTGCTTGCCTTCTTGTAGCCATTCTTCCGCAGAAAGAATTTCAAGTGTCATAATTTTCTCCTGTTCCTTCTTAATATATTTTTTATTGTGTTAATTTTGTGGGCGCGTCAAGATTTCTTTTTCCAGCGCGTAGAAGGCCCGCAGCAGTTCGGCATGTCCTGGATTCTGTGCCAGAAGCCGCCGAACCGCTTGCGGTGCGAGCCACACACCTTCTTCATTGTTATTTGCCGGCGGCTGGAATTCAGCCAAAGTCTGGCCGCCCAGTCGCTCAAGGCCCGCAAATTCATAATCTTCAGCGATCATGATCACCCTCTATTCCGCCGTTTGGAATGTGGGACCATATCACAATTATTTATATTTTCTCAAGTTATTTTTTAGATTAAATTAAGTTTAATCAGGCGGCGCTTTTTAAAATTTTATTATCTGTGTGGCTGATCCAGCCGCCGCCGAGTACGCGGGCACCGTCATAACACACGGCAGCTTGCCCTGGGGCGATCCCATACTGCGGTGTGTCGAGGCTCAGGATGGCTGTGCCGTCACCGCCGATATCCAGCTGCGCCGCGATAGGCTGCATGACGGACCGGAATTTGAGAAGCACCGGACCGCTGACAGGTTCACCGGAACCGGGCAGCCAGTTGCAATCGCGGATATGGATCGTATCGCGCGCCAGCGCCTCTTTCGGGCCGACGATCACCTGGTTGGCCGCGGCATCAAGCCGGACGACATAAAGCGGATCGTTGTTTTCTGTGACGCCGCCTCCGATTCCCAGCCCTTTGCGCTGGCCGATTGTGTAGCCGACAATTCCTTCGTGCTGGCCGACAACCCGCCCGTCAATATGTACGATGTCACCGGGATTTTGCGCGGCCGGGGCATGTTTTTTCACGACGCTGGCGTAATCGCCGTTGGGCACAAAACAAATATCCTGTGAATCCGGTTTTTCAGCATTCAGCAACCCCAGACGCTCGGCTTCCATCCGTGTCCGGTCCTTGATCCAGCCGCCGAGAGGAAAGCGCACGAAATCGAGCTGCTCCTGCGTTGTGGCAAACAGGAAATAGCTTTGATCCTTGGTCGGGTCGATGGCGCGGTGGAGCTCGGCTTGCCTGTTGTCCGGGTTTACAACACGCTGGATATAATGCCCGGTCGCCAGGCAATCCGCGCCGAGATCACGCGCGGTATCCAGCATATCCTGAAACTTCACGGTCTGGTTACAGCGCACGCACGGGATCGGCGTTTCCCCGCGCAGGTAACTTTGGACGAATTCATCAATCACGCTGTCTTTGAAATTGTTCTCGTAATCCAGAACGTAGTGGGGAAACCCGCAATTTTCGGCCACGCGCCGCGCATCGTAAATGTCCTGTCCGGCGCAACATGCGCCTTTTTTGGCCAGCGCCTGCCCGTGATCGTAAAGCTGCATCGTCAGGCCGATCACGTCATAACCTTGTTCATGCAAAAGCGCCGCGGTGACGGAACTGTCCACCCCGCCCGACATGGCCACGACCACGCGCGTATCCGCCGGCGCTTTGCCGGGGACCAGCGGGGCTATGATGTCAGCGCTCTTGTCCATTGTCTTAACTTCTCTTCCCTGGGGATCGACGCATTGGCGGGGCTGGTGGAGGGTAAAACGATTAACTCTAATCGCTCGGCGATCTCCGGCTGCCGCGCCAGCACATATTTTTTGAAGGTTATATAAGCTTTCTGCCCGTTAAAGCAAACTTTTCGTAGGCTTTGATGATCGTCAATAAACCCGGCCAGATCGTTGGGTTGCTCGCTTTCGGGACGGATCGCGGAATCGAGGCTGCCTTCCCGTACGCAGTATTCGAGGACATCCCAGAGAGCGATGCGGTTTTGCGTCAGGTGCGCGGTGCGCCGTTCATAGGGTAAATCCGGTGATCCCCCGGTGATAGTCATAACGAAAGGCCAGAACAAATTATGCGGATGGGCATAATATTGCTGCGCTTTCAGCGACGCTTCTCCCGGCATGGATCCAAGGATCAGGATTTCCGCATCCTTGTCGGCAATCGGCGGGAAAGAGGTAATGGGGGCCATGGTTATCTTTTTCACTGTCATCCTGAGCGCTAGCGAAGGCTCCGTTCTTGCGTCATGAGATTCTTCGCTTTGCCCAGAATGACATGTTAAATGTTGCTACCAGTCGGTTTTGGCACCGGGCAGGGCAACAACCAGACCGTCCAGATCCTCGCTCATCGCGATCTGGCAACATAAACGGGATGTTTTGCGCAGCTCAAAAGCAATGTCCAGCATGTCTTCTTCCGCTTCGCTTACGCCGTCTTCGTCCGCAGGCAAGACCTTGCTCCACCAGTCTGGATGCACGTAAACATGGCACGTCGCGCAGGCAAGGCTGCCGCCGCATGCGCCCTCGATCGCATCAATCCCGTTTTTCTGGGCAATTTCCATCACCGACAACCCGACCGGCGCGTCGACGTCTTTCGGGCTTCCGTCCTGCATGATAAAGGTAATCTTAGGCATGTTTTTTCACTTTGTCTTTTACGCGGTTATACATCCCCGACCAGACTTCGATAAAGCGGTCGATGTCGGCGGGCTTTGTACCCCATCCCAGCGAAACACGCAAGGCACTGGTAACGTACTCTTCTGGGGCACCCATGGCGGCCAGAACATGCGACCCCTTGGCGCTGCCGCTGGAGCAGGCCGATCCGCCGCTGACGGCAATGCCTGCCAGATCCAGATTTATAAGCTGCGTTTTGGTAGGGACGCCGGGCAGGGCGAAGCTGGAGGTGTTGGCAACCCGCTCGGCTCCCTGCCCGAAAAAGACAGCTTCGGGGGCGATGGTGGCAATTTCGGATTCCAGTTTATCACGCAAGGCCGCCAGCTTTTGAAAGGCATCCATATCCTTCATCGCCAGTTCAACGGCCATTCCGAACCCGGCAATCGCCGGAACATTTTCCGTTCCCGCCCGGTTGCGCCGTTCCTGCCCGCCGCCATGCAGGAACTTGGGGATATCAAGGCATGTACCGTTTTCACAGTTCCCGGCAATCAGGGCGCCTGCGCCTTGCGGCCCGCCGATTTTATGCGCCGAGAGCGTCAGGTAATCAATGTGCAGGCGTGTCATGTCAATTGCGACACGTCCGGCGGCCTGTACCGCATCACAATGAAACAGCGCCCCGTATTTCTTTGCCAGCTTCGCCAGTTTGCCGATGGGCTGGATCACACCGGTTTCATTGTTCACGAACATAATGGATACGAGCGCCGGGGACGGGCCGGTTTTCAGTAGAGTCTCATAAGCGGCCATATCAATCGTACCGTCTGAGGCGACGGGTATAAGATCCGCGTCCGGGGCGGCTTCCAGAACGGAGGGGTGTTCGGTCGCAGCGACGAGAACCCGCTGTCCCTGAAACGCTTTCAAAATGGTGTTGTTGCCCTCGGTCGCACCGCTGTTAAAAACAACCTGCCCGTTTTCAACTCCGGCCAGTGCCGCGATTTTCTCACGCGCGTTTTCCACATTTTTCCGGGCCTCACGGCCAAATCCATGGGCCGAAGACGCATTGCCCGGCTGCGCCAGAAGATCAGTCATCAGCGCAATAACGGCGGGCTTAAGGGGCGCCGTGGCATTATAGTCCAGATAGACAGGGTCGTTCATTTCCGTCTTTCAATTCAAAATAAAAGTACAAAATCAATAAAATCCACAGGAATATCAGCATGTTATGATAAATTCATGGACAAGCGCAAACTCTTTTTGCTATACCGGAGCATCTTTTGATGTGGGATAACATAATTAAATAAGTGGGAACAGATGCCAGAAATCATTTTTAACGGTCCCGCCGGACGCCTCGAAGGCCGGTATAAACACTCGCACATTCCAAACGCACCGCTTGCGATCGTTTTGCACCCGGACCCGGAGCATGGCGGTACAATGAACAATAAAATCAATTATCACATGTTCCAGGCGTTTGTTGAGCGCGGGTTTTCGACCTTGCGCTTTAATTTTCGCGGGGTGGGCCGCTCCCAGGGTGAATTTGACAAAGGCGAAGGCGAGCTGAGCGATGCGGCCTCCGCACTGGACTGGATGCAGGAACTCAACAAAAACGCACCTTATGTCTGGGTGGCCGGGTTTGGTTTCGGCTCATGGATTGGAATGCAGCTTTTGATGCGCCGTCCGGAAATAGCCGGATGGATTGCGGTTTCGCCGCCGGCCCATGCCGAAGATTTCAGCTTTCTGGCGCCGTGTCCGACATCGGGCCTGATCCTGCACGGCAGCGATGACCGTCACGTGCCGGAAGAGCACGTCGCCAAGATGGCCGAGCGTCTGCATGCGCAAAAAGGAATTGAAGTTGACTACCGCGTGATCGAAGGGGCCAGCCATTTCTATAATGGCGAAGGGCATCTGGAAACGCTGATCGCGCATATGCATGACCATATGAACGCCCTGGAAAATGGCGGTCGTAAGGTCATGACCAACAATTTGTTAAGCAAAGCTGCTTAAACTTGTTATTTCCGGATTGCGAAAACCCCGGCTAACGCCGGGGTTTTTGTTTTCAGGCGGCTTTTAAAACGTCATCGACATGGCCGGCGACTTTAACTTTGCGCCAGATATGTTCGATTTTGCCATTCGGCCCGATCAGGAATGTTGAGCGCTCGATCCCCATATGTTTGCGGCCATACAGGCTTTTTTCAACCCACACGCCATAGGCTTCGCAAACGTGCCCGTCTTCGTCGGAGGCCAGCGGAAAGTTCAGGTCATATTTGCTTTTGAATTTGTCATGCTTGGCGACGCTATCTTTTGAAATGCCTATAACGCTAAGGCCGGCTTTGTTAAAATCCGTCAGGTTGTCACGGAAAGCGCAGGCCTCTGTCGTGCAGCCGGGCGTGTCATCCTTGGGATAAAAATAAACCACGACTTTCCGACCTTTGAATTGCGAGAGGGAAATCTCGCCGCCGCCGGCAACCGGCAAAGTAAAGCCGGGCGCGTTATCACCAATATTCAAAGCCGTCATGTCATCACATCCTTTCAATTCCAAAAGACAGACATTATAAGTACATGGATATAAATAGAGATCTGATAACAAAAAACAACCGCCCGCATGCGCAAGAAAATTAAAAAGGTCAGCCATCATACTTTGCTGGTTGTTTTGGAGACGGTGGCCGTTCTGGCGCTGCTGCTGGCTTTGGCGGGCAGTATTGCCATCTGGCATCTGACCAAGGGCAATTTCGATGTGGGCTTTGCCAAGGATTATATTGAAGAAGCGCTATACGATCCGACGACGGGCTACAGCGTCGAACTGGACGACGTGATTTTGGCGTGGCCGGACCTGGCCGGTCCCCTGATGCTTGAAATCGGCGGCGTTCGTTTGCTGCAAAAAGGACGTCCTGTCCTTGATATCGATCATGTCGGATTGGGACTTTCCGGGCGGGCTTTGTTGCTCGGCCAGATCCAGCCTGCCCGTATTGTTTTGACCGGCCCGGCTCTTCATCTGGTGAGGAAAGCGGACAACAAAATCATTTTGGGAATTGAAACGCTGGGCGAGGAAATAGAGGCGGAAGTCCCGGAAACTTATGATGTGGGCGATAATCCGGTGATGCGCATTGTGCGGCGATTGGCCGAGCCCAGACAGAAGATCGACAGCCGCTCGCCGCTGGATTATCTGGAAACGTTTGAAATCCGTGATGCCCGTATGGTGATGGAGGATCATGTTCTGGGGATGACATGGTTCCTGCCTGATCTCGATACGCTGTTTGCCCGTGATGATGAAGGGCTTGTTGTTACCTACGATATGAAGCTGCCGGGCGGAAGAACCGATGCGGCCAATATCCGGGTTGATATTCTTTATAACCGGGAGCGGGATGATTTTACCGCACAAGCCCGGATTCAGGATTTTGATCCTAATATTTTAGCGCATTATGTTGATGAACTTTCGTTTCTTCAGAAACAGGACATTTCTTTCAATGGAGACATCCGCGCCATAATAAATTCTGATCTGCAGCTTGAGGAGGCAGGGGTTTCCCTGTCGGCTGCCCCCAGCATTTTATCGGTGCCGGATGTTTACGATAAACCGTTGGCAGTTGATGGTATGGCGCTCGACGGGGCGTATGATCGGAAAACCGGTCAGGTGAACATAGAGAAACTTTTGATGATTGTGGATGATGTGAAGGTGACCCTGAGTTCACAGGCCACATGGAAAGAGGGAGAACTGAAGGCGCCGGTAACCCTGACCGTCAGTGATCTGCCACAGTCAAAAATCGTGTCTTTGTGGCCGGATGCCTTGCGGGGTTTGCCGATTGAAAGCTGGATGACGGAGCGTCTGTCCGGCGGCACCATAAGAAACGTTACGGGCCGTTTTGATATATTGGCGCATCAGGGGGAAGAAAACTGGCAAATCGCCGCCAATAATATCGTGGCCGATTTTGGTATCGAAAACATGGATGTTGATTATCGGGCGCCGTTGTTGCCGGTGAAACATGCCTACGCGACCGGGCACTTTTCCAGCGACGTCCTGACCATTGATATTGAAAAGGGACAGCTGTCTGATCTTGATATTTCAAAAGCAAAGGTCACGATCGACCATATTATCGGCGAAGGAACGGGCACAGCCAAAATAGACGTGGCGTTGTCCGGCCCGCTGAAAAGCGTGTTCGACTATGTCGGGCCGGAGCCGATTGGCATGGGCGAAGAGAAACTGGGTTTTAACCCCAAACAGGTTGGCGGTCGTGCGGCGCTGGATGTGAACATCAGCTTCCCGACCGTAAAAGACCTGAAAGTTAAACAGGTAAAGGTCGGTGTCAAAGGCACTCTCAGCGATGTTTTCCTTCCCGATGTTGTCAAGGATATGGATTTGACCGGCGGACCGTTGACCCTGACGGTTGACGGAGAATCGGCAAAGCTGGCCGGAAATGCCCAACTGGAGGGTCGCGATGTTGCCCTGACATGGCAGCAATATCTGGAAAGCGCCGGCGCCCCTTATGAAAGCCAGATTACCGCGGCCATCCGCGCGGACAAGGGGCTGCGGGAAAAGCTGGGCATTGGGCTGGACGACTGGCTGGCGGGGACGGTGCCGGTCAACGTAACCTATACGGAGCTGGCCGGGGGGCGCGCAGCGGTTGATGTGACCGCGGATATTTCCCCGGCGATTTTGATGATTAAACCATTTTCCTACGAAAAGCCGGTCGGTACGGCGGGAACCCTGACCTGCAAGGTGGCCTTGCAAAACGCCACGGTCCAGAAAATCGAACACCTCTCGATTACTTCCCCGGATATGCGTTTGACGGAAGGGCAGTTTGTTTTTGATCGGCGCGGCGAACTGTCACAGGGAAAAATCCCCCGGATTACGTTTGGTGAAAATGATATGGGGCTGGAATTCGAATATATGACGACGGGCGCCTTGAAAGTGGCAATCGACGGGGCATTTATGGACGCCCGCCCGTTTCTGGAGGGCCGGAAAAAAGACGAACCCTATGCCGGGCCGCCTTTGATCGCATCCGTGAATGTCGGACGGATGCGTACCCGTACGGCCCGGTTGGTAGAGCAGGCTAAAATCTATCTGAACATGAACGCACAGGGCGATATCGACCAGCTGGAAATGGATGCCGTGGCCGGGAAAGGCGATGTTTACTTCCGTCTGAAACCCAATGAAACCGGCAAAATGATGGTAAGGCTGGAAGCCGATGATGCCGGTTCCATGCTGCGGGCTTTTGATTTGTATGAAAATGTCGAAGGCGGCAAGCTGGTCTTGTACGGCGAAGCCCCGGACATCCAGCGCCGCAAGGTTCTGGTCGGAAATGTCCAGATCAGTGATTTCCATGTGACAAAAGCGCCGGTTCTGGCGCGGTTGCTCAGCGGTATCGGGCCGACGGGTATACCGCAACTCCTCAGCGATGAAGGTATCTATTTCGGACGGCTGGAATCCGGCTTTGAGTGGTACATCCGGCCGGCGGGCGATTTATACCTGATTAAGGATGGGCGGACGTCGGGCTCCGCGTTGGGGCTGACCTTCGAAGGCGAAGTCGACAAAGCGGCTGGCAAAACGGCGATTTCGGGAACGATCGTGCCCATGGCTGCGGCCAATTCTCTGGTTGGCAATATTCCGCTGATCGGTGATATTCTGGCGGGGGGCAAGGATGGCGCGATTTTTGCCGCGACCTATACGATCAAGGGGCCGTCCGACAACCCAACCGTCAGTGTCAACCCGCTGGCTGCCTTGGCACCGGGGATCCTGCGTAAAATCCTGTTCGAAGGCGATAACGGCAGCTAAAAAACGTCATTGCGAGGAGCGCAGCGACGCGGCAATCTCTGGGGATTGCTTCGCTACGCTCGCAATGACGAAATTACTTCACCCGCACCAGAACGTGCTTTTTCTTCCCGGCTGACAGCTTGATCCAGTTGCCGTCTTGTTCACGATCATAATCCAAAGCCATGTCATTGGCGGTTACAATATGTTTTTCGTTAGTAACTTGTTGATCGTCAATGCGAATTCCCCCTTGCTGGATAAGCTTCCGTGCTTCCCCCTTTGATTTGGCCAACTCGGTTTCGCAGATGAGATCCAAAATAGAAACGCCTTCTTCAAGGCGAGCGTGTGTTACAAAAAAGCTAGGTAGTTCACTACCGACGCTACCACGTTCAAAAACATTTTTTGCCGTTTTTGCTGCCTCTTGTGCTGCATTGGCACCATGACAAAGCTTGGTCGCTTCAAACGCCAGCACTTTCTTGGCTTCGTTAATCTCTTGCCCTTCCAGGGCTTCCAGTTTTTCAATCTCGTCAATCGGCAGCAGCGTAAAGCGCCGCAGCAGCGTCCCGACCATCACGTCATCGACATTGCGCCAGTACTGGTAATAATCGTAAGGCGGCAGAATTTCGGCATTCAGCCATACCGCGCCGCTTTCGGTTTTCCCCATTTTCTTGCCGTCCGGCGTCGTCAGCAGCGGCGCCGTCAGGGCAAACAGGTCGTAGCGGTGGGCTTTATGGCCCAGCTCCACCCCGTTAATAATATTGCCCCACTGGTCCGATCCGCCCATTTGCAAGACCGTGCCATAGCGTCTGTGCAGCTCGACAAAATCGTAGCCTTGCATCACCATATAGTTGAATTCCAGCAGCGACAGCGGGCTTTCGCGCTCAAGGCGTTGCTTGACACTCTCAAAGCTCAGCATCCGGTTAACGGTGAAATGCTTCCCGTAATCGCGCAGGAACTCAAGGTATTTCAGGCCATCCAGCCAGTCATTGTTATTGACCATCAGCGCGTCGGTTTCGCCGTCGCCATAGGTCAGGAACTGGGTAAAACAGGTCCGACGGATCGCTTCCATGTTCTCTTCGATCGCTGCATCGTCCAGCAATTTGCGCTGTTCGTCCTTGAACGACGGGTCGCCGATTTTCGATGTGCCGCCGCCCATCAGCGTAATCGGCTTGTGTCCGCACTTCTGGAACCAGTGCAGCATCATAATCCCGGTCAGGTTCCCGATATGCAGGGACTGCGCCGTCGCATCAAATCCGATATAGGCGCTCTGCACCCCTTCGCACAGTTTTTTATCCAGCTCATCAAAATTCGAGCACTGGTTGATAAACCCGCGCTCTTCCATTGTGTTCAGAAATTCTGATTTATATGTTTTGCTCATGATGTTATCTCTATACGCATGAGCGAGAAAAAAGTCTATACCGCAATGGGGCTAATGTCGGGTACGTCACTGGACGGCGAAATCGACGTGGCCCTGATCGAAACCGACGGTCACGACTTTGTGAAGCCGCTGGCCTTCTATGCGCACCCTTATGATATCAATATCCGGGATCAGGTTCGGGCCTGTTTTGGTAAAACCGAAAAGGATAACGAAACAGAAATTGCCGAAAAACTGGTGACGGACATTCATATCGCGGCGGTGAAAGCATCGGGCTTCAAAGCCGATATCATTGGTTTCCACGGCCAGACGATTAGCCACTACCCGGAAAATAATTTCACATGGCAACTCGGTGATGGCGCGCGTATGGCGGCCGAAACCGGCATGGATGTTATTAACGACTTCCGCACCGCCGATGTAAAGGCCGGCGGGCAGGGCGCGCCGCTGGCACCACTCTACCACAGGGCGATTATGGAGGCGCAGGATAAACCGGTCGCGGTTCTCAATCTTGGTGGCGTGGCGAATGTGACCTATGTGAGTAAGGATGGGAAGCTTATCGCGTTTGATACCGGTCCGGCCAACGCCCTGATGGATGATTATGTATCGCGTCATCTGGGCCGTGAATTTGATGTAAACGGAGAATTAGCCGCATCCGGGAAGGTAGACGCAGAGGCCATCATATCTTTTTTACAACACCCGTATTTTTTAGCGTCCCCACCCAAATCCCTTGATCGAAATACTTTTGAAACATCCCTGCCGCCTTTGCCGGAAAAACCGGAAGATGCGCTGGCCACATTAAGCGCCTTCACGGTCGAGGCTATTGCCAAGGCTTGCGATCATTTCCCGTCGTCGCCCATGGCTTGGTTTACCTGCGGTGGGGGACGAAAAAACGCCCATCTGATCGAAAGTCTGCAAAAATGTTTGGACGTTCCGGTAAAACCAATTGAGGGCGCGGGGTATAACGGCGACGCCATCGAAGCCGAATGCTTCGCCTATCTGGCCGTACGGTCGCTGCTGGGCCTGCCGTTGTCCCTGCCGGAAACAACTGGCGTGCCGCAGCCGCAAACCGGGGGAGAGCTTCATTCCTGCAAAACGCCATTGCGAGGAGGGCGGTAAGCCCGACGCGGCAATCCGGTTTTGTTAAAGATTCTGGATTGCTTCGCTGTGCTCGCGATGACAATATCTTGTCCATGATAAAAACCGCAAATGCAAAAACGATACAGGAAGCCGCCGCCATACTGCGAGACGGCGGGTTAGTGGCCATGCCGACGGAAACGGTATATGGCCTTGCCGCCGATGCGACCAATGGCGAAGCGGTAGCGGGAATTTTCGAGGCCAAAGGCCGTCCGGCCTTTAATCCCCTGATCGCCCATATCGAAAGCGCCGAAGCCGCCGCGCAGATCGTCGAAATGGATGACCGGGCTTATGCGGCGGCACAGGCATTCTGGCCGGGGCCGTTGACCTTGGTCCTGCCGCGCCGGGCCGATTGCAAAGTCTCTGAACTCTGCGGCGCAGGTCTGCCGACGCAGGCTGTGCGGGTGCCGGCCCATAAAACCGCACTGGCACTTATCAAAGCGGCAGGTGTACCGCTGGCGGCGCCGAGCGCCAATAAATCTGGCAGCGTATCACCGACCACGCCGCTTCTGGTGGCGGAAAGCCTCGGCGATTCCGTTGATATGATCCTCGCCGCCGGCCCCTGTGATGTGGGCCTTGAGTCGACGGTTCTGGATTTAAGCGGTGAGCAGCCCGTTGTCTTGCGTCCCGGCGCGATTACGGCAGAACAGATCGCCGAAGTGCTGGATTGTGAAGTAACGGTGGATCTCGGCGATCACGATAAGCCAAAATCACCTGGCCAGCTTCTACGCCACTATGCGCCGTCGATCCCTGTGCGCCTGAATGCGGTTGATCTGGAACCGGGCGAAGCGCTTCTGGCCTTTGGTTCAATTAAATTTATGGGTATCAAAGGCGGTGGCGCTGCGAAAGATCTGCCGGAACATCAGTTTCGAAATTTAAGCGAAGCGGGCGATCTGCACGAGGCTGCCGCCAACCTGTTTCGGATGCTCAATGAACTTGATAGCCCCAATAACAAAGGGATCGCTGTGATGGCGATCCCTGATAACGGATTAGGTCTGGCGATTAATGATCGCCTGCGCCGCGCCGCGGCGGGTTCCCGGCGTTAATTACGACGGGTCGGGCGTTGGCGGCTGGTCTATAAAGAAAAGTTTTTCTTTCAGCTTTTTGGCCTGCTCGTTAAAGGCACGGGCCGCGTCAACGACAAACCGCGCGGAGTTTTTAATCAGATCCTGCGTATGGATTTTGTAAAAAGCGGCATAACCAAAAGCATCTTGTGGTTTGCTGTTTTCTTTTTCATCTGAGGCGTTAGCCATAATTTTCTCCCTTTCAACTATGCCCTTATCCTATATGAAAACAGTTGAAAAAGCAAGAAAATGCAGGGGAAATCCGCTAGGGACGGGTGCGTTCCGGCGTTTCCAGACGTGCCAGCATCATAAGCTCAACCGGGCTGGCGATCAGGGATGCTTGCGGCATCAAGGGCCGGCGGACCCAGCTATCGCTGCCGTCAGCGGATAAATATTTCAGGGCCGGATGGGAGATAAACGACAAAACGGCATCCTTGGATGAAAAACCGGCAAATTTTGGAAAAGCGGTGCTTGTCGGCCGGTTTGTGGCTTTAATAGCGCCGGCGTGCGGCGGCACGGCTGAGGGGGCATTATCGGCCATCATGGTGCCGTTTCCGGTGCTGGCCTCGAATTTTTTGGCAAAGAAATCATAAACGCCCGCCAGTGTCCGGGCCTGTCCGGTTTTTGAATCGTAAAACACGTTGCGATTGGCGCGCGCCGCCTTGGGGAACAGGTCAGCGGCGGTTTGTAGCGGCGCGTCTTCATTGGCTTTCAAAAAGGCCGTGGCACTGCCGGCTCCCATGAAATGCGCCAGATACAGCTCGACCGATCCGATATCCTTGACCCCTTGCGATTCCATGTAGCGCTGGTTTTCAGCGGCAAATTCGGCGGCCATGACCGAAGCGGTTTTCGGGTCTTTGCGTAAATCCAGAATTTCCTGCTTCAGGGCGGCATTTTGTTTGTGTTCCCCGCCTTTGATTCGGGAGGCCAGATCACCCAGCCCGTATTTGTCGCCGTATTTTTCAACCATGTTCAGCCATGTACTTTCGATGAACTGGTACAATCCCGTTGCACTGCTGGTTGTGGATTTAATCCCCGCCTTGAAACCGCTTTCGGCGGCAGCCTGTTCCACCAGATAGGCAAAATCGACCCCTGTTTTGGCGCTGGCGGTTTTGATAGCGCTAATCACTTGCGGGGCGGCTTGCCGGGTTAGAGCCGCTAACGCATTGTTATTTATTATGTTTTCACTCAAAGACATGGCGTATTCAAATTCCATCGGTTTCTTTTCCATGAAATAACATCGCAAGGGGCGTGCCAGTTTCAAAATATCGTGTAAAATGAAAACCGAATTGAACGAAAAAGGTGTTTCATGCCCGATTATAAAGCCCCCACCCACGATATGGTGTTTTTGCTGCGTGATGTGCTGGACATCAGCGCTTTGCCGCAGGCCGCTGAACTGGATACCGAAACGGTGACGGCCATTTTGGAGGAAGCCGGGAAACTGGCCTCCGGCGTGTTGGCACCCCTGAACCATCAGGCAGATAAGGCCGGGGGCTGTATCCTGAAAGAGGGAAGCGTCACCACGGCGGCGGGCTGGAAGGACGCTTATCGCCAGTATTGCGAAATGGGCTGGAACGGCGTGCCGTTCGACCCGGAATATGGCGGCCAGGGATTGCCGTGGGTATTGGCGTTCCCGGTACAGGAAATGTGGCAAGGTGCGAATATGTCCTTTGGCCTGTGTCCACTCCTCAATCAGGGCGCGGTCGAAGCCATTGAATCCCATGGCTCCGATGAGCAAAAATCCTTTTACCTTCCCAAACTTGTTTCCGGTGAATGGGCCGGAACGATGAATTTGACGGAGCCGCAGGCCGGTTCCGATCTGGGCGCAATCCGGTCAAAGGCGGAAAAACAGGCCGATGGCACCTATAAAATTACCGGCCAGAAAATCTTCATTACCTATGGGGAGCACGACCTGACGGACAATATCATTCACCTTGTTCTGGCCCGTGTGACCGGGGCGCCGGAAGGGGTAAAAGGTATTTCCCTGTTTATCGTTCCCAAATTCCTTGAAGACGGCACCCGCAACGACCTGATTTGCGCAGGTCTGGAACATAAACTCGGTATCCATGCGTCCCCGACCTGTACGATGAGCTTCGGCGATAACGGCGGTGCGACCGGCTATCTGGTGGGAGAAGAGAACCAAGGTTTGAAGTACATGTTCACCATGATGAACAATGCCCGGCTGTCGGTGGGGCTGCAGGGCGTGGCGATTGGTGAGGCAGCGTATCAGGCAGCGCTGGCCTACGCGGGCGAGCGTGTGCAAAGTGCCAAAATTGGTGACAAGAGCGGGGCGAAAGCCGCAATTATCGAACACCCGGATGTGCGCCGCATGCTCTTGACCATGAAAGTTCTAACACAAGCCGGACGGGCGCTGGCCTATGAAGCAGCGCTTAATCTGGACAAGGCGCGCGGCGGGGATGCGACGGCGCAATCCCGCGTGGATATCCTGACTCCGATCGTCAAATCATGGTGTACCGATAACGCTGTCGAGGTTGCGTCTCTGGGGGTGCAAGTCCATGGCGGTATGGGCTTCATAGAGGAAACCGGCGCGGCGCAATTCTACCGGGATGCCCGTATTTTACCGATCTACGAAGGCACTAACGGGATTCAGGCGCTTGATCTGGCCTTTCGTAAGCTGCTGATGGACAAAGGCGAAGCGGTGAAAGCCTATCAGGCGGAATTAACATCTGTGCTTGCCGAGATAGCCGCACAGGACCGGGAGCTATCGGCTCTTTGCAAGCCGGTTCTGGAGGCGTTGGAGGCGGTGAAAGAGGCGACGGCCCACATGCTCCATCTGGCCGGGAGTGGCCAGATGGACGCCATTGCCAGCCGGGCAACATCCTATCTGAATGCGTTTGGCGTTGTTTGCGGCGCTGTTATGATGGCCCGGCGCGCAGCGGTGGGGGATAAAGCTGACCGGGAACGGGCGGGATTTTACAGGGATCATATTTTACCGCGTCATAAGGCCTTGTCTGCGGTGGTTCTGGCGGCAGACGATTTTTTGTCCGGGGATTTACTCTAATCCCTGCCGGACTTTCATGCGGCACTTCACCATAACATTGGACCCTAAATCCATGACATAGCGGTAATCCGGGTTGGGATGTTCGGCATAGGCACGGGCCAGATTGTTGGCATAGCATGTACAGACTTTTTCGATGTTTTCCGGCTGCGAAACCATAATACGCATGCAGGAATCATAAGATTTACCCGCCATTCCGGCAATATCCGGGCATTCCCTTTTCAGGTCGCCAAACAGGGAGTACATATGCTGGCGCGGACCTCTTTTAACGCGTTCTTCAAAAAAACGGTGAGCCAGACATTCGCAATCGTGGTATTCGGAATATGTATCGATCCCCAGACAATAAGTCTCAAACTCCCGGCTTTCATCCAGAATATTATTCTGGACGTCCTCAGGCAGTTGATTAAACAGGGCCATGACTTGTTCGGATTGTTGTTCTGTCTGCGCCATAACAACGCCCCCCGCCAGCATAATGTAACCGGCCAGAACGAATAAAAGACAGATACTCCATCTGGATTGTGTGCTCATATCCCTTTTATCATAGCATAAGGAACCCCTGAGAATAAAAAACAAAAAAGCCACATTTGTTCGAATGCGGCTTTTGAGAAAAATATATGAAAGGCAAACTAGCTGGCGGCTTTTTGTTTGCTGTTTGTTTCCGGACCCCGGATTTTTTGCCACAATCCGCTGAAAGAGGATTTCTTATCAGCCTGCCGTTGTTTTTCGATGGGACCGGTTTTCCGGTTTTCGTTGCCCACCCGGCTTTGTTCCATTTTTTGCTGGCGACGGATTTGCGAACGGCGCTCCCGTTCCTTCAGCTCTTCTTTTAGCTCTTCAGCCTGTTTTTGGCTGTACTGGCTGGTCAGCAGAACTTGCTGGGCCTGTTTTTGCCACTGATCGCGCTGTTCTTTCAGGTCTTCAATCGTATCCTTGCTGGCTTCGATCTGGTCTTCCAGCATCCGGATGCGCATTTTCATGCGTTCCATCTCGAGGATCTGGGAGGCTTTTTCAATTTCATTTTCGACCGTTTTGTCTTCGGCCGGGCTGCTTGCCTGGGAGGTTAGACCAAAAGCGCGATCCAGTTCCGACACATCAATCAGGCGGCGACCATTATTATCGACTTCGTAGGAAATCTTACCGCTTTTCATTGCCCGCTGAATAGTGGACTTTGATTTGCCTGTTAATTCTGCAGCACGCTGCGCGCCGACTTTAGCCATGATTGTAATCCTCCTTTAAGGATGAAATTGTAAGCTATTTGCTTTCGTTCGCCATACGCTCCCGCAGAAGAACCGTCAGGCGTTGCCACTGTGAACCGGAAAACAGGTGCGCGTAAATAAAGGGCAGCCACCCTTTGCGGCGCCATTCCATAAAGTCTTCATCAGACAGCTCAGCCAGTTTTTGCTCGTCGATGATCCGGAATCCTGAAAAGCTGATTTTCTTGTCGCCACCGACATTGATCTCTGCGCTGCGTTCTACCAGCAGGCCGCTATTGGCCAGAGCTTTTGAGAACTCTTGCGTTTGCTGGGCGGCCGCGTGATAGGATTTACAAAACTCCAGCGCATTTTGTGACAGTGCGCTGGCCTTGCCTTCAGCATCAAAAAACTTTTGGTCGCTGGCGCTGTCGACAACGCTGTCGTTCATATCAATGCAGAGCGTGAGCTGTTCGCTGTCCGGCATTTCGGAAAAAATAAAGGGATAACGACGGATGTAAGCCGGAATATAGGAATGTTCCAGCCATTGGTCTTTATCGTTCAAAAACAGGTTTTCGTTGTCTCTCAGGCCGAGCAAAGCCACCGGCGTAGCATTTTGGTCCGGAGAAAAAGCGATGGGATAGAAATGGCAAATCTGCGGCATTTCGATCATGTTGACCGGGACGGCATTAACGCCGCGTGTGAACCCGAAGCCGAAATCCTTTTTCAGCCCCATATCGGCATGTTTTTTAGCATCCAGCGGTGTCGGAGAAGTGTAAAACAATGGCAGGGTCGCCGCGGCTCCGCCTTGGTTTTCTTGTGTTGTTTCTTGTTTCTTTGCCATTGTCTCTTCCTCGCAAAAAATAGTTCCAGTAAAAATCCCGAGCCTAAGTGTTTATACAATTTTACAGCTAAACTCAAGAAAACTTGCGGATCCATTTGTGTATTTTGTTGTACAGACATCTATCATGTTGACATATTGCTTTTCAAGAAAAAATAAAAGAAAGCATAATCCGGTCTTTCTTGCGGATAAAAAATAAGGTAGGGTCCGCGGGAAAAGCAGAAAATACAGGCTGTGGAGGTTGAAAATGCGTATTGTCATGGTAGGAACCGGCTATGTTGGTCTCGTTTCCGGGACATGTTTTGCCGAGTTCGGTCATACGGTTATTTGTGTCGATAAAGACGCGGGCAAGATTGAGCGTCTGAAGAACGGAGAAATACCAATTTACGAGCCCGGTCTGGATGATCTTTTGGCGCGCCAGATTGATGCGGGACGGATTGAGTTTACAACCGATATCGCGCCGGCGGTGAAGGGAGCTGACGCCGTGTTTATTGCGGTGGGGACGCCGTCACGCCGCTACGGGCGGGATGCAGACCTGTCCTACGTTTACGGGGCGGCACAGGAGATTGCCGAAAATCTGGACGGCTATACGGTGATCGTCGACAAATCCACTGTTCCTGTGGGGACGGCAAAGGAAGTCGAGCGCATTGTCCGCGAAACGGCGCCCGGCGCGGATTTTGATGTGGCCTCCAATCCTGAGTTTTTACGCGAAGGCGCGGCGATTGACGACTTTATGCGTCCAGACCGCGTTGTTGTCGGCGTGGCGTCAGAGCGCGCGCAAAAAGTTATGCGTGATATCTACCGCCCGCTCTTTATCAACGAAACGCCTATTTTGTTCACCAGTCCGGAAACGGCGGAGCTGATTAAATATGCGGCCAATGCCTTTTTGGCGACCAAAATCAGCTTCATCAACGAAATCGCCGATTTGTGCGAACAGGTGGGCGCGGATGTGCAGCAAGTTGCCAAGGGGATCGGCCTTGATGGCCGGATCGGCGGTAAATTCCTGCATGCCGGGCCGGGTTACGGAGGCTCTTGCTTCCCGAAAGACACGTTGGCGTTGACCCGCGCGGGCCAGAAATACGGCGCGCCGCAGCGTATCGTCGAAACGGTTGTCTCCGTGAACGAAGACCGCAAGGCGCGTATGGCTGACAAAATCGTCGCGGCATGTGGCGGGGATGTGCACGGCAAGCGGATCGGCATTCTGGGCGTGGCGTTCAAGCCGAATACCGACGACATGCGCGATGCGCCGTCTTTGACGATTATCCCGATGCTGCAACAGGCCGGGGCTAAAGTCGCGGCTTACGATCCCGAAGCTATGGAAGCCGCCTGTGAATGGATTGATGACGTGGAATGGGCAAACAATGCCTATGATGTGGCGGCGGGGGCGGATGCGCTTGTTATTCTGACCGAGTGGAATGAATTCCGCGCGCTGGACCTTGATAAGCTGGGCGCGGTGATGGCGGAAAAATGTTTGATTGATCTGCGCAACGTATATAAAACGGCGGACATGGAAAGCACGGGCTTTCATTATGTGTCCATTGGCCGCGATGCCATAAAGCCATCGGTACAAAAATTAAAAGAAGCAACAGGAGCGTAGACGACATTGTATCCCTATCTAGACGAACTGGAAGCCAAATCAATCTACATCATGCGCGAGGCCTATAATCGCGTTGAGCCGCTGGCCATGCTGTGGTCGATTGGCAAAGACTCAAACGTAATGCTGTGGCTGATCCGCAAGGCGTTTTATGGCCGGGTGCCGTTTCCGCTGGTCCAGCTTGATACCGAAATGGAATTGCCTGAAGTTTATGAATTCCGCGATAATCTCGTCAAGGAATGGAACCTGCCGCTGAAAGTCGAGCTGTGCCCGCCCGAAGAAGAGATGGACCAGACCCTGCCGCCGGCAACCCGCGCGGCGATGCGTAAAACCGAAGGGTTGAAAAACCTGCTGAGAAACGAGAAATATCGCGGCATTATCGCGGGTATTCGCCGGGATGAACAATCCATGCGCGCCAAGGAACGGGTGTTTTCCCCGCGGACGCTGGACGGGACATGGGACTTCAAGGACCAGCCCGCCGAATTCTGGGACCAGTATAAAACCGAATTCCCCGATGGGTGCCATGTGCGGATTCACCCGCTGTTGCACTGGACGGAAATTGATATCTGGCGCTATACCAAGCGCGAGAATATCCCGACCGTCCCGCTTTACTTTGCCAAAGATGGCATGCGTTATCGTTCGCTGGGAGAGAAAAACATTACCTTCCCGATTAAAAGCGACGCTGCAACCATCGACGATATTATTCACGAACTGGAAACGACCAAAACGGCTGAGCGCGCCGGGCGCGCGATGGACCATGAAGCTGAAGACAGCTTCGAAAAACTGCGCGAAAAAGGATACATGTAGACAATGACCAACGATTCTCCTCTTAAATACCAGCAACTGCGTGTTGTCATCGTCGGCCATGTCGATCACGGGAAATCGACCCTGATCGGGCGTTTGCTTTACGATACGGATTCGCTGCCCGAAGGCAAGTTTGAAGAGCTGCAGAAAATCTCGAAAAAACGCGGAGCCGAAGCGATTGAATGGTCGTTTGTGCTCGATGCGATGCAGGCAGAGCGCGATCAGGCCGTCACCATTGATACCACGCAAATCTGGTTTTCAACGGAAGCCCGCGATTACGTGATTATTGACGCGCCGGGCCACCGCGAATTTCTGAAGAACATGATTTCCGGGGCGGCCGCGGCTGATGCGGCGGTTCTGGTTGTTGACGCGACCGAAGGGGTGCGCGAACAAACCCGCCGCCATGCTTACCTGTTGCATTTGCTGGGGCTGCGTCAGGTGGCCGTGGTCATCAACAAAATGGACATGGTAGAATACGATGCGGAGCGTTTCACTCAAGTCTCCCGCGAAGTAGAGAGTTATTTATCTTCGATTGGCCTGCATGCCAGCCACATCGTACCGATTTCTGCCCGTCACGGCGATATGATTGCCCAGCGTAGCGAGCATATGGATTGGTACAAAGGCAAGGCACTGACGGCTGTTCTCGACAGCTTCGAAGTGGCGATGCCGCCTGTGGCGCAGCCTCTTCGTTTCCCGATTCAGGATGTTTACCATCAGGATAAAAAACGCTACATCGTCGGCCGCGTTGAAACCGGCATCCTGCGCAAAGGGGATAAGTTGATGTTCTCCCCGACGGGGGAAGAGGCGACGGTTACGTCTTTGGCGGTCTGGCCGCATGACGAGAACAAAGTCGAAGCCCGTGCGGGCGAGTCGATCGGGATTACACTCGACGACAAGATTTTTGTCGAGCGCGGCCATGTCGGCTCGCACGTGAAAAATCCGCCGATGCTGTCGAATGTGTTCCGGGCGAATATTTTCTGGCTGGCGGATCGGCCGATGAAGGTCGGAAATTCTTACAAGGTCCGCTATGGCACCCAGGAATCAACGGTTTCTGTGCAATCCATCGAACGTGTTATTGATACTCAGGATCTCGCGCAAAGCGGCGAGGCCGGTGAAGTGAAACGCAATGCCGTGGCGGAAATCACGTTGCGGGCGCGGGAATTGCTGCCTCTTGATCCTTACATCGACAATAGCCGCATGGGACGTCTGGTGCTCTATGACGGGCATGATGTGGCCGGGGGCGGAACGATCTCGATGGAGGGCTATGCCGACCAGCGCCGGGCTGAAAAGCCGGTGGCGCAGAATATCTATCAGGTTGAATCCCTGACCAGCTATGAAGCGCGTGCCCGCCAAAACCGCCATTATGGCGCGGTTTTCTGGTTTACGGGTTTGTCCGGGGCCGGAAAATCGACATTGGCCATCGCGGTCGAACGCGCCTTGTTTGAGCGCGGCTATCACACATACGTTCTGGACGGCGATAACGTGCGGCACGGATTGAACTCCGATTTGGGATTTTCGCCGGAAGACCGGGCCGAAAACATTCGCCGTATCGGGGAAGTCGCGGCGCTGATGGCCGATGCCGGAAATATCTGTGTGACGGCCTTTATTTCGCCGTATCGGGAAGACCGGGACCGGGCGCGTAAGGCGTCCCCGGCGCGGTTCCACGAAATCTACGTCAAGGCCGATCTGGCGACCTGCGAAGGCCGTGACCCGAAGGGGCTGTATAAAAAGGCTCGTGGCGGACAGATTAAAGAGTTTACCGGGATCGATTCACCGTACGAACCGCCGGAAAACCCGGAAATGGTCGTCGACACCCAAAACAACGATGTTGAAACCTGTGTACAGCAGGTCATCGACTACATCGAAGCGCAAATCGTTGTAAAGGAAGACAGTAAAGCGGTGGCCGGATAATGTCTGAAAAACTCCTCGCTCATCCAACGGCTCTGTGCAACATGGTGCGCCGCGTGGCACGGGAAGCCGGAGAAGTCACCCTCGAATATTTTGATGAGAGCGGCTATCAGGGCGCGGAAGCCAAGGGGGATGGTTCGCCTGTGACCGAAGCCGACCGGGCAGCCGAGACGTTGATTGAAAAAGCGCTGTCTGACATATTGCCCGGCATCCCGTTTATCGGCGAGGAAGCGGTGGCAGAAGGGCGGATTCCCGGTCTGACCGGGGCGGACTATTTCTGGCTGGTCGACGCTTTGGACGGGACCAAGGAATTTATCTCCGGCAGCGGCGATTACACGGTCAACATCGCCCTGATCCATAAAAATAAACCGATTCTGGGCGTCGTTTATGCGCCGGTGAAGGGCGAACTTTACGCAGGAAGCGGTCCGGGAACGGCAATTCGCTGGCTGGAGGACACCGACAAGGAAAAGTCTATTCATGTCCGCCGCCCGCCCAAGGAAGGTTTGACCATTGTATCCAGCCGTTCTCACGGCAGTGATGAAAAGCTGGCTAAATTTCTCGACGGCCAGAAAGTAGCCAAAGTCCTGAAAAAAGGCTCATCCCTGAAAATTTGCGCTGTGGCTGCTGGTAAGGCCGATCTGTACCCGCGTTTTGGCCCGACCTGTGAATGGGATATCGCGGCGGGACATGCAGTTTTGCTGAGCGCCGGGGGCGCTATGACGGATATGGACGGAGTGGAAATGAGCTACGGTCATGCCGGACGGAAATTCCTGAATCCTGAATTCATTGCCGCGCCGGCGGATAGTGTGATTACTCAATAAGCTGGCGGTCGCCGATTTTGAATTTATCGGGGTCGAGTTTACCAATATCTTCGAATACGGTGCAGTTTCTGCCGCTGTCCTTTGCCTGATAAAGCGCTTTGTCGGCGCGCTCCAGTACTTCCTCAACGCTGTGGCCGTTATGGTCAATCAGGGCACCGCCGATGGATGTTGAAATGCTAAGTTCTCCGTCAGGCGTGCTGCATTTAAACGGTTTGTCGCAGATAGAGCGTCGCAGACGCTCGGCAATCAACTGGGACATATCTTCCGACGTGTCGGGCAGGATGGCGACAAACTCCTCACCGCCCAGCCGGGCCACCAGGTCAAAACTCCGCAAATTATCCTGCAGGCGAAACGCAAACGTCTTCAAAACTTCATCCCCGACACCGTGGCCATGGGTATCGTTGACATCCTTGAAATGGTCGATATCCAAAAGAAGAACACACAGGCTTTTCTTGCTTTCCTGGTTTTTCTGGAGAAGTTTTTGAAGGTGGACTTCCATGTAACGCCGGTTATACAGCCCCGTCAGGGAATCAGTAAGCGCCATCGACAAGCTCACCTCGTAATTGGCCCGCAGACGTTCCTGAAAACGTTTCCGCCGGATTTGTGTGCGGGCGCGGGCCAGCAATTCGTTACGGTCAACCGGGCGGATAATGTAATCATGGGCGCCGATTTCCAATCCTTGCGCGATGCGCGGCATATCATCCTCGGTGCCAATCATCAAAATCGGGATAGAGCGGGTCTTTTCGTTGGAACGCAAATGAGAGCACAAGCGCAGCCCGTCTTCCTGTTTCAGGTTCAGGCTTACAATCAAAAGGTCAAAGGCTTCATGCTGGGAAACCTGTTCCATCGCCTGCATACCGGATTCCACGGTAACAGTCGTGTCGTCATCCTGTTTCAGGATATCGACGATTTTATCGCTTTCGAATTCCTGATCTTCAACGACCAGAACACGGGCATGTTCGACAGGCTCGTTCATCACAGACGCATTTTCATCGGTAACGCCAAGCTGTGAAGCCGTCGTTTCCCGTGTGCGCCACTCATCAACGGTCATTTTCAAACGAACCAGAGACCGCACCCGCGCCATCAGCGCAGTATCGTTGACCGGTTTGCTCAGGAAATCATCAGCTCCGGCTTCCAGACCGCGCACCCGGTCGACATTGTCGGTCAGCGCCGTCACCATTACCACAGGGATATGGGCCGCGGCGGGGTTTTCCTTGATTCTCTTGCAGACTTCAAAGCCGTCCATGCCCGGCATCATGACATCCAGCAAAACGATGTCGGGGCGATCGCTCTCAACTTTCCGAAGGGCTTCCTCGCCGCTGGTGGCCGTCAGGACGTCGTAATACTCGCTGCTCAGCTTGGCTTCCAGCAGCTTAACGTTGGGTAAAATATCATCGACGACCAAAACACGCGCAGACATTGTTCAGCAGCCCCTCTTTTGTTTTTTTAATCTTTATCTGTACCCAGATGTTTCTGGACTGTTTCAATAAATGTAGAAACGGAAATCGGCTTGGAGATATAGTCTTCACAGCCGCCCTCACGGATTTTTTGCTCATCGCCCTTCATCGCGAAGGCCGTAATGGCAATCACCGGAATTGATTTAAGTTCCTCGTCGGCTTTTAGCCACTTGGTAATGTCCATGCCGGAAACTTCGGGGAGCTGTATATCCATTAAAATCAGGTCAGGCTTGTGTGTCCGCGCCAGTTCCAGAACCTTGTTGCCTTCCTTGGTCTGGATTGTGTCAATGCCATGCGCTTCCAGAAGATCATGGAAAAGCTTCATGTTCAGGTCATTGTCTTCGACGATCAGTACGGTTTGTGCCATGACTTTTTATTGTTAGTGAAAACAGTTCCTCTTTATATCACGATATTTATATTAGCCGGTAAATATTTGCGAAAACCTTAATTTTTTTAATGACATGGCGATGTTTTGGGTTTTTCCAGCGCCACCAGCTTTTGTGTCACCGAAAAATCCTTGTATTCGACCAGCATATCGCCGATGACGCCGTTCTCATACAAGACGACATCCATTTCATAATCGGAATCGGCGGCCGGTTCGGCCAAAGGGAAAAAGGCCATGCGCACATGCCAGGCTCTGGTGTCGAGAAAAGTTTGGTCGACATTGGCGCGGTCTTTGATTTTCTCTTCCGGGGAAAGCTCTTTGCCGATGAAGGCATTGATTTCAACCGGGCCGTCTTCGTCGCTGCCGTCGAACACCGTGGCATTAAAGAATTTTTTGCCTTTCCGGGCCTGCGCGATCAGGGCCATCGTATGACTGACCGGGAACAGGGTGCCGGGTGGCAAATCGAGAGAAAAATTAGCCGGGATCGTATAGGAAACGGTTCCTTCCTTGCCGGGAGGGCTTTCCGCTCTTCCGCGCAGTTCCTCATAGATGTCGCCGTTACGGCTGCGCCGGGAACTGAAGTTAAAACTTTCGCCGTCAAAGGCTTCGTAGGTCGAAAAATCGCTGGTGATATGCATCGGCGCGGTTTCGGCATACTCGTATGTCAGGTTAAATTGGTGATCCGATGTCCATGCCTCGCAGACAGGGCGCCATTCGAAAAACATCTGGCCGCTGATGTTCAGAATTTGGGCGCTGCTGCGCCGGGCCGTCATTTCGATCTCGTACAGGGCTTTATGGGCGGCCAGCCCGTCGATGATCTGTGCCGGTTTCACAGCGGAATCTCTGGAAACGAGCGCTTCAGTCATGGGCTGCGGCGCAGGCGGTTCCTTGCCCGCCGGGCTTCCCTTCAGGTCAATAAAAGCCAGTACCGCGATAAAAGCGATCAGCAGATAAATATAACGGTCAGGGGAAAGCTTAATCATTCTTCTATCATAAAGGATAAAACCGGCCGGGCAAAGAGCCAACAATGCCGTTTTCGATCCTTCTGTGGCAATTATTGCCGACCCCGCAGGCAAAAATAGCCCGGATAGGGAAGGGCGGTTAAAAATGCCGCGTGGAGGATGGGAAGTTATACCCTGTTAATATATTGAATTTAAATGAAAAAATTTATTTGTCCCGGTTGGCACGATCCTCGCAAGGTCTTTTCTCATGAAGGCTTGGCTTTCGCATTTTGGGTGACGGTTTTTTAAAACCATTGTTTGAAACAAAAAGAGATGTTTTTACGGACAAACGGATCGGCGATGACAACGAACTTTGTAAAATATAATACAGGCATGCCCAAAGCCGGACAGGTTGACGGGAAAAATGCCGTTTTGGCCGGATTGCTGCGCCGTCCCCGCGATAATGACGGCCATCAGGTGCCGCACCGTATTCTGACATTGCTTGAAAAAGCGGGCCGGATGCTGGCGCGCGCCGAACAACGCCTGAACGAACAAACAATAAGAATCAGCCAGTTGGAAAATCTGGCGACGACCGACGAGTTGACAGGGGTATTAAATCGCCGCGGCTTTTGTGAGGCTTTTTCCCGCGAATTGGCGCGCTGCGAACGTAATTTGAGCGATGGCGGCTTGTTGCTGCTGATCGATGTCGATAATTTCCAGACAATCCAGGCCGAACATGGTTTTCTGGCGGGCGATGCCTGCTTGCGGCTGGTCGGGCATGCCCTGGCGGGCAGCATTCGCCTGATGGATGCCGCCGGCCGTCTGGAAGATGATAATTTTGTTCTCCTACTCTCCAACACAACACAGGGATCAGCTGCTGCAAGGGCGCAAGAACTCGTCCGGCAGTTGAATAATCTGGCACTGGCCTGGCACGGGGAAGAACTTCCCGTCCGGGCCAGTGTCTGCCTGCGTGCCTATGGCAAGGGAGATACGGTCCAGCGATTTTTCGGCACAGGGATTGAATCCCGGAAAGAGAGCATTGCTGCGGAATAAGAGTTTTTAAAAACGGTTTTCGTTTGGTTTTCGTCTGCCAACCCTCCCTAACCGTGAACCCAAACCCTAGGCAGACGATACCCCCGGCCCGGTTGATGTGTCCCCAACATGTCACCGGGCCAACCTTTTTCCCAGAGCATTTCCCATTTGGGCGTACACTTCGTTATCCTTCGGCCTTGGCGTGCTCACGTACTTTCGTGCTCACGTACTTTTATGTACGCTGCGCGCGCCGCGCCTTGACTGCCTCGTGTTCAAATCAAAGCGAAAACGCTCTGATGGCGATGGTCCGGGATTTTACAGGAAACCCGTCATTGCGAGGAGGCCGTTAAGGCCGACGCGGCAATCCAGAAGATTGCTTCGGTCATATACATTCCTTCGCAATGACAAGATAGATAGGATTAAGCCGCGTCCTCGACCTTCACCTTGTCCTTCGGCAGGTTCAGCTTTAGGTGCAGGTCTTTGAGCTGCTCCGGCGTGGCTTCGGACGGGGCGCCCATCATCACGTCTTCATAACGGCCGTTCATGACAAAGGCGTAAACTTCGCGCAGGTTCGGCTCATTGGCCAATAACATTACGATACGGTCTATCCCGAAGGCGCAGCCACCGTGCGGCGGAGCCCCGTATTTAAAGGCGTTCAGCATCCCGCCGAACTTTTTCTCCAGCACCTCGCGGTCATACCCGGCAATCGCAAAGGCGCGCTCCATCAGCTCGGGAGAATGGTTCCGGATCGCCCCGGAGCACAATTCAAACCCGTTGCAAACACAGTCATACTGCCACGCCAGAACCTCCAGCGGATCTTCGGTATTCAGCGCCTTCAGGCCGCCCTGCGGCATCGAAAACGGGTTGTGCGAAAAGTCGATCTTGGCCGTTTCTTCGTTCAGCTCATACATCGGGAAGTCGACAATCCAGCAGAATTTGTAAACGCCGGACTCCCGGCACTCCATGGCGTTGCAAATCGCATCGCGGGCTTTTCCGGCCATCGGCGCGGCTTTTTTCTCAAGATCACAGACAAAGAAAATCGCATCGCCGTTTTCCAGCCCGGCCAGTTCCTTCATGGCGTCCTGTGCGGCAGGCGGCACGAATTTGGCAATCGGCCCTTTGCCTTCGCCGTCGGCATACAGGATATATCCCAGACCCACGGCTCCTTCGCCGCGCGCCCAGTCGTTCAGCTTGTCAAAGAAGCTACGCGGCTTGTCACCGACACCCGGTGCCTTGATCGCGCGAACCACGCCGCCTTTGTCGATGATGCCTTTGAAGGCTTTGAATTCCACATCGTCGCGGGCGAAGATTTCCGTGACGTCGATGATCTCTAGCGGGTTGCGCAAATCCGGCTTGTCGGTGCCGTATTTCATCATCGCTTCCTTGTAAGTCAGACGCGGGAACGGTGTGCCGGTAACGCTGTGCGCCTTGCCGGTCCAATCGGAAAACTCTTCGAAAATGCCGCCGATCACAGGCTCCATTGTGTTGAAAATGTCATCCTGCGTGACAAAGCTCATCTCCATATCGAGCTGGTAGAATTCGGCCAGCCGGTCGGCGCGGCCGTCTTCGTCCCGGAAACACGGGGCGATCTGGAAGTATTTGTCAAAGCCCGATACCATCAAAAGCTGTTTGAATTGCTGCGGTGCCTGCGGCAGGGCATAGAATTTCCCCGGATGCAAACGGGAGGGAACCAGGTAATCCCGTGCCCCTTCGGGGGAGGAGGCCGTCATAATCGGCGTGTTGAATTCCTGAAAGCCCTGATCCCACATGCGGCGGCGCATGGATGAAATGACATTGTTGCGCAGGCGCACGCGGGAATGCATGCCCTCCCGGCGCAGGTCAAGATAACGGTATTTCAGGCGGGTATCTTCGCCAACCCCGTCATCTTCGGCCACCTGAAACGGGATGATTTCGGCGGCGCCCTGCAAGGTCGCTTCGTCGATGTAAACTTCAATCGCGCCGGTCGGCAGGTTTGCATTCGCCGTTTCACCGGGGCGCAGGCGAACCTTGCCGGTAATTGTGATCGTGCTTTCCGGGCGCCATTTCTCGGCTTCGGCCAGCAACGGCGATCCCTCATCCACAACGCACTGCGTCAGGCCATATGTGTCGCGCAAATCAATGAACAGCACTCCGCCATGGTCGCGTTTACGGCTGACCCATCCGGACAGGCGAACGGTCTGGCCGTCATGGTCTTGACGAAGCTCTCCACAATGGTGCGTGCGATAGGCGTGCATAAATCGGTATCCCTTTGGTTTTAATCTGTTTGCCGAAAAAGCTTTTATAACCGTCCCGGCCCCTAAACGCCAAGGTTTTTTACCGAGACATATAAAATTATTTATTGGCGTCTTGCTCTCTTCACGTTTAAAAGAGATGTCATGATTATCACCGAACAAAACAAACTGGATGCGCTCTGCGCTGACCTTTCGCAAGCGCCCTTTATCACCATTGATACCGAATTCCTGCGGGAAAAAACCTATTATCCGCTGCTATGCCTTGTTCAGGTCGCCGCGCCGGACGGCGAACCGGCGGCGATTGATCCGCTGGTCGGCGACCTTGACCTGACCCCGCTGTTTGATCTTCTGGCCAATAAAAATGTCGTGAAAGTTTTTCATGCCGCGCGGCAGGATCTTGAGATTTTTTACAACATGATGGGCAAAGTTCCCCATCCGATTTTTGATACGCAGGTCGCGGCCATGGTCTGCGGGTATGGCGATCAGGTCGGTTATTCCAATCTGGTACAGACAATCACGGGCGTCCAGCTTGATAAAGCTCAGCAGTTCACGGACTGGTCCCGGCGGCCTTTGTCGAACAAACAGCTTGTCTATGCGCTCGATGACGTAACGCATTTGCGCAATGTGTACGGGAAATTAAAGGCCGAACTGGCTGATCGGGGCCGTCTGGGCTGGGAAGAAGAAGAAATGGCGATCCTGACCAGTGCCGATACCTATCAAAACAAACCGGAAGAGGCATGGCGGCGTGTGAAAATCCGCTCTGACAAGCCCCGGACCTTGGCGGTGCTGCGCGAACTGGCGGCATGGCGCGAGCGCGAAGCGCAAAGCCGCGATATCCCCCGGCCGCGCGTCCTGAAGGACGACACGCTGGCGGAAATTGCCCTGCAAACACCTAAAACGGTTGATACCTTGTCACATTTGCGTGGGTTTTCTGCCGATATGGCCCGGGGAAAACTGGGCAAGAATGTACTGGAAGCTGTGAAAAAAGGGCTGGATACGCCCAAGGAAGACTGCCCCCATGTCCAGCGTAAACAGCGCCTGCCCATCGAAAAAGGCCCGGCTTTGGAAATGCTGAAAATGTTGCTGCGGATTCAGGCCGGGGAGCACGGCGTTGCCGCCAAATTGATTGCGTCTGCAGACGATCTTGAGGATCTGGCCCGTGACGAGCGTGAGGAAATACCGGCCATGCGCGGCTGGCGCTACGACGTGTTCGGCAAAGAGGCACAGGCGCTTTTGAAGGGGCGTCTGGGATTGACCTTGCGGAACGGTAAAATCGAAAAACTGGAACTCTAGGCTGCTTTTTCAATAGAGATATCGGCGGCATACATGTCGACATCTTTGGCCGGGGGCAGGGCGCTTTGCGCGCCGATCCGGGTGCAGGCCAGTGACCCGGCCACCGAGGCTCGCCGCAAGGCTTCGTCCAGTGAGAGCCCCTGATCCAGCGCCGCCGCGAAATAACCGCAAAACGCATCCCCCGCGCCGATCGTGTCAATCGGCTTTACTTTTAGCGCCGGGACGCTCAAAAGCCCTTCATCGGTGCAGGCAATAGTTCCGTCCGGACCCAGAGTAATAATCACGGTTGTGCCGAATTTGTCATGAAGGCTCCGGGCGAAGGCAAATTTGTCTTTTGTATCCAGACCCAGCGTTTCTCCCAGTCCGTCAGCTTCATGCTCGTTCATAATCAGGAAATCAAGGTGCCGCAGGGCATCCTCGGATAACGGGTTGGCCGGGGCCAGGTTCATGATGGTCCGGGCGCCTTTCGATTTGGCGCGGCGCACCAGGGATTCAGTTTCAACCAGCGGCAGCTCGGCCTGAACAAGAACCGTTGTGTCATTGTTAAGCTCTTTGTCAGGGATTGTGCTTTCCCGCGCTTTCAGATTAGCGCCATGGCTGACGACGACCCGGTGGGTGCCATCCGTTTCATCGACGAATATGACGGCCATGCCCGAGGGCATATCAAGGAATTCAATGCCGGATACGTCAACTTCATGCGCGGCCAGATTTTTGAATAACTGCCGTCCGTGGCCGCCTTGTCCCAGCGCGCCGTAAAATTTAACGTCCGCCCCGGCCCGGGCAGCCGCTATGGCTTGGTTCGCGCCTTTGCCTCCGGGGGCTTCATGGTGGGTTTCGAGGTGAATGGCCGTGTCTTTGGGCGGCAAATCCGCCAGCTGAAAAAACTGATCCAGTACGTTAGAGCCAAATACGATAATCATGCCAAACCTTCCCTTCTGCACATCGACCGTGACGGCCGCGCGCTGTTAAGGGATTATAACGCCTCCCCCGCTAACAGCAAGGGAGGCGTTGATAAAAAAGTAAGGAGTTTCTTTAACCCAGCGTTTTCTTGTTTTGCTGGTCGTTGATCGTCATAGCGGGTGCGTAACCGGGTTTACGTTCAAGTATTGTTTCGCCTTCTTCCAGCTGACGTCTGGCCCAGTCTTCCGGGGTGTTTTTCTTCAGGAACTTTACAATCCTGTGCGTTTGATTGATCGTTCTGTGCAGCGTGTTTTCTCTCAGGGCTTCTCTGAGAGATTTCACGGATCTCTCTATATCGTTAGGATATAGAGGATGACAGATGTCATCGTTTTGGTCGTAGAATCCGGCGTTAATACTAACCCAGTGTCCCACCAGCCCTGAATGCTCGAATGATGGGTTTTTATACAGGGAGTCACGCATGATGGCGCATTGGGCGATACCCATGTGATAGCCCTCATCCGTTGAGCTGACAACGTAAACGCCGCCTTTGGTGGTTAGAGCGCGAGAAAGGCCTGCAATTTCATCGTAATTCAACCGATCGTCAGGTTTCTCGTCACGGATATTGTTCAGCTTGATAATAGGCGCTCTAATGCCCCGGGCTTCCCATTTTTGATTAATGGCTTCCATCGTCGACATAATTTCGTTATTGAGGGCGGCGTACGGGTTGTCTTTACCGCCACCGTTTGATAGCGGCACGGCCTGCATCAAAACAATTTTGTCTTGTTCATCCGGGAAGCGCTCAAGATAGGCATCGACCATTTTCATGCGTTCGGGGATGTTTTTGAACCGATCGCACCGGTCAACGGCAGCAAGAATTTTACGGCCGTCGGCCATATCAAGTGCATGTTCGGAAAAACGTTGAGCTTCCAAGCTAAGAGGTTTTTCTTTCCAAAGATCAATATCCACGCCAAGGGGGATATGATCGATTTTCCGTGTAAACGTTCGGCCCCGCTCAACAACCAGTCGCGCAAAGTTATCGGCTTGACGGCGCGAATGGAAAAACAGGGTATCGGCTTGTATCAAGCTATCTATAACGTCATCCAGCCTTTCCATCTGTTCTAACGATTTAAGGCTGCCAGTCACGGCCTGATGCAGGAAAAATGTGATCGGTACATGGGGCATGCGATCACGGATATCACCGACGGCGAAATAGAAGTCTTTATTCTGGATGTTAACGACCGGTTTCCGTCCCTCTGCCATTTCTGTCTTGGCATAAGAAACCGTGGCATCAGCCATGATGGTGTCGATTCCACGAAAGGCTTTGAATTCGTCTTCATCGTATGGAAAAGCGTCATCCGGGGTGTTATGCCAAAATCCTTTGGCGTAAGCGTCAAAGCCCTTGGCCAGTTCGTTCATTTCTCTGGGAACGGGAACGAACGTGATATTCAAACGATCTGCAATTTCTTTTAGATCAGGGTCGATCTCGGCATCTGCTCCGCTGGGCGGAGACCAGGGCACGATCAGACGATATTTAAGTTTTTCTTTGTCGGCTTGTTCTTTTAGCCATGCTGTTGGCCTGTGGGCCCAGTGATTGATTCTGGGGTTTTGATAAAGCCAGGGCTTCCCCTTTTTCTTCATATGGTCAACGATGATATCGTTTTCCGGCCCGGCCAATCCTTTCAGGACAATAATATGGGATGTATCAGTCCGCATTTTCCAGTTCACCCTCTTAATATATTCACACCGTCGCAAGGTTATAATCTATGTATTATGCCAAATGCAAACAAAATATATTGGAATAGTTTTTGTTGCCGAAAAATATTTGTTTAGCTTATAAGTGAGTCTTTCACGGGATAATAGAGGAAAAAAAAGTGAAAGATAACATTCAGACGCTTCCCACGGGTGAAGCAACGAAGAGCCTGCCGAACACAAAATTGCGCGAAGAAACATTGGACCGGATTGACGCTTTGCTGGTTGAGCATGAGTGGAACGGCGTTAACCGTGGCCTGTACACGCTGGATGAATTGCGCGGCATACGGGAGCATCTGAAAGATCTGGCATCATGGCTGGCAAAGAACGAACCGGCGTTTTTGCGTGATGCCGACGAACATTACACCCACCATAGCCGCTTTAATGAAAAAACGGCGCTTTGTATTGCTTATGTTGATCACATCGAAGTCGAGGATGGCATAAAGCCCGCCCCGGTTCTGAGCGAATTTTTCAATGAAAACCTTGCGGGGTTATACTCACATCTTCACATTTTGCCGCATTTTCCCAGCCCGATCATCCATGAAGGCATGCAAGGCCCGTCGAGCCGCGCTGATGGCGGATTTGAAGCTATGAACTACCGGATGGATCCGAAATACGGTACGCCCGAAGACTTGATGGAGGCCAAAGCCGGCTTGATGTTTGATTTTGTGCTGAACCATTTGTCAGCCAAAGGCGATTTGTTTGAAAAATTCATTGAAAACGAGCCGGGTTATGAGGATTTCTTTATAACAATTCCGCAAGACAAGCTTGATAAATTGAATCTCGCGCCGGTTTTCCGTCCGCGGGAACATCACCCGGTGATTCCCTACACCAACAGCAAGGGCGAAACCAAAAACGTCTGGTGTACCTTCAGTGAAACACAGGCTGATATCAATATTAAAGACCCGCGTGTGTTCTGTGAAATCATGGAGGCGCTGGTCAAGGATTTCGTCGGGCAGGGCGCCAGCTGGATTCGCCTCGATGCGATCGGATACCTGGTCAAGATGCTGGGCGTTGAGGACCGGGAAGCCCTGACGGATTGCTTTGGGATCGAGGAAACGCATAATGTTTTGAAAGCCATGCGGGCGTTCCTGCGGGACGTGGCGCCGTCGGTGACTCTGGTTCCGGAAGTCAACGCGACCGAGAGCGTTATCAAGACATACTATGGGCAGAACAACGATGAGGGACATCTGGTCTATGAATTTCCTTCGGCGCCGCTGTCCTTGTTCACGATTTACCGCGAGGACGCCGGTGCTATTTTGAAATGGGCGGAAGAGCGCAATAAAAACCCGGAATGGATTGGTCTGGCCTTTACCAATTCGCATGATGGCGTTGGTGTTTTGCCAATGGCCGAGGTCAAAGAGGAGCCGGAAGGCATGAGCGCCCTGAATTTCCTGCTTCATCAAATCGAGCGCCGGGGCGGCGGGATCAATTACAAGAGCAAAATCGTGGATGGCGAAACGGTGCGGGTGCCTTACGAGGCCTGCATTACCTGGACGCAGGCGATCTTGTCACCGCCGGAATCGGCGGCCTTGCGCGGAAACCGCCTGACGGATGCGGAAATTGACGAAATCGTTGACCGGTTCATGGCGTCGCAGTCCTTTATTTATACGGCGCCGCACTGCGTTCCTGCCGATTATATGGGCGTGATTACATCTTTGCTCAATGATGAGTACCTCTATGAGCTGGCCGGTCATCGCCGCAATAAAAACCGCGGTCTGGTCAAGGCTGATGAGTTCGAAAAAGCGCTGACAAACCCGGAAACGAACTACGAGATGTTACGGAACAAGATATTCAATCGCAAAAAACAGCTCATCGAGGCGCGTCAAAGCTCTCCGGCCTTTAGTCCTTATGCCCTGTGTGATGTGGGTATAGCAACGGTCGAGGGACAAGCCGCAGGGGCGCGCCCGGTCTATTCGATCTTGCGTCACAGCCCGCACTGCAAGGAAAAGGTTGTTACGCTGACAAACTGCACGCCGGAACCGCAACAGGTTTTCATTGAGCGTCCGGCACTGGGGGAAATAGGGGCGCCCTATATTCCCAAAGAGGTCGCCAATACGCTTCAGGCGGTGGATATGCTGAGTAGCGAAAGCCATGAGATCGCGGCCCACGGCTTGTCCCTGACGCTGGCACCTTATCAGGTTGCATGGCTGAGGGTCGCCGCGAAATAAAGCCGTTACAGTCTGAGCGTATGTGGCGGCTTGGCAGGGTTCTGGGGGCGCCATTGAGCAAGGCCGGCCAGATGATGGGGGATAGTTGGTTCCTGTTCCAGCCGCCCGAAATGAACCAAGGCTTCGAAAACGCCTTGGGCGTAGGGGGCTTGGGCCTTATAAATCCGGCTTTTGTCCTCAATATGCTGCTCAACGGCCTGTACGAGGCTATCCTGCGCATTGCCGGGCAGGATAATGTTAATATCTTCGACCAGCATTCCATCCAGGTCGTTGATGGAATCACCGCCATAATAAACGTTCTTCAACGGCACATCGTAATGCCAGGCGGCAAAACGAATGGCATTGCCCTTGGTTGCGCCCTTGGGGGTCAGGTCAACGGCGAATTTTGTCTGCATTGACGCCGTGATTGATAGGTCATCAGGATTGATTTCATAGACTTTCAATGTATCCAGAAGAGCATCATAAAGCTCTTCATTGCTCATCGTGGTCTTCGGATCTTTCCAGCCACTGATTTTATGAGGGCCGAGAAACGCGTCTTCCTGCAATTTCAGGCCCGGCGTGTTTTCAATCACAGCGCGCAGCGTTTCGTAATGTTCCTCGAAAAATCCCGCAGCGTCCTGCTTGATTAATCTGTCCATCGGAACATAAAGAGACTGTTCCTCGTCCCAGAGCAACGCTTCGGTCCCGACACTGGCTAAAATCATCGGTGTGCGGGCGGCATGCGGTCCGGGCAATGAGGCACTTTGACTGTTTTCGATGTCGCGGATGATATGCACCGGGGAGCGGCCCGTACAATGAATCAGCGGCAACGCGCCGCTTTCAGCCATATCTTTAAGCAAAAAGCTATAGGGGAGCGCCGGGCTGGCTTGAAGTTCCTGATGTTTTGTCGGCGCTTGCGTGTTATCAAAATCCAGAATCAGCAGCCATTTTTGACCGTCCGTCATAGGAAGGGTCCCCCTGTCGTGTTTGTAAAAACAGAGCCTTTATAATTTATATTGTCATAAAGTGCAAATTTTACAGGATCAGGAATATACGGAAATCATTGACGTTGGTATGGGTCGGGCCGGGCGCCACACGATCGGCGAGCGCATCGAAAAACGCATAAGAATCGTTGTTCGTCAGCAAAGCCTTGGCATTCAAACCGGCGGCTTCGGCCCGTTTCATGGTCGTTGAATCAATCGTCGCTCCGGCATTATCCTTGTTGCCGTCGATACCGTCCGTGTCACAGGACAGGGCATAAACGCCGTCTGCCCTGTTGAGCAGCAACGCGCTCGCCAGCATCAGCTGGGTGTTGGGGCCGCCATCGCCGGTGCCGGTCAGTTTTACGGTGGTCTCGCCGCCGGAAATCAGAGCACAGGGCCGTTTTACGGGCTGATTATGTCGCAAAACCTGTTTCACAAGCGCAACATGAAATCCGGCGGCCTCGTTGGTATCGCCTTCAATTTCGCTCGACAGGATATAGGGCGTAAAGCCGCGCTCCTGAATATAAGCCGCGGCGGCTTCCAGCGCCTTTTGCGGCGTGGCAATCAGGTGGTATTCCGTGTTGGCAAAGACCGGATCGTCGGGCTTCGGCGTTTCATGGGCCGGGTCGTTTAGATAATCGACAATCGCCTGTGTTGTCTGGATATCGTATTTTTTCAGGATCGCCCGCGCGTCTTCCAGTGTCGTCGGATCGCCGACCGTCGGGCCGGAGGCAATCGTCGAAGGATCATCGCCCGCCACATCGGAAATCGACAGGGTGACCAGCCGGGCCGGCGCGGCGGCTTTGGCCAGTTTACCGCCAAAAGCCTGATTAAGATGTTTGCGCACGGTGTTGATTTCGTGAATGCCGGCGCCGCAGGCAAGAAGCTGTTTGTTAAGCGTCTGAATATCGGCAAAATCAATACCGTCCGCCGGACAGGTCAACAGGGCGGATCCGCCGCCGGACAGCAGGCATACGACCAGGTCATCGGCGGTTGTTTGTTCCAGAAAAGCGAGCATGTCCTTGGCGCCGTCCATCCCGGCCTGATCGGGGACGGGGTGGGCCGCTTCAATCACCCGGATGATCTTTGTCGGCAGCTTGTGCCCATAGCGGGTGATGACCATGCCCTCCATATCGTGATCCCACAGCTCTTCGAAGACCTGTGCCATACGCGCAGCGGCTTTCCCGGCACCGATGATATAGGTTTTGCCCTTGGGCTTTGCCGGGATATAGGGCGTCATGCCGTTTTCAGGCCGCGATACCGCAACGGCAACATCATAGGCACCAAGGAGAATCTGTTTGTAATCTGGGGATGTCATGATCGGAATATATGGCTTTGCTTGTCTGGTTTCTGTTAAACTCAGGCAGAATTAATCACGTGAAACGGTCTCTGGCAAACGATTTTCAAATGGGCAAACGATTTCTCTACATTCTCCGGCATGCGGAAGCGGCCTTTAATGCCGAAAGCGACAGAATCCGGCCCCTGACAGACAAGGGGAAATCTGATGCCAAAACGCTCGGCCAGCGCCTGAAGCAGGCCGGTTACAATCTTGATTATGTGCTGTGTTCACCAGCCCGGCGGACCAAGGAAACGCTGGATGCGCTGGCGCTGGATTGCGCGGCGATTTATCCGGAAAATCTCTACAATGCGCTGGCGAGCGAAATTTATGAGTGCATCCAGACCGCGCCGCCGTCATGCGAATCGTTGCTGGTTGTGGCCCATAACCCCGGTGTGGGTGATCTGGTCAGGTTTTTAACCGGAAAAATGATGTGTTTTGCGCCGGGCGCGCTGGCGCGGCTTGAAATAAAGGCCGAAGATTGGGAATCCCTTATGCCGGGGGATGGACATCTGGTAGATGTGATCTAATTATGGCTTGTTGTTGAAGCAGTTAACGCCATGAAGGGCGTTGGCTGCGCATACGACGGTCCCTTTGACGACATCGAACTCTTTTTTGTAAAGATCGCCGGCTTCGTGTCCGAATGTTTTTACGGAAGAGTTGGATAAAGGCTGTTGGGGTGTAACCGAATGCTGGGAACAACTGTGAATTCCTGCGGCTACCGGGTAAAAAAGAGCCGCCAGAAGCGATCCTCTGAAAATAAAGCCGGGAATACTCATCATCTCATCTCTTTAAACATCAACAAAGATATTTATTTGACATATCGATATATAAAAATCAACGCTTTATTTCTTTCGTTTCCCGTATCGTTGTTTTTTATTTTTTGCCCTGTTTCCGCCCTTGCCGCGGTGGTCCGCTTGTGGCCGCGGCGCTTTCAGCTTAATCCCTGGAATATCGGCCCCGTCAAGACTGGCGCCGGTTAACATGAAAATCGTCGATCCGGTCAGACCGCTGGCCTCGTGGATTTTAACGCTGACGGCGGCGCCCATGCGGTATATCCGGCGGCTTTTCCGACCGATCAGGGCATGCTGGTGCTCGTCATGGATATAGTAATCGTCAGGCAAAGAGCGCATCGGGACAAAACCGTCAGCCCCGGTTTCGTGCAGTTCGACAAAAAGCCCGGCGCGGGTCACGCCGGTAATCCGCCCGGAAAACTGGGCGCCGATCTTGTCGGAAAGATATGCCGCGGTGAACCGGTCGACGGCGCTGCGTTCGGCCATCATCGAGGCGCGCTCGGTGGTGGAAATATGCTCGCTCATTTCGGCCAGACGGACTTCTTGCTCCTGATCCAGTGCACCGGGGCCAAAGCCATAGGCGCCGACCAGAGAGCGGTGAACCAGCAAATCGGCATAGCGCCGGATCGGCGAGGTAAAGTGAGCGTATTTATGGAGGGCCAGACCGTAATGGCCGGCATTGTCGGGGCTGTAAACAGCCTGCGACTGCGAACGCAAAATCACGGTGCTAATCAGGTGGGAATAAGGCAGTTTGGCCGCCTTGTGCAAAATCTGGTTGATCTGGGCCGGTTTGATCGCCTGTCCTTTGGGGAGCGACAGGTCGAAGCTGGTCAGAAATTCGCGGGCCGCGTCCAGTTTTTCCGGCGAAGGTGGCTCATGCACCCGGTAAACGCAGGGCGCGCGCTTGTCCTCCAGTGCGCTGGCCGCCGCGACATTAGCGAGGATCATGAATTCCTCGATCAATTTGTGGGCATCCAGCCGCTCGCGCTGTTTGACACCGGTCATATTGCCCTGATCGTCGATCAGGATTTGCCGCTCCGGCAGGTCCAGATCAAGAGCGCCCCGTTTTTCGCGGGCTCGCCAGAGAACATCATAGGCCGCGTAAAGCGGGTTGATGACGGTGTCCATCAAGGGGCCGGTTACATCGTCTTGTAGCCCATCGCGCGCCGCCTGTACTTGTTCATAAATCAACCGGGCTTCCGACCGCATGAGGCCGCGTACAAATTTGTATTTTTTGATCGCCCCATGCGCGTCAATCCACATGTGAACGGCCATACACGCCCGGTTTTCATGGGGGCGCAGAGAGCACAAATCATTAGACAGCGCTTCGGGCAGCATCGGTACCACCCGGTCCGGGAAGTAAGTGGAATTCCCGCGTAAGTATGCTTCGCGGTCCAGCTCCGTATTCGCGCGCACATAATAAGACACATCGGCAATAGCCACCATCAGGTGAAAGCCGCCATCATCTGTCGCCTCTGCAAAGACGGCATCATCAAAATCGCGGGCATCGGCACCGTCAATCGTCACCAGCGGAATATCCCGCAAATCTTCCCGTCCCTTTAAATCGGGCACGGTCATGGACTTGGTTTCCTGAATGACGATATCGGGGAATTCGCTGCGCAGCCCCTGTTCGTGAATGGCAATCAAGCTGATGGCCTTGGGATCGTCACGCTTGCCGATCACCTCGACAATGCGGACTTTCTTGCGCTTCATCCCGCGCGCGGGCTGGATTTCCCCCAGCGCCAGATCGCCGAGTTCTGCGCCGTTCAGGTCGGCTTGCGGGATGTCGAACGAATATTTGGCCTTGCGGTCGGTCGGGTGTAAAACATAGGTTCCACGGCTGTCGCGTGTCACAAGACCAAGTGCGCGGTAGCGCGGTGTGTCTAGCTTTCGGATGACGTGGCCTTCATATTCCCGCTCTGATACGCGGTGCAGCCGTGTCAGGATACGATCACCGACGCCCCCTACGTGACGGTTCTTTTTGTCGGGAAGTATCTCGATGGTCGGGGGCGGTCCCTGCAGGTCTTCGCTCCAGTCCGAGGGCCGGGCAAAGACGTCGCCGTCAATACTGACCGATATGATTTCCAGGACGGCAACATGCGGCAAGCCTTCAGGAACGGTATAATCGCCCCCCGTTTGTTTGACGATCAACCCGTCAGCCTCTAGGCTTCGCAGCATATCTTTCAGGATGATCCGGTCATCGCCCTTGATACCAAACGCCCGCGCCAGATCGCGTTTATCGACCGGCGTGGCCATGGCCTTGATGTAATCGAGAAGCTCTTCCTTGGAAGGCGGTGCGTGTTTTTTATCCATACCTACCGTGTTAGCAGGAAAAGCAGGGAATGGATAGTTTTGTTTGACAGGCCGTCCACCCTTCAGCTAAACCTTTTCCAAGATTATGGCAATCAATAGCGGAACAAAAAAACGGATATGGAAACGCCAACAATTGATGCACGTATTTTCAGGAAAAAGACGTCTTTCCCGGTGACCCGGATTGTAGGCTTTTCTGAAGAGGCAGGGGGAGGTGATGTGCGCTTGTATGTTGCCAGGGCCAATGTATTGGCCTTAACAGAAAAGCACCCGGACGATATTGGTCCGGAAGCGCCCGGAAACGTATATTCTTTGTCCTCGCGGGAAAACGTGAAATCTTGCCGGACAGCTTTTGAAAAGGCGGGCGTTCCTCTCATAAGAACAAAACCCGCAGATCCGGATGAAACCAAAGATATCTGGCTTAATTTGAATAGCTTGTCCGGGGTTTTTGTATTGCCTGATACAGGGGCGGTCATTGTGACGGTGAACATATATGATCTGGACGGGTACTTTGTCGGCGGTGAAGAATTCATCCCGGTCGATCATGAAACGGGGCAAAGACTTTCCTTTCAGGATGTCTCTGCGTTATTTGAACGGAAAAATGTGTCCTCGATGAAAGTTATCGAGCATGACGAGAACGGTCATGTTGTTTCAAGAGGTCTTGTGGCGTTTGACAGCATTGATTACTTCGATATATCCGATCCTGTGCAACCCGTGACAGTATGGGCCGGTAAGGAGTTTTTGCTCGTCGCCGAGGACGATAAAACGTTACGCCGGAAACTTCTTGAATATATAGGTCTCCCGGAAGATTCGGCCTATGAACCGACTTATCCGCGGCGAACCCATACACCGTTTTAGAAATACTTTTGCAATCGTGGCGAAGCCCCTGTATAACGGCGGGCATGCATATTGAAGCCCTGATCGAAAAATATGACGGCACCGCGCCGCGTTATACCAGCTACCCGACCGCGAATCACTTTTCTGATGCGGTAACGCCTGCTGATTATGAAGGCTGGCTCGCGGGGATCGCGGCCGATCAGGCGGTATCGCTCTACCTGCACATTCCGTTTTGCAAAACCATGTGTACCTATTGCGGTTGCCATACCAAAATTATCCCGAATTATGATCCCGCGGCCGATTACGTGGAAACAATGCTGCGGGAAATCGATCTGGTTGCTGATCGTCTGGGCCGGCGGCAGCCCGTCAGCCACATCCAGTGGGGCGGCGGTACGCCGACCTTCCTGAGCACCGATGATCTCTCCCGCCTGTTTGAAAAACTGCGTGCCCGGTTTGATGTTCGTGAAAACGCGGAAATCGGCATGGAGATTGACCCGCGTACAATCGATCAGGCCAAGATTGAGGCGATGGCGGCCCTCGGTGTGAACCGGATCAGCTTCGGGGTACAGGATTTCGATGCCGACGTTCAGGAAGTGATAAACCGCGTTCAGCCCTATGAACAAGTCAAGGAAGTAACCGCTTGGGCCCGCGCCGCCGGGATCGACGATGTGAATTTCGATTTGATGTACGGCTTGCCTTTGCAAACGGAAGAAACAATTCGCAGAACAATGGAGCAGGCCGCGTCCCTGAACCCGAAACGTCTGGCAGTTTTCGGCTACGCCCATGTGCCCTGGTTTGCCAAGCATCAGGAAAAACTCGAACAATATCCGATGCCAAACCCGGTTGAGCGTTATCATCAATTTATGATCCTGACCAATGCGCTGGAAAGTCATGGCTATCACCCGATTGGGATCGACCATTTTGCCAAATCCGATGACCCGATGTTCAAGGCCGTGAATGAGGGAACGTTACACCGGAATTTCCAAGGATACACAACGGATACGGCCGATATCATGCTGTCTTTTGGCGCGACGGCCATCGGCCAGCTACCGCAGGGCTTCGTGCAAAATACACCGCTGCTCAAAAAATACCGGGAAATGGTGTGGGCGGGGACGCTGCCGATTGTGCGGGGGATTGCCGTGAACAAGGATGATATCACCCGCCGTGGCATAGTTGAGCACATGATGTGCCATTTTGAAACCGATTACGGTGTGCTGACGGCGGCTGAACAACAGGAAATTGCTGCCAAACTGGCAGTGTTTGAACAGGACGGCATGATCGTCCGTGAGGGCACAAAAGTGCGGATTAACGCGGAGGCCAAAATCTTCACGCGCCTGATCTGTACGGCGTTTGATTCCTATTTTGTCCCGGCTGCGCAAAAACATGCAAAGGCGGTATAAGGATTTTCTTGACACATGCGGAAAAATCCTTACATTGCGGCTTTCGGAATTTAATTGATTAGACAAACAAGGTTAAGACCATGGCTAAAAAAGGTGGCGCAGAAAAAATTCGTTTGGAAAGCACGGGCACGATGAAAGATGGTCGTCCGACCGGCTACCGTCGCTGGACGAAAAAAGGGAAAGGTTACCCGGAGAAGCTGAGCCGCCGTGCTCATGATCCGCGGGCCTACAATCCGGAAACGGGCAAATGCGGCATGCATGTCGAGTTTGTCGAAAAGAAAATGCCGCCGAGCAAGAAAAACTAGAGCTAGCGGACATTTGTTTGAAGGAGGCGCCTTTCGGGCGCCTTTTTTATTGCCCTACAGCCATTGCAATTTAGCAATAACGCGGCCGATGATCGCGGATTTTTCCAAGGGGAGCACATAAGGCTCATATTGTTTGTTATGCGCTGAAATTTTGACTTGCAGGGGATCGGATTGGGGGATCAGTTCGCACTGACGGAGGATGGGGCTAACGCCGTCTGATATCACAAAAATGCCCGGTGGAGATGGTCTTTGATCTGACAGGTCGACCAAAACCTGTTCGCCACGCAGAAAATCAGGCGCCATGGAATTTTCCGAAATAGAAAATATCCTGATTTGTTCGGGGGGCGCTTGGGTGCGTGCCGCCAGTACGCCCGCCGGAATAATCCAGCTTTTATCATCTTGTGTATGTGATGAATCGGACAATTCGCGGGAGTTGGACAAGGGGGATAAGACATAGGAATTTTGGGGGCGGGTGGATTTTTCACCGTCAACCGGCAAGTTAAAATAGCGGCGCATTAACTGATATTCCCGCGCCTTTATTTCCCGTGCTCCCGCCAGAATTTTGCTGATCGCCGGTGGTTCCAGCCCCAGAACGCGTGCCAGTTCAGCCTTGCTTTTGTCGGGGTTCAGAGAGAATTGCGTTTTTAGCCATTGAGCGTCCATATTATGAATGTAGTGGAAATTAAAAAGGATAAATATTGCTATATTGGAAATGATTGAGTAGGATACAATTTCCTTTATAGAAATTTTTTGTGCGGGGTGGCAATGAGCGGGAGGCAGGATATAAGGGATGGACTGGCTGCAATCGATATGAAAATCGGGCGGAATTTGCGTGCTCTGCGACAAAGCAGGCGAATGTCACAGGCCGAATTGGCCGGTATATTGGGTATAACCTTCCAGCAAATGCAAAAATACGAACGGGGACTCAACCGCTTGTCGGCCAGCAAACTGTACAGGCTAAAAAGCCATCTGGACGTGCCTTACGAGGATTTCTTTGCCGGTCTTGACGGGGCGGATTATGCCCGCCAAAACCGGAATGACGACTTATCTCTTTTGCTAAAAAAGGTGAGAGGTCTTCCGGATTTGGTGCTGAGGGATAAAATTCTTCGGATTTTGGAAGTTCTGGTGTCTTAAGCCTTTGTGCATCGTTTTCTTTTTCGCGCCGGATAAAGCCGGGTTTTTTCTTCGAAAAGGCTCGGTTTCCCTATTTTTATAAAATATTAATACAAGTTTCATAAAATTGTATCTGTAGTAACAGGGACTTTTTTTTGATAAACTGGAAAAGTCTTGCGTAAGAAGTAATGTGAGGGGACTTGTTGGGGCTTTTAAACAGACAGTTGTATGCCAGGCGATATGCGAAAGACCAGTCGGGTTTTTCGCTGATTGAGATCGCCGTGGTTCTGGTTATTCTGGGTCTGCTTATCCCGCCGCTGGTCATTGCCTATAACGTTACAATGCAAAGAATTAAATATCAGAAAACGCGCGCGGCATTTTCCAGTGTCGAGGGCGCTATCAATCTCTTTGTCGTGAATAATGGCCGCTATCCTGTTCCGGCGAGTTTGGCCGGTTCTGAAGGGGATGCATGGTATGGGACGGAAGGCAACAACGCCACACCGGAACTTTGCACGTCAGCGACATGGTTCGCCAGCGATGGTATGTGCGTGACCAATACGGTTCCGGAAATTTTGATTGGCGCGGTTCCCTTCGATGCTTTGGGGCTGGAGCCTGAAAATACCGAGGATTATTGGCATCGCAAACTTCTCTACGCGGTCACGAGAAGTCAAGCGACGGCGGGCAGCTATATTCCGAAATTAGCCGCAGGTAGCGGCATAACGGCAATGGCTTATGGCGACATGGCGGCGGCGCCGGCAAACCTTCCGGGCGCCTATGATATGGTTTTGGTATCCTTTGGCGAAAATGGCGAAGGGGCTTACACCAACCGGGCTGTTGCTATGAATATTTGTGCCCCGGGGGGCGTCGTGCAACTGGAAAACCAGAACTGTGATTACGATGATGTTTTCATGCTGGATTCTCATCCCAATTCATCGTTTAGAGCAACAGGCGCTCGGTCAATGGTTAACGACGCTAACTATTATGATGATTTTACTTCTGAACAGGAATTCGTCCCGGCGGGCATATGGTTTGAAAACGGGATCGATCCGGACTACGCCATGACGCTGTCAGCCAAGGTGGGGATCGGAACGGTACAGCCCAAGGACCGTCTTCATGTCATCGGCGGCGTCCGTGCTGGTAATGGCGTATCTCCGGCCAGTATCATAACGCCTGAGATTTGTGATAAATATTTCGAAGATCCAGGTGCGGAATGTTTTGAAACCGAGCTGATCGGCGGCAATCGTCCCGAAATGGATTGTGGAGAAAACCTTATTCCCGGTGATGAGCCGGTTTTGAAAGTTGGCAATGATCAGGTTTACTGTGCATCGCCCGTAGACAGTTTTGGGTCTGTAACCGATGCATCCGGTACGGCCTATAAATTCTCGGCCGGCACTTTTACGCCGCTGGATTGCCCTAGTCTATTGGGACCCGGGGCGATGATGACAGGTATTGATGGAGCAGGAGTAGTGACATGCGCGTTACCTTAAAAGAAAAGCACGTTCAGCAACAAGGGTTTACATTGTTGGAAATGGCTGTGGCGATCCTGATCGTCGGCATTTTGGCCGTCCCCGCGATTAGTCTTTACAGCCTGTATATCCAGGACCAAAAAACAACCCAGACAGAAGGGGCTCTAACCCGCTCGACCGGGCAGTTGGCGAGCTACCGTTCCCTGCATGGCCGCTACCCGTGTCCGGCGCCGGTCAACGCGCAGCCGGGTGATTTGAATTACGGCTATGAAGATTGTACCCCGAACCCGCCGGGGATTGTGTCTGTGACCAATCCGGATAACGGCCGGGATATTTTGATCGGAAGTATTCCGTTTCGTGAATTGGGCTTGCCGGAAAGCGAGACAGTTGATGGTTATGGGGGACGTCTGACCTACGCCGTTACGGCACTGCTAACGGTTGATACAACATTCGATGCGCGGGCCGGCGCGATTGATATTGTGGATGTGAATGACGACAGCGTGATTACGCCCGCAGACTCAGGTCATTTTGTCGTTATCAGCCATAATAAAAATAATGACGGGGCATGGTCCCGGGGCGGCGCGCAGATTGGCGCTTGTCCGGCAGGGTTGGAGAATGAAAACTGCGACCTGGATGCCGTTTTTCGTAAGGTGAGCCTGCAAAGTGATTTCGATGACCGGGTTTTCTATGCTGTAACAAATGCTATGTCAGAATGGCAAATTGCCTCTACAGCCGGATTTGAAAACGATATTCACCTGCGCAGCGCCAATAATTTCGTGGTGGGCCTGAACAGCGCGGTCGATGATCCGACGGGTTTCGGAACGGTTGATATTCGTAAATTCGCCGGGGAAGTCGGCCTGTCGAGCGCCGGGATGCTTATCGAAAGCGGTATGACGGAATCGGCGGAATTATGCCGTGACAGCGGTGGCGTCGATTGTTTTGCACCGGAAGTTATTTACGGCGTGAACCCCGGGGAAGGCATGGATTGTGGCAATGATTATCTGGTGGGGGTCGAAAACGGTGGCCCGGTTTGTCGGAGCCAGGTTTCATTTGAATGCCCGCCCGGTGATTATCTGGTGGGAATTAATGGCGACGGGACTTTGAAATGTAACACGTTGCCTGCCGGGGGCTGTCCGGCGGCGACCATTACGACCAGTTGCGGCACCAGCCGTAACATTGCCGCCGCGGCTGATGGCAATTACAGCTACGCTTATTCCGGGACATGCCATCCGGCGGCCCAGAGCAACGCGACGGTCGTGAGCAATGTTGACGCCATGATTGCAACGGGGTTGGGCAACAGTGATCCTATCGCGACAATCAAGAACGATATCAAAACGTATCTCGATGGTGTGAACGCGATGCCGCGTGGTTCCACGGATTGTGGCCCGACGGCGCCGACGGCGCAAGTCAGGGATGCCTTCCGGTGTGAGTCCGGATCATGGGGACCGCATACGCCCTTCAATCCTTTGTACACCTCCGAGATGGCCCATGAACGTATGGCTTACGGTAGTAGCTTTGTGGTTAACCCGGTTGATACCGGTGGGGCGAGACCGGCGGAAGTTGGTAATAATCCATATGTAGCAGGCATGGATCCATATAACGCGCCGATTATTCATGCTCATGATTGTTGGTGCCGGGAAGATTTCCGGATCGAAACGGAGAGCTGTGGTAGCGGGTATTCCGGTAGCAAATTCAAGCTTTACAAATACAGATGTCCCCAGACGGCGGATATCAACAATCTTAGCAACTGGACAAATATCCCGTTGGCCAATGGCGATATGGATTGTGCCTGTGTTCCGGGCTCCGGTGTCAATGTAAATTGGAAACGGTGTTACGAGTTTTTTGGTGTGCCGAGCGATGGAACGCCGGCCACGAAATGGGCCAGAGTTTCCGGGTGGGTCGATAGAACCTGGAACAGGGCATGTCCGCTTAATTACACCTATACATATGACAAGAGCGATTGCGCCTGTCATGTTGTAACACAATACAAACCCGGAGATCCGTGTCCGGCCGGATTTAGCAACAGCTTCACCTATAGCGGTGTTCCCTATACCGATGTTCAAAATGTCAAAGGGCATACATGGAACTGTCCGACCGGGGATGGGGGCGCAGTGAATAATGCCGCGCAGGCCGGCAGCTGGTCTGCGTGGACGACCGCGTTTGTTGGTCCGGCCTGTTCCTGTGATCCGACGAAATATATTTCAAGATTCGAAAATTGTCCGCCGACAGAATCCGGCCCGCCGAATGCGATCGAATACAGGAAATATATGGATTGCACGAAAGTAGTGCCGGATTATGAAGATAACTGGCAACTCCACAGCAATGCCTGTACAGCTTGTAGCTGGCAGCACCCGCCGGGCTTTACGGATAAGAATACAGCCGGTGTGATTAATCTGGATACGGCATCATCCTGTAACTGTGGTGATGGACCTGTTTCCTGTTATAAACCAACAGGATTGGCAGATCCTCAATACCGGGTATGGAGCAGTTGTAGATGTCTCCCATAAGCGGTGTTAACAAGAAAGGTCTCGGATGAGAAGGGCATATAAAACAGGCACGGAAAGCGGTTTTACGCTGCTGGAACTGGCCATTGTAATCATTGTTTCGGGGCTGTTGTTAACAGCGGCGATGCAGGTCTACAAATCAAGCCTTTCTAATGGGGATTACCGTCTGACCAATGACAATGTAGAGTTGGCGCAGGAAGCCATAGAAGAGTACTACGGGCTAAAGGGCCGCTATCCGTGTCCGGCAAATCCGGCGTTGCGTCCCGGTGATATCGGTTATGGCGTGGAACTATGTCCGCCGGCGAATATCGTGGACTGTTCGACGGCGCCGGTGGGGATCGTCTGTACAAGCGATGGTAGCCGCGATGCTGATGGTCAAGGGGGGGATGACCCGATTTTGATCGGGACGTTGCCTATCGTAACGTTGGCGGGAAATCCCTCAAAAAGGTCAAAAATCGAAGAAATTAATGGCCGGGACGGTTACGGTATGAAATTCACCTATGCGGTATCGGGATTAATGGCGGATACAGCATATACTGTTGATAGTCCGGCTAATCCTCATCTGGGGGGAATCAATCTACGTGACGAAAACGACCAGAGCCTGACGGATATAGAGGCATCCACCCATTTTGTCGTCATTTCCCACGGTTTTGACCAGGTTGGCGCGACACCCTATGAAGGAACGGCTGTTCTGGATGCCTGCCAAAGCAATACTTTTACACCGATCATTCCCGGGACTTTTGAGCCGGGAACCGGCGTGGCGAAAACAGACCGCGAAAACTGCGATAATGATGCTTATTTTGTGGCGGGGCTGCGGCGGTTGGCCGACAACGATAACTATTTTGACGATATCATCTATTATACTACAACCGCCTCTATGCCCTTGTGGATGACCTCTAACTTTTCTCCGCCCGGTCAGACATGGATTTACAACACCAATCTCGGCAATGTTGGCGTTGGTGATATAACGCCGACAACGCCGCTGCAGGCCGTAGGCGATATCCGTATCGAAGATCGGGTCGAATCCGAGCAAGGCTTTTGTAATTATCTGGGGGTTCCCGGTTATGCGTCGTCGACAGGCTGCTTGCAGCCCAGCTTTATATCCGGTGATGTCGGTGCGGGAACGGGCGGATATAAATGCCCGGATGGTAAGGTAGCCAAGGGCATTGAAAACAATCAACTGGTCTGTGAGGATTTGCTTCCGGGGGGGGCGGGGACGCACATTAACTTTAGTAACACATGTAGCTTAGGGCCGCCTCAGGAGTTCGTGACAGGAATTGTCGTTCGTAGCGACGGCACCGGGGATCTTATTTGCAGCACGTATCCCTGATCCTGTCGGGTTATGCGTTCTCTTTCATTTTTCTGTAGAAAGTTGATTTGGCAATGCCCAGCGCCGCCGAAGCGACGGTGACATTATCATGGCAATGGGCCAGAGCAAATGCCATGGCTTCTTGCTCTAGCTTATCCAAAGGGCGCAGAATACCGTTTTCATCGATCAAAGGCAAAGTCGCTACGCCCCCGATTTCTTTGCGGACCGTATCGTTTTGATCGGTTGCTCCGATTTCGGGTGAAGTGGACAGTGCGGAGAAATCTTCAGGCGTCAGCGTATCGGATTCGCACAAAACCATGGCGCGATTGATGGTGTTTTCAAGCTCACGTACGTTACCGGGCCATGAGTGATACGCCAGAAAATCAAGGGCTGCCGGGGAAATTTCCTTAAGAGGCCGAGCCTCCGATGCGGCCATGCGTTCTATGAAATGCCGGGCGAGCGCCGGAATATCACCGGGTCTTTCATCAAGGGAAGGAAGATGAAGGGGAAGTACATTCAAACGAAAGTACAAATCTTCCCGGAACCGTCCTGCGGCAACTTCGGTGGCCATATCCCTGTGCGTTGCCGAGATGACCCGGACATTGACCGGAACGGGCTTGTCAGCGCCAACCGGCATGACTTCTTTTTGTTGCAGGACACGCAGCAGTTTGACTTGTGCATCCGGCGGCAGGTCGCCAATTTCGTCGAGGAAAATAGTGCCGCCTTCTGCTTCCCGAAAGCGGCCGATAGATTTGGCGATGGCACCGGTAAACGCGCCTTTTTCATGTCCAAACAAGGTGCTTTCGACGAGCTGCGCCGGGATAGCGCCGCAATTAACGGCAACAAATGGTTTGCCGACCCGCCGGCTTTCGCCATGCAAGGCGCGCGCGAATATTTCTTTCCCCGTACCGGTTTCCCCGCTTAACAAAACCGGGATATCGGTGGCGGCGGCTTTTCGTCCGGTGCTGATGATATCCGCCAGCCCCCCGTCATGACCGATCAGCTGGTCAAAAGTAAAAGCGCCGTCCTCCTGCCGCTTCAGGCGCGAGATCTCTTTCTCGAGCAAGCTGGTTTTCAAGGCATTCCGGACAGCCACCTGCAAACGTTCAGCTTCTACCGGCTTGGTCAGGAAATCGTAAGCACCGGCTTTCATGGCATCCACAGCAACAGAAATGTCCATATTGCCGGTAAGCATAATGACCGGCAAACCCGGATAGCGCTGGGTTATAATATCCAGAATGTCCATGCCGCTCATCCCCGGCAGGCCAATATCAAGGATAACCAGGTGTATAGCGGAATCCTCTCGAAGGCGGGCAAGCCCTTCTGGCCCATCTGCGGCAATAAGCCCCGTATATCCCAGCCTACGGCCCAGCATCAGGCTGATGATTTCCTGCTGCATGGGGTCGTCTTCGATGATTAAAATGCGCGTACTCATAATTTCCAGTGTAGCTCTGAATTCTTAATATTCCCAGAATGAAACGTTTCAAAATGAAACGAATTCCCATTTTGAAACGAATGAATTTTTCTAAGTCATTGAAATATAATAAATATAATATGGCACGATTTTCGCTATGTAAAATAATAAAAAAGAAGGAGCGCATACCATGGAAACGATATTCGAACAGGCGGAAGAAAGGCTGATTAAATTAGTCGAACATGCCAGTCCGGAAACAAACCATAACTGCTGCATTCATATAAAGGCCGCCACTCTGGATCATCGTTATTTTACGCAACTGCCCACCATCATTACGCAATGGATCGGTCATGATGACCACGGCGCCATTCTGGTATGCCATGACAGGGACATTTTCGTTTTCTCAAAAAACATTACATTCAAGGTCTTTGTGAAATTCCGTGATCGCTTTTATGCCCAGTTCAAAAATGCCGGTGCCCGGGGGGCCGGGCTTGTGTCTTTCTATGACGTCACAATCAATGGCACAGGCCTCAGGGAACTGGCGGAACATAAACGGGAAAGAAAACTGATCCTGCGCAAGGAAGAGGAAGAAAAAAAGCGTCTGCAAAATCAGGAAAAGAAAAAAGAGGCTATTCTCAACGCGCCCTTGAATCAGGAATTGGTAAAAACATTGGTGCAACGGCGCCGGGACAGACAGAAAACAGAAGTGCTGGTGGTTGAAGACGATCCATTCTCTCGGAAACTGGTCGCAAATTCTTTGGGGAACAGCTACGACATTTTGTTCGCCGAAGACGGCCAGTCCGCCATTGCCACTTATCTGAGAACGGCCCCCGATGTCGTTTTTCTGGATATCGAGCTTCCCGACATAAACGGTCACGACATTTTGCGAAAAGTTCTGAGCGTGGATCCGGAAGCTTACATCGTGATGTTAAGCGGAAACGGAAATCTGGAAAACGTGATGAAAGCTGTAAATACCGGCGCCAAGGGGTTCGTTGCCAAGCCGTTTGCCAAGGAAAAACTGCTGCAGCATATCCGGAAATGCCCCAAAAACACTCTGGAAAAGATAGGAGCCTAAAGCGATGCGAATAATTACAGATCATGTTGATTATGAAATATTTTCTCTGGTTCAGGCTGTAAAAAAGGATCGGAATAGCTGGGAAGGCTGGTATGGCCTGAAAATAGATTTTCCTGCCGGTTTACAGGGGAAAGCATGGCCCGCTTTGCAAGGCGGCATACGGCATATTCTGGATATTTACCTGGACGATAAACAGGGTAGTATCTTCTGGGAGGGAGCCCAGACCATCCATATTTTCTGTAAGGATATTCAAAACGGCATCCTGCAAACGCTGGGCGGACAAATTTTGGATCTGGTCGCGCAGGAATCAGGGCAGGCAGCTCATTACAGCCTTTTTGATATCCGCCGTGACTATCACAGTTTTATAGATATATATGACCGGGGTCTCCCCAAATATAGCGCTGCTGAAGACGCCTGTAGCGCCATTGATGAACCGGTTTGCTCCTTTCCGGAAATACAGGATATCTGCAGCGACAAGGGTATCCATCTGAGCGACCGCAAGGTTTTGCTGGTTGAAGACGATCCGGTGACACGCTGGATGGTGCGGGCTTCCTTGAAAGATGAATGTCTGTTGGCAACGGCGACCGATAGTGGCAAAGCCATTGACCTGTACCGCACGTATAAACCGGATATGGTTTTACTGGATATTAATTTGCCGGGAAAAAGCGGCCGGGATGTTATCGCGCGCTTGATACACATGGACCCCGGCGCGCACATCGTTATGTTCAGCAGTCACGATTCACTTGAAAACATTGTCGGGACCATCGAAGACGGTGCCAAAGGGTTTATTGCCAAGCCTTTTAGCAAGGAAAAACTATTGCAATATGTTCATGATTGCCCGGCTGTCCGGTAACAGGAGGAAACTGTCATGGTACAGGAAAGTATATTTGCATCGGGTTTAAAACAAACGCTCAGAAAAGATGATGAAGTCTGTTATTCGCAGAAACTGGATACCTGTTTTCCCGGCAAGCTTTTGCTGTTTGCTGCGGCCGTGACATTGGCGGCTATTTTGTGGGTGGGAGGGTACAGTTACCAGATTTATCAAGTTGCAACGGCGGATCTGCAGGCGCATGTGAATGGAGGGGGGCTGGCGGATGCCGACATTGAAATGCAGCACCTTGTTAAAAAAATTTCCGGGACATTTTATTTTGCGATTGTGGCGGTCATTGCTCTGGCGGCGTGCTGGTTCTATGCCATTCGTAATTTGCGTCTTTGGAAAAAAGAAATTGAGTTTATAAGAGAAGAACAAGCCAGCCGGTTTGCGGAAAAAGAGCGCATGGAAGCGCAACTCAAAGTATATGTGAAAGAGGTGCAGGCCGCGCATCGACGGGCTATGAATGCCGTTGTCGAGGCGGAAAGCGCCAACAAGGCCAAATCCGAGTTTCTGGCGAACATGAGCCACGAACTGCGTACCCCGATGAACGGGATTATCGGTATGGTTCATATGCTTAAGGGAACGCAACTGGATGAAGAACAAAGTGAATATAATTCAGTTATAAGCCGGTCGGCCAACAGCTTGCTTTGTATTCTCAATGATATTCTTGATTTGTCAAAAATCGAGGCAGGCAGCATGGATCTGGAAAAAGCGCCTTTGCCCTTGCGCAAGGTTGTCGCGGAAACGGCGGAATTGTTTATGCCTCTTGCCAATGATAAGGGAATAACGTTCAAAGCCGATCTGACACGGAATTTGCCCCGTTTTGTAGAGGGTGACGAAGGCCGCTTTACGCAGGTTTTGAGAAATCTGGTTGGTAATGCGGTTAAATTCACCGATGAAGGCGGCGTTCACTTGACCGCGGAGTGGGACGGCGAATGCGCCTTTTTCAGTGTTAAAGATACGGGAATCGGGATTCCCGAAGACCAGCTGGAAATGATCTTCGGGAAGTTTAATCAGGCCAATAATACATCCACACGGCGTTATGGCGGAACCGGTCTGGGGCTCGCTATTTCCAAGCAGCTTGTTGAAATGATGGGCGGTGAAATCGGGGTGGAGAGTACCAAGGGTGAAGGGTCGAGATTCTGGTTCCGTCTGCCGATGGTCGAGCGCGAGGATATCGACGATATCCTTGACCGCTTTGTGCCGCGTCCCGGTGAAAAAAATGGCAAGGATGACAATATGACGCTGAATACGAAAGCCCGTATTCTTTTGGCGGAAGATCATCCAACCAATCAGTTCCTGATGAAAAGACTTTTGGAAAAGCTGGGCTTTGCAAAGGTCGATATTGTCGATAACGGCCAGATCGCTCTGGAGGCAGTTGAAAAAGACGAATACGATCTGATTTTGATGGATTGCCAGATGCCGGAAATGGACGGGTATGAGGCCACCGGCTGGATACGTAAGCTGGAAGAAGGGGGAATGCGGCATATCCCGATTATCGCCATGACGGCGAATGCCATGGTTGGTGATCGTGAAAAATGCCTGCGGTCCGGGATGGATGATTATATCAGCAAACCCGTCGATGCCCAAAAATTCACCTGTTTGTTGGCTCGTTGGTTGCCCGGTACAGTTTCGGCGCAGGAGACTGCTAACGATGAAGCTAAACGTCCGGCCGGGGATAAGAAAAACTCAAACCATCATCTTGTGAATATCGCTCATCTGGAAACGTTTACAGATGGCGACAGGGATATCGAGCAAGAGCTGTTTGATATTTTCTGTGAACAGGCGGAAATCGCTCTGGAACGGCTGACCAAAGCCCAGCAAGCTGACGACGAGAATGAGTGGAAAGCGTCGGCTCATAAATTCAAGGGCGCTGCCGCCAATCTGGGGGCGGAGCGACTTGCCGCGCTTTGTCTTGAAGCTGAATCGGGATATCAGGAATCAGCTCCCCGTAAGCAGGAATTTTTAGCGGCCTTGCAAGGTGGCTATGGCGAAGTTCAGGGCTTTCTGGATGAGCGTGTAGGCGGCGGGTAAAACGGTAACATCGTTTTTTGCCCATCGCGCTTGTGTATATCACCTGATTTTTCCGGTCCGGGTTTGTAATTCCGTAACGTTTCTATGTTACTCTCATATGATATAGTGAGCTGAATTATGCCTTCAGAAGGATTCTGATGGTTGCAAATGTAGGAAACATTTTAACGGCAGTACAGCAAAAGCAGCTGTTCGCCATACAAACGACCGCGCGTTCTCTGGACGGCGCGCAAGGGCGTCTTGCATCTGGCTTGCGTGTAAATTCCGCTATTGATAACCCTCAAAATTTCTTTGCGGCGCGATCGTTAAACAATCGGGCAAGCGACTTGTCCCGGCTTTTGGATGGAATCGGGCAGAGCATCCTGACTATCGAAACGGCGGATAAAGGCTTGCGGGCGGCGGAGAAAATTCTGGATCAGCTGGAGACGTATTTGCTGGAATATGAACGAGCATTTTTGAACGGGGAAATAGACGTAACCGCAACCGAAGAAGGGCCGACTTATCTGGGGCCGGCGGCCATCGGTGATCTGCAAAGCTATGCCGGCGCACAGGATATCGGTGGAACGGTGGCGCTTTTGGGGGGCGGTGAAAGTGGTTTTTATCTCGATGGTAATCTCTGGAAACGGTTACAGGTAGACTATGATGTGACCGCCAATACCGTTCTGGAATTTGATTTCCGGAGCACCAACATCCCCGAAATCGCCGGGATCGGCTTTGACAACGATACGAATTTTTCCAACAGCAACAATCAGTTTTTCCTCTATGGAACGCAGTTGACGGGCGTTACCTATGCGGCGCCGACGGGAACATATCAATATAGCGGCGGCGGAAGCTGGGTGCATGTGACGATTCCGGTCGGCGCTTATTTTACCGGCACCTTCAGCCATTTGACCTTTATCAATGATGATGACGGTGCGGGTGACGACGGGGACAGTTATTATCGGAACCTGTTGATACACGAGGGCGACGGTGGCATTACGCAGGGGCCCGATGCCGTCGATCAGAAATATGAAGACGAATACCAGAAGATGCTGGGACAGCTCGATTTTCTGGTGAATGATGCTCACTACCGCGGGATTAACCTGTTGCGGGATGATACGCTGACAACATATCTGAACGAAGACCGGACCAGCTTTATCCAGAGCGAAGGAATTGACGCCACCGCCGATGGTCTGGGGCTGGGCTATCTGAATTTTGCGGTTATCGAAGACGTTCAGGATGAAATCGGAAAAGTCAGGGAAACGCGCGAAACCTTGCGGCGCTATATCACGACATTGGCCACCGATTTGAACGTCATTAAAACCCGCGAAGATACGACGCGCGCAGTGATTAACATACTGGAAACGGGGGCCGATGAATTAACGCTGGCCGATCAAAATCAGGAAGGCGCGAAATTACTGGCGCTGCAGGTGCGGCAGCAAATCCAGTTTGCCAGCTTTGCGAAGCGGCCGGTGACGATCGCCGATTTCCTGTTATAAGGCTTTACCCTTCCAGCTCGGCTTTCATCTCTTCCAGCTCCAACCAGCGAATTTCATAACGCTCCAGACTAATTTCCGCCTCTTCGAGATTTTTAACCGTTTCATGAAAGCCGTCGGGATCGCGCTGGTAGAAATCGGCGTCGCCCAGCTGTTCTTTGTATGCCGCAATCTCGGCTTCGCGTTTGGTAATCTTGTCCGGGAGCTGTTTTAACTCTCGCTCCAGATTATAACTCAGCTTTTGTGCCGGTTTTTTGGGCGGCGACGTAGGCACCGCGGCGGCGGCCGGTTTGGCCGGGGAGGGCGCTGATGACTCCGCAGGGGATTCCTTGGGGGCAATCCCTTTCTTTTTCTCCAGATAATCGCTGTACCCGCCGATACAGCGCTCGATTTTACCGTTACCTTCAAAAGCCAGAATGCTGGTTACCGTCTGGTCGAGAAAATCGCGGTCGTGAGAGACGACAATTAGAGTGCCTGTGTAATGCGAGAGAATTTCCTCCAGCATATCCAGCGTGTCCATGTCGAGGTCGTTGGTCGGCTCGTCAAGGATCAGACAGCTCTGCGGGTTGGCCAGAACCTTGGCCAGCATCAGCCGGTTTTTTTGCCCGCCGGACAGGGTTGAGACTTTTTCCTGTACCCGCGCGGGATCAAACATGAAATCCTTCAGGTAACCGCAGACATGGCGGTGCTTGCCCATAACGTCGATATAATCGCCGCCCGAAGGAACCAGAACTTTCTTTAAACTATCGTTTAAATTCAAATCGCTCCGTTTCTGATCGAAATATGAAAATGTTAAATCCTTCCGGCGCTTGACGCTGCCTTGATCGGGTTTTAGCTCGTTAATCAACAGCTTAAGAAAGGTCGTCTTGCCGGACCCGTTGCGGCCTAAAATGCCGATCCGGTCGCCGCGCTGGATCCGTAGATTGAATTTATCCAGAATGATTTTCCGGGTGCCGTTATCTTCGAATGTCTTGCAGCTATTGTAAAATTCGGCCACGATTTTGGAGTTATTCTCGATGTCCTTGAGCGGTTTGATTTCGATCTTGGCTGTTGCCCGGTTATAGGCCGCCATATCATTCTTGAGCTGTTCGCGCAGCTTTTTGACCTGTTCGACGCGGCGCATGTTGCGCTTGCGGCGGGCCTTGACGCCGCGGCTGGCCCATTCGACTTCCTGTTCGACCAGCGCCTTGCGGTTCCGCAGCTCACGCTCTTCTTGTTCCAGCAGCATGGTTGACCAGTCATCGAAATGAGCAAATCCCCTGGGGCAGGTTTTGAGCGCGCCCCGGTCTAGCCAGAAAATCCGGTTGGTGACATTGGCCAAAAACGCCCGGTCGTGCGATACGCACAGCAGTGTCCCGCGATAGGATTTCAGATAGGTCTCCAGCCATTCAATCGCATCGAGGTCAAGGTGGTTGGTCGGCTCGTCCAGCAATAAAATATCTGGTTCCTCGACCAGCGCGCGGGCCAGTCCCGTCCGGCGCAGCTCTCCGCCCGACAGACGATCCATCTGCGCGGCCGGGTCCAGTTCCAGCGCTTCGGTCACAATATCGACCTTATAGGCGTGAAGCTCTTTTTCTTCTTCCTTGATCTCGCTGAAGATATACTCAAACACGGTCTGACCGGAGCGGGGGATGATATCCTGTTCCAGATAGCCGATCGAAACCCCTGGCTCTTGCCAGCGTTCGCCGTCATCCAGTTCCTTGGCCCCGGTGATGATATTCATCAGCGTCGATTTGCCGGCGCCATTCTTGCCGACCAGCGCAATTCGGCTGCCGTCATGAATATTAAAAGACAGATTTTCGAAAACGGGCAGGCCGCCGTAACGGACCGCTGCATCTCTGACGCTAAGGAGAAGTGAACTCATGACGCTGTTTGAACTATATTTTTCGCCGCGACACAAGCTTTTTCAAGTCTTCGATAATCATATAGACCGCCGGGACTAAAACCAGCGTGACCATCGTCGCGAACAAAATGCCAAAGCCAAGGGATAAAGCCATGGGGATCAGGAACCGCGCTTGCCGCGAGGTTTCAAATATCATCGGTGCCAGCCCGACAAAGGTCGTCAGGGTGGTCAAAAGGATCGGGCGGAAACGCTGGGTACCGGATTCAATGATTGCGTTTAAAAGAGCGATCCCTTCGGCTCGTTTGCGGTTGGCAAATTCGATCAGGATCAGGGAATCATTCACCACAACCCCGGCCAGTGCCATCATCCCGAACAGGCTCATAATGCTCAATGAATAGCCCATAACCATGTGACCGATTACGGCACCGATCGCGCTGAACGGAATGGCCAGCAAAATCATGAAAGGCTGGCTGTAAGTACCGAATAAAACGGCCAGCAACGCATACATGATAAATAAAACGGCGACCAGCCCCATCAGCAAACTATGGATAGAATCGCGAATTTCCGCCTGATGACCTTCAAAGGAATAGCTCAGGCCGGGATAGCGCTGCTGTAATTCCGGCAATATATCTTTTTTCAGGGAGGCAATGACCCGGTTGGCCTGTGATGGCGGTTCGACATCGGCGGTGACCTGAATGTTGCGCCGCCCATCCCGGCGGTTGATGGTGGTATAGGCACGGCCCTCGGTCATATCGACGACATCTGCCAACCGTACCTCTGATCCGTCCGGGGCCCGCAAGAACATGTTTTTCAACGTATATTCGGAATTGCGCTCATCTTCGGGCAGGCGCACCAGAACCCGGATTTCATCACGGCCCCGCTGCTGCTTGAGGGCTTCACTGCCATAAAAGGCGGCGCGGACCTGCCGGGCCACGTCCTGAGTGGCCATCCCCAGCGTGTAGCCCAGCTCTTTCATTTTGAAATCGTACTGTTTTTTCCCCTGCGCCGACCCGTCGTCGATGTCTTTGGTGACGTCAAATTCTTCCAGCGCCGCCGCCAGCCGCATAGCGGCCTCATCCAGAACTTCGGTGCTGCGGTGGGATAGCTCAACCGTCAGGGCTGCGCCCGATCCCGGTCCACCCCGGTTGGATTCAAAGCTCAGGCTTTCCAGCCCCGGCAAAGGGCCGGTTTCCTCACGCCACAACCGTGTCATTTCCGCCGTTGTCAGGGGCCGGACTTCCGGCGGCGTCAGGAAGGTGCGGACCCGGATGCTGTTCTCATTGATTTCGGCAAAAATCCCGGTGGACAGATCGTCACCGCCATGGCTGTCGACAACGGCTCGGGCGGTCTCTACCATCCGGTCGCGCACGGCCTCTACTTGTTGCTCCGGTGTGCCGATTTTCAAGGTGGCCGCGGCAAAGGCAAAATCAGATTCCACGCGCGGGAACAGCGTCATGCCCATACGGCCGCTCAGCGCATAACTGCCCATGCCAAACAGGAAGGCCAGAAACAGGGCCAGCGTTATATAGCGAAAATGCACAATGAAATGTAAAAACGGCCCGTAACGATGCGCGATAAAATGCTCGAAATGGCCGTTGAATTTCTTTTGCCGGTCAATCAGGTGCCAGAGAATCCCGTGCGGCATCTCGTTACTTTTACGGAACGTCAGGTGCGCGGGCAGGATAAACAGGCTTTCCACCAGCGACACCAGAAACGCGGCGCTCACAACAATCGGAATGACGCTGAAGACTTTGCCCATGATGCCCGGTACAAACATCAGCGGCAAAAACGCCACCATGTTGGTCAGGACGCTAACGGTGATCGGTACGGCAATTTCACGGGCGCCGGTGACGGCTGCTTTTAGCGGCGGATAGCCTTTTTGCCGGTAGTGATAGATATTTTCGCCGGAAACAATGGCATCATCAACCACAATCCCCAGCGAGATAATAAAAGCAAACATCGAAACAATATTGACGGTGAAATCCGTCATCGGGAACAAAAGGAACGCCCCCATAAAGGAAATCGGGATTCCCATTGCTACCCAGAACGCCAGCCGGACGTCAAGAAACAGCGCCAGGAAAATCACCACCAGCGTCAATCCCCACAACCCGTTTTTAATCAGGAGCTGCGCGCGCTGCTTAAACAGCTCGGAATCATCGTCAATAACGCCGATTTTCATTTCCGCGGGCAGGATCGCACCCATTTTCTCGATTTCTTCATAGACAGCTTCGGCAACGCCAATCGGGGTTTGGTCGCCGATCCGGTAGACATTCAGCAAAATCGCAGGCTTGCCGTCAAAACTGGCGCTTTGGCTGGAATCGTCAAACCCTTCGCTGATCGTCGCAATATCACCCAGCAGAACTTGCGCGCCGTTATCCTGTGTGATGACGGGAACATTTTTGAAGTCCGGGGCTGTGTCGCGGCGTTCGCTCATACGCACCAGAATTTCACCGTTTTCTGTTTTCAGGCGTCCGCCGCCCAGCTCCAGTGCAATCGTTTTGATCCGGCTGGCGATATCCGGAAGAGACAGGTTGTAACGGCGCAGATCTTCCTGTGAGATTTCGATATGAATCTCCAGATCCTTAATCCCGGATAACTCAACCGGCCCGATGTCGTTGTTGGCCTCCAGTTGTTCACGAAGACGCTCGCCGGCCTCGCGCAGGCTGTGATTGTCGACCGCGCCGTAAAGCGCCAGTTCCATCACTTCGCGCTTGCGGTTGTTGATGGATACGATCAGATCTTCGGCATCGACCGGAAACGTCGTTACGCGGTCAACGGCCGTTTTGATATCCTGCAAAACCCGCATGATATCGTCTTCATCGAGAATTTCCGCCGTCAGGCTGCCGGCCCCTTCGTTGGCGACAGAGGTAATCTCGCCCAGCCCCTCGACATCGCGCACGGCGTTTTCAAGCGCCAGAACGATGCCTTGTTCGACCTCTTCCGGGCTGGCGCCGGGATATGACATGCGGACGGTGACGGTGTCGGTGGCAAAGGTCGGAAAGACCTCCTTGATTGTCTTGGAATAAATAAACAGCCCGCCGAGAAGGCAAACGATCATCAGCAAATTGGCGGCGACGGGGTGTGACGCCATCCACGCGATCGGGCCGGGCTTTATATCCTTCAGTTCCTCAGGATCGAAATGACTCATGGCTGGCTCTCCGCCGTCCGCAGGGCCATGCCCTCAACCGGCACGGCGATCCCGGAGGTCACAATCCGGTCGTCTTTGTCCAGCCCTTCGGTGACGTAGGCATGTGTGCGATCCTCATAGATAATCTTTACGCTGCGGGAAACCAGCTTGCCGTCCTCTATCAGCCAGATTTTACCGCCGTCCCGCAGCCATTGCAGGGGGATGCGCAGTGTGTCGCTGGCAAAGCGTCGGCCTTCCAGCGTAACGCTGACATAATCGTAAAGGGTCAGTTGCGGCGCCCCCGGTATGGCTTTGTCGAGCATCAGGGGATCGACAACCGATACCAGAACCGTTGCCAGCCGGGTATCCGGATCCAGCGCCCCGGTCCATTTCAAAAGATGACCTTTGCGGCTGCCGTTGCTTGTTTTAATCACGGCCGGGCTGCCAATGCCGTTGCGCAGCGGGGTCGGCGAATAGGACAGCCACGGTAAAACATTAACCGGCACGGAAAGTTCAACCCAGTAGGTATCGGTGCTGACAAGCGTCGCCAGCGACTCGCCGGTGGAGACTTTATCGCCAAGCGTTGCGTGACGGGCGATTGCCAGGGCGTCGAACGGGGCGGTGATCGTCGTGCGCCGCAGGGCCAGTTTGGCCGTATCCAGATCCGCTTGGGCTTTGTCAATTTCGGCCTGCGCCTGCGCCAGTTGCGGCGCCCGCAGGGCCAGTTTGGGGTTGTCGAGCTTTTTGCCGGTCGTTTTAGCCAGCAGAGCCAGCTCATCCTTGGCGATATCCTGCCGTCCTTGCTCCAGCTGGAAATCGGCCTGTGCCTGTTTCAGGATAGCTTCCTGTTTTCGCACGGCTAGCTCGTAGTCCTCGGGATCAATCATTAAAACCGGTTCGCCCTTCAGGAAGGTTCCGCCCGGTACGAACTCAGCGGCCGTGTTGATGATTTCTCCGGAAACCTGCGCTTTTAATTCAGCGTCGACGGCGGGAATAACCTGTCCCATGGCCTCGATCAGGGCATTGAACTGGCCGCCTTCCGGTTGCCCTGTCTCGACCAGCAAGGCCTGCGCCGGTTGCGGCGGGCGCTTTTTGGCTTCTTCCGGGTGGCTGAAAAACCATGCGCCGATGCCCAGTCCCACGGCCAGAACCAGCAAAGGCAATAATCCCTTTTTCAGAAAAGAAATCACGAGGGTTCCTCCGTTTTATCTTTTTGCTCAGCCGTCAAGGCACGGTCCGTCCAGGCCCGCAGACCAATCGCCCGCCATAAGGATACACGGTCCAAGGCCAGACCAAGGCGTTCTTGTACGAGCTGCTGCTCCAGAGATTGCGTATTGATAAGCCCGTTCAGAACAACAATATAACTGCTGTCGCCGTTCGCATAGCTGATTTGTGCTTGCTCCAGCGTATTGCGGGCGGCGGCCAGCTGGTCTTTGACGGCTGCGATTTTGGCGGTTTGATGATAATTGCGTGATAAAGCATTTTCAACATCGCCGATCGCGGCCAGAACCGTTTCGCGGTAGGCCATAAACCGCTCATCGGCCAGAGCTTCCTGCCGGGCTTGTTCGGCGGCGCGTTGTCCGCCGTCAATGACGGGCATCACCAGCCCCAGCGCCAGATCCAGCGCCCAGACATCAAACAGGTTGGCAAAGGCCGTGCTGGCGGTTGAAAAATCAGCAGAAAGATCAAAAGCGGGCAGGCGGTCAATCCGTGCCGATTCCACGGCCCAGTCAGCACTTTTCACCTTGAGCCATGCGGCAATGATATCCGGGCGGTTATCCAGTAACTGCGCCGGAATGCCCGTCACGGGCAAAGGCAGGATATCCGGCAGCTTGTCACCGGCGATATCCAGCGGCACAGACGGGTTGCGCCCGGCCAGTAACGATATCTGGTGCTCGGTCAGCTCTATATTGGCCTGAATGTCGGGCAGCCGCGCCCGCGCGCGCTCCAGAACTTCTTTTTGCTGGAGAACGTCCAGCATTGCCGCCACGCCGCCTTCATAGCGTTTGTGCTGGAGCGCCAGAACCAGCTCGTTGGTTTCAATCTGGCCGTGCAGCAAGGTTTCTTCCTCGCGCAAAGACCGCAGTGTCAACCAGTTTTCAACAATAGAGGCGCTCAAGGTAATGGCCGCGGCCCGTGTTTCTTCAATGCTGGCTTGTGCCTCCAGATCGCCGGCCCGCCAGCTGGCCCGGTTGCCGCCCCATATATCCAGCTCATAGCTGGCGGCGCCGCGCAGGGAGAAAGTCGATGGCCCGGCATTGTCGCCGCGGCTGACGGCGCGCTCACCGGACAGGGTGGCATCGGGCAAAAGGTCTGAAAAATCGCGCTGAGCAGCGGCGGCAGCTTGTTCCATCCGTTTGCGGATCTGGTTCAGGCCGGGATTGTTGGCCAGCGCCTCATCCATTAACGCGTTAAGAGCGGGATCGTTATAATGTGTCCACCAGGGCTGGCTTGTATCAGCCACGGCCAGCAGGGCGTCCGGGGCAGAAGTTACCGGCGCGCGGGCATATTCTTCCGTCAGGGACACGGCCTCTTCCGGCGCATGCGACGGCGCAGCGGCGCAGCCACTCAACAGCGCTGCAATCGTCAGGAATGTCGTCAGGCCGTAAAAACGCACGTGTTATTGTCCTCCCCGTCTGGATTATATTATGTAGAAAATTATACGGATCAGGGAAAGGTATCCTTCGCAAAAAGAACAACCTTATCTTGCCCGGGGACATGATAATGCACTAACCGTGCCAGTTTAAGAACAATAAAAGGGAGGAAGGGGAAGTAAAAAAAGAGAAGATTGCCACCCGGCGCCAGGGCCGGATGACAATGCAAATAATGAGCTATTAAGCGGCTTCTTGCAGATTAGCAGCGCTGCTTTTGTTGCTTTTCGGGTCGTTTTGAACTTCAAAAGAAATTTTCTGACCTTCGCGCAGCGTGTGCATGCCGGCTTTGTTAACGGCGCTTACGTGAACGAAAACATCGTTGCCGCCATCGTCAGGTTGAATGAAGCCGAAACCTTTTTGGTCGTTAAACCACTTTACTGTACCTGTTTGTTGCATTGTTTTATCCTTTCGCAGAAAACAGTTATCGGGGCGTAGCCGCACCGTGCGGTCTACCTCCCCAGTTCGATTGGAGTACTATTCGAAAAACTGAACTTTTCAGGAAAGGTGAATTTTGAGGTTCACTATCTTCCACGTATCTTTGGGAAGATACCTCAAGAAAGCTCTGTCCGTAAGAGCGCTTTATCAAACTGTGGCCGGACAGTGACAGCTTTTACTGGCCGTGTCAACAAAATGCGCTTTCCGGGGCGCCTGTATGTAAATAAGACTTTCTTTTTTGGCTGTAAATCTGTAGGACTGCACGCTGGAAACACAGTAACAAAAACAGGCACACAAATTATGACCCGGGATTTGCGCAATATTGCAATTATCGCTCACGTTGACCACGGCAAGACAACGTTGATCGACTCTATCATGAAGCAAAGCGGTATGTTCCGCGAAAATGAGAGAGTGGACGAGCGGATGATGGATTCCGGCGATCTGGAAAAGGAACGCGGGATTACCATTTTGGCTAAACCGACCTCGATCCAGTGGGAAGGCGTGCGGATTAATATTATCGACACCCCCGGTCACGCCGATTTCGGCGGCGAGGTCGAACGTGTTTTGCACATGGCCGATGGTGTGATTTTGCTGACGGATGCGGCCGAAGGGCCGATGCCGCAAACCAAATTCGTTCTGGGGAAAGCTCTGAAGCTCGGCTTGCGCCCGATCGTGATTATCAACAAGGTCGACCGTCCGGATGCCCGCGCGGAAGAGGTCATCGACGAAGTTTTCGACCTGTTCGTATCGCTGGATGCCAATGATGCCCAGCTTGATTTCCCGATCTTGTATGCATCGGGCCGTGATGGCTGGTGCGCGCGCGAATTGTCCGATCCGCGTGAAAATCTTCATCCGTTGCTGGATATGATCCTCGATCATGTGCCGGCGCCGAATGTTATGGCAGGCAAGCCATTCGCCATGTTGGCGACCTTGCTGGATTCCGACCCGTTTCTGGGGCGTTGCCTGACCGGACGGGTTGTTCATGGCTCGGCCAAGGTCAATGATACGGTCAAGGCGATTGATCTGGACGGGAAAACCGTTGAAACCGGGCGCCTGACCAAATTGCTGATGTTTCAGGGAACCGAACGTGTGCCGGTCGATGAAGTCCATGCGGGTGATATTATCTGTATTGCCGGTCTGACAGCCGCGTCGGTGGCCGATACGATTTGCAGCCCCGCGGAAACCGTGCCTCTGAAATCGACGCCGATCGACCCGCCGACCATGTCGGTGACCATCAGCGTCAATGACTCGCCCTTCGCCGGGCGGGAGGGAACGAAAGTCACCTCGACGATGATCCGTGAACGATTGCTGGCCGAAGCGGAAACCAATGTGGCCATTACCTTTAAGGAAAGCGCCGACAAGGACTCTTTTGAAATTGGCGGCCGCGGCGAATTGCAACTGGGCGTTTTGATCGAAACCATGCGCCGCGAAGGGTTTGAAATGACCGTGTCGCGTCCGAAAGTGTTGTTTCAGGAAGAAAACGGCCAGCGTCTGGAGCCGATCGAGGAAGTCATTATCGATGTTGATGAAGAATATTCCAGCACCGTGATCGATTCCATGAACAAACGTAAAGCCGAAATGACCGATATGCGCTCTTCCGGCGCGGGCAAAACCCGAATTACGTTTCTGGCGCCTTCCCGCGGTTTGATCGGTTACCAGAGTCGCTTTTTAACCCAGACGCGCGGGACCGGGGTGATGAACCGCCTGTTCCATTCCTATGCGCCGTACAAGGGCGATGTCGCCCAGCGCCGCAACGGAGCGCTGATTTCGACGGATACCGGGACGGCGGTCGCTTATGCGATTTTCAACCTGCAGGATCGCGGATCGATGTTCATCGGCCACCAGACCCCGGTCTATCAGGGTATGATCGTCGGCGAGCATAACCGTGACAACGATCTGGAGATCAACGTTTTGAAGGGCAAGAAACTGACCAACATGCGGGCGTCCGGTTCGGACGAAGCTGTTGTTCTGGTGCCGCCCCGGAAAATGAGCCTCGAAGACATGATGGCCTACGTCAACGATGACGAGTTGCTGGAAGTAACCCCGCAATCCTTGCGTCTGCGTAAAAAGCATCTGTGTCCGCATGAACGGAAGCGTAGCAGCCGCTCGGCCGAATAAATCTAGACGGCTTGTCCGGCGGCATAGCCGGACGCCCAGGCCCACTGGAAATTATAGCCGCCAAGCTGGCCGGTGACGTCGACGACTTCACCGATGAAATACAATCCCGGCTGTTTTTTGGCTTCCATAGTTTGCGAGGATAGACCTCCCGTATCAACGCCGCCCAGTGTTACCTCGGCGGTCCGATAACCTTCGGTGCCGCCGGGTTTGACATGCCAGTCATTGAGGGCCGCCGCCAGCCGGGACAGGGTTTTGTCCGGCAGGTCCGCCAGCCGCCCTTTGATGTCCATATCATCGCAAATGCTCTGGGCCAGCCGCTTGGGAACAAGATCGGAGAGCGCTGTCTGGATATCTTGTTTCGGGTGCGCCCGCTTTTTGTCTTTCAGAAAATCAAGCGCATCCACGCCGGGCGCCAGATTAATGATAATTTCCTGTCCTTCGCGCCAGTAAGAGGATATCTGCAGGATCGACGGCCCGCTCAGCCCCCGGTGCGTAAACAACAACCCTTCGGAAAACGTAACCGGCCCGCAGCTCACCGTAGCCTCGACCGACAGGCCGGACAGCGCTTTGCAGCGTTCCAGAAAATCGCTCTGAAAGGTCAGGGGAACAAGCCCCGCCCGCGTTTCAACGACCTTCAGGCCGAATTGCCGGGCAACCTCGTAACCGAATTTGCTGGCCCCGATTTTCGGGATCGACAAACCGCCGCTGGCGATGACCAGCGCCGCGCATGTCCGGAGTCCCCGGCTGGTTTTGACGGCATAGCCGCCATCGGCATAGTCAATGGTTTCGACATGCGTATCCAGCGCCAGATCGACCTGAGCGTTCCGGCATTCTTTTTTGAGCATTTCAAGGATATCTTTGGCGCTCTCATCACAAAAAAGCTGTCCCAGCTTCTTTTCGTGAAACGGAATGCTGTGTTTCCTGAGCAGGGATATGAAATCCTGCGGTGTAAAGCGGCTGAGCGCGGATTTGCAAAAATGCGGATTTTGGGACAGGTAGTTATCCGGCCCGGCATCAATGTTCGTGAAGTTACAGCGTCCACCGCCGGAAATGCGGATTTTTTCCCCCAGTTTGGCGGCATGGTCGATCAGCCAGACCCGGCGGCCGCGTTTCCCGGCTTCGATCGCGCACATCATGCCGGCGGCGCCGGCGCCGATTATAATAACGTCATAAGAGGAACTCATGGGGGACTTTCATTGTCGTGCGCACCGGGCGCCATCTTAGCGCATAAAAGGGGGCAGGGGAATAAAACATTGAAAATTCAAGGCGTTCTTGTTTATAGTCGCCCTGAGAAAACAGGGAATAATAAGCGTAATGAACAAGCATTCAATTCATCATAACGCCGGGTGGCGGTTATTCATCGTGTTGCTGGTTTTGTGCGGGGCATCCGTCAGCCCGGCGCAGGCGGAAGATATACCGTTTTTTGCGACGTACCCGCATATAGACCAGAGCCGCTGGTATCTCTCGCATGGCTGGACGAATGGCGGGCATCATTCCTGTGAATGGCGGGCCGAGGCGCTCAAGGGCGAAGACGGGCATCTACGGATGTGGCTAAGCGATCATCAGGGCGCAACGCTCCGTGAATATGGCTGCGCGGAAATCCAGACTAGGAAAATGTTCGGCTATGGCCGCTATGAAGCGCGGATGCGCACCGCTGCCGGTTCGGGCCTGAATACGGCGTTTTTTACCTTTACCGGGCCGCCGCATGGCAATCCGGTCCATGATGAAATTGACTTTGAATTTCTGGGCAAGGAACCGGGCAAGGTGGAAGTTAATTACCACCGGAAAGGAAAAAATATGGGGCCGTTCACGGTCACGCTGGGGTTCGATGCTTCGGCGGACTTTCATGATTATGCTTTTGAATGGATGCCCGATAAAATTCGCTGGTACGCGGATGGACGGCAGATTTTCGAAACGCCTGACGGGGCCGACATTCCGGACAATCCCGGCCGACTGTATTTCAGCTTGTGGTCGGGAACAAAGAAAGCCAGTGACTGGCTGGGCCGCTTCCATTATAAGGGGCCGGTGAATGCGGACGTGGCATGGGTAAAATTTACACCGATGGATGCTCTAGAAGCCGCAGAAAAAGATACAGAGCAGTAGTGAGGACAAACCGCTTGAACATTCTTTATCTGGTTCATGATCTCTCGGATGCCGGGGTGAAAAAGCGCACAGCCATGATGCGCGATGGCGGGGCGCAGGTGCGCGTGGCCGGATTCCGGCGCAGCGAACAGCCCCCGGCTGATGTGTCCGGGGCGCCGGCGGTTGATTGGGGGCGAACCTATAATGGTGGCTTTGTCCAGCGCGTGGCCGCCGTTTTGCGGGAAATAATCGGATTGAAAAAGCACCGCGCCTTGTTTGTGGAGGTCGACATTATTGTGGCCCGCAATCTGGAAATGCTGGCGCTGGCGGTGCGGGGGCGCGGGCTTTGTAAAACTCCGCCTGTGATTGTTTATGAGAGCATTGATATTCACCGTTTGCTCTTGAATAACGGGCCGGTCGGGATTGTGCTGCGGGCGCTGGAGGGATGGCTGTCACGGCGCGCTTCGGCGCTGATTACCAGTTCCCCGGCCTTTATAGACAACTATTTTAAACCCCGATCAAGGGTGGATTTGCCGATAAAGCTGGTCGAAAACAAGGTCTACATGCCCGGCGTTACCGTCGCGCGCAACGAAATGCGCTCGGCGGGGCCGCCTTGGCGGATTGGTTGGTTCGGGGCGCTGCGCTGTGCCAAAAGCCTGAAAATTCTCAGCGATCTGGCGCGGGAAAGTGCCGGTCGGATCGAGGTAATTATTCGCGGTAAACCCTCTTATGACCAGATGCCCGATTTTGACCGGGTTGTTGGGGAAACGCCCGGCGTAACGTATGCCGGGCCGTATCGTTATCCCGATGATCTGGCTGTGATTTATGGCGATGTCCATTTCACATGGGCCATTGATATGTTCGAAGAAGGATTGAATTCGACGTGGCTGCTGCCCAACCGGATTTACGAAGGCGGTTTGTACGGCTGCGTGCCGCTGGCGCAATCTCATGTTGAAACGGGACGGCTCCTGACCAGTCTGGGGACGGGAGTGCAACTGGATGAACCCTTGGCCGATTCCGTGCGGGCGTTTTTCAATGATGTGACGCCGGATCACTATCGGGAACTGGCAAAAGCGGCGCAGGGTGTTCCTGTTTCCCGGTGGCTGTGTGGCCCCGATGAGGGCCGGGAATTCGTGTCTTGGCTGGAAAATTTAAAGCGGGAAAACGGCCATGGATAAACCTGTTCTGATCGTCATTCCCTGCCTTAACGAAACGGCGCATATCGAGCGTCTCGTTGAGTCTTTGGTAAGTAATTACAAGGATTTGCCTGTTCATATTGTGATCGCCGATGGTGGTAGCACAGACGGAACGATTTCGGCGGCAAAGCAGCTTGATAAAAAATATAGCTACGTATCGTATCTAAATAATCCCCAAAAAATCCAGAGCGCTGCCGTCAATCGGGCCGTCGCGACATACGGGGCGGATTGCGAATGGTTAATCCGGCTGGATGCGCATGCGGATTATCCCCCTGATTTTTGCAGGATCCTTCTGGAGGAAGCGCAAAAAACCGGGGCGGATTCCGTGGTCGTGGCGATGGATACCGTCGGGAAAGCGGGCTTTCAGAAAGCGGTGGCGGCGGCCCAGAACTCCAAACTGGGCAATGGCGGCGCGGCTCACCGCAATGCCGGTCAGGATGGCGCATGGGTCGATCACGGTCACCATGCCCTGATGAGTATCGCGGCTTTTCAGGCCGTCGGCGGTTATGATGAAAACTTCTCTCATAACGAGGACGCCGAACTGGATCTTCGGCTGCGGGCGGCGGGTTATAAAATCTGGCTGACGGGACGCACCGCTCTGAATTACTATCCGCGCGCGGCGGCGGGGCCGCTGTTCCGGCAATATTATAAATTCGGGCAGGGCCGTGCCCGCACGGTTCTCAAACACCGCATTATTCCCAAAATCCGGCAACTGGTTCCGGCGGTCGTCGCTCCGGCGGCAATCTTGGCGCTGCTGGAAGAACCCTTGGGCGATCTGGCGGCCCTGCCGTTGATTGTCTGGGCGCTGATTTGTCTGACCTATGGCGGTTCGCTGGCTTTCAAGGCCAGAGATCGGGAATTGCTGGCGATCGGCCCGGCCCTTATGATTATGCATTTTTCATGGTCGCTCGGCTTTTGGAGCGGGCTGCTGACGGGGATGTTGAAACGATGAGCACCCGGACAAAAATTGATATCTGCGTTTGCACGTTCCGCCGTCCGCAAGTGGCCGATACGCTCCGCTCGCTCGCTCGTCTGGCATTAAACCCGGAATGGACGGTACGGGTCATCGTGGCGGACAACGACGATACGCCTTCCGCGCGGGAACTGGTCGAAAAAACCGCGCAGGAAACCGGGCTGTCCGTAACTTATGTTCATGCGCCGGCCCGGAATATATCGGTGGCCCGGAATGCCTGTCTTGATAACGCGGATGCTGATTATGTTGCTTTTCTTGATGATGATGAAATCGCCGCGCCAAACTGGCTGATGGCCCTGATGGCTGAAATCACAAAGGGCGACAGCGATGTCGTGCTGGGGCCGGTACAGGCGTTTTATGGCGATGAAGCGCCGGACTGGATGAAAAAGGGCGATTTTCACGCTACGCAGCCCGTCTGGGTCGCGGGCGAAATTATTACGGGTTATAGCTGTAACGTCTTGTTCCGGGCATCTGCACCCGCTTTGCAAGGCTTGCGTTTCCGGCCTGATCTGGGCCGCAGCGGCGGTGAGGACACCGTGTTTTTCGCCGCCATTCACCAAAACGGCGGGAAAATCGCATACGCCCCGGCGGCGCTCGTCACCGAAGACGTGCCGCCGGCCCGTGCCCGGCTAGGCTGGCTTTTGAAACGTAAATTCCGTTCCGGCCAGACCCATGGGTTATTGCTGATGGAGGCACAAGGGTTCGGAATCGCTCCGCGCCTGAAAAACGGGATGGTTGCTGCGCTGAAATGGGGGCTCAGCTATATTATGGCGCTGCTCAATATCTGGCGGTTTGATCGGGCCGCTTTCTGGCTGCTGCGCGGGACGCTGCATCTGGGCGTTATCATGCGCCTTTTGGGGAAGAGTGATCTGGTACAATACGGCACGGAGGAAAAATCATGAGCATTGATATTTCCGTCATCATCGCGACCTACAACGTTGAGTCCTATATTGAGCGCGCGATTCAGAGCGCCCTGACGCAGGAAAGCGTTGATCTTGAGGTGATTGTGGTCGACGACCGGTCGACCGACGGGACGCTGGCCGTGGCGCAGGCGATCAGCGATCCGCGCGTTAAGTGCCTGCAGCTGCCGGAAAATGGTGGGCCGGGGGCCGCGCGTAATGCCGGGATTGCTGTGGCCGGCGGCAACTGGATTGCCGTTCTCGACGGGGATGACGCCTATGCGCCGGGACGTTTGCGTCGGTGTCTGGACCGGGCCGCGCAGGCAAAGGCCGATATCGTCGTTGATAATCTCCTGATTTGCCCGGAAACCGACACCGATCCGTTTCCGATGTTTCCCGCCGCGCGGCTGGCCGAAATGAAAACACTGGATCTTGCGGCCTTCATCCGGGGAAAGCTGGACCAGTTTTCCGCCTATACATTGGGATATTTAAAACCTGTCTTTGCGGCGGCTTTCCTGAAACGCCACGATCTTTCTTATCCCCTCGATATCAGAAACGGCGAAGATTATCTGCTGCTGGCGGAAAGCCTGGCTTGCGGCGCGGTTTGCGCGATCGACCCGGCAGCCGGATATCTGTATACGGCCCGCACCGGTTCTGTTTCGCATCGCCTGTCATCGGATGATGTTGCCCGCGTTCTGACCGGGGACGAACGGTTTTTGGCGCGTCACGCTTTAGAGACGAAAGCAAAAAAGGCCCAGCAAGTCAGAACTTTTCAATTAAGGGATATGCATGCTTTTTGCTTAATGGTCGAAAGTATAAAACAGCGCGATTTTTCGGGCGCTATGCAGGCGGCGCTGCGCCGGCCCACAGCCATCAGATTTTTCTGGATGCCCGTTTGGGCCCGTATAAAAAAAGGAACGCCCAAATGTCTTCAGGACTAAAGCAAACAGCGCGCGGACCGCTTGTCCTTCTGTTTTTCGACGGGTACGATCTGATCGCCCGCCCGGGGATCGGCGGCGCGCTGTATTCGCAGGCCCGGCGTATGGCCCGCTATGTCAAGATCCGGGCACAGGGCCGTCACGTCCGGACGGGCTTTTATGAAGCCTTTTTGTCTTTGCGGCGCAGTCTGGAAATGATCGGTTGCAATGTCCGGGTGAACGATTTTGCCGCGGCTGAAAAAAATCCGGATTACCCGATCGGCATCGCCGGATATCCTTCTGTTTTGCACAGAACGGACTTTTTGAAAAATCCGCGCATTTTCGGTCCCGGAGATTTCGGCATGCCCGCGCCGTCACAGAAAATCGCCGAAGATCCGCGTTTCACCAAACTGATCCAGCCGTCTCAATGGTTTGCCGATATTTATCGTCCATACTGCGGCGACAAAATAACGGTCTGTCCGGTTGGTATTGATACAGAGCGCTGGCCGGATATGACGTCATATCCCAAAACGATAGATTTTCTGATCTACGACAAGGTCCACGGGTGCCGTGAGAAACGCGTTCCCGAAGTTCTCGAACGCATTATCAAAAAACTTGAGCAAAAATGCCTGAGCTATAAAATTCTGCGCTATGGCCATCATCCTCAATCTGAATTTATAAGCACACTCAAAGCATCAAAGGCATTGTTGTTCGTGTGCGAACACGAAACCCAGGGGCTGGCATGCGAAGAAGCCATGGCGGCCAATATCCCGGTTTTGGCCTGGGATGAAGGAAAAATGGCCAATTCCGCATTCCAGACATTTATACCGGATGATGTCCGCGTTTCATCGGTGCCGTATTTTGATGAGACATGCGGCCTGCGTTTTGCCATTGATGAATTTGAAACGGCCTGCGATAAGTTCTGGGAGAAAAAAGACCAGTATAATCCGCGGCAATATGTTATTCGCAATCTATCAATGAAAAAAGCCGGGGAAACTTATTTCGCAGAATACGAAAAAATAGCACGGAAAAAATGACAGGAAAACAGCTCAACATTCTGGCGCCTACACGATATCCGTGGCGGTTTAACGGGCCGCGCGGGTCGCGGCACAGCATTTCCGTGCGTAGTTTTGTACCCTTTAACAAGATCTCCGGGAAAATCGAAGGGGTAACGGTTTTTAATCCGTGGCCGTTCCAGAAATTTGATCTGATCCATGCCTTTAATCGCATCCCGATCGGTACGACGCCGTTTGTGATCGGGTTTGAATCGCATTTACCGCGTGCCTTTGGCCTTGAAAACACGGCTTTCTACCGTCTGCTGGCGGAAACGCTCGCCGGGCCGCGATGTCGGAAGATCATCGCGATTTCCGAGTACGCCCGCCGCCAGTTTTTGCGCCAGCACCAAGGGCAGCCCTGGGCGCCGGCTTTGGAGAAAAAGCTGGTTGTGCGGTATCCGAACATGCCCATGCCGCCCGCCGCTGATGGCTTTCAAGACAGCGCGGATAAAACGATACGGTTGGTATTTGTGGGGGCGCACTTTGCCCGCAAAGGCGGGCTTGTCGCGCTGCGTATGGCGGAAAAGGCGGCGCAAAGCGGCTTGGCGCTGGAGCTTGATATCGTTTCTTCTATCGAGGTCGGGGCGGCTTCATGGGTCGACCCTCTGCGTGATGAGTTCTTCGGTCCTTACAGGGCATTGCTCACATCGCTGCCCAACGTCCGCCACCATGGCCGTTTGCCGAATGAAGAGGTTCTCAAGCTGGTTGGTAATGCGCATTTTACCTTGCTGCCGACATTTAGTGACTCGTTTGGTTTCAGTGCGATTGAAAGCATGGCGAACTATACGCCGGTGCTGGCTACGGCGCAGGGCGCGCTGCCGGAATTCATCGAGGATGGCGTGAACGGAATCTTGCTGCCGCTGGAAACGGACGCGGTCGGTGAATGGGCACATATTGTCCATGCTGACCGGGCATCGACCGCCTACGAAGCGCTTTTCGAAGCTGAAACAAACCGGCTGGCGGCGGCTGCTCTGGAACGGATCGAACCCCTTTTGGCGGATAAGACGGCGTATCAGGCGCTCCGAACCCAGGCCCGCAAAACAGCGGAAACTTTGTTTTCTGCCGCCGATGCCAATGCGTTCTGGGACGGAATCTACGAAGAGGCTGCATCATGATCGCCGCGCCAACGACAGGATATCCGAAGATCAATGATAATCTGGCGATTGCCTATGTGGCGATCAGTACGCTGATTATGGCCTATTCCTATTTGCTGAGTATCGTTCCGATTTTGCTGTTTTACGCTATATGGCTGCCGCATATGCTGTTTAAAAAGCAGTTTATCCTGAAACCGTCGGGAGATCTGATCCTGCCGGCCCTGATTTCAATTTATTGCGTCTTTTCAACGTTCTGGTCGGGGTATCCGCGCACAACGCTTGTAGACAGTCTGGAATATGTTTCGATGATTGTCTGTACCATGATTATAGCGCGGACAGTGTCTCTGGAGGCCTTTCTCAAGGGGCTTTCAATCGGAATATTTCTGGTGTTGATTGTGCTGTTCCGAACCGGGACGTTCTCGTTCGAAGGGCTTTTCGGATCGAAAAACCAGGTCGGTCTGTACGCGGAAATCGGTATTTTTATCGCGCTTCTCCTTTTGTTTAAATTCCGGAAAAAACCGGGGGAACTGCTCGTGTTTGCTCTCGTGCCGCTGGCATTGGCGGTAATATGCCTGATCCTTAGTCATTCTGCCTCTTCGCTTTTATCGCTGGCGGTTGTTTTGTCTTTGAGTGTAGCGGCCTGTTTTCTGTCGGCCTTCCCGCGGAGCCTGCGGCCTTTTTTGCTGGGGCTGATGGTTTTCGCCATAGCGACGGCCGCGATGATGCTTTTCGCATTCGATATTAATCCGCAGGCTGAAATACTAAAGGCGGTTGGTAAAAGCCCAACCTTGACCGGGCGGACGTGGCTATGGGGGCAGGGGCTGGAAATTGCGATGAACAAGCCTTGGCTTGGTTACGGCTATTCCGGGTTCTGGGTTCCCGGACAGTCCGAAGCCGAACGTCTGGGGCGGGTCTTTTTTGTGCCGGTTCCTTCCAGCTTTCATTTCCACAGCGTTTTCGTTCAGGTCTTGGTTGATCTGGGTGTTATCGGGGTGCTCCTGATTTCTTTTGTGATCTTGGGGAGTTGTCTGGTGGGGTTGTTCCGGGTGTTGCGGGAGGGCTGTAACACCGAGACAATTTTTCTTCTGGGTATGGCGTTTATGTTTTTGGTCCGTGGTTTCGTCGAAATTGACTTTTTCGGACCGTTTGGCATTGGCGTTCTTTTGTTCTATTTCGTTTGGGCGCGTTTGTTGTTGGGACGCCGGGAGCACAAGGCGCAGATAGCAAAGGAAACGGCGGAAAATCGCGCGGCGGAATCATAGGGTTTTCTTTGCAAAGGCGGGACAAAGATGATAGCGTGCGAAGTAATTCTGGAAAATATTTTTAAGGGTGTGCCTTGTCGCAGGGAAAAGTAGATAATATCAGGAATCCCTACATCCACGGTCTGCGTGGCGTGTTGGCGATGATGCTTGTGGTTTTTCACGTTGTGAATTCCGGCCTGCCGACGTTTGACGGTGCGGTGGCGACGCTTTTCCATGATACGTTCATGACGTTTGAGCGCGGGGTGGAGCTGTTTTTCTGCATCAGCGGCGTGGTGATCGTGTTCGCCTATCAGAAAGATCCAAGCATCCGGGATTTTGCCATTAACCGCATCACCCGCATTTTCCCGGTGTTGTGGGCGAGCATTTTTGTCATTCTGGGGCTGTCGGTTTTCCAGAGCGACCACTACATTCCCTCCGATCCTCTGACGGTTTTGGGGAACCTGTTTGTTTTGCCGCCGATCGTTCCCATCGGGCTTATTCATCCGGCGGCATGGTCGCTCAGCTATGAATTTTCTTTCTACAGCATGTTTATCCTGTTTTCGCTGGTGGCGCTGGTTTTCCCAAGAAAGCTGGCTTTTGTCGTCGTTGGCGTGGCGGCTTTAACGTTGATTTATTTTCATCCGCGGACGGTTTTCTTCGCTATCGGCGTTTTGATTGCGCTCCTGTCCGGCGTCCTCCTCAAGGATAAACCGGAAACTGAAAACCGGGGTCGAAAGCTGTTTGGAAGCGGCGCCGTCCTGTTTCTTTCTGTTTTTACCTGTCATATGGCCTTCTCGGCTCTGGATGCCGAAGGGCACGTTACCTTGCTGAATTTCCTGACGACCCCTTATGCGGCGTTGCTATTCGTACTGGCTCTGGCGTTTGCTTTATACGGGCTGACAGGCGTTTTTATCGGCGCGGGTCTGTTCTCACGTTTTTTAATCTTGCCGCCGGCACAGTATTTGGGAACGATCAGCTACAGCCTCTATCTCTGGCAAACCGTGACAATGGCGATCATTAAAAAGGCCATGTATGTTCTGAACCTGCCGGATATTTTGGGGGAATGGTCGCAACTGGGCTTTTTCCTTCTGGCGCTGGGACCGACATTGATTGTGTCCCATTATTCCCAGAAATATATTGAGCGTGATTTTACCCGCTGGTTGCGCAAAGGGTTAATGAATATGCGCTGGACGACAATTTTCCGGATATCAAGAGTGAAGCCGTAATGAAGGGCGATCAAAGCGTTCAGCCGAAATCACAACGATTTCACGGCCTGGATTCCCTGCGTGGGATTGCCGCACTGGTTGTGGTGTTTAACCATTTTTACGGCGTAATTCCGGCGCTGGCGTCTTCCGAGAATTGGCTGTTTTCGTACACGCCGCTGCACACACTGATCGCTGGCCGGCAAGCCGTCATTATCTTTTTCGTGCTGAGTGGATTTGTGCTTTCCCTTCCCTATGTTCAGGGCCGTGCCCCCCCCTTATAGCGCTTATGTTATCCGCCGGGTTTGCCGCATATATATCCCGTTTCTTGTGACAATTGTGCTGGCGGGCGCTCTCTGGCTGATAGCGGCGGCCCCCGACCTGACCAGGGCCCCCTATGGCGGTGACTGGTCACATCCGGTCGATGCGGGTGTGTTTTTATCTCACATCCTCATGAGCGGTTTGACGGATGGCAATGTTTTGAACCCGCCAATCTGGACGCTTATCATTGAAATGCGGGTGTCTTTGATCTTTCCGCTGCTCGTAATCCTGATGACCCGTTTTTCATGGGGTGGATTGCTGGGGAGTTTTATTTTGGGCTTTGTCGCCGCCAAGATATTTTCCCGGTTTGATGGATCCTATAATTTCTATATGGCGGAAACCGTAACGGGGGCACTTTTGTTGACGGTTTACTACATCCCGTTTTTTCTGCTGGGTATTATGATTGCCAGCCGGATGGAATTACTGAAAACATGGATGGCGCGTGTGCCGTACGGCATTCATCTGGTGGTTGTGGCCCTGATATTTTTGACGCCCCATGGTTGGTTGAATAATCACTTTACAATCGTTGAGCTATGGTACGGCGGCGCGGCTGTTTACTTTGTATTATGTTGTATCAGTTTCGAGCGCGTAGACCGGGTTTTGTTGACCCCGGCTCTGCAATGGCTCGGCAAGGTTTCGTATAGCCTGTATCTTGTTCACCTGCCGGTAATGCTGACGATTTTGTATTTGTTCGGCGATAAAATACCTGTTCCTGTGACTTTGTTATTGGCGCTGCCTGTTATCTTAGGGGCCGCAGATATATTCAACCGGTTCGTAGAGATGCCGGCGATGCGGTTGGGTAAAAAGATAACAAAATCCGCGTCTACGCCGTTAAAATAGGCAGCATCGTTTGATCCAGAACCCCGTCCGCAAAGAACGTCATGCGCGGGAAATACCCGTTAATGCACAGGGCCATCGCCCCGTTAGTACCGAAGTCAAAGTGCGTGGCGGCAGAGGCGAGGCTCCCGGCCCCGCTGGCCACGGCATTACCGTTAGCGCATATATAGCTGTTGCCGCCGCTGTCGATAAACCCGGCAATCTTGTTCACCGTGTCCCAGCCATGGATAAATTCCCCGGCGCTGGTCATGGCGTTCTCGAATGTTACCGACCCATTGGCATTAATCCGCCCCTGTCCGCCCGTCGAGTCCGACACAATAAATCCGGTGGATGTATCATCGCGGTCCGCGCCGATTTCCATGTAAAACCCGAACGCGCCTTTCAGCAAAGTCCCCAGCCCGGTATGCGTGGCCACGGTACAGGTCGGGCGGTCGCCGTAATAGCTGATCCACGGGTCGGCCCGGTAGGTCGGCGGCAACTTAAACCCGGCACAGGCGGACATGAAGTAATCGACCGTCACTACATCGCCGCTGGTCCCCAGCCGTATCCCGGCATAGTGGTTTGTTCCCGGCGTGCCGCCTTTCGTAACCTCGAACCGCTGCCAATCGCCTGTGATTGTAACGGCTTCCCACGTCACCCCGTCATCTTGCAACAGCTCAACCGTGCCGCTGCCGGAAATGCGCTTGATAAACACACTCACCAGCGGCGTAATCGGGTTGGCGCTGGATATATTCTGGATTGCGGTGGCGTTGTTCGCCGTGGCCGTTAACTGGCAAGCGCCGTTGGCATCGTTGTTTGGGTAGCCCGTAACATTTTTGGCCACGGTCATATTGGTCTTGGCCCACAGCGCATTCGTCAGATCGCGGGTGTATTTCAGGCAAGACCCCCAGTCATTAATCACCCACAGCCCTCTGTCCGTCCGGTGCAGGACGCTGCCGCTGTTATATTGATAGGTGCCATCGGCTTTCAGATCATAGCGGGCATTATACCCCCGGTTTTGCAGTAAATACGCGCCCAGCGATCCGCCGGTATAGGTGCCGGTCACAAAGTCCAGATCATACGTGTTCAGCGCGAGGATTTCCGCCGCCGTAGGGCCGGACGGGGCCGAAGCCTGTATTGTACGTTGCGCAGGGCTCATGCCTCTGCCGATGGTGTAAAGCATGGGGAGACTCCTTTATGGTCATGTTTGGGTAATGGGGCGCAGGGCGCAAAGCAAACAGGCGGTCTCCCCTGGATAGATTCCCCCTGTTTGTGAATAAATTCCTATCACGAGTTGCGCCTCATGTCAAGGTTGCAATTTCCCGGAGAATGGTGTTTTTAAGGATGTTTGCCAGAAAGAAAAATTATATTTTACAGTCTTTTTAAGGTAAAAATACGGACTCTAAATAGCCGTCAATTAAAAGGGGGGAAGAAAGGAATGCGTCTATGGATAATATTGAAAGAAACAGTTCTTTTGTGGGCGGTAAATCTTCCTATTCGTTCATCAAAAGTAGACCGTAACAGATGGAGATTATTGCGGTTTTTAGGGGTGAAAATAGAAAATTGCACTATATGCCCTCCAATTTGTATAGCGACTTATAATGGATTTAATCGATTAACCATAGGGGGCGGAACGTACATTAATACTGGCTTTAGAACTGGTTTTGTAGAGCCATCAACAATTACCGTAGGAAGCCTTTGTAATATAGGTCCTAATGTTAATTTGGAAACGGGATACCACGATCTGATGTGGTCTTCTGAAACAAAATGGGGCGGCGGTGGTAAATCCATCGAGATTAAAGATAAATGTTGGCTGGGAATGAACGTGACGGTTCTTGGCGGTGTAACTATTGGAGAGGGCGCTGTGATTGCGGCTGGTGCTGTCGTTACCAAGGATGTTGAACCATACACTTTAATGGCGGGGGTTCCTGCGAAGAAAATTCGTTCCTTAAAGTGAACGAAGTCATTAGGGATTCAAAAAAAGTATAGAATAATAGAAAATTGATATGGGAAAAAAAATAGAGAGATTTCGGGTAATTCTAAGATTTTTGGAATTGGCCTGAATAAAACCGGGACAACTACATTAAATATATGTGGTAATATATTAGGTCTACAGTGTTCCACGTATGATTTGGGTTTGGTAAAAGATGTTATCCGGAATGATTACAGCCGTTTAAAGAGGGTGGTCGAGCAAAACGATTTGTTCGAAGATTGGCCGTATCCCCTGATCTATAAAGAACTTGATGAAATGCTTCCGGGCAGCAAATTTATTCTGACCGTTCGAAAGAATGAACGGAAATGGCTGGAGAGCTTGAAAAAACACACAATTCTTGTGAAGCCGCTGCTTCCATGTAATCGCTGGGCATATGGATATTATTATCCTCATGGCCACGAACAAGGGCATATAGATGTTTATAACAGGCATAACGAAGAAGTACGGAACTATTTTAAAGACCGTCCGGATGATTTTCTTGAAATATGCTGGGAAAATGGTGATGGCTGGGAGAAATTATGTTCTTTTCTGGGGAAAGATATCCCCGATGAATCCTTCCCGCATGCGAACAAGGCGGGACAAATATATGCATCCCGAAAAAGGAAAATAGTGAACCAGATACTCTGCCGGCTATTGTCGGTAGTAAAAGTCTAGCTATAGTGCATCTCATGAAAATCCTGTTTGCCACCGCACACCCGTTTTTGCCCCAGATGGTCGGGGGGCTGCAATCGTCCTCTCATACGCTGGCGACGCGTTTGCGCGCGCGCGGGCATGAGGTGTCCTTTTTATGCGCCCTGATGCCCGGCGGGTACTGGGGGGCGCGCGGGCGCCTGATTCAAAAACTGTTTCGGCGCAAAACCGCCCGCGATACCCAGCCCGGCTACCCGGTCTGGCGCTCGTGGTTCCCGTGGGAGGGCATGGCCGAGGTTGTCGCTCGCGATAAGCCCGACGTTGTCGTTGTGCTGGCGCGCCAGCCGGTGAAAATGGCGCTGGCCGCGCAAAAGCTGGGCCTGCCTGTGCTGATGATGTTGCAGGATGTCGAAATCGACGATCACGGCGGGGCGTTTGCTGATCTGGGGGCGGTGCCCTGCGTGGCCAATTCACAATTTACCGCCGATTTTTACCGCGATCATTTTGGCGTCGATCCGGGGGTCATTCATCCGATTATCAACGGCGCGGCGTACCGGACGGCGACCACGCGGGAAAATGTGACCTTTATCAACCCCCAGCCGGTCAAGGGGCTGGATATCGCACTGGCCGTGGCGCAGGCCTGCCCGGATATTCCGTTTTCGTTTGTCGAGGGCTGGCCGCTGAAACCGGCGGAACGGGAAAGCCTGATGACGGCCTTGGCGGCTTTGCCCAATGTCGCGCTTCATCCGCCGGTCAGGGACATGAAGAAAATTTATGGCCGCTGTAAAATCCTTTTGGCCCCCAGCCGCTGGCAGGAAGCCTATGGCCGGGTCGCCAGCGAACCGCAATTCAGCGGCATTCCCGTCGTAGCGTCGGGCCGGGGCGGCTTGCCGGAAGCCGTCGGGCCGGGCGGCTTCCTGGTTGATCCCGACGGTCCGCTGGATGATTGGATTACCGCCGTTCGTCGGCTTTGGGACGACGCCGCGTTCTACGAAAAAACAAGCGAAGCGGCGCGGGCGCATGCCGCGCGCCCGGCGCTGGACCCGGAAACGCAGGTCGATATGTGGGAAGCGGCGATTAAGGCTGCGGCGTCAAAAGCGCCCTGAGATACAGCCCCATCCCCTTCAGATTGCACAGCAGGAGATATTTAAAGGAAAGCCCGTATTCCGGGATATAAAGGCTTTCGCCGGCTTTGATCTCCCGGATCAGGTTCTTGATATCCCAGATAAACGGCCGGCAGAAATTCGGGTGGATAAACAGGTATTTAAGGTATACCGCGCCGCTACCGATAAAGTAGCCGCTTAACAGTTTCTTTCCTTCTTCCGCCGTTTTCCGCCCGTGTGCGTGATAAACCGTCATATCGGGAACATATTGGACGGGAAATCCGGCCAGATAAACACGGTAGATAAAATCCGTATCCTCTGATCCGGGAATAAAGGTGCCCGGCCCCAGCCGTTCGCTGAAAAAGCCAACGGTTTCTATGATTTTCCGGGGGAACGCCATGTTGCATCCGGATACCGCGCCGCGCATTGTTTTGTAACGGGCATCATTTTGGCTTCTTTCCCATGTCTGTATGTCGGGGTCTGTTTTAAAGGTCAGGCGTAAATCCGTCGGGTCGGGCAGCTCTATTCGCCCGCCGCGCACGGTCGGTATCTTGTCCGCTTCGGCATGCTTCAAGGCATCCCGGACATGGTTTTTATCAAGGCGGCAATCGTCATCGGTAAAGATCAACAAATCGCCCTTTGCCTCACGAACGGCCATATTACGGGCTCTGGAAACGCCCTTGCGCGGTTCGGACAGCAAACGAAAGGGAACGGGGCAGTTTTCTGCCCATGCCGTCACGCGGGCCGCGGTGTCGTCTTCCGATCCGTTATCGACGACAATAATTTCCTTTTGCGGGATATCGACCGTTTTCAGGGCTTCGACCATGGAATCCAGACAGGGCGTAATGGCATGGGCCCGGTTGCGGGTGCAGACGATAACGGAAACGTTCATGCGGCGGCTCCCGGCTTGTTTGTCTGTTTTGAAGAGGGCGCGGGCAAAAGGGACGACAGGTTAACGCGGATAAACAGGAAAAATCCTTTGATATTACAGACCGTTCTTTGCTTATACGAAAATTTCAGAACCTTGAAATGCCGGTCCTGACCCGTCAGGATATCCTTGATCGTTTTTTTCGTATCAATGAAAAAGTTGCGGCATAATTGGGGCGCGGAAAACATGTATTTGGCGTATAAGGCACCGTCGCCAATAAAATAGCCCTGAAGCAATTTCTTACCTTCTTCGTATTGCGTGCGCCCGTGAAAATGGTGAACAACCATGTCCGGGACATATTCAATCAGAATATCCGCCAGATAAGCCCGGTAAATGTAATCAAGATCCTCGCCGCCCGGAATTTTCGTGCCGGCCCCCAGTCTTTCATCGAAATCGCCGAGGGTACGGGCGACTTCTTTTCTCATCACCATGTTACAGCCGACAATCGCGTTCCCGAAATGCTCATGCTGGCTATCGGGATCGTTTTTGCGCCAGCGCTGGATGTCTTTTGCGGTTTTTATGGACAGGGGCAGATCGCCGGGGTTGCCCAGTTCGACCCGGCCGCCACGGAGGACGAGGCCACTATCGGCGGCGTCATGGCGCAGGGCATCTATAATGTAATCGGGATCCATCCGGCAATCATCATCGGTCCAGACCAGAATGTCTCCCTGAGCTGTGCGCAGCGCGCAATTACGGGCACAGGACAGGCCCGGCCGTGGCTCGGTTACAAGATTGACGGGAAAGGTCTGATCTTTGGCCCATTCTTTCACGCGGGCCGACGTGTCATCTGTCGATCCGTTGTCGACGACGACGATCTCGGCTGTAACGGGCTGGGCTTTCCCCAGCGCCGCCGCCACGGAATCCAGGCAGGGGGTAATGGCGTGGGCGCGGTTGCGCGTGCAAATGATAACGGAAATCTTCATAGTCTTTTACCCCTCCTGTTTTCGCCGTTTTTTATAAGTTTCTGGAAACAGTTATATGCTCTGATAACATTTAAATAAATACTTATGTGGCCGCGGTCGCCCAGTTTTTGCGCAGCAGGGCGATTTCTTCCTTTAGAACCGGGAATTGCAGGGCTACGCCGCCGATCAGCGCAACGATCCCCAGAGCAATAGCCACTCCCAGTTGTGGCCAGTTATCAAGAGTGACGATGGTTAAAACCTCGCGGTAGATAACAACGCATGCCGCCGTTACCAGCGCCGGAACGGCCAACGTGCGCCAATAGGCCGCCGCCGGACAATTCAGTTGCGGCAGGGTTAAGGACAATCCGCGCGGGACATATAGGAAAACGGCCAGACTATAGCCGATCGCGACGCCCTTCAGGCCAAACCAGACGGAACACATAAGAGCAACAAGGAAAACCCCCAGATATTCAAGGCTGGTGCGCAAAGGAATATCGGCACGCCCGACGACCAGCATAAAAGTGCTGCGCATGCCGGACACGGTTGAAAGGGCCGCTGCCGGGGCGGTAATCATAAAAATTTCGCCTGAAAGCTGCCATTTTTCCGATAAAAACAAACTGAAAAAAGCGTGATGGGAAGCGGCAACCATGGCCATTCCGGGGAAAACGACAATGGCCAGGGCACGGGTTAAAAACAGGTAGGTACGGCGTAGCGTATCTATATCATCTTTGTAGGGCACAAGGTGGGGATAGAGCACGTAATTAAGAGGCCCGATAATCATTCGCAAAGGCAGCTTGATGAACAAAAATGCCATGGTATGAAACCCCAGCAATACCGAGCCGAGAATCCGTCCCACGATAAAGCTGTCCGCCGAGTTAATCAGGTAATAGACGAACTGGGTGCCAAGCACATCGCGCCCGAAAACCAGATGTCCGGTGATCGCCTTTACATCGAAATCCAGAGACGGACGAAAACCCGACAGGGTAAAGGCCATAACAAACCGCAAGATATAAAGAACAAGTTGCTGGGCAACCAGCGCCCATGCGCCGCCGCCATTCAGGGCGACGATAACCGCCGTGGCTATCCCTGATGTGAGGGCTATTATTTCCATGACGGCAATCAGGCCAAAACGATGTTTCTTCCTGATTGAAACTTCCGGGATTGTGGACGCAGACTGGAACAGGACGACAGGCGCCAGCGCCAGTATAATGACGAACAATCGCGGTTCCTTGAAAAAGGCCGTCACGGGAAAAGCCAGGGCGGCGATAATCACTCCCAGCCCCAGGCCGAGAAGAACCGTAAACCAAAAACTCGTCGACCAGGTTTTCTTGTCGTCCGAAGCGGACCTTATCAGTGATTGGCCGAGCCCGGCATCGGCAAAAATAACGGTAAACATGACAATCGGCATGGCCATCGCCATAAGCCCGTAATCTTCCGGCGACAATATCCGTGATAAAATGGGGATCACGAAGAACTGCGCCAACAGCCGAATGGTGCTGACGGAAGATATAAAAGCCGTATTGAGCGTTACTTTACGAAGCGACATGGTTATCCCTGTTTTTTATCCCGCCCAGAGAGCGCGGGCAATAGCCCGCAACATGGCAGATGCCTGCCGGGAAGTAAATTCGTTTTATACGGGGATTTATGCATGGGGTTTAACCGTACTTTTTGCGTAAGAGTTCGATTTTCTCACACATCTTTTCCGTGATGGTTTCTATGCGGCGATCTTCGCTCATCATCGGGGGTGTTTTGCTGACCCGATCGAGCATAAAAGCCGCCATATGGATTAACCCACTGTCGATCACGCCGGATACGGGGGATGCGGCGGCAAGGGTGCTGGCCCGCAATAAAAAGGGATGACGGATCAAGGCGTTTTGCGCTTCTTGCAGACTCGAGGGCCAAAGTCGTTGCGGGGAAAGGTCCATCGCCATGGAGCCGGACCAGTCTTTCCATTTTCCCCGGTGTGAACTGTGAATCGGCAGCAGGGGAATCCAGGGGATCCGGAGGGCATCGGCAACGATGGCCCCATGCATGGCTTCGGCAATAACGACTTTCGACCGAAGCATTTCATCCAGCACGGTTTCCACAGGCTGGCGGGGATCAATCAGGTTAATGCCCGTCAGACGGCAGACTTCTTCCCAGTGTCCGCAGGAAAGGCTTTCCCAGTGAGGCATAAAGGAAACCACTTCCGGCTTATACCGGGATGTATCCACAACCGTGCGCAGCAAAAGGGCGGAATCGCCCAGAGCCAGATCTTGCGGTATATCCAAAAGCGAAGCCGTACGGGGGCCGCGGACAAAAAAGACATCCCAGTCTGCGCCCCGAAGGTTCGGTTTATACTGGCTGTACTCTTCGACATAAGCAGCGCCGCAGACAATTTTTCGTGTGGTGGTCACCGGCAGAGCCTTACCGATAATTGATCCAATGCCTAGAAAAGCGATATCGTCATTATCATCAAAAAAATCAGGCAGGATCCGGGGCCAAAGCCACGGATTTAGCTCATCTCCGAAATTGGGACGCTTTCCCTGAAAGTAGATGATTTTCATGAATTCTCTTTGTTACACTGTTACGGTATTTATTTTCATAACCTATATAGTTAACATCGGATCAAGTCCAGCTTTTCTTGCCAAAGACAGGTATCTGTCTTAAAAGCATTCGCTATGAGTACCGAACCATCAGTATGTATCATAATACCGGCATATAATGCTGAAAAAACGATTGCGCGGGCTGTGCGCTCAGCACTGGGCGAACCCGGCGTTCAGGAGGTCGTGGTTATCGATGATTGTTCGTCGGACAACACCGTGGCCTGTGCGCAGACCTGTGACGATGGCACGGGGCGTCTCAAGGTCTTAAAGCAGGACAAAAATGGGGGGCCGGCAGCGGCGCGTAACCGCGCGATAAGGGAGAGCACGTCTCCCTGGCTGGGATTGCTGGATTCCGATGACTTTTTGTTGCCCGGCCGGATTGCCGGATTGTGGGCTTATACGAACGATGCCGATATGGTTGCCGATGATCTGTGGCAGGTTTCCGAAGAAAACCCGGACGGCCCCAAACGTCTTGTGTTGGGAGAGCAAATCTTCTTGCCGCGTATCGTAGGGTTTCAGGAATTTGTTCTGTCCAATATTACAAAGCCGGGCCGGGAGCGCCGGGAACTCGGTTTCATAAAGCCGCTGATGCGGCGCACGTTTCTGGAAACCCATGGTATTTCTTATCGCGAAGATATGAGATTGGGCGAGGATTATGATTTATATGCACGCGCGCTGGCGGCGGGCGGGCGTCTGCTTCTGGTGCCGGCGCAGGGTTATGTCGCGGTTATACGGGCGAATTCGCTGAGCGGTCAGCATACAGAGGAGGATTTGAGACTTCTCAGGGACTGTAACCGGACGATCGAACAAGAATTTGAACTGAACGGAAAAGATAGAAAGGCGTTGCGCCGGCATTATCGCAACACAGATTGCCGGCTGCAGTGGCGGCTTTTAATCAATGCTGTGAAAAACAGGGACATCCTGTCCGGGGTCGCGACATTCGTTCGTCCATGGCCTGTCCCGCTGTACCTGTTGGGTAAATTGGGGGAGCAAGCCGTTATCAGGGGGCTGCGCCTGAAAGCATAGCCGGAAGGCAAAGCCTCTTTTTTTATACGTTCGCTGTTCTATTGAGCTTGTTCCTCTACTCTTTTAGTTTTTTTTATTGTATAAAGAGGGGCAAGTTTGGTAAGTGTAGCGGCTAAAAAAATTAAGAAAGACAGGGGATGTCGAATTTGTTTTCTTTGCGAAAATCCGGAATTGCGTGTTTTTGTGCTATAGCGTTGCTTTTGACGGGGTGTGCCAGTGCAAAAATCGCGCCGGCGCCGCGCAACATAATGCCGATCGCCGCGATCGCCGACGAGCTGCCGCCATACAGGATGCAGATCGGGGACGTCCTTGAAATCAAGATGCTGTTAAATCCGGAACTCAACGAAGAAGTTATTATCCGCCCGGATGGTAAAATTTCGACGGCCGTGGCCCAAAATGTTTTGGCTTTTGGCCTGACCCCCGAAGAGTTGCAGGATTTGCTGAATGAACGCTATACAACGCATCTTAGCGACCCCAGTGTAGCGGTCATTGTTAAAACCTTTGCTCCCGCGCGCATTTACGTGATGGGCGAGGTCAATAACCCCGGTGAATATTTGTCGGAAGGTTTGAGTATGACGTTGTTACAGGCCTTGGCCTTGGCGGGCGGGGTGAAAAATTCTGCGGATACAAACGAAATTATTTTGTTACGGCGCGGAAGCGGCGAGGAGCCCAAAGCTTACTTTGCCGATTACGATGCCGCTATCAGCGGGGCCGAGCCTGAAGCCGATGTGCGGCTGGCGGCTTATGATGTTGTCTTTGTCCCGCGCACGGGTATCGCGGAGTTCCACAAATACTACGAACAGTATGTACAGCAGTTCATACGGCCTAGTATCGGGATTGGTGCTTACTATGCAGTTGGAAATAATCAGTAATATACATCTAGAAGTGGTTGGAATAGTTTGAATATAGAATATAACATACGCGGGCTTCTTAATGCTCTTTTCAGGCAGAAAAAAAAGATAATACTTGTTTTTTCCCTGTTTTTTGTTCTGGGGTTTGCCGTTGTTCTTCGTATCGAGCCAGTCTACGAGGCGCGGGGCAGTCTTCTGGTCAAGTTTGGCCAGGGGGCGCGGCCGGATGTTAATTTACCGGGTAACAATCGCCCGAACGAACTGACCAGCAGTGACCGGAAAGAAATTATGGAATCCAACATCCGGATTCTAAAAAGCCAGAGTCTGTTAAGTGACGTCGTCTCTGCGGTTGGTGTTGAAAAACTGTACCCGGGTTTGGCCGCGGATGATGAGCAAGATAAAGCGATGGCCCTGCGGCAGGCAACGGGCCGTATTCTCGGTGCCGTGAGTGTACAGACCAGCGGCGCCAGTAACATCATCGAAGTTGCGGTAAGGCACAAGGATCCGGAAGTCTCTGCCTTGTTCACAGACAAGCTGATGGAAATGTTTATGATCCGGCAGGCCGAAGTCTACAATACGGCCCAGACCAGTTTTCTCGAAAAACAGACGACCGAGATGAAACAAAAGCTGGAAGTTTCCCGGCAGGACTTCTTTGACTTCAAGGAAGAAGTCGGTATTTCAGCCATTGATGAAGAAATGACCCAGCTTTTGCGGCAAAAAAGCGAGCTGTCAAATTTGGCCTTCCAGTCTGTCTCGCGGGCACAGACAACATTGTCCGAACTGGAGGCCAAAGAAGCCGAAATGCGCTCCACCTACAAGGCAAACAGCCCCGTTATGAAACGCTTGCGGCAGTCGATAGACGTCGCGCGCCGGCAACTTCACGATCGTCAGTACGACCTGAATGCAACGGGGAAAGAGTCCGGGGAAGAAACGGGTGACGACGCGGATAAACAAGAAAGCTCCATGAATTCGAAAATCGCTGCGATTGACGAAAGAATAGCCTGGCTGGAAGCGCAGCGTGGCAAATATAACGAGCTGGAACAGCGCGTGAAAATGGATGAAGAAAACTATGTATACTATCAGCAGCGCGGCGAAGAGGCGCGGATCAATAATCTGCTGAACATAGAAAATATCACCCGGATTTCTGTTGTCGACAAACCTGCCATCCCGATGTATCCGGTGCCGGCCCGTAAAAAGCTTATTCTGATAGCTTTCATGATGGCGGGCGCTTTGTTCGGTCTGGGGGTGGCGTTGACGTTTGAATTGCTGGATGATCGTTTGACATCTCCCGAACAGATAACGTCCACTCTGGGGGTGCCGGTTCTGGCGGCCTTCGGCAAAGCGAAAGGGGCGTAGGCGGTCATGGCAAAAGCATCACAAAATAAAATGTCAGGCAATAAAGATGAAATCTGGAATGCTTTGGATAATGCATCGGCAACACCGGTGGATTTTCGGTTTTCTCCGGCTTTCCCGGTCGAGAAGACATGCAACCTTTTGGCCTCGATCGAACATGATTTAACGGCGGACGAGCCGTGCCTTGTTCATTTTACCAGCGCGTATACCGATGAAGGCGCGCGGTCCATCGCTTTTGAAATGGCTTATGCGGCGGCGGTCCAGTCAAATAAACGGGTCTTGTTTCTGGATATGGGGGCGGGAATCCCGGCCAATGCCAGAGGTCTGAAGACACCGGCAGTTTTGTCACTGGATTCTTTCGCTCAGGGTACGGGAAAATCCTCTGGCGCGCCGTTTACCGTTGTCGAAGATATATCTTTGTTTTACGCATTCTTGTCGAACGAACGTCTGGCCTCGGCCGGTAAATCGTTTTTCACGGCTCTGTTTGGCAAATTGCGGACAATGTTTGACATGATTGTCATTTGTTCGGAAGGGGCGCTGGGCACGGGGCCGGCCAAAACATTTGCCGGCCTGTCTGATAGCAACGTGATTGTTATCGAAGCCGAACGCACCCGCGTTCCGGTTGTCAAGGAACTGCTGCAGATAATCGAATCCAGTGGCGGTAAAGTAACGGGGACGGTTTTGAACAAGCGGCGTCATTACATTCCGCTGTGGCTGTACAGGCTGTTGTTTAAATCGAGCTAGTAAGCCCCGCGGCGTCCGATCACGACAAAAACCGTTTTAATCAAAATCACAATGTCGTGCCAAATCGACCAGTGCTTGACGTACCAGCCATCCAGATAAACCCGCTGTGCATAGGTGATATCGTTCCGGCCGCTCACTTGCCACATGCCGGTAATGCCGGGTTTGACGGCCAGATAATATTTGATTTGATCGGCATAGTATTTCTTTTCGTCCTCGACGATCGGACGGGGCCCGACAAGGCTCATGTCCCCGCGCAGGACGTTAAAAAGCTGGGGGATCTCGTCAAGACTGGTCTTGCGCAGCAACTGCCCGATTTTTGTAATGCGGGGGTCGTCTTTCAATTTGAAATCCTTTTCCCATTCCGCCTGCGCCTCAGGATTATTCGCCAGCAAGTCCTTGAGAATATCATCGGCATTGGTGACCATGCTACGGAACTTCCAGCATTTGAAAGGGTTACCGTCCCGCCCGATCCGGGTCTGGCCGTAAAAAGCCGGGCCACCGTCTTTTTTGACCTGCCAGATCAGGAATAAAAAGACAGGGGAAAACACGGTCAGGATAAGAAAGGCGACAGTTTTATCCAGCGCCGATTTCATAAAACGACCGCTCAGGGTTTGCAGCCGGCGCATCGGCTCCAGCAAAACAATCCCGTAGCCAAAGAAATATTGCGGGTATAGCCCATACAGGGAAAAGCCTTCCAGCGGCGGAACAATGGCATAGTGCGCGCCGAATTCCTTGATTTTGGCAATCGTGTTTTTGAGCAGAATTTGATCGCGGAAGTCAGGCGCAAGAACGATATAATCCCGTGGCTGCATATCTCCCAGCTCGGATTTGATCTCAATATCGCCATGGGCGTTCTGGAATTTTTCTTTTTCTTCCTGGGTGGCCCCCAGCAAAACGACGTATTTAACGTCATATTTCAGGTACAGATCGGATTTTAACGCATACAATGTCTCGTTCGCATTAAGATAGCCGCCGATCAGGATCGTCGGTTTTGCCCAGTGGCCTGTTTTGATTAAGATTGCCCGTGCGGCCCAGCGATATATCAAAATACAGGGAACGGCCAGCAGCCACGACAGGCTGACCCATAAGCGGGGGAGCGGGGTTTGAAGCGCATAGCTGACAAATCCCTCAATCAGCAGCGCCGAAAGACAAAATAAAATGACGTGCTCGACTTGTTGCCACCACGGAGTCCGGGAGCCGTAATGGCCCTTGTTGAAAAACCAGACAACCCCGACGCCCGACAAAATCCCGTACAATATAATCAGTTTCTTCGTGTCGGGACTGGTAAAGTGCGGATAAATCCTGTCCAGAAAAAGCTCGGAAAATGTAGCAGCGGCAATCGCAGCTATGAAAAGGGCCAGAACCATTCCTATCACATCGGCAATTAACAATGTCAGGCGGCGGGTTTGCATGGCCTATTTAACGACTTTCTTTTGTGTGGGTTGATCCGTGTTGGAAGCGGTAAAGGCTTCTGTCTTTCCGTAAAGGTTTTGTTTTTGTTTCCATTGCCACGCCGTGTCGACGATGGTGGCTATATCCGAACGCACAGGGCGCCAGTTCAGGACTTTTTGCGCTTTCGTGGCATCGGCGACGAGCACGGCCGGGTCGCCTTCGCGCCGGGGACTTTCCTGTACCGGCAGGGTGTGCCCCGTGACGGACCGGGCCGTTTCGATGAGCTCACGGGCGGTGCGTCCTTGGCTCGTCCCCAGATTTAACGTCAGGTTTTCACCGTTTTCATGAATATGGCACAGGGCGGCAATGTGGGCCTGCGCCAGATCCGTGACATGAATGTAATCGCGGATGGCAGTGCCGTCCGGTGTATCGTAATCTGTGCCGAACAGGCTGAATTCCGGGCGCGTGCCGCTGACGACGTGCATAAGCATCGGGATAATGTGCGTGTCCTTTTTATAGGCCGTGCCGGTTTCGGCGTCCGGGTCGGCGCCGGCGGCGTTAAAATAACGCAATATGGCGTAATGCAGCGGATAGGCCTGCGCGTAATCGCGGATCATGTTTTCGGTGGCCAGTTTCGTGTGGCCGTACGGATTAATCGGCCGCAGCGGGTGCGTTTCGGTAATGGCGTCGGTCTGGGGATTGCCATAGACCGCTGCCGTGCTGGAAAAGACGATGTTTTTAATGTTATGGGCGCGGGCTTCTTCCAGCAGGCACCACGATCCGTGAACATTGTTATCATAGTAAACGGACGGGTTTTGAACGGACTCGCCGACCTGGATCAGCGCGGCAAAATGCATCAGCGATGTCGGTTTGTATTGTTCAATGACGGCGGCCAAACGGGCGCGATCACGAATATCCCCTTCTTCAAAGGGACCCCATTTTACAGCTTCGCGGTTGCCGGACGACAAATTGTCATATACCACCGGCAAAAATCCGTTTTGTGATAGTAGCTTACACACATGTGAGCCGATATATCCGGCTCCACCCGTAACCAGCACAACGTGTTGTGTCATGGCATACTCCCTGTATTTTTTTTATATATTGTCTATTTTCGCCGTCTGCACATTATAAATATTGCCGAAAATATACAAGAAAAAAAATGATGTACATGACTGAAAAACAAAGGCTTAAACGGAAATTTGCAAGTCGGCCAGACCATCGGGAATATCCCTGTGTGTGACGAGAATCAGGGTCATGTCAGGCCGCCGATCTTTAATCATCTGGTAAATTTGCTTTTCAACATTGATGCTGACGGCGCTGGTGGCTTCATCCATGATTAGAAAGGCGGGCGCAGAGGCCAGCGCACGGGCCAGAACGATCCGTTGCCGCTGCCCGCCGGACAGGCGTATGCCGCGTTCCCCGACCTTGGTTCCCAGCCCGTCAGGCAGGGCGTCGACGAAATCCTTAATCGCCGCGATCTCTAACGCGTCCTGAATGTTATGAGCGGGGATATTCCGGCCCAGCGTCAGGTTTTCATACAAGGTGCCGTCCATGAGCTCAAAATCCTGTCCGGCGGCGGCCACCCCGGAAAGCCACTGTTCGCGGTTTACTTGGTCGAAATCCAGATCGTCGATCCAGATTTTCCCCGATGTAGGCCGGGTCAGTTTTAAAAACAGGTTTACCAATGTCGATTTCCCGGCGCCGCTCAGTCCCCTGATGGCCAGAACCTTGCCGCGCGGCAATTCAAAACTCAGCCGGTCGATAACGGTCTCGTGGTCATAGGCAAAACTGACACTGTCAAAACGAATGGTTTTCCAAGGGCTCGGCATGGGCAGGGTGGCCGTGGCTTCATCCCGCATATCCGGGGCTTTGAGCTGCTTAAGAACGGCCGTCAGGGACCCTTGCGCCTTTACAAGCGTCATCAGCGCCCCTTCCAGCCTGTAAATATAGGGCTGAAGCTTGTAAAGCAGGGCAATAACGGTAGCCGTGACCGTCACCGGGTTGCCAATGGTCATGGATAGCCATATCAGGGCCGCAATAATAACCAGAACCGAAATATCATTTACTGGCCGCAGATACGTCTCGACCAGAGACATCCGGGTAAAGGCACGGGCCACGGCATCGGACAGCGATACAAAAGAACGGGACTCTTCATGTTCAAGACCATGCGCCCGGATCGTCCGGATGGCCTGCATCCGGGTATACATACGCAAGGCCAGTTCCTCGTTGATTTTTGTAACCTCAAAGCCAAGACGGCGCAGGGGCTGTTTCAAACCGGCCAGCATGACTTTGATAAAGACGCCCAGAACAATCACCAGCAAGGCCAGCGGCCATGAGAAAAACAGGATAATCAACAGGTAAACGAACAGGGCGCATAACGCGATCACAATGCTGGCCAGCGCCTGAACGACCTCGGAGACATACCAGCATTCAACCTGCAGCGCATTGGTCATGGTGCCGTAATCCATTTTGGCGAGATCTTTATAAGGCAGGGCCATGTATTTCTCAAACAGGGCCGAGCGGATCTTATGATGAATGGTGTTTGTGATGTAAGAGCCGAGAATATTATACGCGCCGATAATCAGCGACTTGGCGACGACGGTAATGATAATGATCGTCCATATAAGGATAACATTGTCACCGGTGGCGGTATCAATAGCGGAGAAAAAGTCGCTCATCAGGCTGTTGACGGGCAGTTCAAAACTGCCGGACAGGCTTTTAAAAACAAACAAAACGATGAGCCCCACCGCCGTACTCTCAACGATGGACGATAAAATGCCCAGAAAGATAGACAATAAAATCAGGGGCTTCATGTCCGTGAAAAAAGGCAATAGCTGGCGCACGCTATTCAGGTCGCCGATAAAGCGGTTCACAAAAGGAAGTTTTTTCAAAGCCGTCCGGGTCATTAAAAAACAGTCTCAAAAGGGGTTGTATCCAGATCATAATTGTCCGGCGCCGGTAAATCCATGCCCAAACCGCTGACGAAGGTGTTTAAATCATGGCGGCCATCGACCAGCAAACGCGGGATAACGGTTCGGCCTGCCCGGGCAAGGCCATAGGGGCCGGCGCTGTATATCGTGCTGTATCCGGCAATCTGGAACAGGCGTTGTTCGCGAAAACCAAAAGCGCCGTACGGCGGCGCGATAGTCGTGACGGGCTGCTCCAGCTCTTGTTCCAAAACGGCTTTCGACTGGCGTGCTTCTTCCAGAAGCTCTTTCGACCCCAGTCTTGTCGCCTGACGGTGGGTGACCAGATGGCTGCCGAAGGTGACACCTTGTTCGGCGAGGGTGCGCATGTGATTCCACCCCATCAGTGGCGCCGGAGAACCGTAAGAGTCATCCCACAGGGCGTGCCCTCCGGCATGGCCGGTCGGGACGAACATGTGCGCGGTAAAGCCGTTACGCTGCAGGATCGGCCACGCCGTTGTGGCAAAGTCAAGGCAGGCATCATCAAAGCTGATAATAACCGGGCGGCCTTGTAATGTCTGATCGGGCCATTCGGGATGAAGGGCGTCTGGGGAAAGTGCATAAAACCCGTGACGCCGTAAATAGCGGAGCTGCTGTTCAAACTGCACCGGCGAAACGCGGTAAGGGGCCAGCGCCTCAGGACCGCCGGTCGCAATGCGATGATACATCAAAACGGGAATGGTGTGTGTTGTTTCGGTACGAAAGGCGTCCATTCGGGTTTTTAGGGCGCCACCCCAAACAACGCTGGCCGCCACGTTGGCGGGCAGGGGGATGCCGAAAGGGGCGGTTGTGTGCTTTACATGATCCGTTCCGTCCTTTGATTTCCTGAAAAGATCAATCCGGTAAAGTTCCGTCGATAATGTTGAAACCGGGCGCAGGTCTTGATGGGCCTGTAAAGCGTCGACAATACGGTCGGCCCCGTACTCATGATCCCAGTCAAAACCGGTCCGGGACGGATCATCGGCCAGCAGCCGGGCATGAGCGGTCAGAAGGTATCCTCCGGGCTTCAGGGCTTGAGCGATATTGACGACAATGCCGTCAAGCTGCTTGCGGTTGTCCGTGTAATAGAGGACTTCCGAACAGACGATCAGGTCATAGTGCCCGTCTATCGGCTGGTTCATAAAATCAAGGACGGCAAATTGCGAGTTTGTTTTCCCCTCACAGCGCTGCGCAGCTCGTTTAAGCGCCGTTTCCGATATATCCGTAGCCAGAAGATGTTCGACCCGGTCACACAAGGCAACGGTGAAATGACCCTCGGCACACGCCAGCTCCAACGCCGATTCAATTTTATCAGAGGGCAGAAGATCAAGCGTTTGCCGGTATTTTGTTTGTTCATAGGGATTGGTGTAATCCCAGGGATCCTCCGTGGTGAACAGTTGTTCCCAGACATTGTCCGCGGTTTTCTCCGGCGCGGCTTCTGGTTGATCGTCCCGGTCCGGAGAGATAACGGGCGCCGTGGTCCGGGAAAGATAGACGGCCTGAAGAAGGCTGTATGATGCAGGTTTGCCAATGCGCCCGGTTTTGGTCAGAGCCTTTAAAATTTTTCTGAAAACCCGCCGCTTGAACGACACGGGTTCAATCTGCTGTGCCAGTTCAAAAGCGATCACAGGCATAAGAGAAAAGACGGTCGGCGGTGCCAGAACCGGAATTCCCGGCAGACGGATAAATGTTTTGCCGATGAAGCCCTGAACATAAAGACAATCAATATCCGGCGGCAGGCGGTTTATATGCAACAGATCGGAAAACCTTAAAAACGCGGTGGTGTTGGTGTACAAGGCCGTTCGCAAACGCCCCTTGTCAAAAAATGCACGGCAGAGGTCGAGCATGATCCGGTTTGCCAGCCCGCGGTCTCCGGTTTTATCTTCGATCATCTTGAGCAGGGCTGTCATGGCTGGCTCTGCCGTTGGCCAGATGGCCGTTAAATGCTCTGTGTCGACGTGGCCGCCAATGCTTAGCCCTTCCACAAGGGCATCAATGTGCCAGTGTTCACCCGGCGTGGGAACGGCCAGCGCCGCAGCCTTGCCGTATAAGGATTCAGTGCTTTCCCCTTGCGCCGCGGCAATCGCGGCGTTCCACAGCAATAGCCATGTCTGCCGCCGGGCGATGTCGAGGGAATCGGGCTTGTAACGGGCAATAGCAGGCCCATAACTTTCCCCGTTTTGCCGCCGCAATATCTCGTTGGCATCGTCAAACATTTGCCCGGCATTTTTGGACAGGGAACGCGGTGTGTTGCGGTAATAGGCCAGAGTTTTGTCGACCGCGGCAAACGTTACGCCGCTTCCGGCTATCTTCAGCCATAAATCCCAGTCCTCACAGGTCGTTAACGCCGGATCAAAGCCGCCCGCTTTCAATATATGCGATCGTTTGACCAGCGCGGCGTGGATTGGAAAATAGGCGCGCGCCGCCAATTCGGCGCAGCCGTCTTTAGATTGAATACCGTGTTTTTCCGCAAACACGATGTGACCATCATCCGTTGTCCGGGCATAACCGCATACGACGATATCGGCGTTCTCTCTCCTGGCGGTTCCCAGCATTTTGGTCAAATAGCGCGGATGAATGGTGTCGTCGCTGTCGAGAAAGACGATCCATTCTCCTTCGGCTTGTTCTATGCCAGTGTTCCGGGCCCGTGAAACGCCGCGGTTACTCTGATGTATATAGTGAATCCGGTGGTCTTGATCGGCCAGCTTTTTCACTGTTTCAACCGTGTCGTCCGTCGATCCGTCGTCAACGATGACAAGCTGCCAGTCTTCGTAATCCTGTGCCCGAACCGAGGCAACGCTTTGCTCGATGGTCTGCGCTGCGTTATAGGCCGGCATTACGATAGAAACTAGGGGGCGGGTCATTTTTGAGCCCTTCTGGCGTCAGGGAGTTCTGGTTTATACAGCGCTTTGTGCCAGTAAACCGTTTTCCCGCAGATGTGTAAACAAAGCCTCATTGCTGTTTTGAATGTCGATTGATTCAGCAAACCATTTCATTGTCAGCTTGATCCCCTCTTCATAAGGGATGCCGCAAGTCCAGCCCGGAAGGATCCGTTGCCCCAGCGTCAGATCGGGACAACGGTTGGTCGGGTCCTGGGGCGGCGGCGGCAAAAATATGATTTCACTGCCGGGCACGAGCGCCGCGACATATTCAGCCACTTTCAAAACCGGAATTTCACGGTTGTTGCCGATATTCAGCGGCCCGCAAAAATCAATGCCATCGCGCCAGAAATAGCGCTTCATACCCTCTATAATATCAGAGATATAACCCCAGCTTCGGGATTGATTCCCGCTTCCATAGACGGTGATCGGTTTGCCGGTCAAAGCCTGCGTTACAAAATTCGAAACCGCCCGGCCGTCATCGGGTTTGGTACGGGGGCCGTATACATTAAAGGGGCGGATAACCTTGATCTTCATGCCGTAGACGCGGTGACATTCAAACAGGAAAGCTTCCGTGCAGCGCTTGCCCTCGTCGTAAGATGAACGGGGGCCTGTGCAATCTACAGAGCCGCGATAATCCTCAGGCTGTGGGGAGACCAGCGGATCGCCGTAGACTTCGGACGTGGAAACATAGCAAAAAGTGCCGCCGTCTTTCATGATTTCACGCAGACGCATGGCGCCCAGTACGTTGGCGGCGATTGTCCGGACGGGTTCCGAGGAATAGATCTGCGGCGCCGCGGGCGAAGCCAGATGATAGACCTCGTCGAATTTGACATCCGTTTGAAAGGTTTCGATGTCATGGATTTCAATTTTCAAGCGCTGATCGCGAATATGGGCCAGATTACTGATCTCGCCGGTCCAGAGATTATCAACGACAACCAGCGTTTCAATATCTTGGCGGGTCAACAGGCGGTCGACCAGATGCGAACCAATGAAACCGGCGCCGCCGGCAACAATTATCTTTTTCATATCCCTGTTCTCTCTCTCTTATATATATGCCGTTATATATGCCGTCTAGCCCGGTCACTCCGGCGCCATAGCCGCCACATCAGCAAATGTTTTATATTCTTTTTCCCCGCGCCTTGGCCCGGGAGGATCCGGTTTTTTAAAGAACCGCTCCAGTTTCCCTTTCAATTTAAATAAGACAGATTTTGACATTATGCAAATAAAAAGCATCAAATCATAAGTATTTCTTATCCGGTTGAATATCTCGTGTATGGCGGCAATATTTCCATCTTCTCTGCGAACCAGAAAAACAAGCGCGCTCAGGGTCTCCCCGGTTTCTCTGGCAAGACGCCATTTGCTAACGTCATAGCCGGTTTTGAAGTGGTCATACATTAACAGCTCCGAGCGCAGCATCTGTATGTGATTGGACGACATATTGCCCGGATAAACCCGGTAGCCGATCAGGTAATAGGGCACGCAGACATAATCATGCTCATAGGCCAGCTGTAACTGGACCAGATAATCCTCGCAGCCTTGCGCACCGTTATTCCGCAGATGAGAGGCATATCCACCGACTTTGATCAGGGCGTCTTTCCGGACGGTTATTCCGCTGCCGTTACCGACAAGGTTTCTTTCAAGTTGTTTCAGGAAGACATTACCGGAAAAATCAAGAACAGATGATTTTCCCAGAACTTTTCCTTCTTTATCAATGACATGAAAGGGCGAGTACGCCACAGCGGTCTGTGGTCCGGCCGCTTCCAAAGCCGCGACATGCATGGCTATTCTTTGCGGATGCCAGAGATCATCGGCGTCCATAGGGGCAATGTAAGAACCCTGCGCCGCGGCAATCGCGGTATTACGCGCGGCGGCCACGCCGGCGTTCTTCTGGCGGATGATCTTGATGTTGTCATGCTTGTCGGCTATGGCATCCAGCAAGGCGGGCGTGCCATCGGTTGACCCGTCATCAACGATGATAATTTCCAGGTTTTTATATGTTTGCGCCAAAACGGAATCGATTGTCTCGGTGATCGTGGTTTCGGCGTTGTAGGCCGGAATAATGACGGTAACCAGCGAAGTGCTCATTTAAAAATTCCCTGCGCAAAAGGCGAATAACAAAAACCAGTGTTGATTAACGAAGATAATGTTATTGCGATAATGATAGGCTGAGCAAGGAAAATATAAGGCCGGGAGTATCCGAAGTCCTTTGTGGAAAAGGCCGCAGAAAAACTTGGCGTGATTTTACAAAACTGTTTATAGTCGGCTCATTCAGGTAATAAAACAGTGATACGAGGCCGTCGACATGAGTTCTGCCATGCAAAAGCCCTCTCGTCCCGGCAAGATGGGGCGTGATAATCAGGTAATCCAGTTGTTAAATCAACTGGGGACGCGTCTGGTCCGCAGCGAAAAAGAGCGCCGGGCTATGCAAAACATGCTGGCCGAGCACAAGGAAATGTTTGCCGATATGGAAGACCGCGCCATGTTGGGCGAAAAGGCCTATATTGGCCTGCAGAACCAGATTGCCAAACGTGAAAGCGCCGAGCGCGCGCTTTTGATTCGTCAGCAAAAGATGGAAAAAGAGCTTCAGGACAAATTCGAGAAAATTGAAAAGGCCGCGGCTCTTGCCGATAAAATCGAAGAGGCGATCGCCCAGCAGGCGCGCCTGAACCGCCGCCTTGATAAAATACATCAGGACAAAACCCGGATGATCCGCAAACTCGACCAGATCGAGGAAGTTGTGGCGGAAACCCAGGAAACCGTCCGGTCAGGCGCTTTGGTCACGATGGATGACGCCGGTAAAGACAAATCTGACGACGCGCCATGGTGGCAGCGCTCTTTTCATGTGCAGGCAATCGGCATGGCGGCGACGATTCTGGTTGCCGGTATTGTCGGGTGGAGCGCCAGCAGCTTGCAACAAAGCATGACGACCCGTGGCGCGGCCTCCTCCACCGTCGCGGCGGCAGAAACAGCAGAGAGCAATCCTGCGGCTGATTATGCGGACAATCGCGAAGCACCTGATGAAAACGGTTTAATCATTCCGGCGTTCTCAACGGTGGGCGCTTACGAAAATCCGGAAACGATGAGCGCGGAAGAATTACTGGCCGCGATGGCCGAAGACCCGGATGCGCTGGCTGCGAAGTTGAATGCCATCGAACCGGAAGCTGCCCCTGCGGTGGTGCCGGAAGAGCCGCAGGAAATAGCAAATCAGGGGACCGGGGAAAACGATGCGATCGAGCTGGCGGCCCTGACGCCGCAGGATAAAGTTGAAACCGCGCCGCCACCGCCGCCACCGGTACAACAGGCCGTCAAGCCGCCGACCCCACCGGCAAGGGACGCGGATATTGAAAAGTTTATAGCGGACCAGAAATCAGATACGCCCGTACGTCAACGGATAGCCGAGGATAAAAACCTGCCGGCGGTTATCAAGGAAATCGAAGCGAAAGCCTTGGACGGCGTGCCGGAGGCCCAGCATGATCTCGCGGCAATTTATACGGCGGGCCATGGCGGCGTTGCCGTGGATTACAAAAAAGCAGCGCAATGGTTCCGGGAAGCGGCCATCGCCGGGGTCGGCAACGCCCGTTATAATCTCGGCGTTTTGTATCATCAGGGACTGGGCGTCGACCGTAATGTCGACGAAGCCATCCGCTGGTACCGGGCAGCGGCGGCCCTCGGTCACCCGGAAGCGCAGTATAATCTGGGGATTGCCCATATCGAAGGCATCGGGGCTGACTATAACCCGCAGGTGGCCGCCCGGTTCTTTGAGCAAGCGGCCCAAAGCGGCATTATGGAAGCTGCCTACAATCTGGGCCTGATCTATGAAAACGGGCTGCTGGGAACACCCCAGCCACAGGAAGCCATGCGCTGGTACCAAAAAGCGGCGGAACAGGGCAGCCCGGAAGCCCAAATGGCGCTCGACCAGCTAAGCAAGGCAAACAAGCCTCCCGTGGATTTGCGTTCGGGCGCGGCGGTAGCGCCGCAGACCCGGAAAACGGCAGCAGCTCCGCCTGAAGCGGAGAATATTGATCCGGAAATTCTCGATGGTCTTCACATTCCCCGCAAATTATCCTCCGCCGATATGAGCGCCGCCCCGGAAGTCAGCAACAAGGAGCGGGCTGTGGTGGCGCAGATTCAAGAACAACTGGAGCGTTTTGGCCTGTATCCAGGGCCGGCCGATGGTATCATGGGCCCGCGGACCGAAGATGCTATTCGCAGCTATCAGGCATCCTATAACCTGACGCAAGATGGCCGTGCCAGCGAGGCTTTGCTGGTGCATATGCTGACCAGTGAACTGGATGCGGCGATGGGGGATGTCGGCTCGCGCGAGGAATGATCCGCTGCGATCAATAACGTTCCGGGCGATTTAGAAGGCCGGAAGCAATCCACCATTCCGGGTGGATTTTTTTTATGCGTGCGGCGGCGGCGATGGTTTCCGCTTCGGTGCCGAACAGGCCGAAACAGGTTGCTCCGGCTCCCGACATGCGCGCCAGAACGCAGCCCTCTTGTGCCGTAAGTATATCCAGAACGGATGATATCTCCGGCACCAGCTTGACGGCTTCGTCGGTCAGGCTGTTTTCCAGCCGTGCCAGATAAGAAATCAGATCGTTCGTTTTTTCGAACCGGGCGGGCCATGTGACGGGCGTGTGATACGGGCCGTGAAAATTCTTGAAAATAGTGGCGGTACTGCAGGGCTTTCCCGGATTGATGAGCAAAACAGGAACCTCCCCCATCGGCGGGGCGGGGTGAACGGTTTCGCCAATGCCGCTGACCAGCGCCGGACGGCAGGACAGACAGACCGGCAGTTCCGCCCCGAGAGACAGCAGCAGGTCTGTCAGGTCGGGAACGGATTGGGGGCGGGTATCCCAATGCTCCAATATGCCCCAGATTGCCGTCGCCGCATCGGAAGAGCCGCCGCCCATCCCGGATGTCAGCGGCAGGTTTTTGGTCAGGGTGATCTTGAAATCCGGCGTTCGGTTTAAGGCATCCGCCAGCTTGTATACGGCGCGGACAACCAGATTGGTGGAATGAGGCGCTGTACTTAACTCTTCGGCGGAAAACCCGCCGGCAAAGGGGCCGTCAACGGCAAAATCGAAGTGCGGCGCGGGGGTAATCGTAATCTCATCGCCGACATCGACAAACCCCATCAGGGAATCGAGCAAATGATACCCGTCGGCGCGCTTGCCGGTAATATGCAGGTAAAGGTTAACCTTGGCCGGGGCGAACAGGCGGCGGACAGGGGGAGAGGGAGTCATGATGCCAGACTCTAGTTCTTGGCCTGTTTGACATCAGGCTGAAGCCCGGTGCGCAGCTTTTCTTCGATCCGGGCGCGATCTTCATCGTTTTCGGCAAAATTCCGGGCGCGTTCCCACTGGAAACGGGCCTCCAGCCGCCGTCCGACTTGCCAGTAAGCATCGCCCAGATGGTCGTTCAGCGTCGCATCATAGGGCAACAACTCCACGGCGTTTTCCAACGGCGGCAGCGCCTCTTCATAGCGGCCCATCATATAGTAAACCCAGCCCAGCGAGTCGGCGATATAGCCGTCTTGCGGCTGCAGGGCAACGGCGCGCTTGATAAGGTCAAGGGATTCCTCCAGATGCATGCCCTGATCGGCCCAGCCATAGCCAAGATAGTTGAGCAGGAAAGGATGATCCGGTCGGTAAACCAGCGCCGCTTTCAAGTCGCGTTCGGCTTTGTCCCATGCGCCTTCGCGTTCATAAGCCATGCCGCGGGCATACAGGAGATGCCAGTATTTTTCAGGAATATCCGGGCCGATCGCATCGGCGGCGCGGTTGTAATACGTCAGGGCGTCGCCGTATTTTTCATCACTCCGATACAGGTCGCCGATCCGGATCAGTGATTCAATATCGTTATTCTCGGTGAAAAGACGGTTGAGCAGCTTCATGGCGTCATCCGTCCGTCCGGCCCGGGCCATCAGGTCTGCGGCCGCGCGCTGGGTTTCGACATATTGCTCGTGATCCGGCGGAATTTGTTCCAGATGAGCGATAGCTTCATCATACCGCCCGTCATGGGCCGCCGCATTGGCCAGCATAAAATGCACATCGCTCAGGTCCGGATTGAGCGCCAAAGCCAGTTGCGCAAACAGGCGGGCGCTGGTGGCACTGTTTTCGCGGTACAAAAGATCCGCCATGTCATACATGGCCAGCGCAGCCCCTTGCGCGGCATTTTCAATTTTGAGCGGCTTCAACAGCTTCAACAAGGCGTCCGGCCCCTTGGTCAGGGCGGCAATCTTTTTGCTGACTGAATCCATCTGCCCGTTTTGCAGGGCCGTTTGCTTGTAAATATCCATGGCTTTTTCGTAGTCGCCGGACAGGGCCAGCAAATCCGCCGCTCTTTCTGCCTCGAACGGATTTATCGAAGGGGCATTAAGAATAACGTCAATAGCGGCCCTGGCCTTTTCCTTGTCACCGAGCATCAGGGCCATAAGCGCAGCGTGGAAAGCATGGATCGATGTGGCATCGAACTTGTCCATATTCAACGTCCCTTGACCGGCTTCGGCCCAGTGCAGCAGCAAGGGCTGTATGTAATCGGTAATATCGCCGATCGGCATGGCCTTCAGGTCACGGACAGCCGTGTCCATATCGTCTTTCGTCATGGCATTGACGGCGACGATCATCAGGGCCAGCGCATTTTCCGGGTCGCGGTCGACCAGTTGTTGCGCCCGCTGCGCCGCCAGAGCCAGATCCCCATAACCGGTGGCCAGAATCATGGAGCGCTTAAGAAGCTCTTCGTTGTCAGGATCGAAGACCAGAAGCTGCCCCAGATGTTCGTTGGCGCTTTTCCAGTCATTTTCCGACTGGGCAAAATGGCTGGACAGAAATTCCCCGGCCATGGTTTTGCGGGGTTCCATATGAAGGAGCTGAAGGTTGGCCCGCGCCGCGTCGGTCATAGTCTGGCCGGTATCATCGCTCGTTGTGTGGTCGGACAGCGTCCGCACGCCATACGCCGTTCCTATTGCGGCCAACAATAAAACCATAAGAAAAATTTGACGGATCATGACGTTCCTTCACGCGTTTTTCGCAGATATCTAAAAAAAACAATTATAGCATAACTACCGGAATGGCCAGTGGCTTATGTTGATTTTATGGATGGATTTACATGTTGCCGTAATTCGGCCCGCCGCCGCCCTGCGGCACGGTCCAGTTGATATTCTGGGCTGGGTCTTTGATATCACAGGTTTTACAGTGGACGCAGTTTTGGGCGTTTATAACAAAACGATCCGATCCGTTTTCTTTTATTATTTCGTAAACGCCTGCCGGGCAATAGCGCTGCGCCGGTTCGTCATATTCCGGAAGGTTTTTTTCGATCGGTACGTTTTTATCTTTTAGTTTCAAATGACTGGGCTGATTTTCTTCGTGCATGGTGTTGGACAGGTTGACTGAAGACAGCCGGTCAAACGTCAGCGTCCCATCCGGTTTCGGATAGGCGATTGGCGCGCTGCTGGCTGCTTTTTCAAGCTGTGCATAATCGGCATGGTTTTTCAGCGTGCCGGGCAATCGCCACAGCCCCAGCGTTTGAAGCGCGGCATTCATCAGGCCGGCCCACAGCCCCTTGTGAAAGCCGGGGCGGATATTGCGGACCTTGTAAAGCTCCTGCCAGACCCAGCTTTCTTTCATTTTCGCGCTGTAAGCCGGGGCGTCGAGTGATTCGGCCAGTGCCTCCGCGGCGACCATTCCGGATTTCATGGCGGTGTGATTGCCCTTGATCTTGGGCACGTTCAAAAACCCGGCCGTATCGCCAATCAACAGTCCGCCGGGAAACTCAAGCGTCGGCAGGGACTGAATCCCGCCCTCGACCAGTGCCCGCGCGCCGTAAGCGATGCGTCGTCCGCCGGCTAATGTTTTGCGAATGGCCGGATGGGTTTTAAAGCGCTGCATTTCCTCGAACGGCGACAAATAGGGGTTTTTATAATCCAGCCCGATAACAAACCCGACATAGATCTGGTTGTTTTCGGCGTGATACATGAAACTGCCGCCATAGGTATCGTTATCCAGCGGCCAGCCAATCGTATGCACAACCCGCCCTTCGTCATGGTTTTCGGGCGGAACCTCCCAGATTTCCTTGATCCCCAGCCCGTAAGTCTGGGGATCGCTGTTCTTGCGCAGGTCGAATTTTGCAATCAGTGTCTTGGTCAAGGAACCGTGACAGCCTTCCGCAAACACGGTTTGCCGGGCGTGAAGTTCAACGCCAGGCTCGAAATTGGCCGTTTTTTCGCCATCCTTGCCGATCCCCATGTCGCCGGTCGCCACGCCTTTCACCCGGCCATCCTCGTGATAAAGAACTTCCGCAGCGGCAAAACCGGGAAATATCTCGACGCCCAGAGCCTCGGCCTGACCCGCCAGCCAGCGGCCCAGCAAGCCCAGCGACATGATGTAATTACTGTGATTGCTCATCTGCGGCGGAGTGGGGAGCCTGAACGAACCTTTCCGGGTCAGGAACAAAAAGTGGTCTTTTTTCGCTTTGACCGCCAGCGGCGCGCCTTTTTCTGCCCAGTCGGGGATCAGCTCGTCCAGCGCCCGCGTTTCAAACACCGCGCCGGACAGCAAATGGGCGCCGACTTCCGCGCCTTTCTCAAGGATACAAACGGATATGTCCGGATTGATTTGTTTCAACCGGATCGCGCAGGACAGCCCCGCCGGTCCCGCCCCGACGATCACAACGTCGTATTCCATGGCTTCACGGTCGGTGCGAATTGTATCTGGCATGCTCTTGATCCTCGGTAATTCTTGAGTCTTTTTACTTTATCCGATAATCCTAAAGAATCTTGGAAGAATAAGGAATAGTCTTTAAGCACATGCGCGACGCTCTTTTATCAGCACTGGAATGGCAAATCGAAGCCGGAGCCGATGAGGCACTGGCGGCAGAGCCGCTTGATAAAACAGCGTTGAAGCCTGCGCCCGCCTCGGAAGTAAAAAGCGCGGCAACAAAAACCAAAGCCGTGACGCCCGGAACGTCGTTTCCGGCGGTTTCCCCTGCGGCGTTGGGGGCGTCCGAGGCGCGCACCGAAGCCATTCGTCTGGCGCAATCGGCGCAGACGCTCGATGAATTGCGTGAAGCTATTGCCGGTTTCGAAGGGTTGCCGCTCAAGAAAACGGCAACCAATATGGTGTTTTGCGATGGTAATCCGAAAGCTTCCGTTATGCTGGTCGGCGAAGCGCCGGGCGCCGATGAGGACCGTCTGGGCAAGCCATTCGTCGGGGTGTCCGGGCAGCTTCTCGACCGTATCCTGAAATGTATAGATCTTGACCGGACGGCTGATGATCCGGCCAAAGCCGTCTATATATCCAATATTCTGAACTGGCGGCCGCCGGGTAACCGGACGCCCGCGCCGGGCGAAGTAGACGTAGCCCTGCCGTTTATCGAACGCCACATTGAACTGGTCCAGCCGAAAATCCTGATTCTGTGCGGCGGTGTGTCGGCCAAGGCGCTGCTGGGCAGCGGTGAGAGCATTTCACGCCTGCGTCGCCGCTGGCATGATTACCGGCCTTTGACACCGGGAATCACGAGCGCCGGCGCCATTCCGGCGATTGCTACATATCATCCCGCGTACCTGCTGCGTACCCCTTCGCAAAAACAGGCTGTCTGGCAGGATATGCTGACCATTCAGCAGAAAATAAAAGCCCTGTAGAAACGCGCCGGACAGCGAATCTGTTGATAACGCGGGATAACCGCGCCGGATTTTGTAGACTTTATCCACAAGATCGTTTATCCCATACGCGTTATGCGAAACATGATGAAAACCGGAATCGGGCGAAAGCTGGCGCTGCTGGCTGTTTTTGTCCTTGTTCCTGTCCATAATGCCGGGGCGGGGATGACGGTTCCACCTATACCGACGGTCAAGCCGTTGATGATAAATGAGGCCGCCGCTCAAGGCGGTGTCATTATTGAGCGCGCTTTGCCGTTGCCGCCGCGTAAACCTGATTTCGGGATGCCGGCCGTCGCGCAACTCCTTAATTTCGGTAAAGCGCCTGTTCCCAAAAAACGGCCGATCCCGGCGAAGGGTGCGCCTTTGTCCCCTCAGGATTCCCAGCTGTATCAAAAAATATTTTCGGCGCAGACGCGCGGCCAGTGGGATACGGCGGGCGCTTTAATGAACCGGCTTTCCGATCAGCGTCTACGCGGCTATGTGCTGTTCCAGCGTTATATGCACCCCTCGGCTTACAGCGCCACATTCGATGAATTGTCGGGATGGATGGATATGTATGCTGATCATCCGGGGGCGGACCGTATTTACAAACTGGCGTTGGCCCGTATGCCCGCGGATTACAAAGGTGCGTTGCGCAAGCCGGTAGAGGCGCGCGGCGGCAGCTTTGGCGGGTATCTTGATATTATCAATGACCGGGACCGGCCCTATAAATCAAAGAAAAGCCGGACAGCGGCACAACGTGACCAGATTATTGCCCTGTCCCGTGAAATCCGCCGCGACCTGTCGCGCAGCGCCCCGACGAATGCCTACAAGCGTTTGCTGGAAGACCCGCGCGGTAAACTTTTGGATACGGTGGAATATGACCGTCTGCAATCCCTGATCGCGCGCAGCTATATGCTGGAAGGCAAACTGGATAAAGCCATGGATATCGCACGGGTCAGCGCCCTTCGTTCCGGGACGCAGGCGCCGCAATCGGGCTGGGTTGCCGGGCTGGTATCATGGCGGCAAGGTGAATATGCGAAAGCCGCTCGTTATTTTGAGATCATGGCAGACTCGTCCTATGCTTCTCCGTGGACGGCGGCGGCCGGCGCATATTGGGCGTCGCGGGCGCATTTGCGGGCGGGCAATGTCAAGGCTGTCAGCCCATGGCTGCAAAAGGCGGCGCAAAATCCCCGTACTTTCTATGGTCTGATCGCTACGCGGGCATTGGGATGGGATTTTGATTTTAACTGGGATATACCTGAGTTTTCCGATAGCTACCGAAAGAAACTGGGGGGCAATCCGGCGGCTCAGCGCGCCATGCTTCTGGTGGCGGCCGGTCAATATCACCTCGCCGAGAGCGAATTGCGTAATGTGAATATCGTCGGCGATCAGGAATTACGCGTGGCCCTTCTGGCTTATGCCGAAAATACCGGCCTTCCGGCTTTCTCGATGCGGCTGGCGGAAAGCTATGCGCCGCCATCGGGCGGGCTGTATGATGCCGCGCTTTATCCGTTGGCGCCATGGACGCCCAAGGGCGGGTTCAAGGTCGATAGGGCATTGATTCATGCCCTGATCCGTCAGGAATCGCGGTTTAACCCGGCGGCTGAAAATGGCGGCAGCGGCGCTGTCGGCCTGATGCAGCTAATGCCGGCCACGGCCACCCATGTCGCCCGGACCCACGATTTCCGCACCGCTGATGGCCGCCATACGTTAAAAGACCCACAGGTCAATCTGGATATCGGCCAGCGTTACGTCGAGGAACTCTTGTATCAGGATCATGTCGGGACGGAATTGTTTTCGCTGCTGGTGGCTTATAACGCCGGGCCGGGAAACTTGCGCAAATGGAAGCGCGAACTGGCCTTTATGCAAGACGATCCGCTGCTCTTTATCGAAAGCATCCCGGTTGGTGAAACGCGAGTGTTTGTTGAGCGTGTGATGTCGAACTACTGGATTTACCGCCTGCGCCTGAAACAGGATACGCCCTCACTCGACGCTGTGGCGGAAGGCCAGTGGGCCCGCTACGTCCAGATGGATAGTCAGCGCTTCGCTGCTGTTCAGTAACCCTTATTCATTTAAAAGCGCCAGCGCTTGGTCTTTCAACGCCGGATCACCCAGCGCGATAATGCACCCGTCTGATTTCAGGCTCAGCGGCTGGCCGGCCCAGTCACATATCAATCCGCCCGCCTGATGGATAACCGGGACAAGCGCCGCAAAATCGTGCGGGGCCAGTCCGCTCTCGATAATCATATCAATATTGCCCGACGCCAGCAGGGCATAGGAATAACAATCCCCGCCCCAGACGGTAAGCGCGCATCGTTCGCGAATCCCGGCCCACATAGGCAGGTAGGCAGGGCTGGTGGTTGAAAAACAGGCTTCCTTCAGCGATGAACACGGGCGTGTCTGAACGGTCTGGCCGTTAAATGTTGTCTGGTGGCCCTCCGCCCCGACCCAGCGTTCTTTTGAAATCGGCTGGTCGACCACGCCTAAAACGGGAACATCGTCTTTACAAAGGGCGATCAAAGTGCCGAAAGTCGGGCGCCCTACGATAAAGGATTTCGTCCCGTCGATCGGGTCGAGCACCCATACATAGCCGTTCTTACTTTCCTTTATGCTGAATTCTTCACCCAGAATACCATCGTCAGGCCGTTCGGATTCAATGATTTCCCGCATTCTCTTTTCTATCGCACGATCGGCAATCGTCACCGGCGTTTCATCACTTTTGCTTTCAACTGAAAAGGGCTGACGAAAATACTGCCGGGCAATGATCCCGGCCTCGTCAGCCAGTTTGTTCGCCAGTTCAATCAATTCTTGCATAAATCCCCGCAATCACTATGTTATTAGGACTTAGCTAACATAGAGGCCGTGCATGAAAACCGTCAATGACATCCGCAGTGAATTTTTGAAGTTTTTTGAAACAAAGGGCCATACCATCGTGCCGTCAAGCTCGCTGGTGCCCCAGAATGATCCGACACTGATGTTCTCCAACGCCGGGATGAACCAGTTCAAGGACGTTTTCACAGGCAAGGAAACGCGCCCCTACAGCCGCGCGACAACGGCCCAGAAATGCGTGCGGGCGGGCGGTAAGCACAACGACCTTGAAAATGTCGGCTATACGGCGCGGCACCATACATTCTTTGAAATGATGGGGAACTTCTCCTTTGGTGATTACTTCAAGGAAGACGCCATTGCATTCGCCTGGGAACTGGTCACGAAAAATTTTGGCCTGCCGCCTGAAAAGCTGCTGGTAACGGTCCATAGCTCGGACGAGGAAGCCGCCGGGATCTGGAAAAAAGTCACCGGCTTTAACGATAACAAGATCATCCGCATTCCGACCGATGATAATTTCTGGCGCATGGGCGATACCGGGCCGTGCGGTCCCTGTACCGAAATTTTCTACGATCACGGTGAACATATTTTCGGTGGGCCGCCGGGAAGTCCCGATGAAGATGGTGACCGGTTTGTTGAAATTTGGAATCTGGTATTTATGCAATTCAATCAGATATCCGCCGACGAACAGGAAAAACTGCCCAATCCATGTATTGATACGGGAATGGGGCTGGAGCGTGTTTCTGCGATTATGCAGGGAAAAAGTGATAACTATGATATCGACCTGCTGCGGAAAATTATTGAACATAGCGCCGACCTGACGGGCGTCTCGCCGGAAGGGGACCAAGCACCGTCTCACCGCGTGATTGCCGACCATTTGCGCGCCGCCACGTTCCTGATGGCCGATGGCGTGATGCCGTCGAACGAAGGGCGCGGCTACGTTCTGCGCCGGATCATGCGCCGCGGTATGCGTCATGCGCACTTGCTCGGCGCGGCAGAGCCCTTGATGTACAAACTAGTGCCGACGCTGACGTCCCTGATGGGCGAAGCCTACCCGGAAATTCGCCGGGCCGAGGCACTGGTGACCGAAACCCTGCGTATGGAAGAAACCCGTTTCAAGAAAACGCTGGATAACGGGCTGCGTCTTCTGGACGAGGAAACTGAGAGGCTTTCCGCTGGCAAGAAATTTCCCGGCGATGTGGCATTTAAACTCTATGATACATTCGGATTTCCACTTGATTTGACGCAGGACGCCTTGAAAGCCAAGGGGATCGAAGTCGATAACGAGGGCTTTGAAACCTGCATGGAAAAACAGCGCGAACTGGCCCGCAAAAACTGGTCCGGTTCCGGCGACGCTGCCACGGAAAAGCTTTGGTACGATCTGCTCGACGAGTGCGGCGCAACCGATTTCCTCGGCTATAAATCCGAAGTCGCCGAAGGCCAGATCAAAGCGCTGGTCCATGATGGAAAACGCATTGACGAGGCCAAAACAGGTGAAGATGTCCAGATCATCACCAACCAGACTCCTTTCTACGGCGAGTCCGGGGGACAGGTCGGGGATATTGGCACCTTTAAAACGGTGAACGGTGACACGGTTAGCATTACCGACACCCAGAAAAAAGTGGGCAAACTCTGGGTTCATATCGGTAAGGTTACAAAAGGCGCAATCAAAAACGGCGATGCCGTGCAGATGATTGTCGATCATGAACGCCGCAGCGACATCCGCGCCAATCACTCGGCCACGCACTTGTTGCATGCCGCTTTGCGTGAACGTCTGGGCGCGCATGTCACCCAGAAAGGCTCTCAGGTTGACGACCAGCGCCTGCGTTTCGATATCTCGCATAACCATCCGATGACCGCCGAAGAAGCCGCCGCGATCGAAGCCCGTGTGAACGATGAAATCCGCGCCAACACCGACGTGGAAACGCGCCTGATGGCACAGGAAGAAGCAATCGAAGCCGGCGCCATGGCGTTGTTTGGTGAAAAATATGACGAAGAAGTCCGCGTCCTCACCATGGGCACGACCAGTCAGGATAGCGGCAAGCCGTTCTCTGTCGAGCTTTGCGGTGGGACGCACGTCCGCCGCACCGGGGATATCGGCCTGCTGAAAATCGTATCTGACAGTGCGCTGGCTGCTGGTGTCCGCCGGATCGAGGCGCTGACCGGGCGCGGTGCGCTGGCTTATCTTGAAGAACAAGACCGCCGCCTGCACGAAGCCGCCGAGGCCATCAAAGCCTCTCCGGCAGAACTGGTCGACCGGGTGAAGGCGCTGGCGCAGGAAAAGAAAAAATTGGAACAGCAAGTCTCCGAACTGCGCAGGCAAGTTGCCACGGGCGCATCGGGAGGCGGCAGCGCCAACGACGATATTCGCGATATTGGCGGCATCAAATTCGTTGCCAAGGTTCTGGACGGCTTCCCGCCCAAGGATTTGAAGCCGATGGCCGACGACCTGAAAGCCAGAATTGGCTCCGGCGTTGTCGCGCTGATTGCCACGAACGAGGGCAAAGCTTCGATCGTGGTCGGCGTCACCGATGACCTGACCGGCAAGATCAGCGCTGTTGATCTGGTGAAGGCCGGCGCGGCGGCACTCGGCGGGCAGGGCGGCGGCGGTCGTCCCGACATGGCGCAGGCCGGTGGCCCGGATGCAGGCGCTGCCAGCGATGCCGTTAGTGCTGTCGAAACCGCGCTGGCAGGCTAAGGCTTTCCCCTTAACCAATGTGATTGCATGTTAATGATTTTTCATTGACATAATGATGGCGCTTAACTATAAAGCACCCAAAATAATGACACATAATAGTTGGTAATGGAGAGAATGATGAGTGTGCAAAATATCCAGTACAATCCCGAAGAGATTCAAAATATTGTGTCCCGGCTGCAAGAAAAAAGTCTGGATAATGGTATAACGCTGACATCCCGCATAGGTGAATATAATGTGTCGGCTTCTTTGTCTCTTGGTGGTGGTCATCTGACATTTAAACAAACACACCCCAAAAGATATCTTGCCGAGGTAAAAGATGAGAGATCCGTTGTTTTCACCAAAGATGGTAATAATGGATGGTCTTTGGATGAAGTGTCTGCGGCGCCATGGGGAAATTGCAAAAACACTTTAAAAGCGCACAACATTGATCCGGATCATGAAAATATGTTGGGGCATGTCGAAGGTAAGCATCAAAGCTACAGGGCGAATGGCGAGCATTTATGTCCCCACAAAGAACAGCATCGTCTTGAGTTTTTGAAGGTTAGTCGGACACTCCCGTTTTTAGTCGATAATGGCTATCACAAGGATGAAGAGATTTTTGACAGCGTGATGAATAGCGCCCGCGCGCTATCCGACGTGCCTGTCAAGGAATGTTCTTATAAAGCAATCGGATTTATACCATTTGTCCCGGCGCTAAAACTGGCTTTCTAAAAAGAAATCCTCTCTTGCTCTTCTGATCTGACTGCGTTATAAGGCGCGCACGAAAAGATTCTACCGATAGCAAAAAAGGAATTTAACAATGGCGGTTCAACGCACTTTTTCGATTATTAAGCCTGACGCGACACGTCGCAATCTGACCGGCGCGATCAACAAAAAGCTGGAAGAAGCCGGTCTGCGCATCATCGCGCAAAAACGCATCCACATGACGCTGGAACAGGCTCAGGGCTTTTATGCCGTTCACAAGGAACGCCCGTTCTTTGGCGAACTGACCGAATTCATGAGCTCCGAGCCGGTGGTGGTTCAGGTTCTGGAAGGCGAAGACGCCGTAGCCAAAAACCGCGAAGTCATGGGCGCGACCAACCCGGCGGAAGCTGCCGAAGGCACGATCCGTAAGGAATATGCCCTGAATATCGGTGAAAACTCCGTTCATGGCTCCGACAGCCTTGAAAACGCAGCCATCGAAATTGCTTATTTCTTCAATGATGATGAAATCGTGGGCTAAAGAGCCGCAGTGAAGTGATTTGGAAAAGAGGGCCGTTCAGCCCTCTTTTTTTATGGTCACTGCGTTTCCTGCAGCCAGACCACCAGTTTTTCTTTTGATTGTTCATAGGAATTTTGCAGATCATTGATCTCTTGATCCGTGATGTTCTTTTCCGCTTTGGCTTCCTGCTCGATGGTTCTGGCGATGGCGCTGAGGTCTTTGAATCCGAAATTCCCGGCCATGCCTTTAAGCTCATGGATGCGGGCCGCGATGTTTTGCGTATCGCTCGTACTTTGTGACTCTTTAATAGCGGCCAGAAGCTCATCAGCTTTCTGGTAAAGGTCGTCCAGCAGGGAAATCAGCTTGTCTCGCCCGATATTCTCCCGCAAAAGGTTCAGCATGGGATAATCGAGCAAATTGTCGGTCGGCATCGCGGCCGCCATGTTTTCGTTATCGCCATCTTCGTCATCATCGGCCAGTTCCAGCGCTTCGGCGAAGCTGTCAAAATCAGGATCGTCAAGATCGCCCATATCACCCAGTTCGCTCAGGTCGGTATTCAAAATATAATCCCGCAGGGGCGATGTCTGGTTCATGGACTCCAGAGGATCATCCTCCACAGGACTATCCCCATCATCACTGGCGCTCTTTTCCTCCGTTTCTAACGATAAAGCGTCCGGCCCTTTGAGCAAGGTTTCTTCGTGATCGGGCTGTGGCGCAGGCGTGACCGGAGCCGTGGGGAGGGGCAAATTATCCATGTCAATGCCTTCGACGACAACCGGGTTAGGCAGACTGCCGTTGATAACGCGGTCTATAACCCGTTTCAGCATCTCCGGTTCGATCGGCTTGGGAACATGGTCGTTCATATTGGCGGCATAGCATTCGCGTCTATCGCTGTCACTGACGTTCCCGCTCAGGGCAATCACGGGCACGGTGGCCTTGGCCGGATCGGCCATTGCGCGAATGGCCTTGGTCGCCCCGATCCCGCTAATGCCCGGCAGGTGTATATCCATCAAAATCATATTGAACGGCTCTGTTTGCTCGATCAGGCTCAGGGCATCTTCACCGCTGCCGGATAACGTAACCTCGTGTCCCATCCGGGAAAGGAATTCCCGGACCAGCTTCTGGTTGATTTCATTGTCTTCGACCACAAGAATTTTCATCATCTGCGCCGATGTCTGGCTGGCCAGATTAAGACTTTTAAAGCTCATTTCCGCATTTTGTTCCTGCCCCTCTTTCAATGTCAGGGTGAAAAAGAACGTTGACCCTTCGCCTTCGGTGCTATCAATGGCAATGTGGCTGCCCATGGCTTCAATCAGCCGCTGGGAAATGGCCAGCCCCAGCCCCGAGCCCCCAAAGTTCCGGGTGATCGTTTTATCGGCCTGCGCAAAGGGATTAAACAAATTCGTTTGGGCTTCCGGGGCGATCCCTATGCCGGTATCCTCGACCGAAAACAAGATACGCTGCGTATGAGAAGACGAAACATCGTCGGTGCTCCCCGGCGCAGGTTTCACGCGGATAGTAACCCCGCCTTCTTTGGTGAATTTTACGGCATTACCGGCTAGATTCAGAAGCACTTGACGCAGGCGGATCGGGTCACCGACGACGAAACGGGGCAGATCTGAATCGATATCCGCCCGCAAATACACCTTCTTTGTGGCGGCATGGCCGGACATCAATGTCACAATGTCGTTAATCAGGCGGGGTAGGTCGAAATCAATATATTCAAGGTCAAGCTTGCCGGTTTCAATTTTTTCAAAATCCAGAATGTCGTTCAAAAGCGCCAGCATGGTATCGCCGGAATCCTGAATGGTCTGGACCTGTTGCCGTTGTTCCTGACTCAACTTGGTTTCTTTCAGCAACCGCACCATCCCCATGATCCCGGTCATCGGCGTGCGAATTTCGTGGCTGACCACGGCGAGAAAAGCTGACTTGGCGCGGTTGGCTAAATCCGCAATTTCCTTGGATTTCCGCATTTCACGGGCTTGCTGAAGCTCACGTTCCCGCAGCTCGTTCATAGCCGCCCGTTCATGATCGATCAGGCGCATCAGGCGGGTGTTTTCCTTTTCAATCCGTGTGGAGCGCAATTCATCCGACAGCTCGTTATTTTGGTTCTTTCCTTTATTCTCATACGGGTTTTGGTCGGCTTGCAGCCGTATTAATATAAAGACAGACGTGGCGAGCAAAATAGCTTGCGGGATCAAGGACCACCAATAAGCGTTAATCAGTAAGGGCGACGGCGGTAAAATCCCGGTCAGGGCCAGACCGGTGGTAACGGCCCCGGTTATCTGGATAAGCCAGCCAAAAGCCATAAGATAGGATTCGTGACGCCCCTCCAGCCCTTGGGAAAAAGCCAGAAGAGACAGGTAAACAAGCCCGCCCAGCGCCGGAAAGGCCATCAGAACAGGCCGGAAAATACTGGAATCCGGAAGGATCACGGCGATGACTAATGACAAAAGGATCAAGGCTGTCGCAACGCGCACGCTTCGTATCTGCGCTTGTTGTGTGGGGCTGAAGCTATAGAAATAGCGGCTGGCCCATATGGAGGAAATCACGATCAGGTTAAACAAAATACCCGGCATTTCCGACGTCAGAGGCGCATGGGACAACAGCAAGTCGTTTTGCGCATAAAACAAAAACAGGTGTAAAAGATAGTAAATAGCGATAAACGTGCAGGTCCCCAGCCGTGTGACCATACAGCTCCCCAAAAATATACCGGCCATAATAAGCAGGAAATACCCCAGCATGCGGGACGGCAAGAGGGGCGTTTTCTGGATCGCCAGATAGGTGTTGTCTTCAATAAGCTGCGGAACAAGGGTCGTTGGCAATCCCGGCTCCGGAATGACATAGAGCAGTATGGTTGTCTCTTCACCGCGCGGCAGATGCAGCGGTTTCGCCGTCGTCAGGTGCTTTTGAATGATATAGGGGTTTTGGGTAGAGGCCAGCGTATCGAGGATTTTCGTCTGGGTGCTGGTGTTGTAAATAACGATCTGGGCCAATGTGCCATAGCGGCCATCCAGATGTTGCCCGAACGACAACGTCCAGCCTTCGCGCCAGCTGCTGTTTTTAATGGTAAACAGAATCCAGTGGGGAGTCTTTGACAACGTGCCCAAAGACAAAATATTGCCGGTAACGCGGTAAGGCGTTTGTTGTTCCTGATATTTTTTAATGACCTGACGGGGTTTCATGCGTTTGTCGGGATCGGGCAGCACAAACATGTGCGGGGCGAGCTCATAGGTGTCTTGGCTGTCCTGAAGGACGAGAGGCGATATCTTGGCAGCATGACCGGGGAGCGGGCACAGCAAGATCAAGGCAGCCAGAAACAGGAGTAAACTTGCCTGCCAGAAGACAGGTAAGCGCTCGGATATAACGACGGTTGTTGGCCGACAGGGCCGCCCGGCATGGATATTCATCGCTTGTAACTCCCCCGTGCCACCGCGGGTTCGGGCGGCACCAGAGGTTATCATGCCCTGAAATCGTTACAGAATCATGAACAAAATGAGAAGCTTAATAACTTTTTTTATGAGGATTTTTTAATGGTTTCACAGACCGTGCGCACAGCCTCCGGATAAGCGGCGTGCTCCTGCACCAGAACGCGGGCCGCCAGAGTGTCCGGGGTGTCGCCGGGAAGGACAGGAACGGCTTTTTGCAAAATTACCGGCCCGGCATCCATTTCCGGCACGACATAATGAACCGTGCAGCCGTGCTCGGTTTCCCCGGCCTCCAGCGCCCGTTCATGGGTGTCCAGCCCCTTGAATTTCGGCAGCAGGGACGGGTGGATATTGATAATACGGCCCGGCCAGCGCGCAATAAAATCGGCGCTCAGGATACGCATGAAACCGGCCAGACAGATCAGATCGACCGGGTATTGCGCCAGCTTCTCTTGGATCGCGGCTTCAAACCCCGGCTTGTCTTTCGGAAAATCCCGGTGATCGACAACCTCCGTGGCAATCCCCGCCGCCTGTGCCTTCGCCAGCCCGACGGCCTCCGGTTTATTTGAGAAGACAACACATATTTGTGCCGGGAAATCAAGGGCTTGGCAGGCGTCAATCAATGCCTCCATATTGCTCCCCCGCCCGGAAATAAATATGGCGAGATTGATTTTTTCTACGCCCATTCTGCATCCTGATGTTTGAGGGTAACATGCGCCTCTTCGCCCGGCGCTGCCGCGATATGGCCGATCCGGTATACGGTTTCGCCATGGCTTTCGAGGACGGCAGTCAGCTTGGCGGCGGCCTCGGCTGCGCAGATGACCGTCATGCCGATCCCGCAGTTCAGCGTCCGGGCCATGTCGTCGGCAGAGAGGTTCCCGGCCTCTTTCAACCACCGGAACACAGGCGGCAATTCCCATGAAGCGGCGTCGATGACGGCCTGCGTGCCTTCCGGCATGGTCCGCGGGATATTTTCGATCAGCCCGCCGCCGGTAATATTCGCCATTGCCTTGATGAGGGGCTGGCCGTCGGCATCGTTTTCCTCCAGCGCCGCCAGCAGGCTTTTCACGTATATCCGTGTCGGCGTCAGGAGCGCCGCGCCCAGCGTCGCCGCGTCTGTCTGAAACGGGGCCGGGCGGTCATAGTTACTTTCGGCCAGCCGCCGGATCAGGGAATAACCGTTGGAATGCGGCCCGCTGGAGGCCAACGCCAGAATAACGTCGCCCGCCTGCACGCGCTCCCCGGTCACGATCCGGTCGCGTTCTACCGCGCCGACGGTAAAGCCCGCGAGGTCATAATCGCCCGCGCCGTACATGCCGGGCATTTCCGCTGTTTCGCCGCCGATCAGGGCGCAGCCGGCCTCTTTGCATCCGGCGGCGATCCCGGCAATCACATCTTCGGCGGCCGCCGGGTCAAGTTTGCCTGTGGCAAAATAATCGAGAAAAAACAAAGGCTCGGCCCCCTGCACGATCAAATCGTTGACGCACATCGCCACCAGATCAATTCCGACGCTGTTATGCACGCCGGTATCAATCGCGATTTTTAATTTTGTGCCCACCCCGTCATTCGAAGACACCAGAACCGGATCTGTGTATTTGGTCTGTTTCAGGTCGAAAAACGCGCCAAAGCCGCCCAGTCCCTGCATCACGCCGCTTCGGAACGTGGACTGGACATGCGGTTTGATCCGGTCGACCACTTCGGCGCCCGCATCAATATCAACGCCGGATTGTTTGTAAGCACTGTCTTTCATTTTGCATCCTGCCGCGGCAAAGGTTATATACATCCTGTGGGACCGATCCGACAGGAAAGAGAATATGAGCAGATTTTATAAAAAACTTCCGCGTTTAATCCTAGTCTTTTCTTTTTGCGCGTCTTTTTTGATGGGCATAGGGGGAACGGCATATGCGCAGGGCAGTGATGCCTTTACCGTCACGGGCGTGCATGTCGACGTGACGGCGGACGATGCCGTGGCCGCGCGGGAGCAGGCTTTCCAGAAGGCACAGGTTCAGGCTTTTCAAGAGCTGGCTGCCCGGCTCCTGACCGACGCACAAGCCGCGGCCCTGACGCCGCCGGCGCCGGATGTCGTGTCCAGCCTGATTCAGGATTTTGAAATCACGGAAGAGCGGTTATCCGCGGTGCGCTACGTCGGAACCTATATCTTCAGATTTAAAAACGATGCGGTTCGTAAATATTTTTCTGGCTACGGCGTGTCTTATACCGATGTTTCCAGCAAGCCGGTTTTGATCCTGCCGTTCTATCAATGGGGGACGCGGATGGTCATCTGGGAAGATAACAATCCGTGGCGCCAAGCATGGAACCGCAGCGGCGCCGGATACGGGCTGGTGCCGGTGGTTGTGCCGATCGGGGATCTGCAGGATGTAGCTGCGATTAATGATGATACCATGCTGACCTACGACGCCCAGAAAATGGCGGAAATGATGGAACGCTATGGCACCGGCGATGGTGTAATTGTTCTGGCGGCACCGGAACCGGAAGGGGCGGAAACCCCCGCCGGACTGAATATCACAATTTACCGGACTGAATTGATTCGCCCGGTTTTCGTCCAGAACTTTCATGTTAACGCGCCGGAGGATGGCGATGTCTTTGCCGCCGCCGTGATGGGCGTGCGGCGGGCGCTGCAAAAAGACTGGAAGGATAAAACGCTGGTTGAATCAAACCTGCCGCAAAACAGCCTGAAGGCCCGCGTGCGCTATAGCTCGATGAAGGAATGGGTGGATACCCAAAAATCCCTGCGCAGCGTGCAGGGCGTCAGCGACGTGAAGCTTCAATCTCTGACCCCGCGGCAAGCCGATATCGAACTCGTGTATCGCGGAACAGAGGACCGCCTGCGGCTGGCGCTGGAGCAGGCCGATATGACGCTGACCTTGCCGGAAAGCGCGATGCCGACCGATCCCTATGGTCTGCAATATGGCTACCGGCCGGCGGCGAATACCGTATATGATCTGTATTTGAACAAATATGCCCCGGCCCCGCCGATTGCGGCGCCGGAAAACCCGCTGGAGCAACAGTCATGGTAAAACATGCGCTTTTACTATCTCTGTTTCTGATCTTCCTTGTTATGGGGACCGCCGCCCATGCGGCGGATAATGAATCGGTGTATGAACGCGTTATGCGTACCGGGAAAATCCGCTGTGGTTACGTCATTTACCCGCCCAATACCATAAAAGATCCCAATACAGGTGAAATCTACGGGATGTCGCCGGATGTTATCAAAAAAGCTGCCGAGGGTCTGGGACTGGAAATCGAATGGGCCGAAGAAGTAGGGACCGCGACAATGGTACAGGGGCTTATAAATGATCGTTATGATATGCTTTGTACAGCGGCATGGCTGAACTTGCCGCGGGCCCGTTACGCCGCTTTTTCCAAGCCGATTTATTACACGGTTGTGAATGCCGTTTCCCGCGAAGGTGACATCCGCTTCGACAACAATCTGAAGGCGATCAACGATCCGGCTGTAACCGTCGGCAGCGTCGATGGCTCGGCTTATACTGTGATCGCGCAAACGCAGTTCCCGAACGCCAAAATTTCATCCTATCCGGACCTGACCGACCTCGCTCAGCCGTTGGTCGATGTCATGACGGGTAAGGCCGACGTGGCGTTCATGGAAAATTACATTTTGAATTCCTTTATGGAGAACAATCCCGGCAAAGTCCGCATGGTGCCGGCCGATCGCCCGGTGAAGGTCTTCCAGAATTCATATTTGATGAAGGGGGGAGAATACCGTTTTAACCACATGATCGACGTGGCCTTGACCCATATGCTCAATAACGGGGAAGTCGATGAAATTATCTCCCTCTACGAAAAATGGCCGGGTTCGTTTAAACGCGTGGCTATCCCTTACGAACAAGAATAGAATACGAGAGTCATCATGCCGAAAACCAACACCATTTCCTTGAAAACCCATATCCGGTTCTGGCTGGCGGCGTTTGCTGCATTTTTGCTGTTTGTCTGGCTGTTTAAAGGGGTGCTCCTGCCGTTTGTGCTGGGCGTGGCGATTGCTTATTTGCTTGATCCGCTGGTCGAACGACTGGCGCGCTGGAAAATTACCCGTGATATGGCAGCCCTGATTATTCTGGGGCTTTTCATTGTGATCGTCGTCGGTCTGTTTGGCGCGATGATTCCGCTGGCCTATCGTGAAATCACGCAGCTGGCCGATTCGGCGCCGGCGTTGCTGGATAGGCTATGGACGGCCATGGCGCCCTATACGCTGTGGGTACAGGAAAAACTGGGCAACGGCAACTTTGCCGGCTACCAGCAAACCATCGAGCAGAATATCGGTAAAATCCTGCAAGGCTCTCTGGGCGTTCTGCAGGGCGGGGGCTCTATCCTCGCCAGCGGCGGACAGGCCATCGCCGGGTTTTTGTCACTGGTGATTTTCACGCCGATCGTGGCGTTTTTCATGCTGAAGGAATGGGACAACATGACGAAATGGGTTGATAATCTGATCCCGCGCGGCAGCTATGACACCATCAAGGGTTTGCTGGGCGAGATTAACGGCAAATTGTCCGGCTTTATCCGCGGGCAGTTGACGGTCGCTTTCGCGCTGGCTGTGATTTATGCGCTGGCCTTGACGGTGGCCGGGCTGGATTTCGGATTTTTAATTGGCATCAGCGCCGGGATATTGTCGATTATTCCGCTGGTGGGGTCGACGGTGGGCCTGTTCGTCGCCGTCACCGTGGCCTGGTTCCAGAGTTATGAATGGACCTATGTTGCCCTGATCGCGGCGATTTTTCTGATCGGCCAGTTTGTCGAAGGCAATATCCTCACCCCCAAACTGCTGGGCAAAAGCGTTGGCCTGCACCCGCTGTGGATTTTGTTCGCTTTGCTGGCGGGGGGGACGCTGTTTGGCATCGTCGGTATGTTGCTGGCCGTGCCGGTGGCCGCGGTGATCGGGGTGTTGCTGGCTTTTGCCATTAAACAATACAAGGCCAGCCCGTTCTATGAAGAGAAAAAGGCCGCCCCCAAACCAAAGAAAAAAACAGACGCCAAGGCAAAATAATGAGTGTCGTTGCTATGCAAATTCCTCTCGATTTGTCTCACCGCCCGGCCCAAGGGCGGGAGGATTTTCTGGTCGCACCCAGTAACAGAGAGGCCGTGGCATGGATCGACCGCTGGCCGGAATGGCCGGCTCCGGCGCTGGTGCTCTATGGCCCGGCTGCCAGCGGTAAAAGTCATCTGGCGGCGGTCTGGGGAGAGAAAACCGGTGCGGCCTTCGCCGATACCAATGATCTGGCCGGGCAGGCCGCCGATCAAATCGCGGCGCAGGCACCGCATCTGGTGCTCAAGAATATTGATCTGTGGTTTGGCGACCGGGATGCCGAAACCACACTGTTCCATCTTTATAACCTGATGAAGGAAGAGGGCCGCTCGCTGCTTTTGACCATGCGGATGGCGCCGACACACGCCGCCTTTGTTCTGCCTGATCTGGCGTCTCGCTTGCGCGCCGCCCCCGCCGCTGCCATCGCTCCGCCTGATGATGTTTTGCTTTCGGCGGTTTTGGTAAAACTTTTTGCCGACCGGCAACTCCAGATCGGCGACGAGGTTTTAAATTACATCCTGCCGCGCATGGAGCGTTCTTTTGCCGCCGCCCGTGATCTGGTTGCCGCCGCCGATAAACTGGCGCTGGCCGAAAAACGCCCGATTTCCGTGCCGTTGATCCGGCGGGTGCTGCTCAATCAAACGCTTTGATTTTTTCTTGAACTATTCTCTTTATTGACGTAAGACACGCCCCATAAGACGTGTACGTAAAAAAAATAACGAGGGTGTTTACTATGAATGAGACGGTTTTAGAAGCAAAACCATTGCGTATTTCATTTCGGGAAGTTGATCGGGCGCATATGAATCTGGTGGTTCCCGAACAGCCGGATAGCCTTTCAATCGACGATCTTCAGCGTCAGGTGGATGAGAGTGTTCGTGGGCTGGGGGTTGCCTGGAATAACACGGTTTGCGTAACGGTTGAACTGCGCTTCCCAGATCATCATGGCGGCCACGAAAAAGTGCGCGATAGCATAGGCCAAAACGTGATGAAAGCAACCGGCAGACCGGTTACTTTTCTGAAGGGTTAACCCGCTTTTGTTTTCTTGGCCGGGGCTTTCTTTTTAGCCGCGGCCTTTTTCTTGGCGGGTTTCTTCTTCGCCGGGGCTTTCTTGGCTTTATCCTCACCTTTGTCGCCCTTGGCGGCGGCGCGCGCGGCTTTTTTCTCGGCGGCTTCGGCAATCACAACCACGGCGCGGTTCACCCCGATGGTCAGCAAATCATCGTCCTTCGGCAGGGATGAAAACACGTTGTCGTGCTTCAGATACGGACCGAACCGGCCAATCCCGGCCTGAATCATTTTGCCGGTTTCCGGGTGTTCCCCGACATCGCGCGGCAGCGCCAGTAATTTGAGCGCGGCGGCCAGATCCATATCGGCGGGCGATACGCCCTTGGGCAGTCCTTGGCGCTTGGGTTTGTCCTTGCTTTCCGGCGGCGGGTCGATCTGGACATACGGACCGTACGGCCCCTTGCGCAGCGATATCGTCCGCCCGGTTTCCGGGTCGGTTCCCAGCACTTTCGGCTCGTTGGCCAGCGCCGCGCTGGCAGCGTCCTCGTCGGCCTCTTCCTCGCCTTTGATTTCCAGCTTTTGCGTATGGCGGCAATCCGGGTAATTCGAACAGCCGATAAACGCCCCGAATTTTCCGAGCTTCAGCGACAGGCGCCCTTCGCTACAGGCCGGGCAGACCCGCGGGTCTTTGCCGTCTTCACGCGGCGGGAAGAAATGAGGTCCCAGCTCGGCATCCAGATGGTCGATGACCTCCGTGATCGTCAGGCCTTTGGTTTCCTCGACAGCCTTGGAAAAATCCTTCCAGAACAAACGCAGCGCTTCTTTCCAGGCGACATGCCCGGCGGCGATCGCGTCCAGCTCCTCTTCCAGATTGGCGGTAAAATCATAGTCGACATAACGGGCAAAGAATTTCGACAGGAAGGTTGTGACAACCCGGCCGCGGTCTTCCGGGATGAAACGCCGTTTGTCCATCCGCACATAATTGCGGTCGCGCAAGACTTGCAGGATCGAGGCATAGGTGGAAGGCCGGCCAATGCCTAGCTCTTCGAGTTTTTTCACCAGCGTAGCTTCGGAATAACGCGGCGGCGGCTGGGTGAAGTGCTGTTCGGGCAGGATGTCGATGAGTTTCAGGGCATCGCCTTCATCCATCGGCGGCAGGCGGCGGTCGCTTTCATCGGCGCTGTCTTCGTCGCGGCTTTCCTGATAAAGCGTCAAAAAGCCGTCAAAGGAAACAATCGAACCGTTGGCCCGCAGGATCACATCGTCCGTGCCGTCGGAAATCGTGGCGCTGACCTGATCCAGAACGGCGTTTTCCATTTGGCTCGCCATGGTCCGCTTCCAGATAAGGTCATAGAGCGCCGCCATGTCCTTGTCGAGAGCGCGGCGCATCACTTCGGGCGTGCGGCGCAGGTCGGTCGGGCGGATCGCTTCGTGGGCTTCCTGTGCGTTTTTGGCTTTGGATTTGTACATGCGCGGGCTGGACGGCAGGTATGTATCGCCAAACTTGTCTTTAATGACATCGCGGGCCTGCATGACGGCTTCCGGGGCCATGTCGATCCCGTCGGTCCGCATATAGGTAATCAGACCGGTTGTTTCCCCGTCGATCTCGATCCCTTCATAAAGCTTTTGTGCCAGCCGCATGGTCTGGCTGGCCGACAGGTTGAGCTTGCGCGAGGCTTCCATTTGCAGGGTCGAGGTAATAAACGGCGCCGCCGGGTTGCGGCGTACCTGCTTTTTCTCCAGCTTTTGCACGGCCAGCTTCTTGTGGCGGATGCGGTCGGCGGCATGGGTGGCCGCGTCCTCATTTTTAATGTCGAGCTTGTCGAGCTTGTTCCCGGCCAGATGGGTCAGGCGGGCGGTAAAGGGCGCGCCCGACGGGGTATGCAGCTTGGTGTCGATGCTCCAGTATTCATCGGCGCGGAATTTTTCGATCTCTGATTCCCGCTCGCAAATCAGGCGCAGCGCCACAGATTGCACCCGGCCCGCACTGCGGCTGCCCGGCAGCTTGCGCCACAAAACCGGCGACAGCGTAAAGCCGACCAGGTAATCCAGCGCCCGCCGCGCCAGATAAGCTTCGATCAGCGGCTGGTCCAGTTCCCGCGCATTTTTAAACGCTTCCTGCACGGCTTTCTTGGTAATCGCGTTAAACGTTACCCGCCGCACGGTTTTGCCGGTCAGCAATTTATCTTCGTTCAGGATCTCCTGCACATGCCATGAAATGGCTTCTCCTTCGCGGTCAGGGTCAGTCGCGAGAAACAGGGTCTGGGCTTGCTTGACGGCCTTTTTAATATCGCCGATATGCTTGGCCGAGCGCTCGCCGAGTTGCCAGCGCATCGCAAAATCGTCATCGGGCAGAACCGAACCGTCCTTGTTGACCAGATCGCGGACATGGCCGAACGAAGCCAGCACCACGTAATCCGGACCCAGATATTTATTGATGGTTTTAGCCTTGGCCGGTGATTCAACGATGACTAGATTTTGTGCGCTCAATGTGTCTCTGCCCCGTATTTTTTAAATTTAGTCTCTAGCCATTGCCACGAAACCGGGGTGGTCGTCAACCGTGCTAGATGAGCTTCCTGAAAAAAATCCGGTCATAAGGGCCGCGATAGCGCCGGATTCTCTCATATTCTTCAAAACCAAGCTTCAGGTAAAATTCGGGGGCCTGATAGCTATAGGTGTCTACCCACGATTTTCCGCAGCCGCGTTCACGACCGATACTCGTCGCTTCGTCCATCAGACGGCGGCCCATTCCGGTTCCGCGCAGGGATTTGTCAACCCATAGCTGGCTGATGTACAAGTCATCCGTGTAGCTGTAACCGTGACAAGCCGCTTTGATAACGCCGCCTTCTTCCAAAGTCAGGCAAAAATAATTCCGGCCATCGCCTGTGGTTTCACGGGCATGCTCTTCAAATCCCTCGTGCAGAGCGTTTTGTACAAAGTCAGGAACGGAATCATATTGTTTAATATCCAAATTCTATCCCTCTACCAGCATCACCCGTCCGCCGGGCAGGCGCTGGATGCGCCCGGCCAGTTCAAGCTCAAGCAGGATTGTCTGGGCGGCGGCGGCGCTGATCTCTGTTTGCCGAATGATGTCATCGGCCTGCACCGGGGTGAAAGATAAAGCAGAGAGGAGAGCCTCGCGGGCGCTGTCATCCGGTTCGCTGTCGTTGGCGGGCATATCGAGATCGTAAGTCGGCCGCGCGGAATCGAACAGCATTTTCGGCTGCCCGGAAAAATTCATGATCCCCTCCAATACATCTTCGGCGCCGCGGACCAGAACCGCGCCTTCGCGGATCAGCTTGTTCGGCCCGGCGGCACGCGGATCGAGCGGGTGGCCCGGCACGGCGTATACATCGCGTCCCTGTTCCCCGGCCAGCCGCGCAGTAATGAGCGAGCCGGAGCGCAGCGTCGCTTCGACCACAACCGTCCCGGCGGACAGGCCGGATACTATCCGGTTGCGCCGGGGAAAGCTCTGGGCAAACGGTTTCTGGCCCAGCGGACTTTCGGCGACGATGATGCCGTGCTTAATGATCTCATCGTATAAATCCTGATTTTCCGGTGGATAGACAACATCAATGCCGCCTGCCACTACGGCAATCGTCCCGGTTTTGAGCGATCCTATATGCGCCGCCGTATCAATCCCGCGGGCGAGGCCCGATGCGACAACCTGCCCGGCTTCGCCCAACTCTCTCGCCAGTTTCTCGGCAAACTTCCGGCCATTCAGTGAGGCGTTCCGCGCTCCGACCATCCCGATACACGGTTTGTTGAGTAGCTCTGAGTTACCGATAACGGATAGCACCGGCGGCGCGTCTTCCAACGCAGACAGCGCCAGCGGATAGGCAGGCTCACACGCGCAGATCATCTCTCCGCCCATTTTCTTAAGCTGCTTGTATTCGCGCTCGATCACCGAAACCGGGGGGATCACCAGTGGCTTTTTCCGTCCGCCGCGCGCCGCCAGCGTCGGAATTTGCTCCAGCGCCTTCTCCGCACTACCGTAATATTGCAGGAAGTTATGAAAGGTAATCGGCCCGACATTCTCCGTCCGCGCCAGCCGCAGCCAGGCAAGCTTTTCACTCTCGCCAAGCGGCCGGTCATTCGTTTGTGGCTGGAGCATCTTTCTTCTTCCCGATCTTGGGTTCCTCGCCTTTCAGCAGCCGTTTGATGTTGTCTTTGTGCCGGGTATAACCCAGCGCGGTAATGAGCAGGCAAATACCGGCTGGTTCAGCGCCATAAACAAAGAAGGTGACAACAGGCGCTATTGCCAGAGCCACAAGCGCAGACAGAGATGATATGCGGCTAATGAACGCCGTGGTCAGCCATACCAGACACGCCGCCACCCCGGCCCACGGCACGGCTGCCAACAAAACGCCGAGCGTCGTGGCCACGCCTTTCCCGCCTCTGAATTTCAACCAGACAGGGAAGTTGTGGCCGAGGATCGCCAGAAATCCAATCAATAAATATGTCGCTATAAATAAACCGGGCGGTGCTGAATCTTGGGAAGGTGTATAAGGGTATAAAGCGCTGTACAACAGGACGACAGCCGCCCCTTTACCCCCATCAAGCAAGAGAGTGAGAGCGGCCAGCTTTTTGTTCCCTGTGCGCAGAACGTTGGTCGCGCCGATATTGCCGGAACCGATCTGACGAATATCACCCAGCCCCGCAATCCGGGTCAGCAGTAATCCAAACGGAATAGAGCCGATAAGATAGGCAAGAAAGAAAAATACAAGCTGCATGTCACCCCCCCACCAGCAAATCAAGCGCCGCCATACGGGCAAACACGCCATTGGAGACCTGGCGGTCGTACAAAAACCGGGTTTTATCATCGGCCATGTCGTCGTCGATCATCAGCCCGCGCAGGAACGGCCCCGGATCGAGTAATACCGCGTCCGGTCCCGCAAGGTTCAGTTTCTCATGCGTCATGCCGTAATCGTGGAAATAGCTGGCATCTTCGATCAGCGCGTCATCCATCCGTTCCTTTTGCGGTCGGATGGTCATCACGGCATCGGCGCCGGGCAGTCCCTCGGCCAGCGAGGTAAACATCGCGATCCCATCCACCGGCGCCTTTTCCGGCAGCAATACCGGCGGCGCGACAAGACGCACCGTTGCCCCCATCTTGGTCAGCAGGTGCATGTTGGATGCCGCTACGCGGCTGTGGGCAATATCACCGACAATCGCCACGGTTAAGCCATCAAGTTTACCGAAATATTGCCGCAGCGTCAGCGCGTCAAGCAGCGCTTGCGTCGGGTGTTCGCGCCAGCTGTCTCCGGCGTTCAGGACCGGGCAGCTCACCCGCTTGGCGACATAGTCCGGTGCGCCGTATTCGCTGTGGCGGATCACAATGGCATCCGGGTGCATGGCGTCCAGTGTCCGCACCGTGTCCATAAAGGTCTCGCCTTTGTTGATCGAACTGGTTTTCATGTTCCAGTTAATCACCTCGGCCCCCAGCCGCTTTGATGCCATCTCGAACGACGTGCGTGTCCGGGTTGAATCCTCGAAAAACAAATTCAGGATCACTTTGCCTTTCAGGGTCCGTTCAGGACGACCGCCCTCGGCGGTCATGTTCGCGTAGTCCTGCGCGATATTCAGGATCGTTGTGATGTCGTCTGCGGCCAGCGGCGCAATGCCGGTTAAATGCTTGTGCGGGAAAACGGGGCGGGATGTATCCATCGGTTTTATCAGTTCCATAGCCAGGGTCATGTCGATTCAAACGCGTTACGGGAAAACTGAGTCTTTCTATAGCGCGTTCGCTTCCGTTTAAAAAGGGAAGAATTCATAAAACCGGTAGATCCCCGCCAGAATAATGCCGACGGCAAAGCCCGGCCCGGCAGGAATCTGGAGGTTTTTAAAATCGGTTTTCCGCCCGGTTTTCCATGCCCGATACAGGCCGTATCCCAAACCATGCAGCAGCCCGGCAAACGCCCCCGCCGACAATGCCAGCATCACGGCATCCGGCCCCAGCCATAATCCGGCGGCGGCCATCAGCTTGACATCGCCCAATCCCAGCGCATCCATTTTATACAGCCGGTTGGCAACGGCGCGGATCAGGTAAAGGGTAACAAACCCGGTCAGCCCGCCCAGAACGATGGCCGCAGGCGACAAGATAGCCGAAGAAAGAGACGCGTGAAAAACCAGCCCCAGCAAGGCGAAGGGGGCAACCAGCTTGTCGGGCAAAAGCCGCGTCCGCAGGTCGATAACCGACAGGGCGGCAAGCAGGGCAAGAGCGGCAAGCAGACAGATGTAGGCGATCCAGACAGTCATTAATTTTTGTCGTTAGAGTAAAACCATTGTCCCTGACGATATCACGATCACCGCGGCAGGGCCATCCGGCACGCGGGGAGCCGAATATTGTCCACAGCTTGATTCGGTAAATTCAGGCGGGAATGGTTTTTGTCTTTGTGTTTTGTGTATTTGTCTTTAAAATACAAGGTGATTCTTTCTGTGGGATAGAAATATCCCATGTCTTTGTACCTAATTTTCTTGTGCGCTTTTATGGCTGAAATGGCAAAAATTCTGGTGGTGGAGGATAACGACTTTGTGCGTATGCAGATCGTTGGGTTCCTTAAGGGTGCCGGCTATGAGACGTTGGAGGCGACCGAGGGGCAGGCGGCGTTGGAGACTGTGCTGGGAAATGAAGGGATTGACTTGGCGATTGTGGATGTAAGAATGGAACCGGTCGGGGGGTTTGAATTCGTCAAGGCGCTCCGGGGGCGTGAAATAAAAACGCCCATTATATTGGCGACCGGGGATCAGACACCGGACTTGCTGGAGCAAGCGCAAAAATGGGGTGTGGGCGCCGTTTTGATGAAGCCGGTCGAAAAGGAACGCCTGTTGAAGACGGTGGAGAGAACGGTTTTGGGGATTAAGCGCGGGAAGAAAGTTTGATGTACGGGGTCGGGAACAGGATTGGCATTTTGCGGCGCGGGGGAAGCCGGGCTTTTTTCTGCTTTTTAGTGGCGGCGGCGCTTCTGGTTTTGCAGGGGTGCGCGCAGGCTGATTTGCCTGGCGCTCGTCAGGTCAGCATCCCTAACCCGACCTTTGCATCCGAGCGGGAAGCGGCGGTCAATGAACGCCCGGACAGTGTGCTGTATTTGCCGCTGGGCCGGGACGTTCTGGTGCCGGAGGTTGGCTCGGACGATCCTTTGCCGTCTGAAATCGTGGGGCCGTTTGAGCTGCGTTCGGAAACGCTGGCCGGGGCTTTGCAGCTGATTTTGGCTGATTACGATGTTTCGTTGGCGTTTGAATCGGAGCAAGGACTGTCCCGCCAGATCACTGTGGCAAACCTGAAGGGGCCCCTGAACAAGGTTGTGCGCCGGATTTGCGGTCTGGCTGATATGTACTGCGCTTACGAAGACGGGCTTTTGATTGTCAAGGAAACGCAAACCTTTACCGTCAAAATCCCGCCGATCAGTCAGGATGAAAGCTTCATGAACAATGTGGCGACCGGTCTGCAGGCGATCATCGGCTCGTCCCCGATTGTCGATCAGTCGACCCGGACGCTGGTGTATGAAGCAACGCAAAGAACGGCCAGTCTGGCCGAGCGCTATTTCCAGCGCATGCGGTCGAGCACGGCTCTGATCGTCTTTGAAACTTATATCTGGGAAGTGTCGCTGAACAGCGGGAACTCGACCGGGATTCGCTGGCAAACGCTTGATACGTTTGGAAAATTTGCGGCCAACATCGATATTAATGGCTCTGTGGGCGCCGACTTCTCGAACCCGATCAGTATCGGTTTGCCGACAACGCAAGGGGCCGAGGGCGGCGCATTTTCTCCGACCGATATCTTTGACTTCCTCTCCCAGTTTGGCGCTGTGAAGACAATATCCCAGCCGCAAATCACGGTTCTATCCGGGTCTGAGGCGCGTTTGCGGGCGGCAGACAAGGAAAACTATGTGGCTGAGGTTTCGCAAACGATTGATAACGGTCAGTCGACAACGTCGGTCAGCACGTCTTCGGTCGATACCGGCTTTACGGTCACGATCGGCAGTGCGTGGGATAATGCGACAATTTATGCGAACATCGAAATCAGCCTGTCGGATGTTTCCGAGATTGAAGACTTTAACTTCGAATCGTCTGATGGCGGTTCGACGACGGTCCAGCTTCCTAAAACGACGGAACGTGAACTGGAAACCCAGGTACGTATCCGTCCGGGTGATTCGTTGCTGATTGCCGGTCTGGTTCGTGAATCAGATGCTTTCAGCAGCTCTGGCCCCGGCTTTGCCAAGCCGGTTATCCCGGCCAGCCGCACAGCAACGGCGGATAACCTGGAGCTGGTCTTCCTGCTGCGTCCGCGGGTGATTGTGTACACCAGCCCTTCTGAAGGGGAATATTATGGTGCGGCGCGCGGCGGGGCGGTGACACATGAAGATACAAGAGGGGTGGCTGAAAATGTTTCAACCCCGGTTATTGATGATGACAAGCTTGTTTTTGAGTATGATTTTTCTCCTTTGAAGATCGTTCCGGATGCTGTAGCGCCGAATGACGGGGGCGAGCAACAATGATGGTAGATCATGGTATTGAATAAGACTGGGATATATACGGTATTTTCGTTTTTGGCGGTGCTGTTCTTGTTGCAAGCGTCTGCGGCGCCTGTGCGCGCGCAAACGGCGTTTGACGATCCACGCTCCCGGACAGCCGGGTCTGCGGGGTCGGGCGGTGATCTGGTGCCGGTTGAGTCGTCTGTGGATGGCGGATCGGTTTCCATCGGATCTTCGGCGCAGGTTGTTGTCCTGTTCCGCAACGACAGTGGGCGGCCTCTTCAAACCGGTGCGATCCAGCTTTACCCGTCATCAACCGTATCGGCCAATGTATCTTTGAACCAGTGTGAAGGCGAGCCGCTGGCGGCGGGCGCTGTCTGTGCCGTGGCGTTATCCGTAAAGGGGTTGCAGGCCGGGTCATGGCGCATTGAAATGCTGATGCGCCACAGCGGCCGGGCGCGTTTGGTGACGGCAACCTTATCCGGCCAGATCGAGGCGGGCGAAGGATCGAAGGATAAATTTATCAGCGATATCGAAGCCATTCCCGATGAGCTGGATTTTGGAACGCTGAATACCAGCCAGCCGATTATCAAGGCGATTGTCCTGCGGAATATCACATCGGAAACGGTCGATATTAACGCCATTTATATTGAGGCCGCCGAGCAAGCCGGATATTCGCTGAAAAGCGATTGTGAATCTTTGGAGCCGGGGCAGGCCTGTATCGTAACGCTTATCTGGTCGCCGGTTCTGAAAGGGCAGGCCAGCGGCGTTCTGCTGGTCGATCACAGCGGCCCCACGACCATCACCAGCGTCAATCTGGACGGGGAGTTTGACCCCGACAGTTCCGAGGAAGCCGAAGTGTTCCCGGAAGCTGTTCCGGGCAAAGGCTTGCTGGTCGCGTCCCAAAAAGAGATAGATTTCGGCGGCGATATCGCCACAACGTCGGCAATTACGGTATCCCTCGTCAATGTCGGGGATTCACCGATTACGCTGGAGGATATTCGTCTGGCCGGATCGGATAACGGTCTGAGCATTAGCAAAAAGGGCTGCGCCCAGTTGACGGTTCTGGAACCTGTCGAGGCGTGCCCGCTGACGATTTCATGGTCGCCGGTGCGCGAAGGCTCGGTGATCGACGATATCCAGGTGCTCCATGATGGCGCGCGCGGGATTTTGGTCCTGCCGGTGCGCGGGGAATCAACGGCGATTATCAGCCAGGATACAAAGGCCGTGCGTCTGGGGTCGTCCGCAGGGACGCTGGCGGTTACGACCGACGAAAAATCCGCGGCATCGGGTAAGGATGATGGCGGAGAAGGGTTAAGCGATTTTGTTGTTGTACGCGATAACGATGTCGATCCGGCCAGCGTTCTCGACGGCTTTATCGTGACATCCCATGCCCCTAAACGGGCTATTATCGCCGGACCGGGCGGCAGCCGGATCGTCTTTGACGGCGAGGAAGTCGTGATTGGCGGGTTCTTGTGGTATGTCAATATCCGCACCAGCGGCGTTGAGTTCCGCAGCGGCCGGGACAAGGTTCTTCTTCTTTTTGACCGGTCTTTATCTTCTGTTAACCGGACTTCGGGACAATCGGTAAGTGGGGGATCGTCTTCGACATCTGTGTCCAGCAGTTCGTCAAACTAGTAAAAACTTAGGGAAAAACGGGTTTATATGAGTGACCAGGATTTGCCAGCGGATGAAAGCGAACAGGCCTTGCCTGATGGTTTGGCTGACGAGCGCCGTGCCAAGGCAGATGACCGTCGCCAGAAACCGGGCGTGCCGCCGGATGGCGTAGAGCGCCGCCAATGGCATGACCGCCGTAAAAAAAGAGCGCTCGAAGGCCGGGAACGCTACCTTGATATGGTTCAGCGTGAACGGGGCATCTTGCTGGATCAGGGCGTAGCGCGCTCAACGGATCAATTGCTCGATATGGCCGGTGCCCGCGGCGTTTCCGAACTGGAAGATGAAGGAATCCGCGATCAGGCAAGCGGTGACCAGTTGCGCTCTCTATTACCGGTTCAATCGTGGCTGCCGCTCAGTATTCACCTGATTGGCCTGCGCGACAGGGTTTTGCGCGTGGCCCCGCTGCATGACATGAACGACCGCCAGATCAAGGCTTTGATCTCGACGGCGCAGCGGACCGGCTTGAATGTCGAGAAAATCGAAGTTGAGATTTGGGACCGTGCAGAACTTCTGGAAACGCTGCGATCCGTGCATGATTTATCGGCAGATCGTTGCGAAAAAACGCTGGCGCAATGGCTGGCCGATGTTGATAACGGTTTGCTTTTGAACCAGTTTCAGCGCGATATGATGGCCGAGGCATTGCAAATGCGGGCTTCTGATATCCACATGTTGCAAGATGGTAATCCGGATTCTCCGAACTGGATTCGCTACCGGATTGATGGTGATCTTGTGCCAATACATATTTTGCCAGCCGATGCTATGGCCCGTTTGACGACGTTGATTAAACGGGATGCCGGCTTGAACTTCGGGGATAAAACGACGCCAAAAGACGGACGCTTTGGTTTTACGTGGCAGGGCCGAAATATCGATATCCGCGTCGCCGCCGGGCCGCACGCTCAGGAAGGCGAAAAGCTAACCCTTCGTTTGCTGGACCGCGCATCTCTCAAAAGCTTTGATGACTTGTTCCGCCGTCATGAGGAAATTGCTGATTATCTTTCCGCGCTACTCTCGCCAGAGATCAAAGGGGGCGGGGGAATGATCCTGCTCTCTGGGCCGACGGGATCTGGTAAAACCACGACCATGTATGCCTGTATTCAGGAAATCGATCGCCGCCGCCGTCATGTTCTGACGATTGAAGACCCGATTGAATATGAACTCCGCTACGCGACCCAGTGGCAGGTCCGGCCTGGTATGAAGGGCGGAGAGTTCCCGGATTTGATCCGCGCTGCCATGCGTCACGACCCCGACTATATCATCATCGGGGAGATGCGGGATGCCGATACGGTGGAAACGTCGCTGCGGGCGGCGGAATCCGGCCACACCGTGATTTCAACCGTCCACGCCGATACGGCGCTTCAGACCTTTGAGCGGTTGCGGTCCCTGATGCCGCATGAGCGCGAGCGCTCGTCAACCTATACGCTGGCGCAGCAGGTAAAGGCGGTTTTGAATCAGCGGCTTGTGCGGACGCTGTGCCAGGGCTGCGCCCATCATGAAAAAGCTTCGGATTACCTGAACGAACATGAAATCCATGAATTGATGGTCGAGCCCGATGCCGAGATCCGCCGCCATAACCCCAGCGGTTGTGATTTGTGTAACCGGACCGGGATCGTGGGCCGGACATTGCTCCTTGATGCGCTGATTATCACGATCGGACCGGGGCAACGGAACGAAATTTATGAAGCATTGATGCGCAATGTGAACGATGTCGTCAAGGAAAGCGGTGTGATTGTTCATACCCGCCGCGAGGGATTGGTTGATCTCGTCTTGTCCGGGTTGGTTGATCCCAAGGCCGCTCTATCCTATCTGGAAGAATAAAAGGCAGGTTTTATGCAACAATGGATCGTAGAAGTTGCTTATGATTCCGCCCGCGGCCCCAAGAAAGCCGTTGAATCCTTCTATTTGCCCACCGTCGATGATGTGCGTAACGCCGTTTCCAAAAGTGGCGGCTATGTTTTGAGCATTCGTCCCCACGAACGATCGCCGCTGGAACGTCTTCTGGCACGCTCAACCTGGTGGCAGGTCCAGCTTTTGCGGGGGATCCAGTTTCGTTCGACAGCGACATCGCCGGGGGTGGCGTTATGGCGGATCATTCAGGCGGAAACCAACCCGATGCGCCAGAATATTCTGGCACCGGCGCGGGAAGCTCTGGCACGGGGGCTGGGCGTTATTGACGCTTTGAAAGCCCTGCGGATTTTCGACCACGGGACATTGGCTATTCTGGCCGCCAGCGAACGGGCCAATAAGTTACAGGAAGGGATTCCGCATGCCATCCATTCGATCACCCAGAAAAAGAAAAACACCCGGGCGATTTTGGGGACGCTGACCTGGCTGATTTTTGACGTGTTCAGTATCGTGTCGTCACTGTTTGCCGGGAAACCGATGGTGATGAAATGGTTCCATGACAACCCGCCGACCGATCCAACCGAATTGGAAAAGTTTACCCGCGTTGTCGATAATCTGGAGCTGACCTGGGATGTTTTGATCGCCACGGCTTTCGGGTTTGCGTTCTTTATCGGCTGGGTGGTGTTTTCATTCTGGATTAACAAGGGGAAAAACGACTGGCCGACGGCACGTATCGTACGGAAAATCCCTTTGATTGGCGGGTATTTGCGGGATTTGGGGTTTGCCGATTCGATGATGGCCGCGGCGCGGATGCTGCGCGGTCTGGTGCCGATCGGCGATGCTTTGAAACAATCGTCCGAGGCTACCACCGTCCCGGAAGTTTCTGAATACTGGAATAATGCCTCCCGCGAGCTGGAGCGGGGCGTGATGCTGGGGTCGGCACTGGACAATCCGCCGCTAACCCGAAGCGAACGCCTTGAACTTGCGAGCTTGTCTGATTTATCACAAGTTGCTACAGTACTAGAGTCTGTTGCCGATATGCGTTCTGCGGCGGCAAAAACCAAGCACTCTTTAATTGTCTGGCTCGCGTTTGGCTTGACGGGCATTTATCTTGTTATTGCCTTTGGTAGTTCGATCTACGCTTTGACGGTGATGAACATGAGTCTGGACGGTATGATGGGTGGCTTGATGCAAGGAGCAATGTAGTTTGGCTTTGTTTGGTAAAGAAAAAGAGGGACGGGAAGAACGGGACTTTGAAGAAAAGTCCGCTGAGGCTTCTGCCGCCCCTGAACCGCACGATCAAGAGCCGTCTCCGAAGAAAGATGAGCGTGCTAAAGCGCGCCCGTCTCCTGGGTTGGCCGATCATCTGGCCGGGGAGGCCCGTGATTTTGTTCGTGATCTGTCGCCTTATCTGCCACAGGAACTTATTGGCGGCTCTATTCCGCAAGTGCCGGGCATGGAAGACGAAGCGATCTGGAACGCGGCGTCACAGGCGTGCGGCACAGAACGCGTCCATTATTGCTATACGGTAGAAGAAGGGCGGTGCTGGTATCTGGCGACGCCGTCTTCGGCGCTGGCATCGAACCCGGACAGCTGGTGTCCGCTGGCCGCGGCGTTGCCGGGAAACAGCGAGTATTGGGACCGGGAAACGGTTTATCTGTACGAACAGGAAGGGATGGCCTCGGCTCTGCGCTGGGATACTGAAACGGGCCGCATACAGGTCTTTACCGGCGCGGCGCGGACGCTGCTGCCGCGGATTCAAAGCATGGATGCCAATTTTGTGACCATTAACCCCGAAATTGCCGGCGTTGTTCCCTGGCGCAACCGGGCGCTACGCACCGAGAAACTGTCACGGGCAACGGCGCGGATGTTGATGTTTGCCGGACTGGTTGTGTCGTTTATCGGGCTTGTGATCTTGCTAGGCTCCTATTTGTCGATCAATTTCGTCAAACGCGACCTGCAAAAGGTCAAGGCCGCGACGGAAAAAGCCTCCACAGACCTTATGATTAACTCTTATAACGCGCTGCAGAGTGACACGATCAAGCATATGGTGCGGATTCAAGAGCTTCTGGACGGGCTTCAGAAAGTCGATGGGACGCTGGTGCGCTACGAAGTCAACAAAAACAAGGTGGAGTGGGAGGCCTTGGTGCCGCCGTCATTTGCCGAATGCACCGGGGTGTTGAAAGGGTGTCGGAAGGAAGATGGGCTGGAGAAAGACGGGCGCGTAAGAATCAAGGGAACGCGCTGATCGTTATCTTCGACCCTATACTTTGGACGTATAATTGTTAACTGCTTGATTTATAGAGTTTTAATTGTTTTTGATATAAAATGGACGCTGAGGGTGTCTGGTTTTTCTCGCAAAGGTAGGGGAGCAGGAATTGGTTGATTTTAAGTCATTTGACTGGCGCGCGCTGAAGAAGTTCCTTGATCCCAAGGCCGCGGACGATCTGAACGTATTTTTGGAAAAACTGCCGCAGACCGCCGGGCAAACGGTGCTGATCGCGGCGGGGATCGCCTGGACGATGGCGGCCGGTGTTGGCCTGTATACGGCTGTGCAGCTCCAGACGCTCACCGAGCTGCGGGCGGAGCTAAAAGAGACCAGCGCCTTGCAGCCGATCGTACCGCGGATCAAGGATGTGCCTGTGAACCGGGCAGAGGTCGAGGAATTTACCAAAACGCTGGTGCAGAACTATCCCGGCTTGTCGATCAAGACGCAAGGGGCTGCTATTTACATCGCTGCGGCGTCAACGGCGAATTTCGGCCAGTTCCGGGAGGCTATATCCCACGTTCAAAACGGGGGCAGTGGCTGGCGGGTGTCCGTTGAGCGGCTATGCGCGGGCCGGGAGTGCACAAAAGATCACTTGGCGGCGCTTTTGAAAATCAATAAAGTTTCCGTGGATAAGCCGAGTTAAGGCTGTATTCATTGTTATTTCGTGATAAAATTTTGACGATTGGTATGAAGTGGAGTGAAGACATGAAAACGATAACAGAAAACAAAACGCGCGCAGCGGAGAGCGGGAACGTCCTGTTCCTTATCCTGATCGCTGTGGCGTTGTTTGCCGCACTTTCTTATGCGGTGACTCAGTCCACCCGGACAGGGGGCGGCAGCGGCGATAACGAAACATCCCTGATTAGCAGCGCGCAGCTGACTCAGTACCCGGCCGGTCTCCGCACGGCGGTGGTGCGGATGATTATCGGTGGGACAGATGTCCAGAATATTGAATTCAACGTACCATCCGATTTTAACAACTGCACGGGCGCGCCGACTTCGTATAATAATTGTGTATTCCACCCGTCGGGCGGCGGCGCAACCTATTCTTTGGCGCCGCGCGAAATGATGGCTTCAGGTTCACCGGGAACTTGGGTTTTTAACACGGAGAACCAGATTAATCTTTTGGGAACAACGAATGCGGGCGGCCCGCAAGTTGACACAGCAGATATGATTGCTTTTCTTCCTAATATTACGCAAACTTTATGTACACGGATAAATGCTGAGCTAGGGCTTCCATCAACGCCACCGACAGAGTCCCTTATCGATCTGAGTACGCAGATGACAAATGGCGTGGATATATGTAACGGTGCTTGTAACGGAGATACAATCGGTCTTGATGTTACAGAACTGGATGGTCAGCCTTTTGGTTGTTTCCAGCAACCGGCAGGGACATACCACTATTTCCACGTCCTCGTAGAGCGCTAAGCGATACTTAAATAAATACGACCACTTCATTTCCAAAGCCCGGCCTTCCTGATATACTGAGGGCCGGGTTTTTCTTTTCAAAAAAGGGTTTTTCAATGCTTCATACGGACAAAATCGCTCACGCCGGATCAGAGCGCGGCAGCGCGCTGGTTTATATCCTGATCGCCATCGCTTTGCTGGCGGCGTTGACCCTGTCGTTTATGGAGCCATCCAGCCAGCAGACCCAGAGCCAGAATACCTTCAAGGTTGTCTCGGAAGTGCAGTCCCAGTCCGAATTCATCCGCTCGGCTATTCACGAATGTGTGCTGGCCTATCCGGGCGGTGACAGCGGCGCGATCGGCGCGGGCCTGCCCCAGAAAAACAACCCGTACCCGATTATGCCCGACGATGCTTATTTTGATGCGAGTTGCGGGGTGGGGGAATCGGCTGCGAACAACTATGTGTCCGGCCTGCGTTGCCCCGGAAAGCCCGGCGATGATCCGTGTCACGATGATATTTTCGGATCGGCTTCGGGTAAATTCATGCCGCCGTCGCCGCCCTTGTTCGGGGAATGGCACTATTACGCGGGAACGGACGGGGTGTTCCTGTGGCTCGAAACCGACAAGACCGACGCCTTTATCCAGACCGCTTTGCAAAAACTCGACGATCAGTTCGGAGGCTGCGAAGCCGATGTGATTGATGCGACCTCCGGTGATGTGGATCTGGATAGCGATACGACCCTTGTCTGCCCCAGCGGCAACAGTTGCTTCCGGATATGGCTGATCGCCAAGGCAACAGCCGTGTATCAAGCCGGTGGCCCGGAAGCCACAGCCGGTTGCCCTTGATCCTTGTGACCCCGATCAGATTTTCAGATTTTCCAGAGTGTGCCTGACACGCTCGAATTCCGCAAGCGCCTGCGGCACCAGATCATCGCACGGTTGGTTATCTTCGGCGCGGGCCTGAATCTGTGCTGCAATATCGCCGAGAACCGTGCAGCAAGCCGACCGCGCCCCGCCCTTTAAACTGTGTGCAGCTTCACGTAATTCGTGGAAATCGCCTTGTTCCTGGGCATTTTTCAAGCGGGTAACCACGGATTCAACCATGGACGGGAACATTTTGAGCATCTCAACCGTGCTGTCGTCCAGATCGCCCATCTGTACTTTCACTGCCTCTAGGTCGATGGCCGAGGGAAGGGCGCCGTGCTCATCTGGTGGCTCTGCCGCCGTATCGGGCGCTGCCGGGATATCCATTTGCTCTTCGCCCAACAATCCCCAGCGCGCCAGAAGCCGGCGGAACTGCCCTAAAGACACGGGCTTTAACAGGCATTCATCAAACCCGTGGCTGAGGTAAATCTGGCGCTGCGCCATCTGGACATCAGCCGTCAGGGCGATGACAGGGAAATGATGCCCTGTTTTTTCTTCCTGTTCCCGGATCGTTTTAACGACGGCATAACCGTCGATTTCCGGCATATGCAGATCGGTAAACAAAATGCCGTATTTCCCACTTTTCAGGGCTTCCAGGGCTTCGCGGCCGTTTGTCACAAAATCGGCGGCGACCGAGAGTTTTTCGAGCTGCCGTCTCAGGACATCGCGCACGCTTTCGGTATCCTCGGCGATCAAAAGCTGGGTCGGCCCGTCGATACTCATCTGCACGTTTTTACGGGCTGCGTCCTGCACGGCCTCGCCCAACCCCTGACGGCTGGCCGGTTTCGACAGGTACGCCACGCCGAGGGATTGCAGGGAATGCTGCAGCCCGACATCATCGCGCACCGTATACATCACCAGCCCCATAAACGGGCGGATTTTGACGATTTCGCGGATTAAATCTATGCCCAGCCCGTCGGGCAATCCCTGATCGATAATCCCGACATCAAAGGGGCGCCGCCGAGCGAGCTCCAGTCCCTCTTTATAAGTCGGACAGCTTTCGACCGTCGCCCCCATGGATTCAAGGGAACGAACGATCTCCTTGGCGCCTTGCGGGTGATCTTCAACGGACAACACGGAAATGCCGTCAAGCGTCGGCAACGCCAGCGTCGTCGTTTCGGTGCTGACTTCTTCGGTCGGGATTTCAAACCAGAATGTCGAGCCTTTGCCCGCAGTGCTGGTGACCCCGATTTTGCCGCCCATCAAATCAACCAGTTTTTTACAAATGGAAAGCCCCAGCCCGGTCCCGCCGAATTTGCGTGATGTAGAACTGTCGGCCTGCGTAAAGGGCTGGAACAGGCGGTCGGCAATTTCCTGCTTCATGCCGATACCTGTGTCTTCGACCTCAAACCGCAAAACGATCTTGTTTTTCTGGGGCTGCAAAACTTGGCACTGCGTCGTAACCCGAACGGTGACTGTGCCTTTTTCCGTGAATTTCAGGGCATTCCCCGCCAGATTCATGATGATCTGGCGCAGACGCTTGGGATCGCCGATAATCACAAAGGGAACATCCTTCATAATATCGTGGCGCAGTTCGACATGCTGGCCGTGAACCTTGACGGATAGCGCCTCTAAAATCCCGTAAATCAGGGTACGGACGGGAACCTCGAACACGTCGAGTTCCATTTTGTCGGCATCCATTTTGGCAAAATCGAGGATATCATCGAGGATTTCCAAAAGGCCGCTGGCCGATTGCTTGGCGGTTGTCACCATGCTCTGGATATTAGGCGGCGGGTTTTCCTCGCCGATTAGCTCCAGCAAGCCGTAAACCGATTGCATCGGCGTGCGGATTTCATGGCTCATCGTCGCCAGAAAATTGGCTTTGGCCTCGGCCAGCGCATCGGCCTTGGCAACGGCTTCCTGTAATTCTTCGATTGTTGGTTTTTTAGACATGAGAATTCTACGATTGGGCTTGATTCGCTCAGTCTTGATAGCGTATCACAAATTAACCGGCGGCGGATATGCTGCTTTGACCTGAAAAATGATGAAAAGAGAGATAAATAATGGCTTATAAAGTAGCGGTCGTGGGTGCAAGCGGTAATGTCGGGCATGAAATGCTGAATATCCTGCATGAACGCGACTTTCCGGTCAGCGATGTGGTCGCGCTGGCCTCGAGCCGTTCGCTGGGGCGTGAAGTCTCCTTTGGCGATCACGATCTGAAAGTACAGGATCTGGCCACGTTCGATTTTACCGGGACGGATATCGTGCTGTCCTCTCCCGGTGCAAAAGTCTCTGCGGAGTTTGCGCCTAAGGCCGGGAAAGCCGGGGCAGTGGTGATCGATAACACCAGCCATTTCCGCATGGATCCCGATGTGCCGCTGGTCGTGCCGGAAGTGAACCCGCAGGCCATCGCCGGGTTTAACAGGAAAAACATCATCGCGAACCCGAACTGCTCGACCATCCAGATGGTCGTTGCGCTCAAGCCCTTGCATGATCTCGCCGGGATCAAGCGCGTGGTCGTCTCTACATACCAATCCGTGTCCGGTGCGGGCAAGGCCGCGATGGATGAGCTGTTCAACCAGACCAAAGGGATCTATATGAACCAAGATCCCAAAGCGGAAACCTTCCAGAAAACCATCGCCTTTAACGTGATCCCGCAGATCGACGTGTTCATGGACGACCACATGACCAGGGAAGAATGGAAGATGGTCGCCGAAACCAAAAAGATCATGGACAGCAAAATCAAGGTTTGCGCGAACTGCGTCCGCGTTCCGGTCTTTATCGGTCATGCCGAAATGGTGAATGTCGAGTTTGAAAACGATATCAGTGCCCGCGATGCCAAAAAAGCCTTCCGCGATTTCGAGGGCATTACCCTGATTGATCTGGACAGTGATCTGGAGTATGTGACGCAGGCCGATATCGCCGGGGAAGACGATGTGTTTGTTTCCCGGCTGCGCGAAGACCCGACGGTCGAAAACGGCCTGAATTTCTGGTGCGTGTCGGATAACCTGCGCAAAGGTGCGGCCCTGAACACGATCCAGATCGCTGAAGTGCTGGTAAAAGAATATCTGTAGAACGGGACAGATAAGGTGACGACGGCAAGGGAACGGTTACTGTGTAACCTTGCCGCTGGTTCCTTCGATGATCCATTTGCCTTCCGAGATATAAATTCCCTTTACGGTACCAATGCCCGGCAGGGTATCGCCGACCCGGACGTGAACCATATCGGACGCCCCGTCGGCCGCGACATAAGCTTCACCCGGTAAGGCTGATTTCAATGTCCATTTCGTAGAAGACGGGGCCGCAATTTTTGGTGCAGCAGTCGGCGCGGCAGCAGAAGACGGGGCCGCTTTCGGTGCTTTCGGCGCTGTTTCCGCCGCTGACGCGGGCTTTCGCGATTCCAGCCGGGCTACTTTCTTTTCCAGCGCGTTAACAGAATCCTTCAAGGTATCCAGTTGCGCGGAAGACGCTGCCGTGTCTTTTATTTCATCAAGACGGGATTCCAGTTGGTCCAGACGATCGAAAAGAGCGGAGAATTGCTCGTCCATAGATCCGGAAGCGGCTGGCGGTGAAGTCTTTTCGCTAGAGGAAGCCAAGGCGTTTCCGGCGGGCTGAGCTGCAGGGGCCGCAACCGGCACCGGCGCGCTCGCGCTGTCCACCAGTGCCATGCTGTCAGTTCCGACATCTTGCAGGGCATAGCCATTATCCGCAGGCGCCGCCGTTGCTGTTTCGATGTTATTAGGAAGAGGCAATAACGGCGTTTCATCTTCCGACTGTGTCATTTGCGTCGGCGTCGGCATGGGGAGAGGATCGTCCTGAAGCGTATCGTCTGCTTCCGCCTCATTTTCGGGCGGCATCCCTATACGGTCTAAAGCCTCGGGGTCGTTAAAGAAACCGCCATCGGGTTCTTCTTCAACAGCCATATCTTTCGCAGCATTTTGTTCGCTATTCGCATTTTGCGGAGCAGGGGCTTGCCCGCCGCCGCCCATCATAGAGGCAACGACAACCAGCGCAACAACACCGGCAATCCCGAAAACAATGAGGTTAAACCGGCTGCTTTTCTTTTTGGGAGACGCAGGCTGGCCTTCGGATAGGTCGCCCTCTTCGAGGTCGTCATCCCAGTCACCTTCTTCTTCTTCTTCGAAGTCATCATCTTCGAAAAATTCATCCTCGCCGCTTATTTCATCGTCGGCAAATTCATCAAATTCGTTTTCTTTATTCGTCATGGCAAATTCCGGTTTTGTTTTTTGTGCAGACAGGTGTTTATAGTCTGTAAATACGATTAACTTCCCGCGTTCCCAGTATCGTCATCTTCTTTCGTGACCGGGTCAAGGAAGAGAATCCCCATGGGCGTTCCCGCATGAACTTTGACAAGCGTTTGTGTGTCCTGTGCCTGATCGTCAAGAATCTCGCCGAGTTTGCTGGAGGCTTCCGAAACCCCTTTGAAGATTTCTTCCCGTGTATCGAGATTCTCTTCTTCCTGAGCGACGGTATCACCGGCAACTGTGACCGTTGTATTACCGGAATCGGCAATCGCGCTTCCCATGCCTTCAATAAAGGCCGCCGCCGCCGGAAGGATAATACGGCGGAAATAACGATGGTCAACTTCGGTGGCCATACCAATACCGGTTGTATCGGGGTCCAGAGCAACCGCGTCAATAGAATAAGAAATACCGTCAATGACAATGGCGCTAAATCGCAGGATCAGGTATTCCTCTTCCGCAGAAAAATCACCGATCATGCGTGAACCGGCCAGAGGCCCACTCACGAGCTGGGCCAGAACCGGACCGGGGGTATCGGAATTGGCCTCGATCAAAAGCTGCCCGTATTCGATTGTACCGGCAGGAAGAAGAATTTCGACGATACCTTCATCATCCGCCGCCGCGGCCGCCTCAGCCAGTTTTTCCTCATCTTCGGCAAAATAGTTATCGGGATCGGTCACAAACATATGTTCCATGTGATCGATTTCGACAGTCTGCAGGACAGAGTCCATTTGTGCTGAAATGGCGTCAGCCAGCGCCGCGATTGTTTCGGCATGGGGGTCGGGAAGGGATGCTGTCTCCGCCGCCATAGCTTTTTGCTGGCGTTCTTCTTGAAGGCGACGCTCTTCTTGAATCCGCCGCCACCGTTCCAAGGGATCTTCCCCCTGATCCTGGGTGCCGACGTCGGGAAGAATTCCGACAGGTGCCGTAATAGGAACCGGCAAAGCGCTTCCGCCCTGACGCAAGGCGTTCTCAACTTCCTGAGTGTTTTGTTCCTCGACCGCTTCACGATAGACGTCACTGACTTCTTCCGTGCCGGGGGTTGAAGATACGTCAGATCCCGCCCGCATCATTGACGGGTCGGTGGTCTGCTTTTTACCGCCGAACAATATGATCCCGGCAATAACGGTGGTAACAACGGCAACAATAATCCCTATTTTAACGATAGGGTTTTCGCGCCACATCTCTCCCAAAGACGTTCCCGTTTCAAAATCCTCAAAATGGTCATCGCCGTCAGGGATGCCCATCTCCAGATCATCATTCATATTGTTCTGATCATTCATCCGGTGTGTCCTCTTTATTACTGAGTACGGCGCGTACGACCCGGCCCTTATCGGACAGGAGCAGGACAGGAGCGTTGGCCAAGGCATAGACGTTCATGCCATCGGCAGATGAGACAGATTTATCCCATCCGGGAGAAAGCAACGACAGGGGTGTTCTGACATACGTTTGATCGTTATAGAGGTAGGCCGAAGTCCGCCCGTCAATACCGCTGATATCCAGACGAATAGCCCCTTCGGGTGGCACCCCGTCAAGAATCGTTCCCAAAATGGAATCCCCGGCGGCAATCGTCAGCCCCCCTTCGATGAGCGGTGCTTTTGCCTGAGGGCCAAATTCAGGAACACGGGCATCCAGACGGTATTGCACAACATCGCGATGTGTCTCTAATGTGAAAACGATCGGCGTTTTAAGGCCAAGCAAGCGGATCGATATGTTGCCGTGGGCATATTCTTCCATCGGTGTAATCCGGATGACATGGGCGCCATCTTCCGGCTGGATGATTTCAAACTTTCCAGCCCACCCGATATCCTGAATAGGCCACGGTGCCCCGGTAATATCCAGAATGTTTAATGTTGTCACATGCTCGACGGCCACCTTGATAAGCGGCGGGGATGAGCCGGGATCAAGCGATATGGTTTCCACGCTAATTTCCGGTTGCGGATAGGGGTAAATGGGAACCTGCAGCGCTTCCTGCGTCTTGTCGTAACGTTTAAGAAGGTCACGAATCATGTAGGGCTCCATCGGCAAAAGCCCGGTTATCGCCGCATTAAAGGATTGTTCCTTAATCTCGGCCTCCACTTCTTCCTGGGATTCAACAGCGCTGGTCCGTACGTTCCCGCCAAAGCTGTCATCCGGGGAGAGCAGCATGCCCGGGGCGCGGGGTGAAGCATTCCCCGGCGAGGGCAATGCTGTGTCACCCTCACCCGATGGCGACAACAGTTCCGGGGACTGCGCAGCCGCGGGCGCCGCATATACAAGCAGCGCACCGATTAAAACGGCAAATATCAGGGGTATATGTTTCATCGCTTTGCCTTTATACGGTTTTTTTAGCCTTTAACGGCAATCCATTGTTCAATACCAACCCCGTTGGGACTTTCCAGACGGGGAACACGGACAATAACCAGTGTAACCATCAAATTGTCTGTTCTGACCTTGGCGCCTGATTGATAACTGATGACCATGGGAACCTGTACAACCCATTGATAGCGGCCTTTTACGATCCCTTCGGATTGAAGGATAGGCGCTCCTCTGGGGGCGGCCGTCACAACTTGCTGGTTTGTTTCGACCATCTCGATAATACGCGATTTTTGCAGCGCCAGAGTAAAGCTGTCCCACCCCTGCCGTGTGAAATTACGAGACGCTTCCTGCAGGCGGCGGCGATAATCGTTGAAATTGAACGTCATAACTTCGGTTGTGGCTTGCGCCACCCATGACATCAGGGCCGGGGTGCTCAAGTTAGGCTCCATCAGGGACACCATAGGGATCAGGCGCCCATCTTCGGTCGTTGCAAAATAACGGTTTTCCGGTTGATGAGTGTGGACAACAAAAAACATCGCGGCGATCATGCCGACAATGATGAGGGCTTGAATCAATGAGATCTTCAGCAAGGTTCTGTAACCGTCCCGATAAAAATCGTTCCGGACGATAACCGTGCTCAACCCTTTGTCGGGTTTTGGATCTTCGCTACCACCGGCTTTTGGGTTTTCAGCCGAACGTGCGGCTTTTGGCCGTTTTATTTGGTGAGGGCTATTTGTTTTTTTTTCGCTTGTCTCAGACATCTTTGCAATCAAGTCACTGTTGTTTACGTTGGGCGGTGCGAATCCATATCTAATCTGTCTAGCAGAAAGCTTATATGAACTCAAAGCGCTAAGGAAGAGTTAGCAAGAATATTTACAATAAAATTCGCAAAAATATGCGTAAAGGCATGATAGTTTTGTACATCCGGGCAGAGAATATGATAAAATATATAAAAGTTTAGAGAATTTTTATCGACAAGCGGGGGCGTCAGAAAAGATGAGGGGGGCCGAAGGATTAGTGGGGAATGAATTTTCCTTTATCCGGTGTTTTGGTTATGCAAAGCGTTGCCTTCGCTGTGTGTCTTTGTTTTTCCTGCTTTTTCTGCTTTTTTATGGAGCCAAGCCATCCTGGGCCTGTACGAACTGCGGGTGCGTTGCGGCAGCGCACGCCCTGACCCGCGCCCACGTGGTTATGGAACATGACACAACAAGGCTTCATGTGACCAATGAGTTTATACGTCACCGTGAGGATTTTATCATCCGTCATTATTTTCTGGGGGAGATCTTGCCGGCGATGATGCGGATGACGGAACAGCTGACGGCTGTGGCCATGCATCAGGTTCTGGGGATTGGGATGTTTCTTGATGCCAAACAGCAACTGGAGGCACAAAGGCTGTTTCAGGTGAAAGTAGCCGAGGCGCATAAGGATTATCATTCCAGTATGCAAATGTGTTCATTTGGGACCACTGTGCGGAGCGTGGCTGCCAGCCAAAGAAATGCCGAATATAATGCCTACGCGCTTAGCGAACATTTGGTCAATCGCCAGCTGTTAAACCGGACGGCATCAAGTAATGCCGGGCCGTCACAGGACCGGAGTGCGCGACTGGCGCAATTCCGTCAGCGTTATTGTGATAAAAAAGACGATCATGAGCAGTTTGTCGATTTTTGTCTGGCTTCGCCGCCGGCAACGATCAATCGGGATATCGACTATACGCGGGTGGTTGACCGTACGTTGACGTTGAAAGCGGACTTTTCCGATGCGGGGCTGACGTCGGATGAACAGGATATTGTCGCTTTGGCCAGCAACTTGTACGGTCACGAGGTTTTTGAGCCGATTCCGCCGGATTTCCTGAGCTATGAGAAGAATCAGCCACTCTATCTGGATATGAGGGCTGTTGTCGCCAAGCGCAGTGTGGCGCTTAACTCGTTTGATGCCATCGTAGGGATGAGAACTGAGGGCGCTAAAACAGGGCAAACATCAGAGTTTGTCAGGGTTATCCTGCGTCATTTGGGCGTGTCGGATGGCGAGGCAGAGGAAATGTTGGGCGAATATCCAAGCTATCAGGCAATTATGGAATTGCTGACCAAGAAAATCTATCAAGATCCCGAATTTTACACCAATTTGTACGACAAACCGGCCAATGTCGATCGTATCGGCGCATCCTTGCGCGCTATAGGGTTAATGCAGGATATGGATTTGTTCAAAAGCCACTTGCGTAACGAGATGTTGTTGTCGCAGGTGTTAGAGCTGGAGATCGATGAGCGCCAGACGAAAGTACAGAACAACATTGGTACACTGGGCACGGCGGGTAAAAGGCAGTAACGGATGAATGTAAAGGACTGTGAATTACAAAAGATGTCCGGAAGGGGCGTAATGGCAAGGTTTTTGACGACCTTGATGGCTGTCTGGCTGTTTTTTGCGCCGCAGCCGGCGCAGGCTTGTGTTTTCTGCGCCTGTGTTCCCGCCGCGAACAATATGCCGAAAACGACGGATCTGGTGCATACCGAGCATGCCGATTTGCGTGAGCTGATTACCCGCGAATTTCGAGATCATAGACTGTGGCTTTTGGATGTTGTCTTCCTTGAATATCTGTTACCGGCGATGATGCGGATGACGGAACAGCTGACGGCTGTGGCCATGCATCAGGTTCTGGCTGTCGGCATGTTCCTCGATGCCAAGCAGCAACTGGAAGCGGAAAGGCTGTTTCAGCAAAAAGTGGCTGAAGCCCACAAAGACTATCAGTCTAGTTTCGATATGTGTGTAATTGGAACGAACATGGGCTCCTTGGCGCATACGGAGCGGCGGGCGGAGCTGACGGCTCATGTTTTAAGTCAGCGATCACAGGACCGGCAAATGGGGGCGGCAAACAGCAATGCCTCCGAAGGCGTTAAAGAGGATATTGAGGGGCGCTATGAGCAGTTTTTAACACGTTATTGCCATTCCAAGGATAACGACGAAAACTTCATCGAAATATGTCCGGTCAGTGCGCCAGAAAAAACAAGGAACAAGGATGTCAGCTACGGCCAGACGGTAGACAGTGTATGGACTCTGGATATTGATTTTTCAGATAATGTGTTAACCGATGATGAGCAAGACATTTTTGCGTTGGCCAGTAATCTTTATGCAAGCCGTGTGCCCACCCGTTTCCCGGAAGTAGCCCTTCAGGATCCGGATAAACAGCAATTCTTGCTTGATATGCGTTCCGTTATCGCCAAGCGCAGTGTTGCCGAGCATGCTTTTAACTCTATCGTGGGGATGAAAGCCATAGGACATCTTGATTCCAAGGATGTTGTGGGTGAATACATGGTTCGTGCGCTGGAGCAGTTTGACATTGCGCGTCCCGAAGCGATCGAGATATTAGGGCATGATGCGGGCGGCAATGTCCGGCCCAGCTATTACGCCCAGATGGAAGTATTAACCCGGAAGATATATCAGGAACCGGATTTCTATACCAACCTGTATGACACGCCGACCAACATTGACCGGAAATATGCCGCTATGCAGGCGATAGGGTTGATGCAGGACTTCGATACGCTCCAGAGCTACCTGCGGACTGAATCCATGTTATCGGTTCTGGTCGAGGTCGAACTGTCTAAACTGCAGGAAAAAGTACAAAATACAATCGGTGAATCTAACAACGCCGGCAAACGGGAGTAACGGAACTATATGAAACGGAACAAAACCACATTCCAATCCGGCTTTCAAAAGACCGCTCTGGTCTTTGCTGTGCTGGTTTTTGTCGTGGTTGTGATACCGGCTTCTACGGCTTGGGCTTGTTGTGGCTGCATTGATGCGGCGCATGAGGCAACAAGGGGAACGCCGCCGGGCGCCCGCGGGGCGTCTGGTCCCAGGGGACCAGCGGTCGGCGCTGCGAATTCCATTAGTAAACAGCACGAAAAAACACGTCACCATGTGACCAAGGAATTTCAGAAGCATCAGATATGGCTGATGGATGATTTCTTTAGAGAGTATGTTTTGATTGCCTTGATGCGCATGACAGAACAAATGACTGCGGTGGCTATGCACCAGATGCTGGCTGTGGGTATGTTTCTGGATGCCAAGCATCAACTGGAAACCCAGTTGATTTTTCAGGATTTGGTTTCTCAGGCACACAAGGATTACCACTCCAGCATGGGGATGTGCGTTATTGGCACCAATGTCCGGTCGATCGCGGCGGCTGACCGCAACGCGGAGCTGACGACTCATGTCTTGAGCCAGCGGGCGCTGGATCGCCATTTGGGGAACGCTGATGTGGGCGCAGCCGTTGGCCCCATTCAGGATCGTAAAGGCCGTCTGGAGCAGTTCATAGCCCATTATTGTGATGTCAAAGATGACGATGGTGGCCTGTTAAGGCTTTGTACGGCCAGCGCTCCGGCGAAGTCCGTTAATAAGGATGTGAACTATGCTCGCACGGTCGGATATCCCCGCACCCTCGAAATTGATTTTTCAGATAATGTACTGACCGATGATGAGCGTGATGTTTTCGCACTGGGTAGCAATCTGTACGGTCACGATGTTTTTAGCCGCATAAGCCGGGATGCCTTGGGGGTATACGAAAACCAGCCTGTTTATATGGATGTGCGGGCGATTACGGCCAAGCGCAGTGTTGCGGAAAACTCATTTAATGCCATCGTCGGGATGAAAGCGCGTGGAACGCTAGGGTCTGAAGACACAGCCCAGTACATGTATGAAATCATGGAACAACTGCAAGGCATTACAGCGGGCGAAGCGGAAGTGATGATCGGAAAACGGCCCAGCTATTATGCCCAGATAGAACTGCTGGCCCAAAAACTGTATCAGGATCCCGAGTTTTACACGAATCTGTACGACAAGCCGACAAACGTCCTGCGTAAGGATGTCTCGATGCAGGCCATTAACCTGATGCTGGACCGCGATCTTTATAACAGCGAACTGCGTTCCGAAGCGATGATGGCTGTCTTGCTCGAGATGGAACTGACCAAATATCAGGATACGATTAAAAACAGGATCGCCAATATCAGCGACCGCAATAAAGAAAATTGATGGGTAATAAAGGGATGAGCAGCAATACGCAACAGACAATAAGACAGCGGATCAGGAGAAAACTATGCTCCTGGCTGGCCGTTGCTGTTTTATTGACGGCGTGGCTTGTGCCGACGGATTCGTTTGCCTGTTGCCTTATCTGTCCGGATTGTACGTGTGTTGCGATTCCTCATGACATTTTGCGAACGACCGTTATCTCGCCCGAACACGGGACAACCCGCCTGCACTTTGATATTGAAATGCTGAGGCATCAAGAATGGCTGGACGATGTTTTGCTGGAACAACATATCCTGCCGGCGATGATGCGGATGACCGAGCAGTTAACGGCGGTCGGCATGCACCAGATTCTGGGCATAGGCATGCTGTTGGATGCCAAACACCAGCTGGAAACCCAGTTGATTTTTCAGGATTTGGTGACACAGGCTCATAAGGATTATCACCCCAGTATGGGCATGTGTAAGTTCGGAACCAATGTCCGCTCGCTCGCGGCGGCTGACCGCAATGCCGATTTGACGGCCTTTGCCCTGAGCCAGAGATCGCAGGACCGTCAATCCGGGAACGTGAACGTGAACGCGGGGGTCGGCCCCAAGGAAGACCGTGAAGGGCGTCTGGAGCAGTTCAAAGAGTATTTTTGTGACGTGAATGATAATAACCGGTTGGGGGCGGATACCGGATTTACGCTGATTTGCAACCCGGCGCCGGGCGCCGCGACAATCAACCGCGATATTGATTTTACCCGCTTTATTGCCCAGACGAGAACGCTGGATATGGATTTGTCCGATGGGACGCTGACCGAGGACGAGCGCGCTGTTTTCGCCTTGGCCAGCAATCTGTACAGCCACGATGTGTTCCCGCGTCTGAGCAAAAATGTCCTGACCGTTTATGAAACGCAGCAAAGATATCTGGATTTGCGCTCTGTTATGGCCAAGCGCAGCGTGGTGGAAAATTCATTTAATGCCATTGCCGCCATGAAAACTTCCGGCACGGATATATCAGAGGATACCGCTGAGTTTATGCAGGTTATTCTGATTGACCTGGGGATGAGTCCGGCGGAGGCCAAAGAAATTTTGGGTAAACGGCCAAGCTATCTGGCCCAGCTTGAGATATTGGCTAAGAAAATTTATCAAAGCCCGGATTTTTACGTCAATCTGTACGACAAGCCGGTGAATGTCCGGCGAAAAATCGTGGCGATGCAGGCTATCGGCTTGATGCTTGACCGCGATATCTATAACAGTTATGTCCGCAGCGAAGCGCTTATGTCTGTGCTTCTTGAATTGCGGCTAATCAAAAAACAGGAAGCTGTTCAAAACCTTATGAAGAAAATGAAACCGGAGGAGTCGGCGCGATGATGATATCCTCTAAACCCGTTGTTTTCTGTATGCTGGCTTTGCTGGGCGTCTTTGTGGTTTTCACGCCGGCACAGGCGGCGGAGACCTACAAACAAAGATTATCCGATCTGAAAGAGCTGTCAGAACAAATGACGGCAACCGTCAATGCCACGGACAAGGCAATGCGCGCCTTGGGCGGGGCGCCGGATGCCGGCATCATCCGGGACATCAAAAAGGATCTGCAGGGCGTCCGCAATACGCGCGGCAGTCTGAGCCGGATGGATGTCCACTATGATAAATTTTGTGATGAACCCGATCCGGAAGCGGCCTTGGGCGAAGCCATACAAAAAATGGCGGAAGGAAGCGGCCCGTTGAAGGAGCATGTGCGTTTGCTCTCGTCTCACACGGCCTTGTTGCAGAAAAAAGCCATGGAAACCGGGAAAACGGCGGTCGAGAAAGCGCCGCGCAGCAAGAGAACAGCCGAAAAACAAAAAGAATTGAACGAGATGGTTATGACGTTGGGCCAGCAGAATAATGCTATACGCGCGGCGGTGATTGGCGTGTCCGCCGGCTATATGCAGGGCCGGGACGGAGAGATAAATTGTCTGGTTCGCGACAAAATTTCAGAGGATTTACAGCCGTATATTGACGAAGTTATAAAAAGACGGGAGGCACGCCAATGATTTCCCGGCATAAATCAGGACAAAGAAAACAATGGTTGTCGGTATCAAAGATGGCAAGAATCGCCGTTTTGACATTGGGGCTGCTTTGTCTTTTGGGATCGCAGCCGGCGAAGGCTTTGCCGGGCGGTATAGGCGTGGCGCTGGTTGATGCGGGCCACTATAACCATGTTCTTCATCTGTTAAAGGAGAACTATATCAAAGCCCTGATGCGGATGACCGAACAGTTTACGGCAGTCATGATGCATCAAACGCTGGCGGTCGGTATGTTCTTTGATGCCAAGCATCAGCTGGAAACAGAGCGGCTGTTCCAGCAACTAGTGGCAGAGGCCCATAAAGATTATCATTCCGACATTCAGATGTGCCGTTTCGGAACGAATATGCGCTCGCTGGCAGCGTCTGAGCGCCGGAGCGAAACGAATGCGTTTATCCTTAACCGGGCGCTGGAAGACCGCGAATTCATGACTCGTAACTCGGTGGGGATGGCCGGGGAAGCGCTTGACCTGAATATGCGTCTTGAGAAATTCAAAACGACCTACTGCGATATCAAAGACGACCATGAACAACTCGACTTGTTGTGCGGTGGTTCCAGCGGTCCGGAGGAACGGGTTAACAAGGATGTCGATTTCACACGAACTCTGGACAATACATATACGCTCAAGTTTGATCTGACCGATGCGGCGGTCACGCCGGACGAAGAAGATATTATGGCTCTGTCTTATAATTTGTTCTCTCATCGCGGGTTTGATCCTTTTGCGCGCGAGCTTCTGAAGAAGGAAGAAACCAAGGATGAGCTTATGGATACGCGCTCCGTCCATGCCATTCGAAGCGTAGCCCGGAACAGTTTCGCCCATCAGGTCGGCATGCGGGCGGAAGGCGATCCGGAAGTCAAAGACTTCATCAAAAAGATCATGGAAGAACTCGGCGTGCCTTTGGCGCAAATAGATCCGATCTTGGGTGAAAATCCCAGCTATTACGCCCAGATGGAGATGCTGACCAAGAAAATGTATCAAAACCCTAATTTCTATACCAACTTGTATACCACGCCGGCCAATGTGAAGCGTATCGGGGCATCAATCAAGGCGCTGAAGATGATGCAAGACCGTGATCGCTTTGAATCGTCGCTGCGCCGCGAAATGATGATTTCCCTTATGCTGGAACTGAAATTGCGCGAGTTGCAGCAAGACGTAAACAACGAAATGTTCCGCGGTCTGGCGCGTGATATCGCCGACGATTAACCCTTTATTCCCGATCTGGCATTCCTTTTGCATAGAGATATTCAGGAAAAGAAATTGACCTGTTAACCGTGCAAAAGGAATAGACATGGCTTTAAGCGGTCTGGATTCAGCTTTGTCGGGTCTGCGTGTGGCCCAGCAACAGCTTAGCGTGATATCAACCAACATCTCGAATGTCGGGACGGATGGCTATACCCGGAAAATTTTACCGCAATCGACGATTGCTGTTGGCGGGGAAGCGCTGGGCGTGCGCGGCGATGCGATCATTCGTAACGTTGATCTTAATCTGGAGCGCGATTTCTGGACGCAGGTCAGCACAGTCAGCAATCTGGATACAAAGGCCACATACCTGAACCGGATCCAGGAATTCCACGGCGCTCCGGATCTGGAAATCTCGATCGCTGCAGAAATTGCCGAGCTTAGGGATAAATTTTCCGCACTGGCCGATAGCCCGGAGGATCATTACCTGCAGCGCTCCGTGGTGGATCAGGGCGTTGTCATCGCCAACAAGATCAATGATTTTGCCGGTCTTCTGACGGAAATGCGCAACGATGCGCAGGATGATATCGATTTATCCGTCCAGAATGTAAATAATCTCCTGTCCCAGATTGCCGAACTCAACAAACAGATTAAATCCAACATCAATATCGGGAAAACGTCGGCCGCGCTGGAAGACCAGCGGGACGAATTGATCCGGCAGCTATCCGAAGAAATTGAAATCAGCTTTTTCGTGCGCGGTGACGGTGTCTTGGTCGTGCAGACCGGGCAGGGCGTGCAACTGGCCGATGAACGGGCGGAAACGCTGTATTTTCAAAACAGCAATATCGGCCCGCAAAGCTATTACCCGGCGTCGGCTTATGGTCTGTATGTCGGTGATCCGGCGACCCCGACGGCGATCGAGATTACAGAAACCGGACTGAACGGTCATCTGGGCGCTTTGTTTGAATTGCGTGACGAGATTTTACCTGAACAAATGGCCATGCTCGATGAGCTGGCGCATAAAATGGCCCTGCGGTTCGACGCGCAGGGATTGCAGTTGTTTACCGATGCATCGGGACAAATTCCAGCAGACACGGCCCCCGTTCCCGATCCGCCCGGTCCGTTAACTCCCGTTGATTATGTCGGATTTTCAACCGAGATTCAGGTCAACAGCCAGATTCTGGCCGACAGTACGTTGGTCCAGACTGGCACCGCCGCCAACGATTTGCCTGTCCAAAGCGGATCAAACGAAGTCGTGCGCCGCGTCGTGGAATATGTATTCGGCGAGGTCGAATATCAGGAAGCCGTCGGGACGGTCGATGTGCGCGCCAACGGCAGCGGCGCGGTCACCATGCAGGAATGGCTGGGCCTGTATTCGGAAAACCAGATCACCGGCACGACGAATCTCTCGTCCTATACGGATGTGAACGCTTTGCTGGCCGCCGGTGGCGATGTCTTTGCCGTGCCGCCGCCCTCTATCCCGCCATGGACGGACGAGTTCCAGATTATCTTTGAAGAGCCGCGTCTGGGGCTGGGGCCGGAAACGATTACGATCAACCTGAACGATGCGGCGGCCATACCGCTGGGGCCGGGCGTGAATGACGCGCTGGACCAGATTATTGCCGAAATCAATAACGAGATCGCCGCCTTGCCGGTCGACCCCGGATTCGCGGCGGTCGCCAGCCGCAGCCCTTACGGCCAGTTGATTATCGAAACGCGCGGGAATGTGACGCTGGATGCATCGTCGACAGTCACCAGCATGGGGCAGGACGGCCTTGATTTTCTGGGCCTGACCGAAGGAACTTACCAGACCGTCGATCCCTATTTCGATGTACAGGTGGGCAATGCGCCCCCGGTGCGCGTGACGATCGAGCCGGGCGATACCGAAACAGAATTGCTCGACAAGCTGGAATATGATGTAGGAACCCAGACCGGCGTTCCGGGGCTTTATGTCGATATGGACGTGGCGACCGGCGTTTTGACGCTGCGCCCCGGTAATGATGACAGCAATGCCGGGCCGGTTTTCGGCGGTGATATCAAAATCATCGGCGGGCCGTTTGTGTCGGACGGCACAGGCGGCAGCGGCGTGGCCCTGAATGCCACGGTTCTGGAATCGCTGTTCGGCAGCAACAATCCGATCACGGATGTGCTCTATGGCGCCAGCGCGCCGTTTCGTTCGGCAAATCTGGGGCCGGGGGTAAACATAGATACCGGCACGATCAGCTCGTCGACCCTGATCGACTACTCCCAGAAACTGGTGAACCGGCAGGCCGAAGAAATCCTGATTACCGAGGCGCGGATGACGGATGAAAAAACATTCCAGGATCTTTTACAGGGCCGTCTTCTGGACGAATCCGGCGTGAATATCGAGGAAGAGCTGGCCAATTTGATTGTCGTGCAGACGGCATTCGCTGCTTCGGCCCGGACAATCACGGCAATCGACGAAATGTTTCGGGAATTGCTGAACGCGGTTTAGATGAAAAAATGAATATAAGGATTTAAGTTATGGCATCCATTTCAACGACAAGACAATCTCTGGACCAGATCGAACGGCTGAAAATCATGCAAACGCAGCTGGCGACGTTGCAATACCAGATATCATCCGGGAAAAAGACACGGCTGTTCAAGGGCCTGGAAAACGATGTTTTGTCTTCCGAACGGGCGCGGGCAGATTATAAATCACTCGATACCTATATTAACAATATCACGGTAGCCGACCGACGCATAAAGCTGATGGGCAATACACTGGAAAGCGCCCAGCAACAGGCGACCAACGTGCTGAACGCGCTGGAAATCCAGACCCAGCAAGGTGAGATCGAGCTGGATACGATCAACGATCTGGCAACGAATGTGCAGAAATTCCTCTACACGCTTTATAACCAGAAAGACGGTGACCGTTATTTGTTTGGCGGCGCAGAAACGCAGGCCCAGCCGATCAGCGACACCGGCTCTCTGGATACATATCAGGTAACCCGGATTAGTGACTGGCTGGCGACGACGATTGACAGCGATCAACTGGTCGACAGCTATCGGGACACGGCGCAGCTAAACGACACGGTTGTCGGTTATTCCGCGGAATTAAGCAGCGGCAATGTCCGCAATGTCTTTGTCCGCGTCGATGAAAGCGCCGAACTGGATTACACGGTTTTAGCCAATAGCGACGGTTTCCGCGATATCATGGTTGCCGTCAGCATGATTAAAAACCTGACCGGAACGCTGGAAGAAGTCACAAGGGAAGCCGATGATCCGGCCACGCTGGTAACGGCGCCGGGCGCCGACCAGAGCGAGCAAAACACCAATTTCTATCAGGTTTTCAATGATCTGGCCCGTATGTTGAGCGATGCGATTGATAATCTTGATCTCGACCGGTTTAACCTGAGCCAGACACAGGCACAAATGACCCAGATCATGCAAAATCATGAGATCGAGCAAAATTTGCAACTCGATGTGATTAGTCAGGCGGAAGATATCGACCTGAACGAGACAGCTGTCAATCTGAACATGTTACAACTGCAACTGGAAGCATCATACCGGGTCACGGCATCCGTCAGCCAGCTTAGCCTGGTCAATTATATATAGAATAAAGCTAGAGCGGCGCGGATTCGCTTATCACCAGAACCAGCGGCCCGCTGGGCGCATTGGGATAAAGGCTGCCAACCGGGCGGGCACCGGCCTGTCCGAAAGCTGTCAGGGCTTTCTGCACGGCATCAACAAAATCACCGTTGATTTCCATGTTTTCAGGCAGGTAATAATCGCGCGGCGCGTTCCAGATAATCTGCGCGCCGACAATGTTCGACCAGTTGGTCAGAATCTGGCGCAAGCTGGCATCCTTTGTCGCTTGCCATGTGTAATCGGACGCCGACGGCACCGGAGCAGGCATATCCTGTTGCGGCGCAACGTAATCCTGTGCCGGCATGGTGACGTCCATAGGCTCGTAAATGTCGGCTTCATTCATATTGATTTCAGCAACACTCATCATTGATTCTGTCCGCAGCGGCGCGGCATCGTCAGCCTGCGGCGCGATGACTTCCGGCTCTGTATAGGGAACCGGTGTGTCCAGTAAGGGCTGCGGCGCGGCAGAAGCTGCGGATGCTTTCATCGGCAGAGCCGGTTTTTTGCGGCGCGGCGGATTTTCGGGCGGGGCATTCCGGGGGTCGGCCTGCAGGGCGGGATGCGCCATGGCCATGGGCTGAACCGGCTGGGCCATCGGCACCGGTTGCTGAGCGGTCTGCGGCAGGGCTGCCGGATAGGCCTGCGGCTTCTTCGGACCGATAACAACGGTCTGGTCGATGACGTCCACGTCCAGATTATAAGGCGCAACAGCTTCGGCCAGGACAACATCCCAAGGCTGCCCGCCGTTCCAGTTAACCCGGACAGCCTGATTGATTTGCGGCGCAAAGGAATAGGCATAGTTGTCGGGAACAATCTGGCGCATAGCCAAAATCAGGGGCATATCATTGCCGAAACCGACAACCACATCCTTTGTAGACGCGGACGCAGGCATCGCATCCTCCATCGGCGCGGGCATGATCGGCTCCATCGAAACCGGTGCTACAGGCGCGATTTGCGGGCTTTGCTGCAGGGGGACGGGGGCAATCATAATATGTTCGATGTCGGGCGCGCCATCGTCAAGAGGCGCTTCCATAACCGGCTCCGGCGGTAGCGGTACTAAAGCTTGGGCTGCCGGGGGCTGACCGCGATGATCGGCCGGTTTCCATTCAAATCCGGCCTGAGCGGCTTGCGGCGCGATGAAGGCCAACACGGAAAATGTGACAAGGGCATACCGGGAAACCGCTGCTGCGCCGATACGGTGAGAGAAAAAAGCCGATTGTTTTGTATTCAGTGTCATTCCCGAAGCCTCTGTGGAGCAGAGCGTTAATATCTGCCGTGTGTTTCGCATGGGTTGCCAGTTAATTTCAATGAACTAGCCGGTAAAATAAAGATATTACGTGCAAATGACAAGTGGCAAGGCAGATAAATCACCAGAGAATTAACCGAAATCATTCATTCTGTGCCGGCGATAGGCTACAAGCCCGGGACGTTTATGCCCCAGAAGCCATACACGCAGGGATCGAATCGCCGAAGGGAACGTCAATCCTTTGCGTTCGAGTATATAAAAGACAACGGTCGATATGAAGGTCACAAAGAGAGTGATAGGCCGCGCATAAACCAGAAGAACAAACCAGGGAATAACGGCGCGGGCATCAAGTGCAAAAAAACGGGCAGGCCGCATGCTGTTCCGCCAGTGCCAGTGGGTCTGTTCTTCAGCGGTTTCTCTTTCTGCTGCTGTTGCCATGAAATGTATCCTGTTGCCTGTTTCTTACTCAATCTACCAAGTTTTAGGATGGCGAACAAAGATAAAAAAACGTTTAAAATGCGCCGTTTAATATTCCGATCCGGAAGCAAGCAGAAGATACCAGCGCCGTTCGATAACATCATCCTCGAAAGCCAGCCGGGCTGATTCTGCCATGGTTTGGCCGTATTGGGGGATGATTCTCTGGATGTGGGCGGGCCATTCACGGAAATCCATATCGAGAAGTTTTTCCCGCACCTCGTCCGTAAACAGCATATATTCGCGGATACCCATCCGTCCCCCGGCCTTTTTAGGAACCAGCGCCTGTGTGACGACCAGACGCAGGGTTTCCATCAGGGCATAGGCCCGCTCGGAGCGCTCATTAGGCTCGAACGCTGAAACCATCCGTTGCACGGTTGCCGATACGCCCGTTGTGTGGGTCGTCGTGTAGACGGCGTGGCCTGTCTGCGCGGCCTCGATCGCCGCCGATATCGTTTCGCGGTCACGGGCTTCCCCGACCAGAATAATTTCCGGTTTCCGGCGCAGGGCGTTGCGCACGCCATGAGCAAAATCCGGCAGGTGCCGCGGGATTTCAGTCTGGGCCACCAGCGAACGGGGACTTTTAATCATGTCATAAACATATTCGATCGGCGCTTCATAGGTCAGCATTTTGCCGCACCCGTGAGGCCGTTCCAGAAGCATCCGGTTGCCCGCCGCCAGCAGCGTCGTTTTCCCGGAACCCGTCGGTCCCGTAATGACCACCATACCCTGACGGGGCGCCCAGTTATCCTTGATGACCTGTTCGATGTTCAAATCGTCCATGGTCGGCGGTTCGTTGGGCAAAACCCGCATGGTGATCTGCGCGGCATCCCGCCCGCGGGAAAGAATGGCTGTGATGTTGACCCGGAAGCGAATCCGCGTATAGCGGTCGGGCCGAATTTCATAGGACAGGTCCAGATCATGCCCCCCGGCCAGCCGCGCCAGAGCTTCGGGGCCGTATATGCGGTGGAGGAAAACAGCCATGTCGGCGGAATCCAGTGGCCGGAACGTGCCGGGATAAAGCACGCCGTCGATTTCGCTGTAAGCCGGCCGGTCGGACTGGAAGGTGATATCCGAGGCGTTTTGTTTTACGGCCCATAAAATATAATTGTCGACATGCTCTTCCCGGAAGCGCCCCGGTTCATCCGGCCAGGTGCGCCCCTTGGTATCCTTGGCTTTGATAAGGGTTATCGGTTTGCGGGCTGCCATGTATCCGAACCTGACATGAGTGAAGGCATACCTGTGATTTGAACCGCTCTGTCCCCGACACGCATCTGAGTGCCGCCGCCCGTGACGCCCCGGTCCGTCTGCAGGGTATAAGGCGGAGAAACCATTCCCTGCGCCAGCAAAACACGATAACGAACCATGCCCTGATAATCGGTGGCCAGCTGGTTCAAATCCTGTTCAAAGATCTGGTCGGCTTGGGTGACGCCTTCTTCCCAGCCCTGACGGATCCATTCGACCCAGCGCGCTCTTTCTTCTTCGTCATTCGGGCGTAGAATATCGGGCGGCGGGGCAACGGTTCCCCATGTCCGCTCCAGATAATTGCGCCAGGAACGGGCCGTGCTGACGATCCGGGCGTTTTTGTTAATGTTGTATATCCGGTCTGACACGGCGGCTTCCGAGCCGCTGGTGTTGATGAGCATAGCGTTGATTTCCTCGGAAATGACCGGCGGCTCGATCAGAAGGCCGGACGGCGCCGGGATCAAAAGCGTGCGGAAATCGTAAATCCGGTCCATATAGCTGGCTCGTTGATCCAACTGCTGGCGGATCATAAAGGTCTGCCATGCCAGCCCGCCACGCGCGCCGAAAGACAGGGCCGCTTCCTTCATGGCATCGTTCCGGATATCAAAGGGAAGCGCCGAGGCATCTTCATCCATAACGTCCATTTTCGGGATGTTTTCAAGTTCTTCCCGCTGTTGCGGCGGTGTTTGCTCCATGGACACAATATCGCTGCTGGCGCGGGCGGTTTGTGCCGCGAAAGTAATCGTCACGGCAAGCGACAAGAGAGCCAGAAGAGAGATATGTCCGGTAAACCTGAACATCGGGGACTATCCTCCTACGCCGGTATTCGGTGCGTAATGCAGTTCGACCGTTTTCCGGCTGGCATCCACCCGGACATCGGCCCGCATCCCCAGTTGAAGACCGATGCTGCGCAGGACATCTATAATCGGTTTGTTTTCGACATCAACACTGACGATGACGGCGACAGGCGGCGGGTTGCCCAGAACCTGGAACGTATAACCGGCGCGGTCAGACAGGGTTTTGGAAATCGGCTCAACCGGCCCTACCCAGTTAACGGTAATCGCCCGGCGCAACTCGACGGGTACGTCTTCCGCCGGCGGCGCGGAAATGCCGGGGGAACGGGCTTGCTCAACCGCGGCCAGCGTTTCCAGGGCGACGGAAGTTCTGTCGGCGGCCTCGGCCAGCATCATGGAAACCTTGTCCGGTGAGGCGACAAGCTGAGGCGGTTCAACTTTTTTCCACGGTGTACAGGCCGTCACAAAAACAACGGCTGAAACCAGAGACAAAAGTTGCATATAGCGTATCATCGTTACTCTATCCCAAAATTCTTCGATTACGTGGCATGCCTTTTATTGTAAAACCACCACCAAACCTATCTTGTCAAAAAGCGCAGGACAAGAGATCAATCGCATTATGGTGAAAATATCACCAGTTTATCCCGGCCTTGCATTCTATTCCAGCAAGCCATGCTGTTCCATCGAAGCGACGACCTTGCCCCGGTACGGTTTGCCATAGCGCGCCGTCCGCGAATGATAATGGGCGATTGCCTGCGACAAATCGCCGGTTTCATTCAGGTGCCGCCGTAAAATCCATGCGGAAACCCCGACATTGGTACAGGGATCATCACGCACCCAGCGATGAGCCGTATCAACGCTGACCCCCCATTCATCGGCCAGTTCGGGTAGCCACAATGTGTTGATTTGCATGGGGCCGAGGTCGTATGTACCGTTTTCGTTCGGGCCGACTTCCTGCCCGACCCGGCCGCCCTCGACCTGGTAAATCCCCAAAAGGACTGCCGGGGGGATGGAATATGTCTGTGATGCCAGCAGCAAACAGGCCGCAATGACTTTTCCCATTTATTCCGCCTCCTGATTGTCCGGGGCCGGTTTGGCGCCGGGCTTGAAGAATGACATAGGATTATAGGACGCATTGTCATCTGCCGGGGGTGATTCGGGCGCCGGCGGGGGAGGCGAAGAAACTTGTGCCGGAGCAGGCGGCGTTGCCTGAGCCGGAGCCGGAGGTGGTTCCACGGGGGCTTGCGGTGCCGGGGCTGCATTTGTCGTTGTCGCCGGGGTGCCGGACAGGCTCCCGGCCAGGACTTCCATCATTTTTGCCCGTGTTTCAAAGGCGCTCCAGACCGGATCCATAGACAATCCGCCGTCTTGTGAGGGGGCTGATTGCGCCCGCGCTTCGTTGCTCATGCCGGTCAGGCGATTCGTTTCGGCTTGGTGGCATTGTACGTACAAATCAACCAGCGCTCTTAACAGCCGCAATTCGATTTTTTTTGCATCTTGTTCCTGTAGCGGGATTGTCTCGCCGATCGTTTGGCGGAGGGCGGTCGCCCGCTTAACCAGACGCCTGGCGATATCCTGCACCAGCTTTTGCTCGGGCTGGCCAAAGGGAAAGGTTTCAACGACGTTCACCACGGGGGTCAGGGCGCAGATATACTGGATAGATATTTGATCGCCATCAGCCGGAGCGCTGCCGGCTTCGGTATTCGCTAGCCGCATGGTTATGTCGGCGCCGGGGGTGAAATTGTCGGCAAACAGCAACGTCGCTTCCAGCGTTTTGGCTAGGCTTTGCAGTTTGGCGTCGCTCGGAATCTTGCCGTTGATACTGTATTGGTGGGCAATCAGCGGCGCGGCCATCGCCGCCAGCGCCAGCCGCAGGGCATCGGCATTTTCCTCGTTGTCCTTCAGGTCCATCTTGGCCGCCAGATTGACGCTGAGCTCTACCGATTTTGTCAGGAGCGTTGCTATTTCCGCAGCTTCTTTCCGGGCGGCTTCCGGGCTGGCGACATCGTCGGAATCACCGGCAACCACGGACGTAACAGCCGAGGCCAACGGCCCCCCCAGCTTCTCCAGAAACTGCAGTAAAAATTCGGAAGTCTGGTTCATGATCTGCGCGCCGTGTTTGATTGAATGCTTTTTGTTTGAATCCGTTTCCTGTTTACAACATCTTTTGTTTTCTTAACAAGAGAAACCGAAAATCTAGGGCGCCGGTGACAGGTCGCCCATCATGGTGGCGATGTCGCTGGCCCGTCCCTCGATGATCTTGATCGTGCCGTCGGCGGCCCGGTAAACGCTGATCGGCGTCGCATTGAATTTCCATGACTGCATGATCGCCAGATTGCGCTGGACGCCCTGACGGCTGAGATTGCCGCTAACCGGCAGCGCATCCTCTACGCCGTCGAGATGCTGGAAAAACCGCTGTTGCGGGTTGGGCATGGCGAGCAAAAACGCAGCCTGAGCCTCGGTTTCCGGCTTAAATCCAACCGGGATAATCCGCATCTGGAGCAGGCCGTTATCAATATAATTGTGCCGCAAGTCCTGGATGAAGGCTTTGCAATGCGGGCATTGCGGGTCGATAAAGGTGTAAATGACGGGGGCATCTTCGCTCCCCAGCGGGATCCAGTTGCTGTTTTGAACATCGTCGAATAATTGCTCAGCCGGGGATTTGAAGGCTTTGTTGACCGGTTCCGTTGTGGCGGCGGCACTGGGAGAGACTGGTTTTTCTTCGGCCAGCAAGTCAAGGACAGCGCCCTCTTTTTCCTGCAGGGCATGCACCTGTTTCAAGGTTACCATCTGGCCGTTTTTATCAAAGAGAATCCCCATGACGAGGGCTTCACCGTTTTCGGTGACGTAGAAATATTGCTCCTCGCCGTTTTTAATGGCAATCCAGCCATCCAGCCCTTGTTCCCGCCCAAGATAGCGAAGCTGGGCGCCTTCGGAAGCCATGGTTTGTAAAACGGCGGGCATCGGCGGTGTCGTCTGGGCCATAACCGGGGGCGCTGTGCACAGGCCGGTAAACAGGATCGTTGTCGTCAAAATGGCGCAGCGTAAAAAAGTCATGTGTCAGGCTCCTTGAGTGATCGCGTGTCTTTATAAAAATAATATCAGAATTCCGGTGTAGCCGTATAGATGATGATTGGAAATTTCCCCGTTGGCGTAAAACCCGGTCAGGGGAATTTCGCCGATAATTTCCTTGATGACCTCCATATCGCCGGTGCTTTGCTTGCCGCTGCAACGGGCGGCGCAGGAAATGTAAAGGGCGCCCTGCGGGTTGAAAATACCGTTTTCATCGGTAATGCGCTTGCGCAAGGCCAGCAGGGTGCGGCTTAAACCCGCCCGCTGTGTCTCGATGTTCTGGTGAACGAAAACAAGGCGCTGGCTGGAGCGCACATCTTTGGCCACGGCAATCAGGCCGCTGTCCGGGTCGATCCCGTTGATGTTGCGCACCATGTAATCCTGCTGGTCCGATCCCGGCACCGGAAAGGCGATATGAACCTGCCCCTGAAATAAATCCTGTAAATCGCTTTCGCTGATCGCCTGTCCCGATTCGGCCCGGCTGGCGGCATAAAGGCGTAAATCTTCGGCAAAAACCTCAAACGGCGGGCGATCGTCCAGTGTTTCTATGATGCCTTCCCGGCCTCTGGTGACGGTGTGTTCGGGGCCGATCGGCACGCAGCCCTGCGCAATGGTGCTGGCAACCGGGATATCCTGACTGAAAATAACCCCTGATAATCCTTCGGTGAAAAGCTCGTCGGAAAAGTGCAAATGCTGGTTATGGGATGATGCAAAGCCGCCCGTAACAAAACCGTATGTTTCCTGTTCCAGCGTACTGAGCAGTTGTTCAGGGTCGTTTTCCGCATCGGGAGTGCCGTGGGTCAGGACCAGCATGGGAGTGTGCGTGCGTTTCCATTTCGTCAGGCTGTCACGCACGTCTTCCGTTTGCATGGTCACGGAAGAAAACAGGTGAAACTGATCGGGATCGAACCGGCCGACCATAACCGACAGGGCCGGGGTGTCGACGTAGTCCTGCCCGGTGGCGCAAAGGCCCATCCCGACAGAACCGACCCAGTGCTCGATCCCGGTAACGGACCGAAACAGGGTAACGATGCTGCCGGCATCTTCGGCAAGATGATCCGATATATACAGGATACCCAGATTATAGTGGTCTTTGTCCGCCGGAAGGCTTTCCAGCTGTTCGAGGACGGCGCGCGCGGTATCGCGCCAATCTGTGCCGGCGGCGGAAGCACTGGCGAATTTTTCAGATGTGTACAAACTCATGGCCAACACTATAACGCCGTTTACGATCTCTCACAAAACAATAAACCCGTGATTTCGACTTGCAATCTGTTAAACTGCTTCCAGATTATTTTTTCAAAGAAAGGAAAAGCAATATGAGTACGGGAACAATCATTTTGATTATCGTTGTGGCGGCGGCCGGTTTCATGGTGATGCTGTACAACCGGCTGGTGGGACTGCGTCAGACGCGCAACAACGCTTTTTCTGATATCGATGTCCAGCTCAAACAGCGCTATAACCTCGTGCCGCAACTGGTCGAAACGGTCAAGGGCTACGCCGGCCATGAAAAGGAAATCTTTGAGAAAGTCACCGAGGCCCGCGCGCAGGTAGGCCGCGCCAGCGGCAGCGGCGCTGAACGGGTGAAGGCCGAAGGCCTGCTGGGCGGCGCTATGATGAGCCTGCTGGCGGTCGCGGAAAACTATCCGGATCTGAAGGCCGATGCCAATTTCCGGCAGTTGATGAGCGAACTGTCCGATATCGAAAACAAGATTGCCGCGGCGCGCCGGTTCTTTAACAGCGCCACCGGTGAGTTTAACACCGCTGTCCAGCAATTCCCGGCGAATTTGCTGGCGAATATGTTCGGGTTCAAGGAAGAGCCGTTTTTTGAATTGGAAGACAATCTGGCCGAAGCCGTCCGCACCGCCCCGGAAGTTAAATTTTAGAGGGCAGCTATGGCCTTTGGCACCGTTGGTCTGAAAACCCATATCTGGAACAACAATGCGCGGTCGGTGATGTTGCTGGCCGCGTATCCGTTCGTGATCGCCGCGATGGTCTGGGCGGTAGGCGCGGCGTTCGGTTATATCTGGGAAGCGGGGGTGAGCGGCGATGCCCGCTCGTCCCGGATGGCGGTGGCGATGGGAAACGGCGTCGTTCTGGAATACTGGCCGCTGATTCTGACGGTTGTGGCGCTGTGGTTTATGGTGGCCTATTTCTTCCACACGCGAATGCTGCGCACTTTGTCGCACGCCCGTCCCGTTACGCGGATCGAAGAGCCGGAGCTTTATAATCTGGTTGAAAACCTTTGCATTTCCCAAGGCGTGCCAATGCCGAAACTGGAAATCATCGAAACCCGTGCCCGCAATGCCTTTGCCAGCGGCATTGATAACAAAAGCTATACCATCACGGTGACCCGCGGCTTGTTGCAATCTCTGGAAAAGGATGAGGTCGAAGGCGTTCTGGCGCATGAATTGACACATATTATAAACCGGGATGTTCGTTTGCTGATCGTTTCGATCATTTTTACCGGCATGATCGGCTTTATCGCCCAGCTCGCCTGGAGCAGCTTTCGCTATAACCTGTATTTGGGCGGCGGCCGCGGCGGGCGGCGCGATGGCCGGATCATGGTGATCGTTCTGGTTGTTATGGCGATTTTGTGGGTTGGCTATATCGCGACCGTATTCACCCGCTTTGCGCTCTCAAGGCGGCGGGAATACATGGCTGATGCCGGCGCGGTAGAGATGACCAAAAACCCCGATGCGATGATGCGGGCGCTGCTGCGGATCGCCAAACGGGACCGCATTCCCGAAACCACCGATGATGTGGCGCTGATGTGTACGGTCAACAGCAAGCCGTTTTTGGGGCTGTTTGCTACCCATCCGCCGATCGAACAGCGCGTGCAGATTATCTCTGAAGTTACCGGCACGCCGATCCCCGATATGCGCGCCGGCGAACGTACCGACGACGACCAGCGCTTCGTTACGCCGAACGAAGGAAAACCGAACCCGTGGCTGTCCCGGCGGAATAAAGGCGAATAATTTTGATCCATCCTTTGAATTGGGCGTATAATTGTACTATATAGGTATCCCAACAGGGTTTAATCTTAGTTTCTTGTGAGGAGAAAAACACAAAATGCAACCTGAACAGTTTCAAACGAAAACGCAAACCGGCACGCAGGCCCGGACCTATGACGTGGGGCTGCGCGCGCACATGCAAAGCGTTTACAACCGGATGACGGTGGGCGTTCTGATTACAGCGCTGACATCTTATTTTGTCGCGTCGACGCCGGCTTTGCTGCAGTTCTTCTTTAGCGGTCCGCAAATGTACGTTGTTATGTTCGCGCCGCTGGCGGTCTTGTGGTTCGGTTTTCGCCCGGAGCGCATGAACTCTAACCAGTTGCGCCTCGGATTTCTGGCGATCTGCGTCCTGTACGGGATCAGTTTTTCCACGATTTTTCTGGCTTTTACAAATGAGAGTATCGCGCGGGCCTTCTTTATCGCGGCAGGTATGTTCGCGGGGTTGTCGATCTTTGGTTACACGACCAAGAAAAACCTCGATGGCCTGATGACGTTTGCCGTCATGGGCGTTATGGGTGTCTTCTTTATGAGCATCGGCAATATATTCTTCCGCTCGGAAGGGCTGTTTGACCTGATCTCCGCGGTCGGGATCATCGCCTTTGCCGGGGTCACGGCGTGGCAGACGCAAGCGACCAAGGAAATGTACTCACCGGCCCATGGCGCGGAAGGCAATTCCCGTATGGCCTGGGCGGCGGCGCTGAACCTGTATATCAGCTTCATCGCGATGTTCCAGTACATCCTGCACTTCGTTGGCAACAACCGCTAGGCAGCTGGCAAAATAAAAGAACAAGGGACCGGGCGATCAACGTCCGGTCTTTTTTTACGCGGTTTTTTTGTTTTTTCTCTGGACACCGCCGGGGAAACTTCTTATTTTGCGCGAACCTTCCTTTTGGAAAGGGCCCGTAGCTCAGTTGGGAGAGCGCTACAATGGCATTGTAGAGGTCGTCAGTTCGATCCTGATCGGGTCCACCATTTACCCTTTAATACAGAATGATCTTTCGATCGGCGCGGTCAGCGGCGCGCCGTCCCCCGGATGGTTTCTTATCTTCCTGATAAAAACAGGCCACCGGAGAAACATGGTTGAATTTCCGTCGGGGCGGTCTATGATGGGCGGGCTTTTAGTCAATTAATTGTGGGGTTAAACGCGATGAGCGATACCGGAAAAGTCGAGCGGCCACTATCGCCGCACTTGCAGATTTATCGTCCGCAGATGAATACGATCACATCTGTTTTGCACCGGGTGACGGGGTATGGCCTTGTTATCGGTACGCTGATGGTGGTGTGGTTGCTGCTGGCCGCCGCTTACGGGCCGGAAGCCTATGATTTCTTTATGCGCTTTGCCGCCAGCCCCGTGGGCATGGTTCTCTGGTTCGGCTGGAGCGTCGCGCTGTTTTACCATTTGTGCAACGGTATCCGGCACTTGATCTGGGACACCGGGCGGTTGTTTGAAATGAAACATGCCTTCGCTGCGGGGTATGTGGTTTTGGCGGCAACGGCGCTCTTGACGGGGTTTGTCTGGTGCAACGTCCTGTTTGAATAAGGGGAAAGCGATTATGAGCGAAAAACGGCAAACACCGCTGAAAAAAGCAGAAGGTCTGGGCAGCGCCCATGACGGCGTTCATCACTGGTGGCATCAACGCCTCACGGCGCTGGCGGGGATTCCGCTGGTTTTATGGCTGGTCTGGGCTGTTGTGAACAATGTTGTCGGTGCTTCTTATGGCGATTTCACGGCATGGCTGTCCGCGCCGCATAACACGATTTTGATGATCCTGACGATTATTACGGTTTTCTACCACGCCGCGCTCGGCACACAAGTCATCGTCGAGGATTACTTCACCGGCTGGATGAAGTGGTGGGGGATCATGAAGACCAAATACTATTTCATCATCGCGGCGGTCATCTGCATCTTCGCAGTTCTCAAAATTTCTTTCGCGGGGTAGGGGATCATGGCGCTGGGCGGTTTAAAAATGGTCAGCAACGGCAGCGCCGCACAACAGCGCGCCCCGTCTCTTGATCCCGCTAAACACGTTGCTCAGGCCGCGCTGCATGTCTATCACGCGCTGGGCGGCGGCATGGACGTGGATATCTACAGGCAATGCATGGCCGAAGAGCTGAAGCAAGGCCTGATGGCCGTAGAGCAGGATGTGGCCCTGCCGCTGATCTACCGGGATTTGAAACTGGACCGCGCCGCCAGCGCCGATTTCATTGTCAGTGACAGCATTGTTGTTCTGATCCGCACAGGCGGCGATATGAAGGAACGGGAACTGGAATTGCGCTCGCTTTTACGCCTGTCGGGCAAGGAAGAGGGATACCTGTTCAATTTCCGCGTTCCCGATATCCGCAAAGGCATTTTGCATGCGCGGATCAAGGCACAGCCCGCCATGCAGGCTGATAACACGCAATAAATTTAAGGGAGGTTCTCATGCAAAAAACAATCAACGGTCTTTTTATCGTGGCAGCTCTTGGTTTTGGAACGGTTTCCGCTGTGGAGTTTTCCAAGATGGAAACAGCCGAGGTGGAAAATACGGCGGCAAAGATTTTTCATGGCGCTGCCGGGACGGTCACAGCGCTGGCGGCCTTGGGGTGTCTGGGCGGCGTGCGCCGGGAAAATCCAAAGCTGGACGTATAAACTATCCAGAGAAAGCAGCTTGTTATGAGATCATTAGCCGCCATCCTGACGTTTTTACTGGTCTGGGGGGCTTTTGTTCCGGCGCAGGCGGCTGACAAGGAAAAAGAGTCATCGTATGACCGCATCATGCGGACGGGGACCATCCGCTGCGGCTATCTTCCCTACGAACCTTACATCTCCAAGGACGTCGTTTCTGGCGCGCTGAGCGGCGTAACAGTCGATTATATCAATGCCGTTGCCAAGCGCCTCGGCCTGAGCGTTGACTGGTCGGAAGAGGTCAATGTCGACCAGATCGCTCCGGCCCTGAATTACGGGCGGATTGATATGGTCTGTATTCCCTGTACCCCGGATCACAACTGGGCGAATGTCATTGCTTTCGAAGGCGAGTGGAACGCAACGCCGTATTATACCTACGTCCGCGAAGACAGTGAATTGACCGAAGAACAGCTCGAAACCGGAAAGTTCGTCACGGTCGATGGCTATGCCCTGACCGAAATTACGCACGACGCTTATCCGGATGCGGCATATCTCAGCCTGCCGCAGATGACATCCATGGCGGAAATGTATGACCAGCTCCGCTATAACAAGGCGGATGCCCTCGTGAATGACGCCCTGTCGGCGGCGCTTTACAGTAAAAACAACCCCGGCATCATCCGCCGTTTTTCTGATACGCCGGTAATCTCTATGCGCATGTTCCTACCCACCCGCCATGGCGATGACAAAATGAATGCTTTCATGCATGAAAAATTCGCTGCGGATTTGCCGGAAAACCTCGCTTTGATGAAGGAATTGGTTGTGAAGTATGAAGTGCCGGAAGGAGGGATCCTGTTGGGCGATCATTGTAAACCGGCGGAAACCGCCAAAGGCGAGAAAATCTGCGCCCCGGAATCCCCAGAAAAGGAAACCCCATGAGACTTTTAGCAACACTTTTTGCCTTTCTGGTTATCGTTTCAACCGCCCCGGTTCATGCCGCCGACACCGCGGCAAAGGAATCCGTCTATGACCGTATTCTTGCTTCCGGCAAAATCCGCTGTGGCTACGCGATTTCTCCGCCGGTGATGGTCAAGGACCCGAATACGGGCGCAATGTCTGGTCTGGATGTTGAAATCTGGAACGAAATCGGCAAGGAACTGGGCCTTGAAATCGAATGGACGGTTGAGGTCGGCTGGGGCAGTTTTATCGAAGATTTGCGCGTCGGCCGCGCCGATGCGTTTTGCTCGGAACTGTGGCCCGACCCGGCCCGGTCCAAATTCCTGAGCCTTGCCGGGCCTGTGATTTTCTCTTTTGTTGACGCTTATGTCCGTGCAGATGATTACCGATTTGAGGGCGATCTGTCCAAAATCAACGATCCATCCGTTAAGATTCCTGCGATTGACGGTGATGTATCGGTGACAATGGCTAAAAACGGTTTCCCAAAGGCGGGAATCGACTCTTTGCCACAAATGGCGACGCTGTCAGAGATGTTCATGTCTGTCCTAACCAAAAAATCGGATGTGCTGTTTGTCGAACAAGCTCATTTAACGGCGCTGGATGAAAATAATCGGGGCAAAATCCGTAAAGTCGAAGGCGTGCCACATGCTTTCACCTATGCCAGTTACTATGGCGTAATAGCCGGTGAAACGCAGCTCCGCGATATGATCCAGCTCGCCCTGCGCACCATGAAAAACGATGGCCGGCTTGAAAAGCTAGCGAAGAAATATTCGGAAAACTACACCGTCCCCCGCAAGGATTTTGAGGAGTAGATATGAAATTTTTAGCATTGATCCTGTCGGTTTTTCTATTTCTGGCGCAGGCACCTCAAACGCAGGCTGCTGATGAGACCGCCTACGACCGCGTGATGCGGACCGGGAAAATGCGTTGTGGTTATGCCATGTGGCCGCCGCATGTGTTGGTCAAGGATCCAAATAGCGGGGAAATTAAAGGCATGATCCCTGATATTTTAGAGCAGGCGGCGAATAATATGGATATGGAGATAGAGTGGACGGAGGAAGTCGGTTGGGGATCTTTTATAGAATCGCTTCGCAGTAACCGTATAGATGCTTTTTGCATGGTGTCTTGGCCTACGGCGACCCGGGGGCGTTATGTCGACTATACGCCGCCGCTTTTTTACAGTGTGAATAACATTTATGTTCGCGCGGATGACCACCGTTTTGATGACGATCTTTCGAAGATTAACGATCCTTCCGTGCGTGTATCTGTCATGGATGGTGAAATGAGCGCCGTTATTCACCGCGATCATTTCCCGGAGGCACAAGCCGTATCCATCCCGCAGTTGGCAGAACCGACTCAGTTACTGTTGAACGTGAAGACTGGTAAAGCGGATGTTGCTTTTATGGAGCCCGGAATGGTTAAGGAGTTTTTGAAACATAACCCCGGTGCACTACGAAAAGTTGGTGATAAGCCCTTTCAGGTTTTTCCAAATTCGATTGCAGTTCTGATCGGCGAAGTAAAGTTAAAAGCAATGCTGAGCACAGCGATAACAGAGCTTATTAATCACGGTGTTGTACAGGGCATTGTCGATAAGTACGAACCGGACCGTGAAATTTTTATGCCCGTTGCTAAGCCCTATCAGGCTCTGGAATAATATTTGCGGTTTATTTATCCGCGAGCGTGGTTTAAAAAGAAGCAACCTTTACAAAGGGCATGAAGCCCGGCCTTTAAAATGGAGATGTCTTTAAAATGACTGAAGCCCCTTCCTATGAAATTATCGATCACGAATATGATGTTGTTGTTATCGGCGCCGGCGGTGCCGGCTTGCGCGCCGGGTTTGGCTGCGCGGAAAAAGGGCTGCGCACAGCGCTGATTTCCAAAGTTTTTCCCACCCGTTCCCATACAGTGGCGGCGCAGGGCGGCATTTCAGCCTCTTTGGGCAATATGGGAGAGGATGACTGGCGGTTTCATATGTATGACACGGTCAAGGGCTCCGACTGGCTGGGCGATCAGGACGCGATTGAATATATGTGCCGGGAGGCCGTGCCGTCCGTGATCGAGCTGGAGCATTACGGCGTGCCCTTTTCCCGCACGGCGGAAGGAAAAATCTACCAGCGCGCTTTTGGCGGCATGACAACCCATTACGGCAAAGGCACGGCGCAGCGCACCTGCGCGGCAGCAGACAGGACGGGACATGCCATTTTGCATACGCTTTATCAGCAGGCGCTGAAACACCGCGCCGAATTCTTTATCGAATATTTCGCGCTGGATTTGATTATGAGCGATGAAGGCGAATGTCTGGGGGTGATGGCGTGGAATCTGGATGACGGGACCATTCACCGTTTCCGGGCGCATCAAACGATTTTGGCGACCGGCGGATACGGCCGGACTTATTTCTCCTGCACGTCCGCGCATACCTGCACAGGGGACGGAAACGGCATGGTGCTGCGGGCAGGACTGCCTTTGCAGGACATGGAGTTTATCCAGTTCCACCCGACGGGGATTTACGGCGCAGGCTGTTTGATTACAGAAGGCGTGCGCGGCGAGGGCGGGTATCTGACCAATGCCGAAGGGGAGCGCTTTATGGAGCGCTATGCGCCCTCCGCCAAGGATCTGGCCAGCCGGGATGTGGTAAGCCGGTCCATGACGATTGAAATTCGGGAAGGGCGCGGGGTCGGCGAACATAAGGACCATATCCATCTGCATCTGGAGCATCTGGACCCTGATATCATTCACTCGCGTTTGCCGGGGATTGCCGAAAGCGCGCGCGTTTTTGCCGGCGTGGATGTCACGAAGGAACCTATTCCCGTTATACCGACCGCCCATTACAATATGGGCGGCATTCCGACCAATTTCCGCACCGAAGTCGTGACGCCCCTCAAAGGGGACCCGAACCATGTGGTGCCGGGGTTAATGGCGATCGGGGAAGCGGCCTGCGTATCCGTGCACGGGGCGAACCGCCTGGGCTCCAACTCCTTGCTGGACCTTGTCGTTTTTGGCCGCGCCGCCGCCAACCGCTGCGCCGAGCTGGTCAAGCCGCACAGCGCGCATAAAGCCCTGAAGGGTGATGGCGGCCAAAAGGCAATCGCCCGCCTCGACCACTTCCGCAATGCTTCCGGTAAAACGCCGACGGCAGATTTGCGGCTGGATATGCAGAAAACCATGCAGAGCCACGCGCCTGTGTTCCGAACCGGCGATGTGCTGGCCGAAGGCGTCAAAAAGATTGATGCCGTCTTCCAGCGCCGCAGCGAAATCGGCCTGAACGACCGTTCGCTGATCTTCAACACCGACCTGATTGAAACGCTGGAGCTGGACAATCTGCTGTCTCAGGCTGTCGTCGCCATGCATGCCGCCGCCAACCGCGAGGAATCCCGCGGCGCCCATGCACGGGAAGATTTCCCCGACCGGGACGACAAAAAGTGGATGAAACATACCCTGATCTGGTGCGACGAGAACGGTAAAACCAAAATAGATTACCGTCCGGTGATTCTCACCACTCTCACAGACGAAGTCGAGGCTGTGCCCCCGAAAGCGCGGGTTTACTAGCCTATATTTGACTTAATACGGCTTTTGCCCTACTATTAACCTTTCCTTACGGCGGAAAAGTGGATGTTGTGTGTTTTTTTATGAAACGCAAACGCTACAGGTGCGCCGGTCATGATGAAATTTATTGTCGAAGCCTACTCTGAAGAGAGTTACGAGGATGCCATGGCACAAGCCTTGGGCAAGGCTTCGTCACATCTGTCGCGCGAAAACGATATTCATATTGAAATCATTGATTTGTCCTATGACGAGGAAAAAGGCTACCACGTGGCGCTGGAGGTTACCGTCGTACCGATGGGGGACCGCGATTCCTTTAAAATCAAGCACGACGAGGAACAAAACCGCCGTCAGGCCGTGAAAGTGTTCCGCAAATTGCGGGTCGATGAAACCGATCGCCTGAAAAAAATGATTTTCGATCACTTTCAGGCCCGCGGGCACGACGTCATTGTTCCGGAATTTCACCATTCCTGGCTGAGTGAAGCCGATATCGCCAACGACATCGTCGAAAACGACTTTCATAACGCCGCGCAGGAAAATCAGGATGAAGGGCCCAAGCCGGAGGCGCCGCCTGTGCCGCCCCCCCTGAAATATGATCTTTCGTAAATACCGGCGCGGATTGAAACATTATTTGAGCGTAAGACAGGCGGTTGTTTTTTCAGGGAAATACGGAATCAAACCGGTCCTTTTTTCCGGCAGTGTTTTTCTTTTCTCTGAAAGCTCCTATGTTTGTATCAGGTAGTGGGGTGTTTATAGCAAGGGGGATCGCTATGCACACACACATTGTATCATCATATTCAGTAAGCAGTGCGGCCGCCGCCATCGCAGCGGCATTGGCCGCGGCGGGTAGTCCCGCTGCAGGAGAAGAATCCATGCAGGTGTCTCTCGTGGATGTTATCGAGGAACCATCGGGGGGCTGGCGGGCTGTCGTGCGCGTCAGTGTGGAGCCGTTGGAAAAAGGGGAAGACGCAGAGGAAAATGCTTATGACCCTTACCACCACCATCATGGCACGGAAGAGACATTCTTTGCAGAGGACCATGATTTCATCGAGAGTAATATCGCGCTGGCTCACCTGTTCGACCACGAAGGCGGTTATTATGCGCTGTCTCATCTTGCGCCTGAGAGAATACTGGGCGGGGAGCATGTATCCCTGCAAGACGTTATTTTCTATGGCGAGGAAGCTTTCCACTTAACGGAAAAAAATCACAGAATCCACGTGCCGGGCATTCAGGATGTCTATGGCATGCGGCCGTCTCTGGGGCCACGATGGGGGGCGTGACGGTGAATTCTTGACAGACAGACAGGGAAAAGGCTTTTCATTGACGGGGAAAGCCTATATTTTTATCAAACCAGTAAGAACAAAAAACACTCATCAGGATTCCGGTTATGGCACAGCTTGCGCTCCCTAAAAACTCCCGCGTCAAAGACGGTAAAACCTTTAAGGCCGAAAAAGCGGCCCGGAAAAAAGCGTTTAAAATTTACCGTTGGGATCCGGAAGATGGCGAAAACCCGCGCATGGACACCTATGAGATTGATCTCGATCAATGCGGGCCTATGGTTCTGGATGCCCTGATCTACATCAAAAATCACGTCGATAGTACGCTGACGTTCCGCCGGTCCTGCCGGGAAGGGATTTGCGGTTCCTGCGCCATGAATATCGACGGGACGAATACGCTGGCCTGCCTGAAGGGCATTGATGAAGTCAGCGGCGATGTGAAAGTAACGCCGTTGCCGCATATGCCGGTGGTCAAGGATCTGGTCCCCGATCTCAATCATGCTTACGCCCAATATGCGATGATCGAACCGTGGCTGAAAACGGATTCGCCGGAACCGTCCCGCGAACGCCTGCAAAGCCCGGAAGATGCCGATTTGCTCAACGGCCATGACGGTCATGGCCCGGCGGCCTGCATTTTGTGCTTTTGCTGTTCGACGGCGTGCCCCAGCTATTGGTGGAACGGGGACCGTTTTATCGGTCCGGCCGTGTTGCAGCAAGCCTATCGCTGGATCGCCGATTCCCGCGATGAAGCGACCGGCGAGCGTCTCGACCAGCTCGAAGACCCGTTCCGTTTATACCGGTGCCATACGATTATGAACTGCACCAACACCTGCCCGAAAGACCTGAATCCGGCAAAGGCCATTGCAGAAATCAAAAAATTGATGGTTGCCCGCACGTAATAAAAATAAAGAAGAAAGACAGATTTATGGATTTATCGACCCTCCCGTATCTGGAAACCGTCGTTTCTACCATCGCAGCCTTTATTCTCGGAATAGTCTGGTATCACCCGAAAGTCATGGGGGAACGCTGGGTCGCGGCGCGGGGCTGTTCTCTGGATGAAATGAAAAATTTCCCGCGGAAGTCGGTCCTGATTTCGTTCTTTTTATGGTTGCTGGCGGCCTTTTTCTATTCGTTTTTAGTCTCGGCCCTGCAGATCAATAGCTGGGATACGATGTTCAGCCTGTCGTGCCTGTTGTGGGTGGCCTTTGCCATGCCGCCGATTTTGATGGGGTCTTTGTTTACGGGCTACCCGTTTCAGGCGGCCGCTATTGACGCAGCCTATCAGCTGGCGGGCTATTACATGTTTGCTGCCACGCATTTTGTTTTATCTTTTTTGGGATAACCGGCCGCTTTTCTTTAAAAAAGAGATGAATCCTCAAGGGATTCCCCGTGAAAGGGATCAAAGCGTATAGCGGTCTCGCAATGCGCCGCCCGCAACTCAATCATGCCTTTCCCGGACAGGCCCAGCTTTTGAGTGCACCGGGAGGATCCCGTGACCGGTACGCTGTCATCAGGATTGCCGTTGCGCCCCAGTTGTAAAAGCCCGCTGCCCGAACTCGAGGTTTCTATGACGGCTTCACGGCCACCCCTGGCGATCTTGAAGCTATCAAGGTTGGCGTGGGCCTCGTAATTCTGCATGTTGTCCTGCTCGGTCGTCAGGGTGTCGATAAACTGGTTCTTGGTCAGGGTTAATTCCTTCTCCTGCGCCGGCATGCCGGGAATATCGTATGTGACTTGGCTGGTAAACCGCCCTTTGGCGCTCAAATGATCGTCCAGATAGCTATGGAGGTCCAGAGGGTTCATATCATGGTTGTTGTTGGTGATGTCTGTCATGGTCTCCAGAAAGGCTCGGATGGCCTGCTCGTCGATTGATTTTAGCCGTTCGGCCCGGGCATTTTGAGGGCACAGGATGCACAGAACGGCAAACAGGGCATAGACGGGCAATCCGGGCTTAATACTCATGATTGATATCCATATAGGTTGTGCACTCGGCGCCGTCCATCTGGATATCGTGATCGTCATTGAGGGATACGACCTGATCGCAATAAGACACGCCGGTAACGGGAACCAGGGTTTGTTCGCCGAAATCGTCCAGCGTCGGCATCAGGCCGCGTTCCCGGATCTGGGTGATAACCTTGGCTGATTTTTTATCATCGCTGATCTTGATATATTCAACGGTAACCGCCGTTTCGTGGCGGTCCATGGCTTTTTGTCCCTGCAGGATATGGGAGATAAAATCCATCTTGCCCATTTCCATGCTTTGCTCTTCGGGGTCGCCGCCATCCATGGCGTATTTCAGGACGGTAACGAACTGGCTGTCGTCGTTGATGTGTTTCAGGAAATATGACGTGATTTTATAGGAATCCATATCTTCTTTTTCACCGCTGGAGATGGCGGAGACTTCGCGGATGAAATAATCAACATTGGCTTCGGTCAGGGTCTGAACGGCATCGGTCGGGGAGACTTTGTGAAAAAAAGTCGCAGACAAGATCACAGCCAGCATCACGTTGAAGGCAGCCATGCCCAATAATTCAAAGCTTTTCCCCATAAAGCACCCTGTATTTGACCTTGCCGGTTGACTGTATTTCTGTTCGTATTTTTACTTTATCTATGCTCGCGGTTTTTGAAAAACCGTCTTTGGATATCGTATCGAAAAAAAGTAAAAAAAAGGGTAAAAAGAAGAGATTTTTAGTCTCTTTTCGGGGGAAGCTTTGAAAGGCTTGCTGTGGGCAGGCGAACGGTTTTTAGGCGCTCGGTCTCCCCGCGTATGATGTGAACGGCACTTCTAGGAATATTAAGTTCTTTGGAAAGAAAGGTTATTAACGCCTTGTTGGCTTTGCCTTTTTCCGGGGCTGTGGTGACGGAGGCTTTTAAGATCGTTTGGGGGCCGTTTGGCCCATCTTCCCATCCCCTGATTTCATTACGCGCGGCGCTGGGGGTTAATTTAATTGTGATTGTTTCTTCAGTCACTTATATCCAGACCTAAATCAAGGACGGGAGCGCTGTGGGTCAGGGCGCCGATCGAAATCAAGTCAACGCCAGATTCAGATACGCTCCGAACCGTATCCATGTTTATACCGCCGCTGGCTTCGGTTGTGAGGCTCCCGTCGATCATTTTTACGGCGCGTGCCAGCATGTCCGGATTCATGTTGTCCAGCAGCACCGCATCGGCCCCGGGTGACAGTTCAAGTAATTCTTTAAGCTGGTCCAGCGTGTCGACTTCGACTTCAATCTTGATCATGTGCCCGGCCATGGCGCGGGCGCACGCGACGGCGGGGCCAATGCCGCCCGCCACGGCAATATGATTGTCCTTAATCAGGATCGCGTCATCCAGCCCATAGCGGTGATTGCTGCCGCCACCGCATTTGACGGCATGTTTTTCGAGGGCGCGCAGCCCCGGCGTCGTTTTGCGGGTACAGCAGATATGCGCGTTCGTGCCTTCGATGGTTTTGACGAACGTGGCGGTCATTGTGGCGATCCCGGATAAATGACCGAGGAAATTGAGCGCTACGCGTTCCCCCGCCAGTATATCCCGCGCCGACCCGGAAAGGGTGGCTATGTCCTGCCCGGCTGAAACAGCCGCGCCGTCTTCAACATGTTTTTGGATTGAGAGCGCCGGGTTGACCAGCTCAAAAGCCAGCAACGCCGCGTCCAGCCCGGCAATCACCCCCGCTTTCCGGGCGCGGATCACGGCCCGGGTTGTCATATCGGCCGGGATCGTCGCTTCGCTGGTCACATCGCCGCGCCGCCCGAAATCTTCCAGCAACGCCGCTTTGACTGTATCTTGATAGAGCAGTTTGTTCACGTCAACTCAGCTCCAGCATCCGTTCGATGGGTTTGCGGGCGCGGGCGGAAATTTCCGGGTCGATAATCACTTCACCACTCATGGTCTGTAGGCATGTCAGGATTTTCGGCAGGGAAATCATCTTCATATACGGGCACATCTGGCACGTGCCGATCATCTCGACGTCCGGGTTTTCGGCGGCGATGTTGTCGCTCATCGAGCATTCGGTCATCAGGGCAGCGCGTTTGGGGCGGTGTTCCTTGATATAGCTGTCCATCTGCGAGGTCGAACCGGCATAATCGGAAACGTCCAGAACCTCTGGCGGGCATTCCGGGTGAGCCAGCACCACAATGTCCTCGTACTGGTCCTTGAATTTGCGGACCTGCGCGGCGGTGAATTTTTCATGCACGACGCACGCCCCATCCCAGATGATGATCTTGATATCGGTCTGGTTGGCGACATTTTGTGCGAGGTATTTGTCCGGCGCCATAATCACCGTGTCATGTCCCTCGCGACCCAGCGCTTCAACGATCTGCAAAGCATTGGCGGATGTGCAGCACACGTCGCTCTCGGCTTTAACCTCGGCGGATGTGTTGACATAGGTGACAACCGGCACGCCCGGATATTGTTCTTTCAGTTTACGCACATCCGCGCCGGTAATCGCATCGGCCAGCGTGCATCCCGCTTTCGGATCGGGGATTAAAACCGTTTTGTCCGGGCAGATAATCTTGGCGGTTTCGGCCATGAAATGCACGCCGCACTGGATGATGATGGAGGCATCCGTCTTGGCGGCTTCGCGGGCGAGTTGCAGGGAATCGCCGGTAATGTCGCCGACACCGAAAAACACATCGGGCGTCATGTAGTTATGCGCCAGAATGACAGCGTTCTTTTCGCGCTTCAGCCGGTTAATCTCGTAGATATAAGGCGCCAGCGCCTTCCAGTGGTCTTCCTTGTACTGGCGGGAAAGTTTCTCATAGAGCGGGGCGGTCGCGCGCGCCACTTCATCCGTATAGGCAAGCCGTTGTGCAGTCATTGATCCTTGCGGCGTATCCGCCCCCATATTTACCAAAGCGATATTTTTGACAAAAGCGGGCGCTCAGGTCAAGGACGAAAGCAAAGGACGTCATCGCGAGCGACCATCGGGAGTGCGGCGATCCAGAGTGTTTCTGTGGTTCTGGATTGCCGCGTCGGCTGGTGCCTCCTCGCAATGACGATTTGTGAAAGCTTTATTTTTTCTGGTGTTTCAACCACTCGCGTATGTGGGGCTGGCCGGTTTTGGCCTTGTACTTCTCGTAATATTGCTGGTGATAGTCTTCAGCTTCCCAGAAGGTCTGTTCCGGCACAAGCTCCGTAACAATCGGCTTTTTATAGAGCTTTTCCTTTGTGATGGCATCAATTACTTTCTCGGCAAGTTGCCTTTGTCCGCCGCCATTATAAAAAATGGCGGAGCGGTATTGTGTCCCGACATCGACGCCCTGCCGGTTTTTCTGGGTCGGATCGTGGGCCGAGCGCAAAAAAATGTTGAGCAGGGATTCGTAGTTGGTCTTTTCCGGGTCATAATAAATCTCGACGCTTTCGGCATGCCCGGTTTTACCGGTAGAGACATCCTGATAGGTCGGATGGTCCAGATGGCCGCCAGTGTAACCGACGCGGGTATAGACAACGCCCGGCTTGCCGCGGAACTCGCTTTCCAGGCACCAGAAACATCCGCCGGCAAAGGTAGCGTGAGGCATGTTCTCGGGTCTTTCTGTCATCATGTCGGGCTTTCCTGTTTGCGGTTCGCTATGGCCGGCGCCGGAGATAAAAAATGTACCGATCAATAAAGCGGCCAGTCCCAATACAAAAATATATCTTTTCATGCGGATTTCTCCTCGCTCGCGTGCAGTGTATAAACTATCATTCGGAAGAAAGACGAAAAGGGTTTCATTAATGCGCTGTGAAAATTATCCATCGCCCAATTACGGGGAGCGCCGGGAAGGCGCGCAGCCCGGAATGATTGTGATCCACTACACCGGTATGAAAACGGCGCAGGACGCGCTGGACCGGATGTGCGATCCGGCGGCGGAAGTCAGCGCGCATTATATGGTCGACGAAGACGGCACGGTTTATCAGTTGGTCGATGAAGGCAAGCGCGCCTGGCATGCCGGGGCATCGGAATGGCAGGGAATTAGCGATGTGAATAGCCACTCCATCGGGATCGAGCTGGTCAATCCCGGCCATGAATGGGGCTATCGCGCCTTCCCGCCGGAGCAAATGGAAGCGCTGGCGCAGCTTTGTCAGGATATCATGGTGCGGCACGAGATTCGCTGGGTTTTGGGGCATGCGGACGTGGCGCCCGGCCGCAAACAGGACCCCGGCGAGCTGTTTGACTGGCAATGGCTGGCTGATAACGATATCCCTAATATTCACGAAAAAGCTTGAAATTTTCAGGTTTTTCAATCATATACATCACAGTCAGAAGGCTGGGCAGCCGCTCCGCGCAAGCGGGGAGGAAAGTCCGGGCTTCACGGAAAAACGGCGCCGGCTAACGGCCGGGCAGGGCGACCTGACGGAAAGTGCTGCAGAGATTTAAACCGCCGATGGCCTTTAAGGCACAGGCAAGGCTGAGAAGGTGCGGTAAGAGCGCACCGCGTCGCTGGCAACAGGGACGGCAATGGTAAACCCCGCCGGAAGCAAGACCAAATAGGCGTCCCGCATGGTGTTTTTCCGCACCGGGGCGCGGGTAGGTTGCTAGAGGTCTGCGGTAACGCAGATCCCAGATGAATGGCTGTCCCCGACAGAACCCGGCTTACAGGCCTTCTGGCTTTTTTTATACGGTCGCGGGCGGGCCCCGGCTCTGGTGGGCCGAGACCTGCGTGGCGTTTGAACGCAGGCATAAATTGATTGAATTTATGCCGTATTCGTATTCATTAAAAAAACCGCCTGAGGGAGCGCTCCTTCAGGCGGTTTAATTTATAGAGGGTGGTTCTTGGTTCTTAAAAGAACATCGGAACGTCCCACATTTTATGCGTTAAGCTGCGTAACTCGTCCATTTGGGCGCTGTTGTAAGCCGTATACAAAATTGTTCCGGCGAACAAACCGCCATTAATAGCCAGTACCAGCATTAGTATCATTGCCAACATTATAATTCTCCCCACACACGTAATCATTAAGTTGGTTAACATTCACGTTGTTCGTCGTGAACGATGTAATATGTAATATATAATTCTGGAAAATGCAAACAAAATTTCCCAATGAAATCAGCGATATGACCACCAATAGTTGTGGAAAATAGGTAAAATTAGGAAAATCTCAAGTATGTCTTATGAAAACGCGAAAATAATTATGAAAAAAATTTTTCAAAAAATACGAAAAAAAATTACACATATGCGTTTTTGCGAATATAGAAGCAAAAAACCTGTGGTTTATTCCTTTTTCCGTTGACTCTCAAATTGACGCTCCATAAAATCCCATGCTATCCCATAAATATCCATACAATTCCGGAGTGGTCCGGAGATGTGTGTTTTTTCTTTCGAGGTGTCGCGGCTTATGGCGCTGTTTTTGTCAACATATGTGAACAAGGTCGATAAGAAGGGGCGGGTATCCGTCCCGGCATCGTTCCGTAGTGCGCTGGCGGCGCAGGCCTTTCAGGGCGTGGTGCTGTTCCGTTCGCACACGCATGGCTGCCTGGAGGGGTTCGGTATGGAAACGATGGAGGAGCTGTCGTCCCGGCTGGACCATTTTGATTTGTTTTCCGCCGAGCAGGACGATATGGCGACCGCGATTTTTGGTGAAGCTGTGCAGTTGCCGTTTGACGGCGATGGCCGCGTGGTTCTGCCCGCGGACCTGATGGACTTTGCCGGAATTGATGAGCAGGCATCATTCGTTGGTATGGGGAAAAAGTTCCAGGTTTGGGCGCCGGAGGAATTTCAGGCACGCCGCAGCGAGGCGCGGGCCGGGGTGCAGGGCAAGGGGCTGACGCTCCCCAAGGACAAAGGGGGCGCGGAATGAGCACGGAAACGCAGCCGCATTTCCCCGTTATGTTGCCCGAAGTTCTGGCGGCGCTGAAACCCTCCGATGGCGAGGTGTATATTGACGGCACGCTGGGCGCGGGCGGCTATACGCGCGCCATTTTAGGGGCAGCGGATTGCGCGGTTGTTGCGATTGACCGCGATCATTCGGCGCTGGATATGGCGGCGGCGTGGAAGGATGAATACGACGATCGTTTAACGCTGTGTCACGGCTGTTTTGGTGATGCGGCAGCGCTGGCGGCGGAGGCCGGGGTCGATGCGGTGGACGGCATTGTTGTCGATCTGGGTGTGTCTTCCATGCAGATAGATCAGGGCGGGCGCGGCTTTTCCTTTCGTTTTGACGGGCCGCTCGATATGCGGATGAACCAGAAATCCGGGGAAACGGCGGCTGATGTCGTGAATGGCTACGGCGAAACCGAATTGGCCGATATCATTTACAAATACGGCGAAGAGCGTAAATCCCGCCGCGTGGCCAAGGCGATTGTGATGGCCCGCAAGACGGGGCGCATTGAAACAACGTTTGCGCTGGCCGAGATTGTGCGCGCGGTCGTGCCGCGTTCCCCGAAAGACCAGATTGACCCGTCCACCCGGACTTTTCAGGCGCTACGGATCTATGTGAACCGTGAGCTGGAAGAACTTGAAAAGCTTCTGGCCGCGGCGGCGTCCCTGTTGAAAGAAGGGGGGCGGCTGGTTGTCGTGTCCTTTCATTCTCTCGAAGATGGCATCGTGAAACGGTTCTTGCTGGAGCAATCCGGTCAGGCGCCGTCTGTCTCCCGCCATGTCCCCTCATTGCAGGATTCTCCTGCGCCGGCCTTGTTTACGATGTCCTCCCGCAAGGCTGTTTTTCCCAGTGATGAAGAAATCAAGATCAATGCCCGTTCCCGCTCCGCGCGGTTGCGTAGCGCCATCCGTACCGCCGTTCCGGCAGGCAAGGAGGCGGCATGAGGTTTCTGCGTGTTTCGACCGTTCTTTCCGTTCTGGCGGCGGTGCTGTCCGGCGCGTTGCTGTTCTGGATTTCCCAAAGCGTGCAGCAGACCGAAAGCCAGTTGCGCTCTCTGGAGCTGGCCGCACAACAAGAACAAAAAACCATCCGTGTCTTGCGGGCGGAATGGGATTACCTGAACCGCCCCGACCGGTTGGAAGTTCTGGCGCAGGATTACCTGTCCCTTTCACCGCTGGCCGTTCAGAATGTCGCCGAAACCCCGGAAGAGCTGCCGGAGCCGTTTTTGCCGGCCGCGCCGCGCCGCAAGCCCGGCTTCGTCATGCAGCCCGCTGTTTTCAAGGCCGGTGTCGCCAAGCCCGCGCCCGTTGTTGAAAAGCCCTCTGCCGAACCGGTGCAACGCAGCTTTCAATCACTGTTAAGTGAAATCGGCAAAGAGGAGGACGCGCCATGAGGCAGTCTTTCCACTTTGCCCGGCAAGCCATGAAAATGATCGGTTCGCGGCGCGGTACCTTGGATGTGGCGCACGGGCGGCTGGTTTTGGTGAGCGCCTTTTTTGCGCTGGTTTATATCCTGATTATGGCGCGGGTCGTCGATTTATCCCTGATTCAAGGTGAATGGGCGCGCTACGCAGCGGCCGGGGATGGCCGGGCGGCGGCCCCGGTTTCTGCAGTGGCCCCGGTAATCCGCAGCGATATCACTGATCGCAACGGCGTGCTGCTGGCAACATCCCTTGAGACGGCTTCTTTGTATGCCGATCCGGCCCTGATTCACGATCCGGCGGCAACCGCCAAGGCGCTGGTCGAAATCTTTCCGTCTTTATCATATGGCGAAGTCCTCCAGAAGTTGCAGCGCCGGGGACGCTTTATCTGGCTGTACCGGAACCTGACCCCGGATGAGCAATACGCGGTGCTGAATATCGGCGAGCCGGGATTGAACTTCAAAACCGAATACCGCCGGATATACCCGCAAGGCCAACTGGCGGCGCACATGGTCGGTTTTACCGATGTTGACGGTAATGGTCTGGCCGGGGTCGAGCGCAGCTTCGACAATTTGCTGAAGGCCGGCGGACCGGAACCTGTTTCGCTGACCCTCGATATCCGGCTCCAGCATATCCTGCGCCGGGAAACCAAAAAGGCAATGGATACGTTTGGTGGCAAGGCCGCGGCCGGCGTAGTGATGGATGTGGAAAACGGTGAAATTCTGGCGGCGGTATCCCTGCCGGACTTTGATCCGCACAATCCGGGCGCCGGGGGCAAGAATGCCCTGTTCAACCGTTTGACGCTGGGCACGTATGAGCTGGGTTCGACCTTCAAGATTTTCTCAACAGCGGCGCTTCTGGATACACGTAATGTTGGCATGGGCCAGACATTTGATGCCCGCGAGCCGATCAAGCGGGGACGTTTTACTATTTCCGACTACCATGCGGAGAAGCGGATTTTGACCGTGCCGGAAATCTTTATGTATTCCTCCAACATCGGGGCGGCGCTGATGGGGGATATGGTCGGGACCGACCGGCTAAAGGATTTTTACCGCGATTTGGGGCTGTTGACGCCGCTGTCGCTGGAGATTGATGAAATCGGCAAGCCGCAAATCCCGGACCCCTGGCGGGAAATTAATACGCTGACGGCGTCGTTCGGGCACGGGATTGCCGTCACGCCGCTGCAGATGGTCGGGGCGGCAGCGACGATTATGGGCGGCGGCACCCGCATCCAGCCGACTTTGATTTATAACGGTGACAAGGCGAAAGACGACGGCGTTCGCACCGATATTCGGGTGGTTTCCCCCCAGACCGCGCACCGCATGCGGCAGTTGATGCGGCTGGTGGTGACCGATGGTACCGGGACGCATGCCGATGTGCCGGGCTACCGGGTGGGCGGCAAGACCGGGACGGCTGAAAAGCCCGGTGTGAAGGGGTATGACAGCAAACGCCTGATTTCTTCTTTTATGGGTTTCTTCCCGATGGACGAGCCGCGCTATGCCGTGTTTGTCATGGTGGACGAGCCCAAAGGTGTCAAGGAAACCTTTGGATACGCTACGGGGGGCTGGGTTGCCGCGCCGGCGGTCGGCCATGTGATCGCCGCTATGGGCCCGTTGCTGGGTATGAAGCCGGCACAAACCGACACGGAAGACGCATTATCGGCGTCGCTGAAACAATATGTTCATTTTCAGGAGGGACATCATGCGGCTCGCTGATCTGATAGAGGACTACAAAGAAAAGGCCGGGGTCGAGATCAAGGGATTGACACTCGACAGCCGTCAGGTGCGGCCCGGTTACCTGTTCGCAGCCTTGCCGGGCCGGAAATATGACGGGCGGCAATTCATGGCGGATGCGATTACCAACGGCGCGGCTGTCATTCTGGCGCCGACCGGGGCGATGCTGCCGGAAAACACCGGAGCGGATGTCGTTCTGGTTACCGATGATAATCCCCGGCGGCTGTTCAGCTTGATGGCGGCGCGTTTTTACGGGCGGCAACCCGATCATGTGGCAGCCGTCACAGGCACCAACGGCAAAACATCCGTGGCTCATTTCACCCAGCAGCTCTGGCAAATGCTCGGTGAAAAATCGGCCAGCTTGGGGACGCTGGGGGTGCGCGGCGCCGGAATGACCCGTCCGGGAGCGCTGACGACGCCGGAACCGGTGGCGCTGCAGGCGATGATTGCCGATCTGACGGCGGCGGGCGTTACGCATCTGGCGATGGAGGCTTCCAGTATCGGGCTGGATCAGCATCGTTTGGACGGCGTTAAGGTCAGCGCCGCTGCCTTCACCAATTTGTCCCGCGATCATCTGGATTATCACGAAACCATGGAATCGTATTTCGAGGCCAAGGCCCGCTTGTTTTCCGATGTGTTGATGGAAGGCGGTACGGCGGTTTTGAACGCCGATGTCCCGGAATATGAAGCGCTGCATGAAATTGTGGCGGCCCGGAACATTCGGGAAATTTCCTATGGCCGCCATGGCCGGGGCATTCATTTGTTAAAGGCAACCCCGCGCCCGGACGGGCAAAACATCGAAATCCGCGTCGATGAGGAAACCCACGGGTTTTATTTGCCTCTGGTCGGTGAATTTCAGGTGATGAATGCGCTCTGTGCTTTGGGGCTGGTCATGGCCGAAGCGCCGGATAACGAACCCCGGACCCGCCAGATTGTCGCGTTGCTTGCCGAATTGAAGCGCGCGCCGGGCCGGTTGGAACTGGTTCCCGGCCATCCGCGTGGCGCGGTCTATGTCGATTACGCCCATACGCCCGATGCGCTGGAGATGATCCTGACGGCGCTGCGCCCGCATACGGACGGCGAACTGGTTTGCATCGTGGGCTGCGGCGGCGACCGGGACAAAGGCAAACGCCCGGTCATGGGGAAAATCGCCAGCGAGTTGGCCGACGAAGTGATTATCACCGACGACAATCCGCGCAGCGAAGACCCGGCAACGATCCGGGCCGAGATGATGGTCGGCGCGGGCGCCGGGGCGCGGGAAATCGGCAACCGCCGCGAAGCAATAAAAACAGCCATTAAAGAGCTGGAAGACGGCGACGTGCTGGTTATTGCCGGCAAGGGGCACGAACAGGGACAAATCATCGGCGACCATGTGGAGCCGTTTGACGATATCGAAGAAGCAAGCAAAGCAATCAAGGGGCTTACATCATGACATTATGGTCTTCTATAGAGGCGGAAAAGGCAACGGGAGGGGTGTCGACCCAGAGCTGGCAGGCGCTGGACATTGCCATAGCGCCAGGCAGCGTCAAGCCGGGGGACTTGTTTGTGCCGCTGGGCGGGGATCCGGTTGTGGATGTGGCGCTGGCCTTTGATCGCGGCGCGGCGGCGGCCATCGTGAATATCTGGCCGGAGGGGTTTGATAAGACGCACCCGTTATTGATTGTCGATGATCCGCGGGCGGCCCTGCACCGGCTGGCGGCGACGGCTCTGAAACGCTGCGCGCCGCGGCGGATTGTGGTGACGGGCGCCGGCGCGCGCAGCGGGCTGATGGAAATGTGTGCGGCGGCCCTGTCGGCAACCGGGCAGATTCACACGGTCAGCACCGACGAAGGCATGATGCTGGGGTTGGCCCGGATGCATGCCGGGTGCGATTATGTTTTGTTTGATGAGAATGAAAACGAGGAAACGGTCGTCAGCGGCGATATCGTCGTCCGCGCCGTTCGTGATTTTGGCGCGCTGGAAGGCGTTGAGCTTCAGGCCTGTCTGGAGGCTTCGAACGGGACGCGCCTGCGGGCGTTGATCGGCGGTGAGGAAATATCCCTGACCGTGCCGCAGCCGGGGATCCAAACGGCCGTTCATGCGCTGAACGCCCTGTCTTTGGTGAAAGCGCTGGACGGCGATCTGGCCAAGGCCGCCAAAGCCCTGATCCGGGCACAGGAAAATCCGGAGCGTGCGCATGGCGGGCCGGTAACGTTGATCGAGGATGCCGCTAATCATGCCTGTGGCCCTGCGCATCAGGCATTCAAGGTTCTGGCGCTGGTTGATCCGGGGCGCGGACGCAAACGGATTGCGATCCTCAGCCATCTGAACCATGAAGCGGCCAACGACCGGGGATCGGATTTGCCCTTGCCCCTGCAAACCGGGGATGTCAGGTTGATTTACACAAAAGCGCCGCGGGGCCGGTCCGGGCATAATCATACGGGGCTTCAGGAAATCGTGCCGGATGTTCTGGCGCCCGGTGATGTACTGATGTTAAAAGGCGCGAATGAGACCGGTAAAGGCGTTGTGATGGAAGCCCTGCGCGTGCCGCCGCCGGTGAATTGATATCAAATCTGTCATTCTGAGCCGCAGGCGAAGGATCTTTTTAGATTCTTCACTTCGCTCAGAATGACAGGGGAGAAAAAGGATAAACAACATGATCCGTGAGGAAAAATGGACGATCCCCACCGGGGACGGTCACCTGATTTACGGGGTGACGAATTACGCCTATGAGGATAAACCGTCCGATAAATGCATTGTGATTGTTCATGGCCTGACAGGGCATGTAAACGAATATCTACATGTCCGCGCGGCACACTACTTTCCGGAAAAAGGCTATGATGTCATCCGCATCAGTCTCTATCCGGGAGAAAAGGGTCGACGGTTAGTAGAATGTACCCTGCAAACCCATGCAGCGGATTTGAATACGGTTTTGAAAGAAAAAACAAAGGGCTATAAAAAAATATTTCCTGTGGGGCACAGCTATGGTGGAACAACGGTTATGTTTGCCCAGCCTCAACAAGCTGCTGCAATTTGTCTTTGGGACCCGTCTTTTGATTTGGGACAGGTATGGGATGATGCCATTGAACGGGATGGAATGATCATTCTACCTTATGGCTGCGATATTATTGCCGGGCGGGATATGTATGAAGAAGCTTTTCGATACGGAGTAGACGAGTGTCTGGCTTTATCAAAAAGCCTTGATGTTCCGATCCGGGTAATCCATGCAGGGCATGAGGAAGAGGCTGTTTATTTCAAAGCCGATAAATCCTACCACTCCGCCGGGCACCCCTTGAACGAGCGGAAAATTGTGGATGGCGCGGATCATTGCTTTAACAACGGCGATACCTGCGATACGCTGCTGGATTATACGTATGAATGGTTTGAAAGGTTTTAAATGCTCTATAACCTGCTGGCGCCGCTGGGCGACGACTATCTGTTTTTCAACCTGTTTCGCTACCTGACGTTCCGGGGCGGGGCGGCGGTCATGACGGCGCTGGTCATCAGTTTCCTGATCGGCCCGGCGATGATCCGCTGGCTCAAAAGCCTGCAGGCCGGGGCCAGCAATGTCCGTGAATTTCTGGAAGACGCCCACGGCCACAAATCTGGCACGCCGAGCATGGGCGGGTTGATGATCCTGATTTCCGTGACGGTTTCAACGCTGCTCTGGTCTGACCTGACCAACCCGTTTGTCTGGTATGTCGTGCTGGTGATGGTGGGCTATGGCGCGCTGGGCTTTGCCGATGATTACCTGAAAATCACCAAGAAGAATTCCAAGGGGCTGCCGGGGCGGATCAAGCTGCTGGGGCAATTCCTGATCGGCGGCATTGCGACAATCGGGATTACCAGCGCTTTGCCGGACCAGATCAGCACATCGGTAACCCTGCCGTTTTTCAAGGATCTGTTTATTAATCTTGGCTGGTTTTTTATCCCGTGGGCGCTGCTGGTGATGGTCGGGGCGAGCAATGCCGTGAACCTGACAGACGGGCTGGACGGGCTGGCGATTGTGCCCGTTGCGATTGCCGCAGCCTGTTTTGGCCTGATTGCCTATCTGGCCGGGCATGCGATTTATTCCGAGTATCTGCAAATTCCGTTCGTGCGCGGTAGCGGGGAGCTGGCCATTTTATGCGGCGCGCTGGTCGGCGGCGCGATGGGGTTTTTATGGTTTAACGCCCCGCCCGCGATGGTCTTTATGGGCGATACCGGGTCACTGGCCATGGGCGGCGTTCTGGGCGCGATTGCCGTGGCGACCAAGCATGAAATCGTGCTGGCGATTATCGGCGGCCTGTTCGTCATGGAAACCGTTTCGGTGATCGTGCAGGTCGCTTCGTTCAAGCTGACCGGCAAGCGGGTGTTTGCCATGGCCCCGGTCCATCACCATTTTGAGAAAAAAGGCTGGTCCGAACCGCAGATCGTGATACGGTTCTGGATTATCGCCGTGATATTGGCACTGGTCGGACTGGCGACATTGAAATTACGATGATTAACGTTAAAAAATTCGTTGAGACTTTAGGTGGCAAGCCCGTGGCCGTATTTGGTATCGGGATTTCCAATCTGGCCGCGATCAAGGCGTTGGTGAAAGCCGGGGCGGATGTTGCGGCCTGGGACGATCAGGAAGAGCGCCGCGCCGCCGCGGTTGATCTGGGCGCGGAGCTGAAAAATCTATCGGAAGAGGATTTAAGCGCTTACGCCTGTCTCGTGCTGGCCCCCGGTGTGCCGCTCGACCATCCGGCGCCGCACCGCGTCGTCGAAAAGGCGCGGGCCGCCGGCATTGAAATTCTCTGCGATCTTGAAATCCTGCACCGCTGCGGTCATGGTCGTACGACGATTGGTATAACGGGCACCAATGGTAAATCGACGACCACGGCCTTGATCGGTCATGTTTTGCACGAATGCGGCATAAAGGCGGTGGTGGGCGGCAATATTGGCAAGGCCGCGCTGGACCTGACTATGCCGCCTAAAAAGAAAAAAAGCTGTCATTCTGAGGCGAAGCCGAAGAATCTTGATGGTGGGGGCGATCAAAGACCCTTCGCTGACGCTCAGGATGACAATGCGAGTAACGGCGTTTTTGTCCTTGAAATGTCGTCATTCCAGATTGATCTGTGCCCGACCTTTGCGCCGGAAATCGGTGTACACCTGAACCTGACGCCCGACCATCTGGATCGTCATGGCGGGATGGAGGGGTATGCTGCCTCCAAACAGCGCCTGTTCCGCGGTCCCGGCAAGGCGGTGATCGGCGTCGACGATGACCCGTCACAGAAAATATTTGCCGCCGTGAAGGACGCCGGTCTGCGCGATACCTACGCTATTTCCGTCAAGCAGGCCGTCGAGCGCGGTGTTTATGTCCTCGAGGGCGCGTTGAGCGACCGGCTCAGCGAAGGCGTCGAAGAAGATATGCATCTAAACGCCGCGACGCTGCCCGGCGTTCATAACCACCAGAACGCCGCCGCTGCTTACAGCGTGGCACGCCTGATGGGGCTGGATTCTAACGATATCCTGGAGGCCATGAAAACCTTTCCCGGTTTGCCGCACCGCCAGTATCCGGTCCGTACGATTGCCGGGGTCAGCTATATCAATGACAGCAAGGCCACAAACGCCGACGCCACGGCGCGGGCGCTGGCTTGCTACCGGAATGTTTACTGGATTCTCGGCGGCCGCCCCAAGGAAGGCGGGCTCGACGGGCTGGAACCTTATATGGATCGCATTCGCCATGCTTACCTGATCGGTGAAGCGGCGGAGTCGTTTGGGAGCTGGCTGGACAATCACGGCATCGCCCATGATTTCTGCGCCACTATGGACCGCGCCGTTAGCGAAGCCCACCGCGCCGCCCAGATGGATCGCGGCCAGCCCGGCGGCACCGGCGTTGTTCTCTTGTCGCCGGCTTGTGCCTCTTTCGACCAGTTCGACAATTTCGAACAGCGCGGCGATGTTTTCACGAAACTGGTTGAAGGGTTGGAGGAGGAGGTCGCTTGACGGCTCTTTTTTCACGAACCGACAATTCCCTTCTGGGCCGCTGGTGGTGGACGGTCGACCGGCCTTTGCTGGCGGCGTTGCTGGCGCTGGCGGTATTCGGGATTGTACTGGTCACGGCGGCCAGCCCGCCGGTGGCCGAGCGCATTGGTCTCGACCAGTTTCATTTCATCAAAAAGCACCTGATTTTCCTCGCCCCGGCGCTGGCCGGGATGCTGGGGATTTCGTTGCTGGAGCCGCGCGGGATCTGGCGGCTGGCCAGCATCGCGTTGCTCGGTAGTGTCATCGCCATGATTTTGGTGCTGTTTATCGGGGTCGAGGTCAAAGGCGCCCAGCGCTGGATATCATTGCTTGGTTTTTCCCTTCAGCCCAGCGAGTTCATGAAGCCCGCCTTTGCCGTCACGGCGGCTTGGCTGATGGCAAGGCAAAAGGACAACCCGGCCTTTCCCGGTAACAAGATCGCTGTCGGCCTGTATGGGTTTGTGCTTTTGATTTTATTGCTCCAGCCCGATTTCGGGATGAGCGTTGTGACCTCCGGTATTTTTGCGGTGGAGCTGTTTCTGGCCGGTTTGCCGTGGGCCGTCGTGTTCGGCATGGTCGGGCTGGGCGCGGCCGGGATTCTCGGCGCCTATTTCGGGCTGGACCACGTGCGCAGCCGGATTGACCGTTTTTTGAACCCCGATAGCGGCGATACGTTTCAGGTCGACAAAGCCCTCGAAGCCTTTCAAAACGGCGGGCTGTTTGGCACCGGGCCGGGGCAGGGGACTGTGAAGCTAAGCCTGCCCGACGCCCATGCCGATTTTATCTTTGCCGTCGCGGGCGAGGAAATGGGCCTGATCGCTGTGATGGTGATTGTCGGGCTGTTCGGATTTATTTTGCTGCGCGGCTTTAACCGGATCATGGACAGCAAGGATATGTTTATTATCCTCGCAGTGGGGGGGCTTCTGACCATGTTCGGCCTGCAGGCGATGATTCATATGGGATCATCGGTTCATTTACTGCCGGCCAAGGGTATGACGCTGCCATTTATCAGCTATGGCGGTTCGTCGTTGCTGGCGGTCGGTTTTACCGCGGGGATGATTTTAGCTTTAACCCGCCGTCAGGCCCGCGGCTCTATTGCGAAGGGCAGCACTCTCTGGCACAGTACGTAAATGACAAAAACTGATTCCAAACTGATTGTTTTATCCGCCGGGGGGACCGGCGGGCATCTGACTCCGGCGCTGGCGCTGGCGCATGATTTGCTGGCGCGCGGCTATCGCGTGGCGCTGGTGACTGATGGCCGGGCCAAGACATACGGCCTGAAAATAGACGGCAAAATCACTGTTTACACCGTCAAGGCCGGGACGCTCGGCAAGGGATTAATGGGCAAGATCAAGGGCGCGGCGGCGCTGGCGACGGGGTTGGTGCAGGCCCGGCTGTTGATCCGTAAAATCAAACCCGCCGTAGTGGTGGGATTTGGCGGCTATCCGTCTTATCCGGCGGTCAATGCGGCGCAGGCCGAAAAAATTCCGACAATTATCCATGAACAAAACGCCGTTCTGGGCAAGGCGAATGCCATGCTGGCGCCCAAGGCCGAGCGGATCGCGCTGTCCTATCCGCATGTACACGGGATTGAAGGCGCCGATGAAGTGCGGGCGGTTGTGACCGGTAATCCTGTGCGCCCGGAAATATCAGCTCTATACACGGTGCCGTACCCGACGCCGGAACATGACGGGCCGCTGCGGATTTTTATCACCGGCGGATCGCTGGGCGCGCATGTGTTTGCCGCGGTGGTTCCGGCGGCGTTGGCCCGCCTGTCTGACCCGCAAAAAGCGCGGCTGGAAATCACCCAGCAATGCCGGGCCGAGGATGTCGATCAGGTCATGGCGGACTACAAAGCCGCCGGGATCAAAGCCGAATGTGCGTCATTCTTTAATGACGTCCATGAACGGCTGGCGGCGGCGCATTTGTTTATCGGCCGCAGTGGCGCGGCGACCACGGCCGAAGTGGCGGTGGCGGGCCGTCCGGCGATTTTTGTCCCGTACCCGCATCATGCCGACCAGCAACAGAAAATCAACGCCGAAGCCATGGCCGATGCCGGCGGCGCATGGGTGATGATTCAGGAAGGCTTTACCGAGGACGCCCTGCGTACCCGCATTGAAACGTTCCTGCAAAACCCGGAAAGCCTGTTTCAGGCCGCCGAAGCAGCGCGTTCCTGTGGCAAACCCGATGCCGCCCGGCGTTTGGGGAATCTGGTCACGGCGCTGGCCAGCGGCTGGGACTAGGCGGAAGAGATTATGAGTTGGCTTTTAATTGCCTCTATCCCGCCGCTGCTCTGGTCAATAAGCAATGTGCTCGATGAATACCTTGCCAAGCACCATTTTGCGGCTAATGGTGTGATGTATATTATCATGGCCTCTGTTCTGGAACTTCTGGTGGGGGGCGTATTAATCATTTTAAATCCCTTCGTTTTACAGGTTCCGCTGCCGGATATCCTGTTTTTAGGGGGATTGGGCGTTTTGCTGTCTGTGTCCTTCATTCCCTATGTTTATGCGCTACAGGGGGATGGTGCGGCTCTGGCCGTGCCGATATTCCAGCTGGAAGTTGTCTGGGTTTTTCTCTTGGGGTGGTTATTCCTCGGTGAAGGCGTTACGGTTCAAGGGCTTTTGGCGTGTACGGTCATTGTTGTCGCGGCAATCGGTATTGGGTGGGATTTTAAAACCCGGAAAATAGCGGTCCGGACTTTGTTACTGATGCTACTTTCAACGATTGGACTGTCAACGTATACCGTCAGCATCCGCCATCATGCGATGACGTATGACTGGCTGTCGATTTATGCGTGGGTTGTAACGGGGGCGGGAATCGCGGCTTGCCTGGCCTTGTGCGTCTATAAGCCGTGGAGGGATCAGGCCGTTGAAATTTTGCAGCGATCAGGGAAGAAGGTTTCAACAATTTTTGTCATGCAATCGGGTTTCGATATGGCGGCGAATGCGACGCTGGCCCTTGCCTTGACTTTGGCGCCTGCCGCGGGATTCGTGCAAACGATGAATGGGTTGCAGCCGTTTTATGTTTTTATCTTTGCTCTCATTCTGGGACGTTTTTTTCCGCATTTATATGAACACATAAAAATTGATGCCGTGTTTTTCTGGCGCTTGTTTTGCATTATCGTGCTGTTTGCCGGGGTCGGTTGGTTGTCCAGCCTGTAAAAAACCATTGTATTCCGCGCCTCCTTTGTGCTTCAAAGGGAGGAAAGCAAAGGAACAACGAGCATGAAACCAGCCCCGCAAAGTATTGGTCCCCTTCATTTCGTCGGAATCGGCGGGATTGGCATGAGCGGCATTGCAGAAATCCTGCATGAACTGGGCTATACCGTGCAGGGCTCGGACCAGTCCGATAGCGCCAATGTCCAGCGTCTGCGGGCCAGAGGGATGAGCGTTTATACCGGACACGATGCGGCGCATATCGACGGCGCCGCCGTGGTGGTGATTTCTTCGGCGATCAAACCGGATAACCCGGAGCTGGTCGCGGCGCGAGCCGAGCGTATTCCGGTAGTGCGCCGGGCTGAAATGCTGGCCGAGCTGATGCGCTTGAAAACCGCGATCGCGATTGGCGGCACCCACGGCAAAACCACGACAACATCGCTGATCGGGACGATGCTGGAGGAAGGCGGTTTTGACCCGACCGTTATCAATGGCGGGATCGTCAACAGTTATGGCACCAACACGCGCATGGGCGCGGGCGACTGGATGGTGGTCGAGGCTGACGAGAGCGACGGCACCTTTACGCGCCTGCCGGCGACGGCGGTGGTGGTGACCAACATGGACCCCGAACATATGGAGCATTACGGCAGCTTCGAAAACCTCCGCAAAGCCTATCGCCGCTATGTCGAAAATATCCCGTTTTACGGTTTTGCCGTGCTGTGTCTGGATCATCTGGAGGTCCAGAGCCTCGTTCCCGAACTGACCGACCGCCGGATCGTGACCTATGGCTTTAACCCGCAGGCCGATGTCCGGGCGTTTAATCTGCGCACCGGCGGCGATGGTAGTACCTTTGATGTGTCTTTTGGCGACAATGTCGTTAAAGATATCTATCTGCCGATGCTGGGCCAGCATAACGTGCAAAATGCGCTGGCGGCGCTGGCCGTGGCGCGGGAGCTGGATATGGGCGAAGCCGCGATGAAAAAGGCTCTGCGCCATTTCGAAGGCGTCAAACGCCGCTTTACCCGCACCGGCGAAAGCAACGGCGTGACGGTGATCGACGATTACGGCCACCACCCTGTTGAGATCAGCGCTGTTCTGAAAGCCGCCCGGAGCGCGGTTGAGGCAAGCCATGGCCGGGTTCTCGCGGTTGTCCAGCCGCACCGCTATAGCCGCCTGAACGATTTGATGGATGATTTTTGCACCTGTTTTAATGATGCGGATAGCGTCATTGTCGCCAATGTTTACGCGGCGGGCGAAACCCCGATCGAAGGTGCGGATAAAGAGCATCTGGCCGCCGGTATTCGCGCCCACGGCCACCGCGATGTTACGGCCCTGATCGAGCGCACCGACCTTGCCCGCTTGATCGCCGCCCGCGCCCGGCCCGGCGATTTCGTGATTTGTCTCGGCGCCGGGGATATCACACGCTGGGCCTATGACCTGCCCGCCGAACTCGACCGCGAGTTTGAAGTGACGGGGAAAAAGAAGGCGTAACCCATGAAATTCATCAAGCCGCCAAAACTGAAAGAGGGCGATACAATCGCCGCGGTGTCACCGTCTTGGGGCGGGCCGGGAACATTCCCGCACCGCTACGAGGCGGGAAAACGCCAGTTCATGGAAGCATTCAAAGTCAATGTCGTCGAGATGCCGCACACCATGCGGGATGCCGATTGGCTGTTCCGCAACCCGCAGGCCCGCGCCGATGATTTGATGCAGGCATTCTCGGATTTCTCGATCAACGGAATTATCGCGACCATCGGCGGCGAGGACAGCGTGCGCCTGATCCCGTGGCTGGATTTTGGTGTGATCCGCAATAACCCGAAAATCTTTATGGGCTATTCCGACACGACGAATGCGCACTTGGCTTGCGTAAAGGCGGGGCTGACCAGTTTTTATGGCCCGTCGATCATGGCGGGGTTTGCCGAAAATGGCGGCCTGTTTCCCTATATGGAAGAGGCCGTTCGTAAAACATTATTTTCCTCTGACCCCGTTGGCGATATCCCGCAGGCCGATGGATGGACCGTTGAGTTCCTTGACTGGGCCAACCCGGATAATCAAGCGATCAAAAGAAATATGTCTTCACCATTGGGGCGCCGCGTCTTGCAGGGAACCGGAACCGTTCAGGGGCACCTGATGGGCGGTTGCCTTGATGTGTTCCCGATGGTGGTCGGCACAGAGCTGTGGCCGGATAAAGAACTGTGGCAGGGCGCGATCTTGTTTCTTGAAACGTCAGAAGAAGCGCCGCCGGTTGAAAGCGTAAAACGCTGGTTGCGTAATCTGGGCGCGCAGGGCATTTTCGATGCTGTTAATGGCGTTATTCTGGGGCGGCCCGGTGGTCCTGTTCCGGTCGATGAACTCATGCGCTATGATGCGATTTTGCAAAAAGTGGTCGCGGAAGAATTTTGCCAACCCGATCTGCCGCTTATGACCCAGATGGACTTTGGTCACACCGACCCCATGTTTGTGCTGCCCTATGGCGTACAGGCAGAAATTGATTGCGAGAACAAGGGTTTTCGTATTCTGGAATGTGCTGTAAGCTAGGCCGCAAATGACCAATTTATCTCTCAAATCCTCTGGCTTTCCTGCCGTCCGCGGGCGGATCACGGAAAACGCAGCCCTCGGCGACGTCGGCTGGTTTCGCTGCGGCGGGCGCGCCGATGTGCTATTTAAACCGGCGGACGAAGATGATCTGGCGGTGTTCCTTGCCGGTTGTCCGGCGGATATACCCGTGACGGTGATCGGCGTTATGTCGAACGCGATCATCCGTGATGGCGGCGTGCGCGGCGTAGTGATCCGGCTGGGCCGCGAATTTGCCGGGATTGAAAAACTGCCGGATGGTACAATACGGGCCGGGGCGGCGGCGCTCGACGGTAACGTGGCGGCCTTTGCCGCGCGGGAAGGGGTTGCCAATATCGAGTTTTTATCTGGTATTCCGGGGACGATCGGCGGCGCGCTGCGCATGAATGCCGGGGCTTACGGGGCGGAGATCAAAGATGTGCTGATAGCCGCCGTCGCCATTGATCGCACCGGCAATGTCCACCATATGAGTCCGGATGATATGGGTATGACCTATCGCCATACAAGCGTGCCGGAGGATTACATTTTTACCGGCTGCACCCTGCGCGGCACGCCGGGCGTGGCCGATGACATCAAGGCGCAGATCGCCGAAATCAAGGCGCGGCGCAATGACACCCAGCCGATCCGTGAACGTACCGGCGGCTCGACCTTCGCCAACCCGAAACCGGAGGAACTTGCTGCTGCGGGCTTGCCAGAGGGCACCAAGGCCTGGCAGCTTGTGGATAGGGTCGGAGGCCGCGGCCTGAAAATCGGCGGCGCGCAGATGAGCGAAAAGCACGCCAATTTCATGATTAACACCGGCGATGCATGCGCGGCTGACCTCGAAAATCTGGGCGAGGAAATCCGCCGCCGCGTCAAGGAAGAAACCGGCTTTGAGCTGCGCTGGGAAATTAAACGGATCGGGGATTTTTAACCATAGGCATCGCAGAGGGAAACGTCATTGCGAGCCGTAGGCGAAGCAATCCAGAAGCTTTCCTTGTGTGCTCTGGATTGCCGCGTCGGCTTTGCCTCCTCGCAATGACGGCTTACCATTGCTCCCTCCGTGTTCTCTGTGTACTCTGTGGTGAAATAAAAACGGGAAAAAAATCATGAGATACCGCAAACTGGGCCGTACCGATATCGACGTCAGCGTCATCTGTCTCGGCACCATGACATGGGGACGCCAGAATACGGAAGAGCAGGCTCACGAACAGATGGATTACGCGATCACGCAAGGGATTAACTTCCTTGATACCGCCGAGCTGTACGCCGTGCCGATCTCCGAAGAATCGCAAGGCAAGACCGAGCAGTTTATCGGCAACTGGTTTGCCAAAAACAAAAACCGGGATCAGGTCATTCTGGCCTCGAAAGTGGCCGGGGCGGGCATCCCGTGGATCCGCGGCGGCGCCGGGATCGACCGAAAGAATGTTCTCGCCGCGATCGAAACCAGCCTGACACGCCTGCAAACCGATTATATTGATTTGTACCAGCTCCATTGGCCGAACCGCAGCAACTATAATTTCGTTAATCGCTGGACATACCACCCGCAATCCACGGACCCGCAGGCCGAAGAAGCTAACTTTGTCGAGGTGCTGGAAACGCTGAATGAACTCGTCAAGGCTGGGAAAATCCGCCATGTCGGCCTGTCGAACGAAACGGCATGGGGCACGATGAAATATTTGCGCCTTGCCGAAGAACGCGGTCTGCCGCGCATGGTCTCTATCCAGAACGAATACAGCCTGCTGTGCCGTCTGCACGATTGGGACCTGGCGGAAGTGTCGTTGTGCGAAGATGTCGGGTTGCTCGCATGGTCGCCATTAGCGACAGGGATGCTGAGCGGTAAATATCTGGATGGTGCCCGTCCAGCGGGCACGCGCTGGACAATCGAGGGTAAAGATTATCGCGATACGCCCAATGCCAATGCCGCCATCCGTGCCTATATGGCCGTTGCCGAAAAGCACGGGCTGGACGTTTGCCAGATGGCGCTGGCCTTTGTCAATGACCGTCCGTTCGTGACATCAAACATCATCGGCGCGACGAACATGGAACAGCTCAAATCCAACATCGCCTCGGTGGATATTACGCTTTCGGACGAGGTGCTGGCCGACATTCAAAACGTGCGCCGTCAATACCCGGTGCCGTATTAAGTTCACTGTCATCCTGAGCGTTAGCGAAGGATCTAAAAAATTGTTACAAGCAATAAGATTCTTCGCTACGCTCAGAATGACAAGAGAGATAAAATGAAAACCGAATTATGGACTCATAAAGATGTGGCGAATGCAACCGGCGGGAAGGCCTCCGGTGAATGGACGGCGGCGGGTATTTCGATCAATACCCGTTCAATCAAACCCGGTGATTTGTTTTTTGCCCTGACCGGGGAGAATACGGATGGCCATAAATGGGTTGCCGATGCACTGGAGAAAGGCGCTGCCGCTGCCGTTGTCGATCATGTGCCCGATGGCGTGTCGTCCGGTGCGAATCTGTTGCTTGTTGATGACACATTTTCCTCACTCGAAAAACTGGGGCAGGCCGGTCGTATGCGGACCGCGGCTAAAATTATCGGTGTTACGGGTTCAGTCGGTAAAACCACAACCAAGGAAATGCTCACCCGTGCTTTTACGGCGATCCGTAAAACCCACGCCAGTGAAGGCGGATATAATAATCACTGGGGCGTTCCGGTCTCTCTGGCGCGCATGCCTGCCGACAGTGAAATCGGCATTTTTGAAATGGGCATGAACCACGCAGGCGAGATGCGTAATCTGACCTTGCAGGTGCGTCCTGATCTTGCCGTGATAACGACCATTGCCGCTGTTCATGCTGAGTATTTTCCAGACGGAGAGCAGGGCATTGCCGCCGCCAAGGCCGAGATTTTCGAAGGCATGAGGCCGGGCGGCACCGCTCTTTTGCCGCGGGATAACAAATGGTTTGATTTTCTCGCCGGGCAGGCGGAAAGCCGGGGGCTGAAAGTCCTGTCCTTCGGTGAACATGAAGCGGCCGAGGCAAGGCTTGTCTCTATGGCCGATGATCGGATTACGGCGCAAATCGGGGGCCGGGAAATGACCTTTACCTTGAAACTGCGCGGCAGGCATATGGCCCAGAATGCACTGGCTGTCCTGTTGGCTGTCTGGGTGCTGGCGGGGGATGTTGAAAAAGCCGCCGCCGCTCTGGGAGAAATGGAAGCATTGTCAGGCCGCGGACAGCGGACGGTGGTCGGCGGCGTAACCATTTTGGATGAAAGCTACAATGCATCGCCGGTCGCTGTGCGGGCTGCTTTGAAGATACTGGAAGATACAAAAGCGGAAGGACGGAAAATTGCCGTTCTGGGGGATATGAAGGAATTGGGCAGCGACGAAATAGCGATCCATAAATCTCTGGCGCCGGATATCATAGCCGCCGGGGTTGATGTGCTGTTCACATCCGGGCCGCTGGTGGAAAACCTGTATAAAGCTGTCCCCGCCGCGTTGCAGGGCGGCCACGAGGATGATAGCCTGAAACTGGCGCCAATCGTGGCGCAGGCTGTCCGGCCGGGGGATGTGGTTCTTGTAAAAGGTTCTCGCGGCGGCGGTGAAAAACCGCGTATGCAATACGTGGTCGAAGCGCTGAAAGGAAGAGAACATGGCTAAAAAAGTAGCCTTGCTGGTCGGCGGATGGTCGGCAGAGCGTCAGGTTTCCCTGACCAAGGGAAAACAGGTCGAGGCGGCGCTGCGTGACGGCGGCTATGATGTTACGGTCATTGATGTGAAAAAGGATCTGACGGCTCTGGCTGAAGCCCTGAAAGCGTGCCAGCCGGACGCGGTTTTTAACAATCTGCATGGCCGCGGCGGTGAAGACGGCGAAATTCAAAGCGTTTTGGAAATTCTTGAACTGCCCTATACCCATTCCGGCGTTCTGGCGTCGGCCATTGGTATGAACAAACCGGTTGCCAAGCGCATGGCGGCCAGTGTCGGTGTGCCGTCAGCCGCAGGCGGTGTGTATGACAAGGCCGAAGTTCTGGCCGGGAAAGTCATGGAGCCGCCCTATGTCGTCAAGCCGCCGTGCGAAGGTTCCAGCGTCGGGGTGCGGATCATTATGGAGCATGAAAACCAGCCGCCCTTTGATGCTGAAAGCTGGGCGTTTGGCGATGAGGTTATGGTCGAACGCTATATTCCGGGGCGGGAGCTGACGGTCGCCGTTCTGGACGGCACGCCGCAGGCCGTGACCGAGATTATCTCACACACCCGCTTTTTCGATTATGAAGCCAAATACCATGATACCCGCACGGAGCTGGTGTTGCCGGCGCCAATCCCGGATGATATCTATAAAGCCGCTCTGCAATACGCACAGGATATCTATAACGTGATCGGCTGTGCCGGTCTGGCCCGCTGTGATTTCCGTTATAATGATACCGGCGCCGGGGACGCGGGGCTGTTTTTCCTCGAAATTAATACCCAGCCGGGACTGACCGCTGAATCGATCGGTCCCTCGCAAGTCATTTATAACGGCATGTCTTTTGTCGAACTTTGTTCTCATCTGGTTGAAACCGCAAAATGTCACGGTCTCGAAAAACAAATGCAAGGAGCGGACGCCGCCGCGGCGTAAATGCCCGGACGCAGCGCCTGATAACGCTGGCCCGCCGGTTCGGGATAATCGGCGGTATGGTCGCTTTTATTGTCTGGATTGGCGCGTGGCTGGTGCTGAGCGGGACGGTCACGCGGGCGGTCAACGGCGCGCAGCATAAACTCTATGACCTGGCGGCGGCGCAGGGCTTTGCGGTGAAGGATATTCTGGTCGAGGGCCGCGTAAATACTGACCCGGATGTTCTGCTGGCGCTCATCAATATAGAAAAGGGCGACCCGCTGTTCGCTTTTGACCCTGACGAAGCTCGCGACCTGATCGAGCGGATTGCCTGGGTCCGCAGCGCTCATGTCGAGCGGCGTTTGCCGTCGACAATCTATATCGGGCTGACCGAACGCGTACCGATGGCGCTGTGGCAGAACAAGGGGAAGATCCGGCTGATTGACGAGGAAGGCGTAACCCTGACCGATACCGATCTGGCCCCGTTCAAAGATTTGCCGATTATTGTCGGCGAAGATGCCCCCGCGCAGGCACCGGACTTACTGGCATTGCTGGAGGCCGAACCGCTGCTGGCCGAACGGCTGGAAGCGGCGACATGGGTCGGGGAGCGTCGCTGGGACTTGAAACTGAAAAAGGGCATGACGATCAAGCTCCCGGAAACCGATGTTGGTTTTGCCTTGCGGCGGCTGGCGCGGGCGCAGGAAGATGACGGCCTGCTCGACAAGGATTTGATTGTGATTGATGCCCGCCAGTCCGACCGCCTGACCGTCCGCACCCGTCCCGGCGCGGTTGAAACCTACCGGGCGGGTACAAGCGGAGAGTTATGAGTTGAGCGTTCGCGAGTGAACGTGTAGAGTAGTCATATCGCTTTTCTGCGCCCAACTTTTTTAACACATCATTCGTCACTCTGAATTCATTCATGCATAAGTCCAAACCTAAAGGTTCCGTGATCGCTGCGCTGGATATTGGTTCCAGCAAGATTGCCTGTTTTATCGCCCGCGTCATCGACGAGGAAGGGCATTTCGAAGTGCTGGGGATTGGTCATCAGGCCTCGCAAGGTGTGAAAAATGGCGCGGTGGTCGATCTTCAGGCCGCTGAAACGGCGATCCGCCAGACAGTGCATGCCGCGGAAAATATGGCTTCTAACGCGATGAAGGGCTATCCGCTGCGCGAAGTGATTATCAATGTGCCGGGGGTGCATGCCCGGTCCCACAATTTCGCGATTGATGTCGATGTCATGGGCCATGAAGTCACCGACAGCGATGTGCGCCGGGCGTTGGCGCGCGCGCAAAAGCAGGCACTTTCCGATGATTGCGAACTGGTCCACACCATTCCGGTCGGCTATGCGCTGGACGGCAAGGACGGCATTCGTGAGCCGCGCGGCATGGTCGGGCAGACACTCAGTGTCGGGATTCACATGGTGACGGGCGAGGTAGGCGCACTGAAAAACATGGCGACCTGTATCGAGCGCTCGCATCTGGATATTGGCGCGTTGTGCCTGTCGCCTTATGCGGCCGGCCTGTCGGCACTGGTCGAGGATGAAATGGATCTGGGGTGCACCGTCATTGATATGGGCGGCGGTGTCACGTCCTTTGCCGTGTTTTCCGGCGGCGCGATGATCTACGCCGATGCGGTGCCGGTCGGCGGGCGGCATGTCACCAGCGATATCGCGCAAGGGTTGACGACTTCCATCAATGATGCCGAGCGCCTGAAAACGCTTTACGGCAGCGCGATGGCGGCGAGCTGTGATGAAAACGAAATGATTGATGTGCCGCAAATCGGCGAAGAAACGCACACCCACCCAAATCATGTGCCGCGTTCTCTGTTGGTTGGAATTATCCAGCCGCGTCTGGAAGAGGTGCTGGAGCTGGTGCGTGCGCGCCTGAATGATAACGGGCTGAACGGTGTGGCCGGACGGCGCGTTGTTCTGACCGGCGGCGGTAGTCAGCTTCCCGGCGTGCGTGATCTGGCACAGCTTATTTTGGATAAGCAGGTGCGGCTGGGTAAACCGATCCGGGTGTCCGGACTGGCGGATGCCGTCAGCGGCCCGGCTTTTGCCACCACGGCGGGGCTTTTGACCTATGTCGCCGAGCGCACCGATGAAATGCCCGCCGAAATCATGGCGATGGCCGCGCCGGGGAATCTGTGGGAACAGATTCGCTATTGGCTGAAAGAGAACTGGTAATCTTTTTCCGAATCACCCACAGGGTTTTCGACAGGCCGGGGCAAGCTCTTCCTCCTGAAAAATTTGATTTTTTGTGTATAAAAACCAACTTATCCACAGGATAAAAAAATAGCGGCTTCACGAATCATAAATGCTTTGTCACACTCTATCAAAAGTGAGTCGGAAGAATCGTTTAGCCGGTCTTACTTAAATAAAATCCTTAAGTAATAGAGGAAGTAAAACGGTTATTTTTTCGTTGAAAACGCGGGGTATTCCTTATCTACCCCCTTTCAAATGAAGAAAAGCTCAAATAGAATCTGAGAGTACTCGCCTGTTACGGAGGTCCTTACGTCATGATTAATGTCAGAATTCAACACCAAGAGGTCAAAAAATTGTCTCCTAAAATAACCGTGGTCGGTGTCGGTGGCGCCGGTGGTAATGCCGTTAACAATATGATCAGTTCCGGGCTGGAGGGGTGTGAATTCCTTGTTTGCAATACGGACGCGCAAGCCCTGGAGGGTTCGCTGTGCGAAAACCGGATACAGATGGGGATAACCGTAACCGGTGGTTTGGGCGCTGGCGCGAAACCGGAAATTGGCCGGGCCGCCGCTGAAGAATCTCTCGATGAGGTGTTGCAGTACCTCGAAGGCTCCAACATGGCCTTTATCACAGCCGGTATGGGCGGTGGTAGTGGTACCGGCGGCGCGCCGATTATCGCGCAGCACTGCCGGGAAAAAGGTATTCTGACGGTTGGTGTTGTAACCAAACCGTTCCATTTCGAAGGATCCTTGCGCATGAAAATGGCGGAAGAGGGAATCGAAGAAATGCAGGAATACGTCGACACATTGATCGTAATCCCGAACCAGAATTTGTTCCGCGTCGCGAACGAAAAAACAACCTTTGCCGAAGCCTTTAAAATGGCCGACGGCGTGCTGCAATCCGCTGTGCGCGGCGTGACGGACCTGATGGTGCGTCCGGGCCTGATTAACCTCGACTTTGCCGATATCCGCTCTGTGATGCTGGAAATGGGCAAGGCCATGATGGGGACAGGCGAAGCCACAGGCGAAAAACGCGCGATTGAATCGGCGGAAGCCGCGATCAACAACCCGCTGCTGGATGACGTTTCGATGAAAGGCGCACGCGGCGTTATCATCAACGTGACAGGCGGCGATGACATGACGCTGTTCGAAGTCGATGAAGCGTGCAACCGTATCCGCGATGAAGTCGATCCGAACGCCAATATCATCATTGGTTCGACATTCGATTCGTCTTTGGAAGGCACGATGCGCGTTTCCGTTGTGGCAACCGGGATTGATGCTGCGGAACTGAAGTCTGTGAACCGGACATCCGGCTCTGCGGGTTTTAAACCGGCTGTGACGCAGACAAAAATCGAGCGCGCACAGCCTAAAACCGAAACGGCGGTGCCGGTATCCCAGCCTATGGGGATCGCCCCGGCTGTTCAAAAAGCGCCGATGGCAACACCGGCACCACAACAGGTGTCTATGGAAACGATGGCCGATGAGCCGGAAACGGATATGTTCGAGCAAAACGAATTTGCACCGACGCCAGCCCGGACAGCAACGCCCGCGTCTATGCAGACGATGCCCGGACAGTCAATGCGGGGCACGGTCTACCGGGATTCCTTTATTCCGCCGAAACCGATGACTCCGCAAGACACGGCTCAGGCTGAGAGAATGACGACTCCGGCACCGACGGCGACGATGCCTGCATCCGCCCAAACGCAAACAGGCGCGCCGGGTATGTCGGGTCTAATGGCTTCACGCCCGTCTTATGCCGCCGCAGACACGGAAAGTGCTTCCGGCCTGACGCTGCGTCCCCCGGTTCCGGGCGGAAGCGCGCAGCAGAAAAAACAACAGCGGACACCGTCCTTGTTCGAACGCTTCACCACGCCGCTCCGTCAATACACGGAAGGGCTGACCGGCGATCATCACCGGGATTCAGGGGAAACGGACAGCACGCAGCAAGGGCAAGGCGGCAACGCCGGACGCCCGCCGATGGGGCTGCATGCACCGCGGACACAAGGGGGCGCCGCGCCGTCACAGGGAAATCTGGCGATCGACTCGCCGTCCGTAACCAGAGCCGAAGTGCAAAAGGAAGATGAACTGGATATTCCGGCTTTCTTGCGCCGTCAGGCCAATTAAAAGATTTAGTGGGGTAAAAACTTTTGCCAATCCTTCCCTACAGGGGCCGTTCGCGGCCCCTCTTTTTTTGTGGCGGCGCTGGAAAAACTATTATAGAAATTCTGTTACGGTAATAAATTAAATAAAAAGGATGTGAAAAAATGGCACAAGAGACAGAAAATACAAAAGGCGGTTATACCCGCGATCTGGAAGAGCTGAAGCATGAGCTCCGCAATGTGTGGAGTAAGATTGGGGAAATGCTCGTTTCTCCCCCTTCGGGCAAGGAAAACGATGATGCTTTTGAAAGAGCCCTTGAAAAGCGGACAGAGGACATTGACCGGGGACTGGCTGTTATTGACTCGTGGCAAAAAGCAGGCGCGACGGAAGTGTTGGCATCGAGCAAACCCGAAGGAAAAGTCCAGGCGCTTTGGTGGCTTGATTCCATAAATAAAAATCGTGCAAATCCTTTGATTCCAAACCCTAACGCCTAGGGGATGGTTTTTATAACGAGTGAAGCAAAACGCTTTTGTTTCCGCAGGGCACGGACATCGAAAATACCCTGCACGTGGCAGCGGCTATTGAGCGGCACAAGGTCATTCCGGCCTACAAATAAACGGGCACGCATCGATTGTAACAATCCGCAATAAACAGTGATTTGTTATAAACAGGCAGAAATCTTATATTTACCGTGACGGTAAACCTAGAGATATAGAGATTTCATGCAACAGACCTTGCAAAAAAGCGTTACATTCAAAGGCATTGGCCTTCATTCCGGCGCGGAAGTCATTATGACGATGCGCCCGGCGGGCGAAGATGCCGGTATCTGCTTTGTCCGTACGGACGTCGCCGACCGCGATAATCATATCCCGGCCCTGTGGGACCGCGTGGTTGATACGCGTCTGTGCACAGTAATCGGCAACGAGGCCGGTGTTACCGTCGGCACGGTCGAACATTTGATGGCAGCCCTGCGCGGCTGCGGCGTCGATAACGTTATTATCGAACTGGACGGTCCGGAAGTGCCGATTATGGATGGCAGCTCCGCGCCCTTTATCGAAAAAATTGATGAAGCCGGTATCCGCAAGCTGGCCAAAATGCGCACCGCCATCAAGGTTTTGAAAGAAATCAAGGTCGAGCAAGACGGCAAAACCGTCTCCCTGACCCCCGGTGATGTGCCCTCGTTTGTCGGGGAAATTGAATTCGATCACCCGGCCATCGGCCACCAGCATCAGCAAATCAAACTGGTTAACGGTAATTTCCGTCATAACTTCGCCAATGCCCGGACTTTCGGGTTCGTCGAGGAAGTCGAAGCCCTGCGCAAGCATGGTCTGGCGCTGGGTGGCTCGCTGGAAAATGCCATTGTTCTGGATCGTGACAAGATCATGAACGAGGACGGCCTGCGCCATGAGGATGAATTTATTCGCCATAAGCTGCTTGATGCGATCGGCGATCTGTATCTGGCCGGCGCGCCGATTATCGGCACCTATGAAGGGACCAAGGGTGGCCACGCGATGAACAACGCGCTTTTGCACAAGCTGTTCGCGGACAAAGAGGCCTGGACACTGGTCGATATGGAAGAAGCCCGCCGGGAAGCCGTACACTAGGTTTTCCATCAGGGATGTCTTGTGATTGGGGATGTCTTGCACATCCCCTCTTTATTTCCGTCCCGCAGGCGGCTATCTATAGTAAACCATCATTTGAAAACGAAAGCCGTTTGTCATGAGAATATATCTGCGCTTACTACCTGTGTTTCTTCTTCTGGGCCTTTGCGCGTGCGCCGGGTCAGACAAGGGAAAAGACGATCAGGCGCCTGAGGACGAAAAGCCTGTGGAGACGCTGTATAACGAAGCGGCGTCGGCACTGGATGATGACCGCTATATCGAGGCCGCCCGGTTGTTTGATGAAGTCGAGCGCCAGCACCCTTATTCCCAGTGGGCAACGCGCGCCGAGTTAATGGCCGCCTATGCCGCTTACAAGGGGCTGCATTACGATGAGGCGATATTGGCGCTGGATCGGTTTATCCAGCTGCACCCCGGCAATCAGGATGTCGACTACGCCCTGTATCTGCGGGCACTATGTTTCTATGAGCAAATTTCAGATGTCGCCCGCGATCAGGCGTTGACGATGGAGGCGCTAAACGCTCTGCAAACACTTGTTCGCCGTTTCCCGGACAGCCAGTACGCCCGCGATGCCAATTTGAAGCTTGATCTGACGCTCGACCATCTGGCGGGTAAGGAAATGGAGATCGGGCGCTATTACCTGAACCGTGGCTACATTAATGCGGCGATGAACCGGTTCTTGGTGGTGGTCAAGGAATACCAGACCACCACCCACGTCCCCGAAGCGCTACACCGCCTTGTCGAAGCCTATATGACACTGGGTCTAAAGACCGAAGCCACGCATGTGGCGGCGGTTTTGGGGTATAACTATCCCGGTAACAAATGGTACGAACGCAGCTATAAACTGCTCGACCCTGAGCAGCGTGCCAAAATTCTCGATGAACGCGGCTGGGTTGACCGGACGGTGGAAAGCATCTTTAAACCGGACTAGCTTTTTCAGGCTGTCATCCTGAGCGACGCGAAGGATCTGATGTTGCTCACAAAGATTCTTCACCTGCGGTTCAGAATGACAAGGCAGGGGGGTATTAATATGGAAACCTATATCGACCGCTGGGGAAAAACGCACACGCCGGATGAAAATAGTGTTATCAAGGGGCGGGCTGGCGCCTTTGGCATCCTGATCGTTCAAAACAAAATCCTTCTAACATGGCCGGGCTGTGCACCAGATGTTCCAGAGTTGCCGGGTGGCGGTATTGATCCCGGTGAAACGGCGCAGCAAGCGATGACCCGTGAAATGTGGGAAGAAGCAGCGGTGGAGCTTCCTTTCGTTAATGCCGTAAAAACAATTACGCAGCGCGCATATCTGAAGGCTGAAAATTGTGGTGAATTTTGGCACTACGATCAAACCTACTTCTTGTTGAAGGATCACGCCTATGAATCGCTGTTGTTTGAAGGAGAAACCAGCCCCGAAGACGCCTTGAAAGCCCGCTGGGTTGATGTGTCTGAATTACCCGGTTTACAGATACACGCGGTGCATTGGAAAGTGCTGGAGAATCTGCTCTAATACCGTTTATGCTCACGGCTTTGACCATACAGAATGTTGTCCTGATCGACCGGCTGGCTCTGGAATTCCGGGCAGGGTTTTGCGCCCTGACCGGGGAAACCGGCGCGGGGAAGTCAATCCTGCTGGATTCGCTGGGGCTGGCGCTTGGTGCGCGGGCCGAAACGCGGCTGGTTCGCAAGGGTGCGGAGCAAGCGCAGGTCACTGCTACTTTTGAAATCCCGGCCTCTCACCCCGCATTTTCAGTGTTACAGGAATCGGAGATTATGGTGGAGCAGGGCGAGCCTCTGGTCGTGCGGCGCAGCTTGAGCGCCGATGGCCGCTCCAAAGCCTTTATCAATGACCAGCCGGTCAGTGCCGGGCTTTTGCGTACGGTCGGCGAAAGCCTTGTCGAAATTCACGGCCAGTTTGAAACGCAGGGGCTTCTCGACCCCAAAACGCACCGCGGGATGCTGGATGAGTATGCCGGTGTAAATACGGCAGAGCTGCGTGGTCACTGGGACGCATGGAAAACCGCGGAAGAAAAGTTGAGTGCGGAACGCGAAGCTATGGACCGCGCCCGCCGGGATGAAGAATATTTGCGTCAGGCCGTCGAAGACCTTGATGCGCTGGCTCCGGAGCAGGGCGAAGAGGAAAAACTGGCGCATTTGCGTGAACGGCTGATGAAACGGGAGCAAATCCTCGAAGCCCTGAATGTGGGGTATGAAGGCGTGAACGAAGCCGAGAATGTTCTGGGGCAGGCCGCCCGCGCGCTGGAACGTGCCGGTGATGACGGCGCGGACATTATGGCGGCGCTTGACCGGGCGGGCGCCGAACTTCAGGAAGCGCTGTCGGCGATCCAGTCTCTTTCAGCCGATCTGGAGGAATGTGAATATTCCTTAAGCGAGATCGACGACCGCCTGTTTGCCTTGCGCGCGCAGGCCCGCAAGCACGATTGCACGGTTGACGACCTGCCGCGTATCCGCGATGAACTGGCCGCGCAGCTGAATAATATCGAACGGCAGGACGATATTCTGGCAGAACTCATGAAGGAAACGGACGCCCTGAAAAAAGCTTACATGTCTTATGCGGAAGACGTTCGCGGACAAAGACAGCAGGCAGCCGGGAAACTCGATGGGTTCGTGGCTGACGAATTGCCGCCGCTAAAGCTGGAAAAAGCTCTGTTCGTGACAAAGGTCGAAAGTCTCGAAGAGGGCGAATGGGGGCCGGGCGGCATGGACCGCGTGCGCTTCCTCGTCGCTACCAATCCGGGGACGGAGCCGGGACCGCTGAACAAGATTGCGTCCGGCGGGGAAATGGCCCGTTTTATGCTGGCGCTAAAAGTCGTGATGGCCGAAACCGGTACGGCGGGCACCATGATTTTTGATGAAGTCGATTCCGGGATTGGCGGCGCCACCGCCGATGCGGTGGGCGAACGCCTTGCGCGCCTCGCCGCCAGCCGCCAGATTCTCGTCGTCACCCATGCGCCGCAGGTCGCCGCCCGCGCGGGCCATCACTACATCGTAATGAAAGACGGGGGCGATGATGTGAAAACCACGGTGATCCATCTGGAGGAAACACCCGCCCGGCGTGAAGAAATCGCCCGCATGCTCTCCGGCGCGTCTATCACTGACGAATCCCGCGCAGCCGCCGATAAATTGCTGGAAACGGGGAGAGCGGCGTGAATCAACAGGTATGAGCATCCCCGCGTAAGCGGGGATCCAGAGAGGAAAAGGCGGTGAGTTATCATTACGTGTACATGGTTACAAGCAAAAGGAATGGTACTTTGTACATCGGCGTCACAACAGATTTAAAAAGAAGAATTTGGCAACATAAAAACAAGGCTGTCGAAGGATTTACAAGTCGCTATAATGTTGATCGCCTCGTCTGGTTTGAAACATATGACGATTACTGGGAAGCGGCGCAAAGAGAGCGGCGCATGAAAAAATGGAACAGAGACTGGAAAATCGAATTGATTGAAGGCTCTAATCCGGAATGGAACGATTTGTATGATCGTTTGTAATATGTGGATCCCCGCGTTCGCGGGGATGCCGTTTTAAGTAGGAAAAATGTCAGATTCACTTTTTAATTTCGAAGAGGAAGACGCGCGCGCGCGGCATAAAAAGCTGGTCGCGCAGATCCGTCATCATGATGCGCTGTACTACCAGAAAGACGAACCGGAAATCTCCGACGCCGATTACGATGCCCTGCGCCGTGAACTGGAAGACCTCGAAAGCAAACACCCGGAATTGGTAACCGCCGATAGCCCAACCCAGACCGTTGGCGCCGCCCCGGCAAGGGGCTTTAAAAAGGTCAGACACAGCGTGCCGATGCTCTCCCTGTCCAACGTGTTCAGCGAAGAGGATGTCGGAGATTTCCTTGATCGCATTCGACGATTTTTAGGATTAGCCGAAAATGAGTCTGTCGGAATTCAGGCCGAACCGAAAATCGACGGCCTGTCTTGTTCCCTGCGCTACGAGAATAGAAAACTGGTTCTGGCCGCCACCCGTGGCGATGGGCAGGAAGGCGAAGACATCACCGCCAACGTCATGATGATTAGTGATGTGCCTATAGAGTTACCAGATGAAGCGCCAGACATGCTGGAGGTTCGCGGTGAAATTTATATGCGCCGTGATGATTTTGCGGCCCTGAACAAGCGGCAGGAAGAAGCCGGAAAACAGCTTTTCGCCAATCCGCGCAACGCGGCAGCGGGCAGCGTGCGCCAGCTCGACCCCGCGATTACGGCTGAACGCCCATTGCATTTCTTTGCTTATGCCGTAGCGGATGATAGCGTTTTATCCGCTAAAACCCAGAACGACATTATATCAACCCTTCAGCAGTGGGGGTTTGTACGGGCGGAGCCTTTCGATGTGTGTGACAATGAGGATGCGCTGATGGCGTATTATCAAGATATCCTCGAAAAACGTCCCGACCTTGATTACGAAATTGATGGCGTGGTGTACAAGGTCAACCGTAAGGACTGGCAGGAACGCCTCGGTTTTGTCTCCCGTGCGCCGCGCTGGGCGACGGCGCATAAATTCCCGGCAGAGCAGGCGATAACGCGTCTCAAGGATATCGAGATACAAGTGGGCCGTACTGGGGCGCTGACGCCCGTTGCCCGGTTGGAGCCTATCAGTGTCGGCGGCGTGGTGGTATCGAATGCGACGCTCCACAACGAAGACGAAATCCGCCGCAAGGATATCCGTATCGGCGATATGGTTGTCATCCAGCGCGCCGGCGATGTCATCCCGCAGATTGTCAGGGTTTTGACGGACAAGCGCACGGGCGAAGAAAAAGAATTCCCTTATCCCGATCATTGCCCGGTTTGTAAATCTCTGGCCATCCGGGAGGAGGGTGAAGCGGTGCGTCGCTGCACTGGGGGCCTGATCTGTGACGCGCAGGCCGTCGAACGCCTGAAGCATTTTGTGTCCCGCGATGCGTTTGATATCGAAGGCATGGGCACAAAGGTCATCGAGCTGTTCTGGGAAAAAGGCTTGCTGCACAGCCCCGCCGATATCTTCCGGCTGGAGGAGCGCAATAAAGAACTTGTTTGTCATTCTGACCCCCGCGAAAGCGGGGCGGAAGAATCGGTTGCCAGCGATAAAAGATCCTTCGCTGGTGCTCAGGATGACAATGAATTACGTCCCTTGCAGGAATGGGAAGGCTGGGGCGAGAAATCCGCTGAAAACCTGTTTGCCGCTATCCAAAATCGCCGCACGATTGAGCTGCCGCGCTTTATTTATGCGCTGGGTATTCGCCAGATCGGACAGGCGACAGCCAAAAGATTAGCCGGGCATTACGGATCCCTGGAGGCTTTGAAAACGGCTATGGATGCCGCGCAGGACCGGGAGAGCGAGGCGTTTGCCGACCTGCTGTCGATCGAGGATGTCGGCCCCGCCGTTGCCGATGATTTGCTGGGCTTTTTTGCCGAGGACCATAACCGGGAGGTTCTGGCTGATCTGGAAAGCTTTTTGACCATCGAAACCTACGAAGCTCCTGCCGCTTCCGATTCTCCCGTGGCGGGGAAGACGGTGGTATTCACCGGGACGCTCGAAACCATGACGCGGGCCGAGGCCAAGGCCGGAGCCGAATCGCTGGGCGCCAAGGTTGCCGGATCCGTATCCGCCAAAACCGATTACGTTATCGCTGGTGCGGATGCCGGATCAAAGCTGAAAAAAGCACGGGAACTGGGCGTCACCGTGCTTTCAGAAGAAGAATGGAAACAGTTGATCGGGCGGGATTAGCCCTTGTCGCGGGCGCGCAGGCCGTCAAGACGGTGCAGGGCGTCCTCGATCTCGTCCGGGTAATCACGCCGTTCGATAAATTCACCGCCGCCCGTGTTCCGGGTCATCGACAGGTCAAGCGCTTTGACCAGCTCTTCGGAAATAGGGGCGTCGCCTTGCTGTAAAGCCAGATCAAGGGCGAACAGAATACGGTCGCTCAAGCGAATGTGACGGCCGGTTTCAAAAAATTCTCTGGGGTCCATAAAGCTCTCTCCTGATAAAAACGTGCGGGCAGCGTGCCACATCTAGAACGGTTTTACTTTCTCTTTGATGGCGTTGGTTGTCAACAGCTCATCAAAGGCGGCCAGAAAACGATCCCGGATTTCATCTTTTTCCATCAGAATTTCGTGGTGGGAGTCGGGAAGCTCCAGCAAGGTCGCCTGCGGGATTTTCTGGACGGCTTTTTTGATCGCCTTGTTGTCGACCAGTTTTTCCTGTTCGGCCAGCGCCAGAAGGACAGGCGTTTGGATACTTTGCAGAACACGGGATTTGGCAAGCTTGTAACACGAAACCAGCGCTTCGTGAACCCAGCCGAACGTTACATTGCCAACTTGCAGGTCAGGGTCGAATTCGCACCACGTATTATGAACCTGGTCGCGGACCGGATCGCTGGATAGCGTGTCGTGGGCGCGGCGCGGGCGAATTTCGGGATCCCAGTCGCCGCCGCCGAATATGTAGCTGGAATTCATGGATTCGTTCAAAGCCCCCGAAATCGCCAGCCGCAGCCATCCCGGAAAGGCTCTAAGGGATTTAATGCCCAGCATCGGGGCGGTAAAGGCCGCGGCAGCAAACATGTCCGGGTGCTGGCTGAGGTAACGCAGGCCGATATTGGCGCCCATCGAATGCCCGAGCATCACCAGCGGAATGCGCCCGATATCCGGGTGAACGGCGGCGTGCTTGACGTATTCCATCAGGAAAAAATGAAGATCGGCAACATCGTCATCGAAACTGGTGGCGTGGCGTTTATGGCGGTTTTTCAGGTGCCGTTCGGATTTTCCCTGTCCTTGCCAGTCCAAAACCCACATACTGAGATTCCGTTTAAGCAGGTCGTGGGCCAGCTCAAAATATTTTTCACTAAATTCCGACAGTCCCGGCAGGACAATCACAATCGCATCGGGAATATGGCTGGGCGGTGCCACCGTGCCAAACCGCATTTTGCGGCCCTTGGCATTTGAAAATGTGTGCCAGCGCCAACCGGGTGGTTGTTGAAAACGATCTTCGAGGGCGGGGCGGTCTTTTACCGAATCACTAGTCATGACGGGCATTGTAATATGCGGCGCGGATACAGGCTAGACGTTTCTTTCAACGGGCAGAGGCCCGAAACTCTGGGCCGTCGGCATGACTTCCAGCGTGTTGATGTTGACATGCGCCGGCAGGGTCGCCGACCAGTAAACCGTTTCGGCAACATCTTCGGCTGACAGCGGCTCCGTATGGGCGTAAACGGCGTCGGCTTTTTCCTTGTCGCCCTTGAAACGTGCCAGTGAAAAATCGGTGTGCGCCATGCCGGGCTCGATATTGGTGACGCGCACGTGGGTGCCGTGCAGATCGGCGCGCAAAGCCAGAGAAAACTGTTTCACAAACGCCTTGGACGCACAGTAAACATTGCCCCCCGGATAAGGCCAGTTTCCGGCAATCGAACCGATATTGATGATATGCCCGCGCCCGCGCGCCACCATGCCGGGCAATACATGCCGGGTCATGTGAACCAGTGCCGTCACGTTGGTGGCGATCATCGAATCCCAGTCCTCAAGATTAGCGTCCTGAGCCGGCTCCAGCCCCAGCGCCCCGCCCGCGTTGTTAATCAGGCAGTCGATATCCTTGAAACCGTCAGGCAGATTATCGAGCGCCTGTTTCATCGCCGCATGGTCGGTGACGTCAAAACAGATCGTGTGGGTGTCGCCCTCTACAACTTCCTGCAACTGATGAAGCTTGTCGGAATTACGGCCATGCAGGATAACGCGTGATCCGTTGGCGGCAAAGCGCTTGGCAAACGCCGTCCCGAAACCGCTCGTGGCCCCGGTAATCAAAACGCATTGCGGTGTGTAAATTGGATAGCCCATGGCTATTCCATCGCCTTGACGATGTCTTCCGTCATTTTCTTGGCATCGCCGAGCAGCATCATCGTGTTATCGGCATAGAACAGCGGGTTGTCGATCCCGGCATAGCCCGATCCCATCGAGCGTTTGACGAACAGCACCGTCCCGGCTTTTTCAACATCCAGAACCGGCATCCCGTAGATGGGTGAGGAGCTGTCATGCTTGGCCGCCGGGTTGGTGATATCGTTTGCACCAATCACGTACACCACGTCGGTCTGGGCGAAATCGCGGTTGATGTCTTCCAGCTCGAACACTTCGTCGTAAGGCACGTTGGCTTCGGCCAGCAGAACGTTCATGTGGCCTGGCATACGGCCCGCAACCGGGTGAATGGCGTATTTTACGTCAACGCCTTCCTTCTTCAGGATGTCAGCCATCTCGCGCAGCGCGTGCTGGGCCTGCGCCACCGCCATCCCGTAACCGGGAACGATGATAACGCTGGATGCATTTTTCATGATATAGGCCGCATCATCCGCCGCGCCCATTTTGGCATTGCGGTCGCCGTGATCCGCCGCTGCGCCCGCGGCCTGTTCGCCGCCAAAGCCGCCAAGGATCACGTTAAAGAAGCTGCGGTTCATGCCCTTGCACATGATGTAGGACAGGATCGCACCGCTGGCGCCGACCAGCGCGCCGGTCACGATCAGCAGGTTGTTATGCAGCGTAAAGCCGATACCGGCCGCCGCCCACCCGGAATAGGAGTTGAGCATCGAAACGATCACCGGCATGTCTGCGCCGCCGATCGGGATAATCATCAAAACGCCGAGCGCGAGGCCCAGCAAGACAATCATCCAGAAGAAAAAGCCGCTGCCGGTCGCGCACAGAAGGATAACGAACAAGAGCAACAAGCCGCCCAGCCCGGCATTGATCTGGTGCTGCATCGGGAATGTCACGGGCTTGCCGGAGATTTTACCCTGTAACTTGCCCCAGGCGATAATCGAGCCGGTAAAGGTCACAGCCCCGATCGCGACGCCGAGCGCCATTTCGATCAGGCTGGCCGTTTTGATGGCGCCGGGCTCGCCGATGCCATAGCTTTCCGGGGAATAGAATGCCGCCGCCGCGACAAAAACCGCCGCCAGACCGACCAGCGAGTGAAACGCCGCCACCAGTTGGGGCAGGGCTGTCATCTCGATTTTCTTGGCAATCACCGCGCCGATCGTCCCGCCGATCATAATGCCGAGGATAATCAATCCGTAAGAGGTCACCGTCGGCAGCATCAGCGTTGTCACAACCGCCAGCGCCATGCCGCTCATCCCGTAAACAAGACCGGACCGCGCGCTTTCCGGGTGCGACAAACCGCGCAGCGCCATAATAAAGCAGACGGACGATATCAGATAGGCCAAGGGGGCAAGTGTTTCCATTGGTATATTAGTCCTCTTTTTTTTCTTCGTGTTGAGTCTGGTACGGCTTGGCAACGCGGCTAAACGCGCCGGGATAGTCGGATTCGTATTTGTCGAGAATCCGGTCGATCACGCCGCTGTTCTGGAGCTGCTGCGTGGCTGTGTTAAGAAGAGACAGCAATTCACGTTCGTGAATGTCAATCGCCGTCGTTACGCCGTAAACGCGCAGCGGCTTGTCCGGCGCGAGCCTGCGGATCTTGCCGGGATTGTTCTTCATGAAGCCGGAGGCCTGGCCGTGATTCGTAAAGGTGATGTCGGCTTTACCCATAGAGACGTTGATGAGTTGGTTAATATCCGTCTCCATGATGGTCAGTTGCAGCCGTCGGGCTTTCGGGAAATCTTCAGTGGCGATGTCTTCCGTTACGCCGCCGTCTATGGCGGCGATGGTTACGGCAGGGTCGTTGATGGCACTCATCATGTTATCGTCGAAACGATGGTCGTCGGCGCGAACGTAGGCTTCGATCGCGTTGAAGAAAACCGGAACGGTAAAGGCGCTCTGGACGCCATCCTTGGCATCGGCCCATTTGCCGGCGCACATAGCGTCGATTTTCCCGGATTGCAGGGCGGCGGGCACATCGCCCCAGCCGACTTCCTGCGTCCATTCGATGTTCAGTCCTGTGGCTTTGGCCAGCGCTTCCATGTATTCGGGAAAAATGCCGGAAAATTCACCAGTATTCGGGTCGCGCATGATGACCGGTTCGTAATAATTGTAACCGCAGCGGATTGTCCGGGTTTTTATAATGTGGTCGTAAGCGCTTTCTTTGCCGGCGTCAGCCGCTATAGCCGTCTCTCTCACCGTCAGAATGCTGGCGGCAACGACTAAGCAGATGATGGTGACGGTCCAGAGGGATTTCACGTTCTTACCCCTTTTTCTTAAACATGTGCAGCATCCGGCGCGACACGATAAAGCCGCCAAAGATGTTCACGGAGGCGAGGATCACCGCGAGAAACCCCAGAAACTGGGAAAATCCGTTATGCGAAGCCCCCGCCGCCAGCAGCGCACCGACGATAATCACCGAAGAAATCGCATTCGTCACCGCCATCAGCGGCGAGTGCAGGGCCGGGGTAACACGCCAGACCACGTAATAACCGACAAAACAGGCCAGCACGAAAACGGTCAAACCGGTCACCAGAAAGCCGTCGCCGTGATCGCCCGTCGCCATGGAATGTGAGGCTTCTATGGCCATGGCCGCTGTCTGGTCCGCCAGCGCCTTTGTCTGATTCGCCAGTTCGGCCAGACTCTCGGATAATGTGTTGTTACTCATGGTTCACGATCCTTATTTTTTTGTCGTGGTTGATGTCTTGGCGGCCGCTTTTTTTGCCGCCGGTTTTTTAGCTGTCGTTTTTTTCGTCGCCGGTGCCTTGGAAACCGGTTTTTTGGCCGCAGGCTTTGGCTTGGCCGCTGTTTCCTTTTTTGCGGCGGGCTCTTTGGCTTTCGCCGCCCCGAATTGCGGGTGAACGACTTTGCCGCCGCTGGTCAGGAGGATGCCTTGGACGATCTCGTCTTCCCGGTTGATCGCCAGTTTGCCGCTGTCCTTGTCGACGAGCAAATTCATCAGGTTCAAAAGGTTCTTGGCGTAAAGCGCGGCGGCGCTGGCCGCCAGACGGCTCGGCACGTTTTTGTGGCCGACGATGATAACGCCGTGCTTCTCAACGACTTTTCCGGCTTCGGTCAGGTCGCAGTTGCCACCGGTTTCCGCTGCCAGATCGACAATCACCGCGCCCGGTTTCATGGTCTTGACCATCGCCTCGGTAATCAGTTTCGGCGCCGGACGACCGGGGATCAGGGCCGTGGTAATCACAATATCCTGCTTGGCGATGTGTTCTTCGGTCAGAGCGGCCTGTTTCTTTTTATACTCGGCCGACATTTCCTTGGCATAACCGCCCGCGGTTTCAGCCTGTTTGAATTCTTCGTCCTCGACGGCAACGAACGTCCCGCCCAGTGATTGCACCTGTTCCTTGGCAGCCGGCCGGACATCGGTGGCTGATACAACAGCGCCCAGACGTTTGGCGGTCGCAATCGCCTGCAACCCTGCAACGCCGGCGCCCATAACAAACACTTTCGCCGGGGGAACGGTTCCGGCAGCGGTCATCATCATCGGAAAGCCGCGGTTGAATTGCTCGGCGGCATCCAGAACGGATTTGTATCCGGCAAGGTTTGACTGGGACGACAGGACGTCCATCGCTTGCGCCCGGCTGATTCGCGGCACCAGCTCCATGGTCATGGCGTCGATCCCGGCCTTTGCCAGTGATTCGATCAGGGCGCCGTTCTGGTAAGGTGCAAGCATACCGATCAGCAGCGCGCCTTTTTTCAGGTCTTTCAACGCCGTAGCGGCAGGCGGCTGAACGCACAGGACAATATCGGCGCTTTTCAAGGTTTCATCGGCACTTTTGGCAATTTTGGCTCCGGCCTCTTTAAAGGCGTCATCGGTGAAGGACGCTTTTTGCCCGGCGCCCGATTCGATAGTGACGCTGCAGCCCAGCGCCGTGTATTTTTTAACCGTTTCCGGAGAGGCGGCAACGCGGGCCTCATCAGCGGCTGTTTCTTTCAGGACGGCAATTTTTAAACTCACGGATAGGCACCCCTGTACAAGCTGTCGGTTTTTGAAATGAATACAAAGGAATATGTGACATCTTTGACGCTTTGTGAAGAGGGCGCCGCCATGTTTTTCACAGCGATGTGTGATTTTATATAGTTATGTTATTATCGGTTTCTCATATAACAGGAACAGGCTTGCTTTCCGGTGTGTTCTTGGTTAGATTCTATATAAGATTCTTGCGCATGCCGCGTCTTTTTTCATCTTTGTCCCAGCGACGTTTCTATATGACCGATAAAAAATACCTATTGAAAACCGGATTATGGACGGCAGGGGCTGTTTTAGCGCTTTGCTCTTCTACGACGGTGCGCGCCGAGCCTTTGTCGTCGGCTGTGCAAGCGGCGCTGAATAATCACCCGACCGTTGAGGCGGCGATGGCCGCCCGCGATGCCGCGATGGAAGAAAAGAACGAGTATTTCGACGGTTATTTCCCGCAAGTGGAAGTGCGCAGCGCTGCCGGACGGATTTACGGGGATAACAGCACCAGCCGCGGTTTGAGCGTAACGCGCGGCGCGGGCTATTCCGGCTTTTGGGAGGGGTCCGTGACGATGACCCAGCTCCTGTTTGATGCGGGGAGCACGCAAAACCGGGTGGAAGCCGCGGCCGCCCGTGAAACGGCCGCCGATTACAAGATTATAGATACGCGCGAGCAAATGGCGCTGCGGACGGTGCTGTCCTATCTGGATGTTATGCGGGGCCGGGAAGCGCTGGCGGCGGCGCTGGCCCATAAGGGGAAAATCGACGACTACATCGCGCGGATTGGCCGGATGGTCGATGAGGGCGCGGCAGATGCCTCGATGACGGTGCAGGCGCGGGATGTCCGGACCCAGCTGGAGGATACGCTGATCTCTCTGGAAGGGCAGCTTCGCAAAAGCGCCGCCGAGTATGCCGAAATTACAGGCCATGAGCCCGACGAAGATATGAACCGCCCGTCACCGGAGGACGGGATTTTGCCGTCCTCAACGGAGGATGCCTTGAAGATGGCGCTGGAAACGCACCCCAGCTTGATCGCGGCGTCTTTGTCCGGCGAATCGTATGACCATGAGGCCCGGTCCGAGCGGGCAAAGCTGACCCCGGCGCTTAACGGCGAGCTGTCGTACCTGAAACGTGACCAAAGGGACATTATCGGCGGCGAAGTAACGGATGCTCGCGCTTTAGTGCGGATGAACTGGAAGTTTAATGTTGCCGGCGCCGAGCGCGCCCGCCTGCGCAAGGCCGAATACCGCAAGGCCGAAAGCCTTGCTAAAAGGGAAGAAATGGAGCGGACGGTAGCCAAGGCTGTGCAAGTTGCTTACAGCGATCTGGAAACGGCGCAGCGGCAGCTGGATGTCCTGCGTGAACGCGTTGATCTGAACCGTGACTTGCTGGCGACCTATGAGCAGCAGTTTGAGGCTTCACGCGTGAATCTCCTGCAATTACTGCAGGCAGAAAACACACTGTTTAACGCCAAGCTGGAGCGCATGAACGGTGAATATCGCTATATCGGCGCGCAATATGCAGCCTTGGCAGGAATGGGCAATCTTCAGGATGCCCTGAACGTAGTGCCGGTTCAAACGGATGGACAGTAATACCGATAAAAAAGCCGGTAAGGCCGGGAAAAGCCAGAACAGTACCGGGCAGGAAAAACCGCAGGGGCATACCGTTGATCCCTTGCTGGAGTGCCTTGTTCACCTGACCGCTCACTATGGCCGCGCCAAGTCATCAGAGGCGATCAAGGCCGGTCTGGCCTATGATGAAAACGGTATGGGCCCCCATTTGTTTTGCGAGGCGGCGGATCGTTTGGGCTTGAAAACCCGGATTGTGCAACAGGCTCATATTGAAAAAATATCCGAGGCGGCGTTGCCCGCGGTTCTCATTCTTAAAAATGCACAGGCCTGTGTGTTGATGGCAGTCGATGCGGCAAAGGGCCATGCAAAAGTCTTTTTGCCCGAAAGCGGCGCTGAAAAAGCCGTGAAGTTATCGGATCTGAAAAAAAGTGCCGCCGGCTATGTCATTCACATTCATCCGCGCGCCGAGTTTGCCGATCCGTCTACGCCGGAAAAGGATGACGTTGATCGCCACTGGTTCTGGGGCGTGTTCTGGAACAACCGCGGGCTTTACGGGCGGGTGGCGCTCGCCGCTGTGCTCATCAATTTGTTCGGGTTGGTCAGCCCGCTGTTTATTATGAATTTCTACAACCGGGTGATCCCGAATAATGCCATTGAAACGGGCTGGGCGCTGGCGATCGGCGCGCTGATGGCGTTCACGTTTGATTTTATCATGCGGACCCTGCGCGGTTATTTTATCGATCTGGCCGGGCGGCGGATTGACGTGGTGGCATCGCGCCGGATTTACGATCAGCTTCTGGATATCCGGCTGGCCGGGCGGCCATCGTCAAGCGGCGCTTTTGCCAATATGCTACGCGATTTCGACAGCGTGCGCGATTTCATGACATCGGCGACGATGACGGCTGTGGTGGACCTGCCTTTTACTTTGTTCTATTTGCTGGTGATCTACCTTCTGGGCGGCCCGGTGGCGTTTATGCTGGCATGCCTGATTCTGGTGGTGATCGGCGCGGGGATGGCGCTGCAATATCCGCTGAAAATGATGGTGCGCAAATCCCTGCACGCGGCCGAGATTAAACACGGTTTGCTGGTCGAGACGATTGGCGGGCTGGAAACGATCAAGGCGATTGGCGCTGATGGCCGCTTGCGCGCCCGCTATGGCACGCTGGTCGGGGAGGCTGCCGCCACAGGCCAAAAATCCCGTTTTGTATCGGCGCTGGGGGTGAACGTTGCGACGTTCCTGCAGCAAAGCGCTACGATCATTATTGTTCTGATGGGCATGTACCTGGTGCAACAGGGGCAAATGTCGATGGGCGCGCTGATCGCCTGTGTCTTGCTCGGTGGCCGGGCGATTGCGCCGATCGGACAGGTGGCAAACCTTCTGGCCCGTTATCATCAGGCGCGCGGATCGCTGGCGACCCTGAACAAGGTGATGAGCTTGCCGGTCGAACGGCCACAGGACAAACAATTCCTGCACCGCCCGTCCCTGCAGGGCAAAATAGCGTTCGATAACGTGTCTTTTGCCTATCCGGGGACAGCGCGGTCGGTTTTGAATGACGTGTCCTTTACGATCGAGGCCGGGGAAAAGGTCGGGTTGATTGGCCGGATCGGATCGGGGAAAAGCACAATCGCCCGGATGATGCTGGGGCTCTACGAGCCGGATCAGGGCGCGCTTTATGCCGATGATACCGACTATCGCCAGATCGACCCTGCTGATTTGCGCCGGAACATGGCTTATATCGCGCAGGATGTCGTGCTGTTCCGCGGTACGATCCGTGAGAATATAACCGTTGCCAACCCGCAGGCCAGCGAAGGCGAAATACTGGCGGCAGCCAAAGCCTCCGGCGTTCATGAGTTTGTTTCCCGCCACCCGATGGGCTATGACGCCCCGGTCGGGGAGCGCGGTGAAGGGTTGTCCGGCGGGCAGAGGCAGGCCGTCGCGCTGGCCCGTGCCATGCTGTCCCGCCCCAATATTTTTATCTGTGACGAGCCGACCAACGCCATGGATGTGCAGGCCGAAGAAGCCTTTACCCGCCATATCCGCCAGCAGGTCGCCGACAAGACGTTTATCCTTATTACCCACCGCCAGAATTTGCTGGCGCTGGTCGACCGGTTGATCCTGATGGATCAGGGCCGGGTAATTGTTGACGGCCCGCGGGACAAGGTTATCGCCGCGCTGGCACAGGGCAAAGTCGAAGTGCCGAAGGAGGGATCATGAGCAGCCAGAACCATGAAACCGAATTCATGAGCGAACTGGAAGCTGCGGTGCGCCTGAAACCGCATCTGGCGGCGAATGTCATGCTGGTTGCCGTGACGGCGATGGTGGTTCTGTTTATCATCTGGGCCAGCGTGTCCGAGGTCGAGGAAATCACCCGCGGCGCCGGGCAGGTCGTTCCCAGCCGCGAAAACCAGATCGTGCAAAGTCTGGAGGGCGGCATTCTGGCCGAACTGCTGGTGCAGGAAGGCGACCGCGTCGCCAAGGATCAGGTGCTGATGCGGATCAGCGACGTGTTCTTTGCCTCTGAGGGCCGCGGCGCCGAAGCCAAATCCCTGAGCCTGCGGGCCAAGAAAGCCCGGCTGACGGCCGAAGCGGAAGGCACGGATTTTGCCATGCCCGCCGATATCACGGAAAAAGCGCCGGACATCGCCGCCAACGAAGAAAAGCTCTATCGCTCGCGCCAGCAGGAACTGGCCAATGCGATTGCTATCCTTGACGACAAGATCGACGGGGTTACGGCGGAAATTGCCGAAACCAACGCCCATATCCGGCGGCTGGGCGGGAATAGCGCCTCGCTGAACAAGGAGCTGAAAATCACGGAAAAAATGGTACAGCAAAAAGCTTTGCCGGAGCTGGAAGAAATTCGTTTGCGCCGGGAGTTGTCGGATGTATACGGCCAGACCAACGCTTATAAGGAAAAATTGACCGGGCTGGAATCAGAGCTGAGCTCCGCCAAAAAGGAACGGGACGACCAGAGCGATAAATTCCGCTCGCAGGCGCTGGGGGAACTGGGGTCGGTTGAAACGGACCTGAAACAGCTCGAAGAAAGCATGAAGTCGATCGAGGACCGTGTCTACCGGACGGAGCTGCGCGCGCCGGTTACCGGGATCGTCAACAATATTTCCCTCAAGACGATCGGTGGGGTGATCGAGCCGGCCCAGCAACTGGTTGAAATCGTCCCGACGGATGACGAGGTAAAGATCACGGCCCGCGTATCGCCCTCTGATATTGCATTTTTGCAGATCGGCCAGCCGGTGAAGATAAAAATAAGCGCCTATGACACGCAGCGTTACGGGGCGCTCAAAGGGCGTCTGGTCCGGATCAGCGCTAACAGTAATCAGGACCGCGAAGGCAACAGCTTTTTTGAGATTGACGTGAAATCGGATCGCAATTATCTGGGGAGCGCCGAAAACCCGTTGCCGGTAACGCCGGGGATGCAGGCCGAAACCGAAATCATCACCGGCAAACGCACGATCATGGATTATTTGCTGAAACCGATCAAACGCGGCTTTGACCGGGCACTGCGTGAACGCTAGGGGAGGGGAAAACCGATGGGGAAACTCCTGACCAGCCGCTGGGTGCATTTCGGGTTTTTGTTTTTGCTTTTGATCGTCCTGGTATTTGTTATCAAGCCGGAAAACCCGGTTCGCGAACGGATACAATTTATCGTATTTGATAGTTATCTGAAAAAAGATCCGCGCCAATCTAATGGCCAGGTCAGCGTGGTTGATATTGATGATGAATCACTTCAAATTCTGGGCCAATGGCCTTGGCCCAGAACGACACTCGCAGAAATAATTGATAACTTGGGAAGATTAGGGGCAAAGGTAGTTGCCTTTGATGGCGTATTGGCTGAACCGGACAGAACATCCCCCAAACGGTTTTTTGATATACTGCCGGAACAGGATCGTGCCGATGTGATTGAAAAATACGATCGTTTTAAAGTTGATAATGATGAAATTCTGGCGCAGAGCATGAAAGATTACGGGCGGTTTGTCAGCGGCTTTACGCATGGTATTGGAGAGCAAATGCCTGCTGTGAAAGCGGGCTTTCTTGTTAAAAAAGATATAAAAAACTACTTCGTTTCTAATAGCTTTCGTTTTGCATCGACATCAAATTTTATACCCGTTCTTGAAAAAGCCGCTGCGGGAAATGGCAGCTTTATGGCGGATCCTGAAATTGACAATGTAATCAGGCGCACGTCTCTGGTTTTTAGTAATGGCAAATATCTATATCCGGCGCTTGGTTTGGAAGCCGTACGTCTCAGTGATAAAAACGGCCCCTTTCCCAAATTGATACTCAACAACAAATTCAGTAATGTCAGCTTTGAAAACCTGTTCGAATTAAAGGTTGGCAAATATCACATTCCGATAGACGATGCGGGCAAAATATGGATTTATTTTCGTCCGGGAACAGCGGTTGAAAATTATATTCCAGCATACAAGATTTTAGATGAAAAATATGATGATGAAGTACGTGGTTTGATCGACGGTAAAATCATGTTCATTGCATCCAGTGCCGAAGGATTAAAGGATTTACGGTCAACCCCGTTGGGACTTTTGCCCGGTGTGGAAATCCATGTGAATGCAGTCGAACAAATATTGGAAAATAATTATCTCATCAGGCCCCTTACCGTTTTAAATGCCGAGAATTTTTTCGTGCTGGGAATTGGGCTTTTTTTGATTTTGCTGACGCCCTTGGTTGGTGTCTACTGGCTTCTGTTTCCTTCTATTATGACGATCATTTTGGCATTTGTATTTTCACAATATGCTTTCTTGAATCTGGGTGTTTTGATTGATCCTGTTTATCCAAGCCTCTCTATCTTTATAATCTTCGTTGTCTCTGTGTTCCTCACCTACATCCGCACCGAAGCCGAGCGAAAACAGGTCCGGCAGGCGTTCGGTTTGTATATATCGCCGCATTTCATGGCCGAGCTGACCAAACACCCCGACAGGCTGAAGCTGGGCGGGGAGACGCGTGAGCTGACGACCATGTTCACCGATATCCGCAGCTTCACGAGTATTTCCGAGGGGCTGGAGCCAGAAGAACTCATCCGCCTGATGAACAACTTCCTGACCCCGATGTCGGATGCCGTGATGGAAACGCGCGGTACCATCGACAAATATATGGGTGATGCGATGATGGCGTTCTGGAATGCGCCGCTGGACGATAAGGACCATGCCCGCCATGCATGTCAAGCGGCCCTGAAAATGGGCGGCGCGCTGGCAGCGGTTAACGCGGGCCTGCGTGAAAAAGCCGCCGAGCTGGGCCGGGAACCGATCATGCTGCAGGCCGGGATCGGGATCAATACCGGGCAGGCCAGTGTCGGCAACATGGGATCACAGCAGCGCTTTGCCTATTCGGCGCTGGGCGATTCCGTGAATTTGGCCTCGCGGCTGGAGGGGCAAACCAAGGCCTACGGCGTCGATATCATGCTGGGCGAAGATACCGCGGTTCTGGTGCCGGATATGGCGATTCTCGAACTGGATCAAATCCGGGTCAAGGGCAAGGATAAACCAGTGCGGATCTATGTGCTGGCCGGTGATGAGGTTCACGCACAAACCGAAGTCTTCCGCACGTGGCGCGCGGCGCACGAAGCGATGTTGACCGCGTACCGGGCGCAGGACTGGAAAACGGCCGCAGACCGGATAACGGCGTGCCGGGCGCAAGCCGGGGACACCATGAGCGGCTATTACGACCTGATCGAATCGCGGATGAAAGCGTTTAAGAAAAACCCGCCGGGTGCCGACTGGGACGGCGTCTTCACCGCCACCAGCAAGTAAAAAAATTGTCATTGCGAGCGGTAGCGAAGCATCCGGAAGGGGGAATCGGGCCATCAAAAAAGCCCCGGAGGAGGATCACGGGGCTTTTGATTGAAACTTTTAAAACGAAATCTGGAATTAGATCGCCAGTTTCGGAGCTTTATTGGCAAACATCTTTTTGACACCTGTCGCGACCGTTGTCGCGGCCAGTGCAGCAACCATAAGGATGGCCGATGACGGTTCAGACACGGCATGCCCGCCATTACCACCGTTACCACCATCAGAGTTATCATTAAACCCGGTCTTCAGGCCGATACTATCGAGCTGCCAAGGCGGAATAGATTGAGCAATCGTAACTTCTTTGAACAAAATATCATCCAGAGAAGGCGTCAAGAGCATCTGAGAATCAATGGTGCCACCATCTGTCGTCAGGGATAGACTAAGCGTCGTGTCGTCGGGTTTAATTCCGACAAACTCAACGGCAGAAGCACCCAGGCCGCCAACAACGTCACCAAGTTCAGCAAAGCTGATGCCAAACAGTTCATTGTTGTTGTTTGTAATGCTAAGCGTTGTGCCCAGTTCAGGCATTATGGCACCGGAACCAACATAACTTCCGCCAGCGGGACCAAAAACAATAAGATCGCCGCCCTCAACTAAAAAGGTAAAGTCACCTTGTGTGTAGGAAGGGCCGATGTTGTTATACCCATTGCTGAAATTCAAAGTATCAAAGTTAAAAACTTGTGTCAGGGCCGTCATAAATTTCTCCTGCTACCATTTGAATAATTATGGGAAGTGTTGTATCGGATTTTCATTTGAAATGCAAACAAAAAAACATCCCGATAAAAACCGGGATGTTTTTCTAACGTATTAGAAAATTCTTTTTTCTACGTCACACCAGAGTGATGCCCGCGGTGTTTTGGTCGACCAAAAGCGTATAGCCGCCCATCGTATATTGGTAAAAGTTAATGCCATCAATGCTTGTAGCTCCGACGCTGCTGTCAAAGGGGGTGGCGCTGAGGCCGACATTGGTGTTGAAATTACCAGAGCCGGTATCGTTATCATCTATTTCTATCAGCGATGTCCCGTTAGCATTGCCGACAATCATCAGTTTCCCATTCTGGCTTTCCTGAAGCAGGCTGAAGATGTCATCAAAGCCGAGTTTCAGAGTCTGGCTGGTACCGGTGAGTTCGATTTTCTCAATCCCGCTTAGACCTTCGGAACCGACAGAGGCAAAATCAAGCACGCTGCTGTCGCCATGGAATTTCAGAACATCAAACCCGCCGCCACCATCGATACGCCCCAGCTCTTTGTTCGTACCATCGTCATATATCTGAGCCGATAATCCCAGAGAGTTGATATGCAAGAGATCATTCCCGGCCCCGCCATGCATCGAGATGTTTGCGTAGCTGTTATCTCTTAGGTCGTTCGTGCCGGCATCCCCGACCAGTGCATCATTGGCGCTGGAGGCAACGACATTCGCCGGGCCGTTATAACCGGCGGCGTGCATATCGGGATTTCCACCCTCAAGGAGGCTGTCATTCGGGCGTCCCAGAACAACACCAATTCCGCCGGCCCCGCCTGTGGCATCCGGCATGCCGATCGCCAGATCGTCAAACCCGTCACCATCGACATCGCCAACCCCGGTGATTTCAAATTCAAACGTACCGGCCGTGCCGATATTGTAGCTCATATGGAAGGCGTTATCCGGGTTGTCCAGCGCCCATTTCAGATCGACTGTGCCGACCTGTGTATCAAAGGCCGCCCAGTTTTCCCGGCCATACAGGACATAAATATCGGCTCTGGATCCATCACGGATCGCGATGGCGATATCATCGTGGCCGTCGCCGTTGAAATCCCCGGCAAAGCCGCCGCCAACAATATCGTAACCGGTGCCGTCGATGGTGTATCCGTTAGTGCCGACGCCGTCACTAAGGTTCGTGTCGACGCCGCCGCCGCCATATAGCAAATGCAGTTGATTGGTAAGGTCATCAACAATCATGATGTCGCTGACGCCATCGCCGCTGATATCACCCATATAGAACATCGGGACATCGCTGCCGGTTGAAAGGCCGCTAAAGGTCTTGTCGGGGGTGATGTCGACACCACCGGCTATCCCATAAAACAGATGCGCCTGAGAGGTGACTGAGTTGGGCGCAGCCACCATAAAATCGGCAAATCCGTCATTATTGAAATCCCCGGCGCCACTGACTTGCTGCCCAAAACGATCACCCGCTGATCCGAAGATTGACGTGGGGCCAACCCCGCCGCCCAGAATAACAGTGGCTTCCCCGTTGCCGGCTGTAGCGCCCGGTGCACCGACCAGGGCATCGCTATAACCATCGCCATTGATATCACCGATCCCGGCAACGGCATCACCCAGTCGTCCGCCGACATCACCGCCTATGTTCACGGCTGTGCCCGTGCTGTCACGGTATAAACCACCATTTGAGGCACCCGTGTCATCATCAGGAGAACCGGTGATATAATCCAGTGTTCCGTTCCCATCAAAATCACCGATCCCGGCAACGTGGGAATGATGGTCGTCGGTGGCGTCTATCGGGGCAGAGACCGGCCCGGTTCCGCTTTTCCAGATAATCGTCTGACCGCTTGCTCTGTTGTTTGTGAAGACGAAATCGTCCCGGCCATCATGATTAATATCGCCGAGTGCCGAGATCGAGGAACCAAAACCGCCGGCTGTTGCCGCGTTGGGCGTAATAACAAAGCCATCTTCGCCGCCCAGCGTATTCAGGTTCAGCACCGGCGGGCTGCCGACGGCAATCGCGACAGGTTGTGTCAGTTCGCGGCCATCCGGCAGCACGGCATGAACCATCAGTGCATCCATAAAATCTCCGGCGGTCAAAGTACCGCCGTTAATGGCGCTTGCACCGACCGCTGTCAAAACAATTTGCGCCTGATTGGGGCCGGGGCCGTCCACGAACGTGAAATAGGAACTGGTGCTCGCCGTATCAAAGACAACGCCCGGATAGGGGTGTGTCGTGAAGATATCGGCCACAACATAGCCCGCCGCAACACCGACCAGCGGGGCGTGGTGAAGAATGTTTAATCCCAGCGGCGGCAGTTGAACGGTGTTATCAAGAACAATGCCTGTATCTGTGGTGGCGATGGTGCCATCGGTCGTCGACAGGCTATCCGTCGTTGTGCTTGTGGGCGGCGGCGGCATAAGGGTGCCATCGCCCCCTTCGTTCAAAACGGCCGCATCAAAGCTAACGGTACCGGTTTCCGGTGGCTGCATGAAAACAGGTTCACTGCCATCGGCGGTGGGGGCATCACCCGGCTGGTCGCCATCGGCGGCGGTAGCCTCTTGACCGGCCGCTTGGTCTGCGGCTTGCGGTTCAGGCGCGCCGGCGTCACCGGTATCGCCGTTGTCGCCAGCCGTGCCAGCGCCCAGCCCGGTAAAGAACACGGGCGCAACGCTTTTCAGTCCGGCATAACTCTGGCCAAGGGCTTGGGCATCCATCGTGCCCATATTTTCCATGCCACTGTCAAACCCGGTCAGGCGCACGGTCTCAAACTGGTTAGAGAGCACCATTTCCCCGGCGCCGTTGCGCACAACGATCGCCCCTTCGGTGACTGTAACAAAGCTGTCGCCATCAGGTTCAATCTGCCCGGCGATGGTCGTACCACGAATCCCGATCGAACCGATTGGCGTGTCGATTTCGACATCATCCGGGTCATCCCGGCCAATCAGGCCGCTGGTAAAGACAAACACCCCGCGCAGCAGGGAGAAATTCGATGAACCGCTTTCGCTGGCCGGATCGAACACATATTCATCAATCGCCAGCCGTGCATTTTGCGAAACGGCAAAACTGGAATCATCGGAAAAGACAATATTAACTGCGCCTTCGGCGGATGTTTCGACGATATCGCCCTGGAAAATAGGCATGCCGATCGTCAGTGTTTCGGTGGTGCCGTCTGCACGGGTCACCGTGGCGTCCCCGGATATTTCTTCGACCGCACCAACGGGAGAAACATCGGACAGGGTTCCGTTTTGGGCATATTGTACGGGGCCGGCATTGTGGGCAAAGGAATCAACCAGTTCAGGGGTCAGGGCGCCGCCATCGGGCGACATCAAAAGCGGGGCAGGGCTGGCGTCAAAATAACCTTCGATAACGATGGTTTCACCGTTAGCACCTTCCAGTATCAGGTCGGCGCCATCCTTGATGATATCGGCGCTGGCAATGAAATCGCCGCCGGGGATCTCGATGCTTTCTTGTCCCGTCGCCGAGATAGTCTCAACCTGAGAATCGGCGTTTCCACCATGTGCGCTCGTCTGATCGCTGTAATCCTGATCCGGAGTCCGTGCCATGTTTATTCTCCCCTTCGTACCCTGTCAGAGCGGCTTTTCGCTCTGGTTATTCATTATATACCCAAACCCACGCCGCAGGAATACACCTGCCGCATCCTTTATTGTGCCGGAATTTCATTAATAACAGGTAATTATCGCCTAAAATTTGATATAAATACGACAGGCGTTTTCAGGGAATACCGGTAAAATTTTAGACGGCGAGCTTCAGGGATTTCCAGTTTTTGATGTGTTCGACTACATCATCTTCCGGCATCGGTCGCGCGAAGTAATATCCTTGTGCGCTATCGCAGCCCATGGTTTGCAGCAACCGGGCTTCCTCGATATCCTCGACCCCTTCGGCGGTGATGTCCATGCTCAGGTTTTTTCCAAGGCCGACAATGGATTTCACCAGTTCCAGAGAGCGTTCTTCCCGGTACATGGAGCGAATAAAGCTCTGGTCGATTTTTAATGTCTCGATCGGGAAAAAGTACAGGTAGCTGAGCGACGAATAGCCCGTCCCGAAATCGTCGATGGAAATACCGATGCCTTCCTTGCGGCAGGCTTTCAGGGTTTCCTTGGCATTATCCGGCTGCTGGATCAGCAATCGTTCGGTAATTTCCAGTTTGATCTGCTCGTTTTTCAGGCCGCTGTTTTTAATCGTGCTCAAAACGTTTGTGACAAAGGTTTCCTCGGCGAAATCATGGCTGGAGAAATTGACGCTCATATATAAAGGACGAGAGGTCGAAACCTTGCCCTCGATCCGTTTCAGGGCTTCGCATGATTCTTTGAGCGCCCATTTGGAGGCTTCGACGATCAAACCGGTCTTCTCGGCAATCGGAATGAAAATACCGGGGGAGATAAAGCCCTGTTCCGGGTGTGTCCAGCGCATCAGCGATTCAAAACCGACAATATCGCCGGTCGCCAGGTCAATAATCGGCTGGTAGTGCATTGCCAGTTCGCCCTTATCCAGAGCGTCTTTGAATTCATTGGCGATTTTGACGGATTCAACCACGTCGGTCTGGGAGGCATAATCGCGCTCAACCATTTCCGGCGGCGGAAAATTCTGGCTTTCGCCCAGAATCTCGGCCCGTGCCAGCGTGTCGCGGTAACGGGTCAGGATAACCTGCGTAATCATCTGGATAACCGGATCGCTGGTTTTCAGGCGCAGGGAAAAGTCGTCACGGGAAATTTCCAGCAATTTGCAGTCTTTTGTCGCTTTCACGGTGGCTGTGCGTGGCGCTGCGTCGACAATCGCCATTTCCCCGATAATGGTGCCTTCACCGCGTGTGCCGACGGTCTGGATGGTGCCGTCCGGGCGCTCAATCGAAATTTCAACCTGGCCATCTTCGATGATATAGGCGGAGGAGCCTTCCTCGCCTTGCGTCATGATGGTTTCCCCGGCTTTAAATGTCTTTTGTGTTTGTATGCTGCTCATGGAATTTGATAAGGAATAGTGTGATTGGAAACTGCTCGCCTCTATGATGCGTGTCTTTTTCCGGGAAATCAATCAACTATTTCGCAAATATGTGCGGTTGGTTTCGTGTTTTTGGTGTGTGAATTTCTTTGCGCTGAATGCTTGACAAACCGGGGTCGGGGCGTGTAGTGTCCGGTTTCGCTGAAAAAGACAGCCATTTAAGGATTAAGATAATGAAAGTGGTAAATTCGTTAAAAACACTGAAAACGCGGGACCGGAACTGTCAGGTTATCCGCCGTCGCGGCCGTGTGTATGTGATCAACAAGATCAAAAAACGCTTCAAGGCGCGTCAGGGTTAATTTTCAAAACGGCTCTTTAATTTAAAGGCCCGCCTGATCGCGGGCCTTTTGCTGTGTCGGCAACGCTTTTTTTATAGTTGTTAATAAGGCGAAATATCTTGGTGCGCGGGTGTCTTTTGTCTGCTATAACCGGTGCGTTCCTTATACTTTGTGAGACTGTTAGATGTTTTCAAGACTGTTCGGTTTTATGTCTGCCGATATGGCAATCGATCTGGGCACGGCCAATACGCTGGTTTATGTGCGCGATCAGGGTATTGTGTTGAACGAGCCGTCCGTGGTGGCCATCTCCATGGCGCACGGCAAGAAGCAGATATTGGCGGTCGGTAACGAAGCGAAACAAATGCTGGGCCGCACGCCGGGTAATATTGTTGCGATCCGTCCGCTGCGTGACGGCGTGATTGCCGACTTCGAAGTCACAGAAGCGATGATTAAACACTTCATCCGCAAGGTGCATAACCGCCGCTCTTTCGTGTCGCCCAAAATGGTGATCTGTGTGCCGTCAGGCTCGACCGCCGTGGAGCAGCGCGCGATTATCGAATCGGCTGAAAGCGCAGGCGCATCGCAGGTGGGCCTGATCGAAGAGCCGATGGCTGCCGCGATCGGGGCGGGCCTGCCCGTCACAGAACCGACCGGGTCGATGGTCGTCGATATTGGCGGCGGCACGACCGAGGTCGCCGTGATCTCGCTGGGCGGGATCGTCTATGCCCGCTCCGTGCGCGTTGGCGGGGATAAAATGGATGAGGCCATCATCGCTTATATCCGCCGGGTGCATAATCTTCTTATCGGGGAAACGACGGCTGAGCGCATCAAAAAAGAAATCGGCTCGGCCTGTCCGCCAGCCGACGGCGAAGGCCGCAAGATCGAAATTAAAGGCCGCGACCTGATGAACGGTGTGCCGAAAGAAATCGTCATTACCGAACGCCAGGTCTCCGAAAGCCTGGCCGAGCCGGTCGGCCAGATTGTCGAAGCGGTTAAAGTAGCCCTTGAACATACGCCGCCTGAACTTGCCGCGGATATCGTTGAAAAAGGCATTGTCCTGACCGGCGGCGGCGCGCTGCTTTCCAATCTGGATTTCGTCCTGCGCCATGCGACAGGGCTGGCCGTTGCGATTGCCGACGATCCGCTGTCCTGCGTTGCTTTAGGCACGGGGCACGCGCTCGAAGAAATGAAAACCCTCAAACGCGTTTTGATCGGCGGCTACGCCTAAGGGGAAAGTCCATCCGCGTACGATTCATTCCTTTTTAACAGGATGTTGATAAGATTTTTTCAGGTGATTGCATTCATCGCGGTTACCGGGTATTTTTAATATCAGGCAAAAACGTTTCTGCTTAACGTCTTTTCAAGGCTTTGAAATTTGAAACTACGATCACGATCCAGAGGATTTTCCCGTGTTATCCCCCTGCATGTGTGGGGGGCGCGTTTGCCGACATTCCTGTCTTTGTTCCTTGCTATCGGGCTTTACCTGTTTTCTGCCGTTTATGATGACGGCGGGCAAGGCGTGCGCGGAAAGGTCATCGACTTTTTTGCCCCGGTTCTGGCGGCGGCGAATGCACCATTTCAGCAAGCCGCCGATACCGTCGGGACCGTCACCGGCTTCGCGCAGATGCAGGCTGAAAACGAACGGTTGAAGGCTGAAAATATCCGGCTCCGGGAATGGTACCAAACGGCGCTTGTCCTGCAGGCCCGTCAGGACAGCCTCGAAAAACTGATGAATTTGAAACTGCCGCCGCAACATCATTACATTACGGCGCGCGTGATTGCCGATTCGGGAAACAGCTATGTGCAAAGCGTTATCGTTCTGGCCGGAAGCCCCGATGGTGTGCGCAAAGGACAGGCGGCTATTTCGGATAACGGCGTTGTCGGCCGCGTGATTGAAACGGGCGACCGTTCGGCCCGCATCTTGTTGCTGACGGATATGAACTCCCGCATTCCGGTGATGATCGAGGGTAAAAACGATCACGCCATTCTGGCCGGAAACAACGATTCCTACCCGGAGCTGCTGCATTTGCCTGCCGACACCAAGGCCGAAGCCGGGGACCGTATTGTGACCTCCGGGCATGGGGGAATGTTCCCGCCGGGCTTGCCGGTCGGCGAGCTAATTGCCCTGGAAGATGGCCGGATGGCTGTGCGGCCGGTGGCGGATCTGGACCGGCTGGGCTTTGTCCGGGTTGTGGACTATCAGGCCGTCTCAGGATTATAGGCGGATATTTCCCGTTTGACTGTTTGCCTTGCCTTGCGTCTCTGCGGAAAGCTCTTTATTAAATAGGGATGGAATCTGCCGATAAACCGTTCTTCAGACCGGGGGTTGCCCTGCGTTTTGTTGTGCCCCAGCTTTTGCTGGTTTCTCTGGCGCTTTTGAATTCCCTGTCTTTTTCCGTGGTTTTTGTCGGAAATCTCAACCCGTTTTTTGTCGTGATGGCGATCTATTACTGGGCGATTTACCGGCCAACTCTGGTCGCGCCGCTGTGGTGCATGCTGTTGGGGCTGTTGATGGATATTGTCGCCGGCGGTGCTTTGGGCGTGAATGCGGTGATTCTGGTTCTGGTGCAGTTTATCGTCAGAACCCAGCGCCGGTTTTTGATGGGGCAGCCCTTTGTCGTTATGTGGTTTATTTTCGGGCTTATGGTCGAAACCGTGGCCTTGCTGCAATGGGGATTGCAGGGCATAGCCGTCGGCATGTGGGGGGATATCATGCCCGCCATTATCAACGGGGCTGTTAGCTTCTTTCTGTTCCCCTTTATCAGCATGCTTTTGGTGCTGACCCACCGGATGCTACCGGCCCCCAAGAAAACGATGGGGGGTGTTTAGGCTATGGAACCGCGCGATGAAGGCCGTATCCGCACATTTACCCGCCGGGCCGTAATTGTCGGCGCCGCGCAGGGCGGGATTCTGGCGTTGCTCGGTGGCCGGTTGGCGTGGCTGCAACTGGTGCAGGGCAAGCGCTACAAGATGATGTCCGATAAGAACCGGATCAACGTCAAGATGCTGACGCCCTCGCGAGGCCTGATCGTCGATCGCCACGGCACGCCACTGGCGGTCAACGGGCAGAATTTCAGGGTGCTGGTCGTGCCGGAGCAAACCGGCGATCTGGAGCAAGCCCTGACAAAGCTGCAGGAACTTGTTCCCCTGACTCAAAAAGATATCCGTAAGGTATTGAAAACGGCTGAAAAAAGCGCGTCGTTTGTCCCGCTCGAAGTGAAAGACAATCTGGTGTGGGAAGAAGTGGCGCGGATAGAGGTAAACCTGCCGGATTTGCCGGGGCTGGCGATTGATGTCGGCGAGTTGCGGGAATACCCGTTGGGCGAGGCGACGGCGCACCTGGTTGGCTATGTCGGGGCCGTCAGCAAGGGGGATCTGGAAGAAGACGATCCTGTTTTGACGCTTCCGGGCTTTAAGATCGGTAAGACCGGCATCGAGAAAAGTTTCGACCATGCCCTGCGTGGAACGGCGGGAACAGCCGAAGTCGAAGTCAACGTTGTCGGGCGGGAGGTTCGGGAGTTAAACCGGATTGACGGCCGTCCCGGTGATATGATCCGGCTGACGATTGATGCCGGGCTGCAACAATATGCGCAAGAGCGGCTGGAGCAGGAAAAAAGCGCCAGCGCCATCGTCATGGATGTCCATAACGGCGCTGTATATGCGCTGGCCTCGGCGCCGGCCTTTGATCCGAACCTTTTTACCAAAGGGATTCCGGCGGAAAAATGGGAGGAATTGTTGGCGGACACAGGGCTGCCCCTGAATAACAAGGCTGTTGCCGGACAATATCCGCCGGGTTCGACCTTTAAGATGGTGACACTGCTGGCCGCTTTGGAAGAAGGTAAAGTCAGCCGCAACAAATCGGTTTATTGCGCCGGCCATTACGATTATGGCGGCGACCGGTTTCACTGCTGGAAACGCAGCGGCCATGGCCGGGTCGATATGATTGATGCGCTGGCCGAGTCCTGCGATATTTTTTTCTATGAGCTGGCGACCGAGATCGGGATTGATGCGCTGGCCGAGTATGCTCATAAGCTGGGGCTGGGGGAGAAGCTGGGGATCGAGCTGGAAGAAGAGCGCGCCGGTCTGATGCCGGATAAAAACTGGAAAATGGGGTATTTCGGCGAAGTCTGGCGTCCGGGGGAAACCATCGTGGCCAGCATCGGACAGGGCTACATACAAAGCACGCCGCTGCAGCTGGCGGTGATGACGGCGCGGCTGGTAAACGGCGGCAAGGCCGTGCGGCCCTGGGTAACCGGGCTGATAGGGGATCGCCCTTATATAGATGAAAACAGGGAATGGCCTTCTCTGGGCTTCAAGACGTATCATTTAAATCTGGTGCGTCAGGGCATGGACCGCGTGGTCAATAATAGCAAGGGCACGGCCTTTAAAGCCCGGATTGAGAAATCTGCTATGCGCATGGGCGGCAAGACCGGGACGGCGCAGGTCCGCCGGATTACCCAGAGCCAGAGAGCCGAAGGCATCACCCGGAATGAAGATTTACCATGGAAATACAGGGATCATGCCCTGTTTGTCGGATATGCGCCGGTCAGCGATCCCCGCTATGTGACGGCGGTGGTCGTCGAGCATGGCGGTAGCGGTTCGGCAGCCGCAGCGCCGATTGCGCGCGATTTGCTGACCAAGGCACAGGAAATGAACCCGGCGGCAACGTCCCTGCGCATGAACAAGAGTCCGGGACCGTCGGATGTTCCGCCGCCCCGCAAGCCGAAGAAGGAAGGGGAATAACCGTATGTCGCGCTCCATCGAACTTCATAGCGAGCAAACGCTGCTCCAGAAAATCCTCCATATTCACTGGGGGCTGGTGTTGCTGATCGCTGTGACGGCGGGCATAGGGCTGATGGCGTTGTATTCGGCGGCCGGTGGGCATATGGACCCGTGGGCCTCGCGGCAGGGCGCGCGTTTTCTGGTGGGGCTGGGCGGTATGCTGGTGATTGCCCTGATTGATGTGCGTTGGTGGTTTCGGCTGGCTTACCCGATTTATATTATGGGGTTCCTGATGTTGCTGGCGGTTGAGATTATGGGGCATATCGGCATGGGGGCGCAGCGCTGGATTAATCTGGGGTTCATCCAGCTCCAGCCTTCGGAGCTCATGAAAATCGCCGTGGTGATGGCATTGGCACGGTACTTCCACAGCGTCGGGCCGGACGATATCCGGCGCATTACTTTTCTGGTTCCGGCGGCCTTTTTGATTCTGGCTCCGGTCGGGCTTGTCTTGCTGCAGCCGGATTTGGGGACGTCGCTGATGATTGTTATGGCGGGCGTGGCGGTGGTGTTTGTTGCCGGCGCGCCGCTATGGCTGTTTCTGGGCGGGATAGCGGCGGGGATCGTGGCGGCGCCGGTGGGCTGGCTGTTTATGCATGATTACCAAAAACAGCGTGTGCTGACGTTCCTGCACCCGGAAAGTGATCCGCTGGGCGCGGGCTACCACATTATGCAATCGAAAATCGCGATTGGCTCCGGCGGGATCGAAGGCAAGGGGTTCCTGAACGGCTCGCAAAGCCACTTGAACTTCCTGCCGGAAAAGCAAACCGACTTTATTTTTACCCTGTGGGTCGAGGAGTGGGGGCTGCTCGGCGGGGTGTTCCTGTTGCTCCTGATGGGCGCGATTTTCCTCTATGGGCTGGCTATCGCTTTGAAATGCCGCCATGTGTTTGGACGGTTGCTGGCTTTTGGCCTGATGGTTAATTTCTCGCTCTATGTTTTCATCAATATCGCGATGGTGATGGGCTTGATCCCGGTTGTGGGCGCGCCGTTGCCGATGATCTCCTACGGCGGTACATCGATGCTGGCCGTCCTTGCCGGTTTTGGTTTGATGATGAGCTGTTCCCTGCACCGGGATGCCAAACTGGTCCGGATGTGAGCTTGCTGTGTTTCGAAGAAAGGGGCGCGCTAACCCTTTCAGGCGGCCATCGGGATGTTGTGGCTGCGGATTAGCTCTTGCAGTTCGCCGGTTTCATACATTTCCCGGACAATGTCGCAGCCGCCGATAAACTCGCCCTTGATGTAAATCTGGGGCAGGGTCGGCCAGTTGGCGAAATCCTTGATCCCGTGGCGGATGGCGCTGTCTTCCAGCACGTTGATGTCTTTGAACGGGACGCCGAGCTGCGTAAAAACCTGGACGACGGCGGCGGAAAAACCGCACACGGGAAAGGTGGCTGTCCCCTTCATGTAAACAACAATATCATTGTTTTCGATATCTTTCCGAATCCGGTCGAAGATAATGTTTTCCATGCCCTTTTCCCCTTGTCTCAAGCTTTGGTGTGACCCGTTTTTTTATATTAGAAGATGTTAAATATATCCAAAAGCAGTGTATATGTCAAAATCATGTTTTGGGAACGGTGCGCAGCGACAGGGCATGCAGGGCTTCCCCCATTTTGCCCTGCAGGGCGTCATAGACCAGCTGATGTTGGCGCACGCGCGGCAGACCGTTAAACGCTGCCGATGTGACAACCGCGGCATAATGCTCGCCATCGCCGCGCGTATCGGTGATGTCTACCACGGCGTCGGGCAGGGCTTCGCGGATCATGGTTTCAATGTGAATAGCATCCATCGCCATGGGTTATTCCCCCTTCATGTACCGCGGCAACCAGCCTTTGTTTAAGGCATTAAGGGCGCTCACGGCCAGCGTGTCCCCGGCCAGCGTCAGGGATGACCCACCGGTGGTGCCAAGGACCATGACGGAAACGCCCGCGGCCCCGGCCTGTTTTTGAACGGCTGCCGGATTGGTTGTCGTCAGGGCATAGCGGGCCTGATCCTCACCGAACCAAAACCCGGCATTGCCATCGGCGGAAATATTTGCGCCGATCCCGGAAGCGATAGCCATTTCGGCAAGAGCCACCGCCAGCCCGCCATCGGACAGGTCATGACAGGCGGTAATCAGGCCGCTGGCAATCAGGTCACGGATAAATTCCCCGTGTTTACGCTCGGTTGCCAGATCAACCGGTGGCGGGGTGCCGTCTTCACTGCCGTGTACTTCGCGGATAAACAGCGACTGGCCCAGATGGCCTTTGGTTTCGCCAACCAGCATGATGGTTTCGCCCGCCGCTTGGAAGGAAAGCGGAACAGCCTTGGCGCTATCGTCGATCAGGCCGACGCCGCCGATCACCGGAGTGGGGTTGATGGCCTCGCCGCTCGTTTCGTTATACAGCGATACGTTCCCGGAAATAACCGGGTAATCCAAAGCCTTGCAGGCTACGCCTAATCCTTCGATGCAGCCGACAAACTGCGCCATGATGACGGGTTTTTCAGGGTTACCGAAGTTCAGATTATTGGTCACCGCCAAAGGCTTGGCCCCTGTCGCGCAGATGTTGCGATAGCTTTCGGCCACAGCCTGTTTGCCGCCTTCGAACGGATCGGCCTTGCAGTAACGCGGCGTGCAGTCCGACGTAATCGCCAGCGCCTTGTTATGTCCCTCGATCCGCACCAGTGCGGCGTCGCCCGTGCGCCCGGCCTGCGTATCTTGAATGCCGGGGGAGAACACCGTTTCCCCCATCACAAGGCTGTCATACTGTTCCCAGATCCAGCGCTTGTCGGCAAGGTTCGGACAGGAAATCAGGGTTTCTAATGCTTCTTTCATCCCGCCGGCGGGCAGGGGATAAGCCGCATCATCAATCGCGGCGGCCTTTGGGTATTCGCCTTGTGGACGGTCATAGACCGGCGCTTCGTCGACCAGCGGCGGCACCGGGATATCGCACCACGTTTTGCCATACATGTTGAGCTTCAAGGTGCGCTCCTTGGTCGTGCGGCCGATCACGGCAAAATCCAGATCCCACTTTTCGAAGATCGCCTGTGCAATATGTTCCTTGCCGGGGTGCAGGACCATCAGCATCCGTTCCTGCGATTCCGAAAGCATTAGCTCGTACGGCGTCATGTGCGTTTCGCGTTGCGGCACCTTGTCGAGGTCCATTTCCACGCCGATCGCGCCCTTGTCGGCAATCTCGACACCGGAGGACGTCAGTCCCGCCGCGCCCATATCCTGAATGGAGACAATCGCATCGGTCTGCATCAGTTCAAGGCACGCTTCCAGCAGCAGTTTTTCGGTGAACGGGTCGCCGACCTGCACCGTCGGGCGGTTACCCTCGACACCTTCTTCGAATTCGGCAGAGGCCATCGTTGCGCCGTGAATCCCGTCGCGTCCGGTTTTTGATCCGACGTAAACAACCGGCTGGTCGATCCCGGCGCCGCGGGAATAATGGATTTTATCCTGATCGGCAAGGCCCACCGTCATCGCGTTGACGAGGATATTGCCGTTATAGCTGTCGTGAAATTCGGTTTCCCCGGCCACGGTCGGCACGCCCATACAGTTGCCGTATCCGGCAATCCCGGCCACTACGCCATCGACCAGATGCCGCGTTTTCGGGTGCTCCGGCGAGCCAAAGCGCAGGGCGTTGACATTGGCAATCGGCCGCGCGCCCATCGTGAACACGTCGCGCATGATTCCGCCGACGCCGGTTGCAGCGCCTTGGTAAGGCTCGATGTAGGACGGGTGGTTGTGCGATTCCATCTTGAAAATAGCGGCCTGATTATCGCCGATATCAATCACCCCGGCATTCTCGCCCGGTCCCTGAATGACCCATGGCGCTTCCGTCGGCAGCTTTTTCAGGTGCAGGCGAGAGGATTTGTAAGAACAATGCTCCGACCACATCACCGAGAAAATCCCCAGCTCCGTATAAGTCGGCGTCCGCCCGACAATCGCCAGCATCCGTTCATACTCATCTGGGGCAAGGCCATGCTCGGCCGCTAGCGCCGGCGTCACTTCCGGTTCATTGAATTGCGGGACGGTGTCTGTTTGTTTCAAAGCGGTAGTCATTGTTTTGCCTTATTTTTCTGCTATTTTTAGCTTTGCCAAAATTTTCAGTTTTTCCATGTAATCGTTCATGTTTGCCGCGCTGTGGGTTGGGACGTTTCCGTCGTGATACAACCAAATTGCATTTGTGTCATCTTTTCCTTCCCAAGACAGTTTTTTAGCTGTTGCTGTAGTAATCCTTAATTTAATTGATATGGGAAAATCGCCGTAGTCTATAAATTATCTAGTGTGAAAGCCAACAGGTTTATATTCTCTGTTCAAGATTACATATTTTCCATCAGGCTGTTTTTGAAGGCAGTAAGGTAAATATGCATACATAATGTTACTTAGTGGCATGTTATCCTCTTTCTCTAAAATTCGACTACTAAACCAGAATGGTTCTTTTATATACTGTCATTGCGAGGAGGCCGAAGGCCGACGCGGCAATCCAGAATCTTGCTCTGTGGCACTAGATTGCTTCGCTTCCGTTGGGCGCTCGCAATGACGCTAAACGGAAAGTTTCACCCCAGCGCCTCCAGCATGCCTTCGAACAAGGGGAGGCCCGTTTCGTTGCCTTGATGGAGCTGCGTGGCGTTTTCCGGGTGCGGCATCATGCCAAGGATGGTTTTGCGCTTGTTATAAATCCCGGCGATGTTGTCGACCGACCCGTTCGGGTTGGCATCCGCCGTGATTGCGCCGTCCTCGTTGCAGTAACGGAACGCGACGCGGTCTTCGGCTTCCAGTTCTTTCAAAATCTCGTCATTGGCAAAATAGTTACCTTCGCCATGGGCAATCGGCACGGTCATTCGCCCGCCTTTGCCGAGCTTGCCGGTAAATTCGGTATCGCCGTTCTCACAGCGTAAATTGACCTGCTTGCAGATGAATTTCAGGGAGTTGTTCCGCAGCAGGGCGCCGGGCAACAGCCGCGTTTCGATCAGCATCTGGAAGCCGTTGCACACGCCAAAGACGCGGGTGCCGGCTTCGGCCTTGCGGATCACTTCCTTCATGATCGGGGAGTGCGCCGCCATCGCGCCGCAGCGCAAATAATCGCCGTACGAAAATCCGCCGGGCAGGACGATCAGGTCCGGGTTGCCGATGTCGGTTTCCTTGTGCCAGACCATGGCAGGGGCGTGGCCGGTCACGCGCTCAATCGCCATAGCCATATCTTTTTCCCGATTCGTGCCGGGGAACATAATAATCGCGGTTTTCATGGCGATTTTTGTAGCAGGAAAAAGTTTTTTTGCAAAGACCGAATGCAGGGTTAGAGCATGAAAAACGCCGATCCGGTGGAAAAAGCGGGGTTTGAAAAAAATAGTCTACAGCTATGAAGTAAAACTACTTTTATCTTGCAAAAAAGCCTGACTCGCATTATGAAGGACTTAACAAGCAAGACGCGAGTTGAACAAGGACACAGAGCAAAGACGACGGGGTGAAAACAACCCCGATCAGGGGACTGCCGGGCAGTCCCTTTTATTATGCCTTTTGTCTGATTTTATTTATCGGCTTCGGCCATGATCTGTTCTTTGGCCTTGTCCAGGAAATGTTCCAGCTGTGAATCGATGACATGCTCGGAAATATCAATGTTTTTGGCGGCCAGATCCGGCATAACCTTGCGTTTGACGTCATCAAAGCCCGGCTCTTCGAGATTAACGGCGACAACTTCTTTGGCGTAGGTTTCCGCATTAACGCCGTCCAGCCCCATCTGTTCGGCGATCCACAGGCCGAAGAGCTTGCAGCAGCGGGCCTCCGCCTTGAAGGCTAATTCTTCATTGTGGGCGAACTTTTTTTCAAATACATCTTTACGATCATCCAGTGTGGACATAGGCACTCCCTAGCGATTTGAACCAATTAATGGTGAATTAAATTCCAGTTATTGTGTTGTATCATTTGAAATCATCGAAATCCATTGTTATATGAAAGCATCCAACAGACAAGATAAAGGGTTTTCCCCATGAGCAAGCGCAGGCAAATATACGACGGCAAGGCCAAAACCATTTTTGAAGGGCCGGAGCCGGGAACTGTCATTCAGTACTTCAAAGACGATACCTCTGCGTTTGACGGGGAAAAGAAAGCGGTTATCTCCGGCAAGGGGGTCTTGAACAACCGCATATCCGCCCACATCATGACCAAGCTGGAGGGGATCGGTATCCCGACGCATTTCCTGAAATCCCTGAACATGCGCGAACAGCTCGTGCGGCAGGTCGAAATTATCCCGGTCGAGATCGTGATGCGGAATATCGCCGCCGGCTCCCTGTGCCGCCGCTACGGGATCGAGGAAGGTACGGTCCTGCAACAGCCGCTGGTCGAGTTTTTCTACAAAAACGACGGCCTGCATGATCCGCTGGTCAGCGAACAGCACATCATCAATTTTGGCTGGGCGTGGCCGGATGAACTGGAAGAAATGGTTCACATGGCCTGGCGGATTAACGATTACATGAACGGCATGTTCGCCGGTATGGGCTTGCGTCTGGTTGACTTTAAACTCGAATTTGGCCGCTTGTGGGGCGAAAACGGCGAGCTGTACATTCTGCTGGCCGATGAAATTTCACCGGATAGCTGCCGCCTTTGGGATGCCACGACGGGTGAAAAGCTCGACAAGGACCGTTTCCGCTATGATCTGGGCGACCTGACCGACGGTTATCAGAAAATTGCCGAGAAGCTGGGGCTGGTGCCGGAAGGTGGCCTGGTGCAGGACGGCAATTTTAACGAAAAGCTGGCTGAATCGCTGGGGGAAATCGAAAACGAACTGGCGCGCCATCGCCGCCTGCGCGGGATTAAATCCATGCCGCAAAAGCCAAGAAACGCTTAGGAGACAAAGAGATGAAAGCAAGTGTTCACGTTATGTTGAAAAAAGGTGTGCTCGATCCGCAGGGCAAGGCGATCGGTCATGCACTCGGAAGTCTGGGCTTCGACGGAATCGGCGAAGTGCGGCAGGGCAAGCTGATCGAAATTGAGGTGCCGGACGGCACGTCGGTGGCGCAGGTCGAGGATATGTGCGAAAAGCTGCTCGCCAACCCGGTGATCGAGGATTACAGCATTGAGCTTGCCGCCTGATTATATCCATAGTGTCCCTCTTATCCGGGAGGGGCTGGATATATTGCGGGAAAACGATCCTGTATTCTCCCGGCATTCTTTTAATCTCGATGATTTTACATGGCCCTGTATGGGGCCGGGCTTTCCGCCGCTGGTGCGGATCGTTCTGGGCCAGCAGGTATCTACAAAAGCGGCAGATTCGCTGTGGCGCAAATTTTCATCAAACGTCGAAAATATAACGCCGCAAACCATCCTTACATTAGGCGACGATTCGTTTCATAATCTAGGTGTTAGTCGCCAAAAAACATCTTATATCAAGGGATTGGCAACGGTTGTTGAAGACAAATCTCTGAATTTGGAAGCTCTGAATAATTTGCCGGACGAGGTTGTCTATGACGCGCTGACGGCTTTAAAAGGCTTTGGCCGCTGGAGCGCCGAAATGTACCTGATGTTCGGTCTGGCACGGCCTGATATCTGGCCCGCCGGCGATCTGGGGATCCGCGAAGGCATGCGCCGTTATCTGGACCTGACGGAAAGGCCGTCCTCAGAGGTTGTCCTGACCGAAGGCGAGCGCTTTAAACCTTACCGCACGGCGGCCAGTTTGCTGCTGTGGCAGATGAAAAGCATTTGATGTCATTCTGAGCGAAGCGAAGAATCTCGTTGCTTGTAACAATTTTTCAGATCCTTCGCTAACGCTCAGGATGACAGGATAGGATCACGGAACGAATTGTTCCTTTAATATCCGCTCTTCCAGATTATGATCCGGGTCGAACAGCAGCGTGACGCCGACCTGACGGGATTCCCATATGTCGACCTGTGTGACATCGCGAACTTCGGTGGAATCGGCGGTGGCACTGACAGGGCGCCGGGGCGCTTCGAGTATCTCAAACCGCACCTTTGCCCCGTGCGGCAACAAGGCGCCGCGCCAGCGCCGCGGCCGGAACGGGCTGATCGGGGTCAGGGCCAGAACGTTGGCCGACAACGGAATGACGGGGCCGTGCGCCGACAAATTATAGGCTGTGCTGCCCGCCGGCGTTGCCAGCAATATCCCGTCACAAATCATTTCGGGCAGGCGTTCCACTCCATCGACGGATACCCCGATTTTAGCGGCGCTGCGTTCTTGCCGCAGCAGCGAAACCTCGTTAAACGCCAGCGCTTCGACGTCTTTCCCATCCCCGGTGCGGGCAACCATTTTCAGCGGGTGCAGCGTGACGCTCTGGGCGTTGGCAAGCCTGTCCAGAAGGTTTTCCGCCCGGTAGGGGTTGAGCATAAAACCGATCGATCCGCGGTTCATCCCGTAGATCGGCTTGTCCAGCGGGTGAAATTTATGCAGGGCTTCCAGCATCGTCCCGTCCCCGCCGAGCGCCACGATCACATCGGCATCCTCCGGCGTGCTTTGGCCGTAAAGGCGCTCCATATCCTTGAGCGCGTTTTGCGCGTCATCGGAAGGGGAGGCGTGGAAATGAATTTTGTCAGGCTGCATTTTCGCTCTTTTCTTCAAAGGCTTTGACCCAGCCTTGCGGGTCATCCAGATAGGCTTCCACCGAATCCAGCGTTTCGGCGTCGAAATAGCTTCCGGCCCGCGCCGCGGCCAGAATGTCGCGCCATGTACACAGCGCATGACCGGTCAGTCCCATGGCCTCGTTATCCGCATCGACTTCCGGGCGGTTACCGTAATTGAACAGCACAAAGAAATGATCGATGCGCGCCCCGGCTTCGCGCAGGGCGTCGACGAAGACCTTTTTGCTGGCCCCGAAATTCTGCAAATCTTCGACCAGCAAAACGCGCGGTGATGTGCCCTCGTCAAAATGACCTTCGATCTGGCTCATCCGGCCATGGCCTTTGGCTTTTTTCCGGATATAGATCATCGGTTTTTCCAGGCGGTCGGCCACAAAAGCGCCATAGGGAATGCCCGCAGTTTCCGCCCCGGCGACAATGTCGATCTGGTCCGCTCCGATCTCTTCGCGCAGGACTTGCGCCGCCATATCCATCAGCCGCGTGCGCTCCGCCGGGAAGGAAATCGGCCGGCGGCAGTCAACGTAAACCGGTCCGATATTGCCCGACGTGTATTTGAACGGCTCGCGCGCGTTAAACAAAACGGATTTCGTGTCGATCAGGATTTTGGCGGCTTCGCGGGCGATGGTATCGGACATTCTCTTTCCTTGGCTTTTGAAAATTAACTCTCTTTGTTCTGCCCTGTTTGACGGGCTTTTTCAAGCCTGACGAGATGATTAAGTTTGTGAGCATAGGCATCGAGCGTTTCACCAAGGCCGCGCCGCCGGTAGCAGCGCACAAGGGCGGCGGTTGACGCGATAAGGCCGTCAAGGCGCGGCGGCGGGGGCGGTAATCGGGGAAGCGGCCCGTCATAGCGGGCGTACAGGGTAAACAGGTCTGTCATAATTTTAGGATATAATTCCTAACAAAAAATGTCAAACCTATTTCGTCATCAGCGCGTCGAAATTGCTGAGCGAGGCGCCGGTGACATTCAGAATCTTGGAAATGCTCTCCATCGACGGCCAGCGGGGCTTGCCATCGGGGCTCAGGCGTTTGCTCTTGTTAAAGGCCGTCGGATCCAGCCCGGCTTTTTTGGCCAGCCCCGAAGGGGAATAGCCGTTTTCTTGCGCCAGCCGGTCAATCGCCAGCCATACCTGTTCATGCGTAAACAATACGAATCTCCTTGCTCTAGGATAATAGTCCCATTATATCACAGATAAAGAAATAAGAAAAAATTCCTAAAAAAGAGTTGACAGTAGGAAATTATTCCTGCATAACGGTTTCATCAACGCCACAACTGTATCCGCAAGCCAACAGGAGGAAACATCCATGCCTGACAGGACCCGTTTTGCCTTTTCTCTACCGAATGACACGGACGCCAAACCGTTTGAAAGCGCCGAGGAGGCTTGGTTCTGGTTTGTTCAGGCGCAGGCCGCCCGTGATGAAGGCGCGCGGATTACCGCCGGGCAGGGGCTTTATAATCGCCCCTGCGAGCCGATGGATATATTGAAAGTCGTCGACCGGCTGTATCGGAACCGCCGCCTGATGGCGCCGGACCATCTCTTTGACGGCACGGCGCTGGATGCGGTTGAACAACTGGCCGCCAGCCTGTTGGGAAACCTGACGCCGCCCTGGACCCAGTGGTTCGGGTTCAAACCCGGCCCGGAATTGCCGCCGGCGGATGCCGATGCGCTGGCGCCGGTGCTGGAAAAAGCCGCGCGAACCATTATGGATCATTTCGACCGGTCGAACTTTCTGGTCGAAATTCACCAGTGTTATCTCGATCTTATTGTCGGCGGGACGGCGGCCCTGACCTTTGAGGAAACCGCGCCGGGCGCCTTTTCCGCCTTTAAATTTACCGCCGTGCCGCTGAGCCGGATTGTGCTGGAAGAGGGCCGCGACGGGTTCCTGAACGGTTCGTTCCGGTCCCTGTCGTTAACGCTGGAGCAACTGGCCGCGCGGTACGTGCTGGCCGACCTGCCGCCGGACGTTCTGCGCGAGGGGACGGATGATCCGCAGGCCCGTTTCCCGGTGATCGAAAGCATTGTGCCCAATGCGCAAGGCGTCTGCGAGTACACAGCATTTTTGGCAGCCTCCGGGAAGGAACCGTTTTTGCTCCAGTCGGGCATTTACGACAGCGGCCCTGTGATTGCCTTCCGCTGGATGAAATCGCCGGGCGAAATCTATGGCCGCTCGCCGGTGATGAAGGCGCTGCCGGACATCAAGACCGCGAACAAGGTGGTGGAGCTGATCCTCAAAAACGCCTCGATTGCCGTCACGGGAATCTGGCAGGCCGACGATGACGGCGTTTTGAACCCGGCCAATATTGAGTTGAAACCCGGCGCGATTATTCCCAAGGCGGTCGGTTCGCAAGGGCTGAGACCGCTGGAAATGCCGGGGCGCTTTGATGTCTCGCAGCTTGTGCTGGAGGATCTGCGCGCCCGCATTCGCCATGCGCTGCTGACTGATAAGCTCGGCCCGGTCGGCGGCCCCAAAATGACGGCAACGGAAGTGCTGGAACGCTCCGGCGAGATGGCGTTGCTGCTCGGCGCGACTTATGGCCGCCTGCAAACGGAATTGCTGACACCGCTGATTAAGCGGGCTTACGCGATCCTGCGCCGCCGCGGCGAAGTGCCAGACCTTAATCTGGACGGGCGCTATGTCTCGCTGGACTACCGGGCGCCGCTGGCCCGCGCGCAGGGACAACGGAACGTCCAGAATACATTGTCATGGATTACATCGGTTATGGCGATGGGCCCGGAAGCCACGCTATCGGTTAACCTGCCTGAAGCCGCGCGTTATCTGGGCGAAGCCTTGGGCGTGCCGGCCGATCTGATCCGCAAAGAGATTTTACCCCAGCCACAGGAGGGCACAAACAATGTTTAAAGGGCTTAAAAAACGCAAGCCGGCGCTTGAAATTCTGTCGCCGCCGCGCGGTGACCGCCGTTCGATGGAAATAGCCTATGCCCGGCTGTTTGCAACCGCCGACGGGCAAAAAGTGCTGGCGCATTTACAGGCCTCAACGTTTTTGCGCACACACGGCGCCGAGGCCAGCGATGACCAGCTCCGCTTTACCGAAGGCCAGCGGGCCTTGGTGACCACGATCCTGCGTATGATTGACGCAGGCCACCGTCCATCCTGACCCCCCCTTGTTTTTTCCAAACCCAAAGGAGATAAAATGATGAATACCCTTGCCCCTCAACCCAACATTCCTGAAAAATTTATTGATCCGCAAAGCGGGGAGGTCCGGCTGGATTCCCTGCTCAGTTCCTATCTGGAGCTGGAGCGGAAGATGTCCGAACGTCCCTCTCGTCCCGCGTCCCCCGACGAGTATCAGGTCGATGTCAGCCACGGCCTGTTCGATATCGATCCGGATGTGAACAAAAAGCTCTATGAATACGGCTTTACGCTGGAGCAAGTACAAGCGGTCTATGACATGGCGGCTGAAAAACTGGTGCCGATGATTCTGGAGATGTCCGCCGAGTTTCAGGCCGACCGTGAAAACGAACGGCTGATCGCCCATTTCGGCGGCGAAGATAAATGGCAGGAAATTTCTCGCCAGCTATTGGCCTATGGCCGCAAAAACCTGCCGCCAGAGGTGCTGAACAGCCTGTCTTCATCCTTTGAAGGGATCATGGCGCTGCATCGTATGATGCAGGGGCAGGAACCGGGATTGGTGTCCGAAGGTGAAACCGGCGTAAATGCCGGGGAAGAAGAGCTGCGTTCCATGATGCGCGATCCGCGGTACTGGCGTGAACGCGATCCGGGATACGTGGCAAAAGTCACGGAAGGTTTTCGCCGCATGTATGGCGCCGGTAAGTAGGATTAAACCGCTTGGGAATTGGCGAATTCACGCGCCGCAGCGTCGTCGACGATCTTGTGGAAGGCGCGGCGGATGGTGTGGTTCAACGGCTCGAACTTCAGAGCCACCATCCCGTTTTGTTTGCGGACGACATGGCCGCGGTGGTTGATGCTGATGACATTGTTACGCAGCTTGAATTTGAGCGTGAAATCAATTTCCTGATCCATCCCGAACATGCGCTCGTCACCCCATAGCAGGATGCCGCCATAGCTCCAGTTCTCAACCGGGAAAGTCTGGCCACAGATGTCAATGACGCAACGGTCATTGGCACGGCGCGGATAATGGCGCTGTGTCAAAACCGGATCATTACTGGCCTGTCTTTGCAGATTGGAAAATAATGACTGGAACATGCGGTTGGTCTCCTTCAAAACAAATATGGCACCGTTTGCGGATTAAACAGCCCGTTAATAACACCACCACCATCGAGATTTTTTTATTACCCTTATCTAATCTTCTACATGAAAATGATAAAGTTTTCAAACTTTTCGTTGATATTGTAGGTATTTATTCCTGCAATTAATGATGTTTAAGCGTTTGTGATGCTCGAAGCGCCGTATATGACGGTGTCTGGCATGTCCGCAGGGTCCGCAGGCGTTTTTTCTTTTTTTCGCAGAATCCGGATAACGAAGGCGAAGAGGCTCTTTCGGCCCTTCCCTGCGCTCGGTTCTGTGCTCTCTCCGCGCAGATGATTCGGCCTCCGCTTTCGGTGACAACCGGCAGTGCGCACCCCTTTGTTTAACGATTAACCTTATGAGGTACATTTATGGCCACATCCATTGACCAGGCTTTTATCAAGCAGTTCGAACGCGAAGTGCACGAAGCCTACCAGCGTCAGGGTTCCAAATTGCGGAACACTGTGCGCACTATCAACAAGGTCCAGGGCGCGTCCGCCGTCTTCCAGAAAGTCGGCAAGGGCACAGCTTCGACCAAATCCACACATGGCATGGTGCCGGTGATGAACCTCGATCATACCAGTATCGAGGTCACGTTGCAGGATTACTATGCCGGGGACTGGGTCGACCGTCTGGACGAACTGAAAACCAATATCGACGAACGGCAGGTTATTGCGTCGGCAGGTGCCAATGCTCTGGGCCGCAAAACCGACGAGCTGATTATCAACGCGCTGGCGACGTCCTCGACCAACCAGATCGTTGACGCCAATACCGGCCTGACCAAAGCCAAAATTCTGGAAGCGTTTGAAACCTTCGGCGGCCTTGATGTGCCGGACGACGGCCAGCGTTTTGCCGTGGTGGGCTGGAAACAGTGGAGCGAGCTGCTCTCTTTGGAGGAATTCGTTAATGCCGATTATATCGGCCGCGAAAACCTGCCTTACAGCTCGATCACGCAAGCTAAAATGTGGCTGGGGACGATCTGGATCCCGCATTCCGGCCTGCCGGTCGACGTCAACGATATCCGGTCTTGCTACTGGTTCCACAAAACCGCCGTCGGTCATGCGTCAGGATCGGATGTCCAGACCGATGTGACATGGCATGGCGACCGTGCGTCCCACTTCGTCAATAACATGATGAGCCAGGGCGCTGGCCTGATCGACGAGAACGGGATCATCGAAATCCAGTGTGACGAAACGCCTGACTAATCCCGTGAGCGCGTGAGAGGCTGAAAAACGGCCTCTCACAACCTCGCTTCAACGAACATAAAAGGAGAAAAACATGTCCTTCAAATCATCCGATTTGAGCGTACTGGCTTACGCCAACAACTTTACCCTGTGGCACTACACCACTGTTGACAATACCCTCACCATCGAAGGCGCGGGCTATTTCAACACGGCGGTCGATATGCTGCGGGTTAACGATCTTGTGATCGTGAATATCGATACGGACGGCACCCCGGCGACGAAGTTCTATGTCGTCACCGGTAACGACGGCAGCAGCGTCACGGTTACGGTTTATTCGTAACTTTTGCTCTCTTCCCCCTCTCGCCTTGCCGGGGGACGACGCTGTAAAACGGCTGGAGCGCCTATGCACAACAGGGCGCTCGCCTTCATTCCTCCCCTGATGATGCCGTCAGTTGATGATGGTCGCTGTTTTCGTATCGATTGCGGTGCGGCCCCCGGATTTTTTCGGGGGCCGTGCTTTTTTCGATTGATTTTTCATAGCAGCTATGCGGTTATGAATTAACCAAGACAAACATAAGAAATATCAACAAAGGGAGGTAATGTGAGGGAGTCATATGCGCGTAGTGCCAACCAGCCTGTGGCCTGTTTTTTCTTTCCATACGCGGAAGGTTTCAAACACCGCGTCGGTTCTGTTCTGGAAAGAGGAAATGATGAGGCACAGGAAATGATGCTGGGAAGCGTCGTCGAAGGCCTTGTGAAAGTTATCCGTGAAAACGGGCTGGAAAATGAAAACATATATCCGCCGCAATTTAGTGAAAACGGGATGCTTTTTGGCTGTACAACCAAGCTGGCCTCTCACATTTTTGTGTCGGATGCCCTGAAGGAAATATTTGAGATGCCTTGCTTTGCATCTCCAAAAATAGCGCTGGGATATGTCAAGGAACAGGAAATGAATCTGAGAGCCTACAATATGCCTGTCTCTGATAAGGGGCAGGGCGTTCCGGCTTCAAAATTAGGATTAAATTAGACCGTACCGGCTTTTATCCTAACCCCGTTTAAAACGGCCCCGATTGCGGGCCGTTTTTTTGTGCCCGATCCCTAAGGAAAACCACACATGACGATAGAACTGAGCGAAGCCTTCGTCCGCGACGGCCGCGTCGATGAATTCGACACGATGCAGGTCAAACGCGCGCTGAACCGGCTGGGCTATTATACCCCGTATGAGGACGTCGGCATCACCGGCATCCCCGACGATGCGGTGTTCGAAGCGCTGAAGGCGTTTCAGGCCGACTCCGGCCTGCCGGCCACCGGCGCGCTCCGCCCCGGTGATGAGAGCCTCAAAGCCCTGAACGCAGCCCTGACCGGCGCCCCGGACGGGTTTTACATCTGGCGCACCGTCGGCGACGGCAAAGTCCGGCCCGCCCATGCGGCGCTGAACGGCACGGTTCGTTCCTGGCGCCATAGCCACCCCAACCCCGGCGAGGATTATAACTGCCGCTGCTGGGCGGAACCCACCACCGACCCGGAACTGATCTATCCGGATGCGATAAGATCAGTATATCCGGAAGTAAATTTATTGCCATTGGTCGGCGCCGGAAGGCTGTATAGCACATGGAGAATATGGTTAAATAATAAAAATCCAGATTGGGTGTTGGGAGAATACAAGTCAAAAACCCGTTGGGCAAATCAGCTCAAGAACAGGGACTGGACACCGGAACAAATTACTGAAACCATAAAGTACGGCAAACGATATCCCGCTCCGAATAAAGTAAATAAAGCAAATACTGCGACACGATATGAATATAAAGGGCGCTTTGTTGTTAGAGATGATCAAACAAAAGAAGTTTTACAAATCAGTGGCCGTGGTTTTACACCCAATAAACTGCCGTAGAGGATATAGTTTATGTCTAAAGAAAAAATTATAAAGGTTTATGTCTCTTTGTTGGAAGAGGGAACTGATACCATAAGGGAAACCGAAGCTATTGATTTGGGCGGAGGACTGGTAAAACTTAAACCAACGCCTTGGTATGATTCTGACGATGAAATTTGGGAATTTTTACCCGGTACAATCGTGAAAACAAAAATGGCCAAGGATTTTCATGATCGTGACGTATTGTTAGCATATGAAAAAGCCTCTCCCTAATGTGATACGAGGCCATGATGGTCAGTACTTATCGAATTTTGAATTAAGTGAAAAACAAATTTTCCATTTACTTAAAAATGGGAAATTAGGAGGTGGGAAATGATAGAAGAAGCTTACGACTATGAAACATTGATTAGACGCTTTTTGCGTCATGAAATTTCCGTTGAGGAATTTGAAAGAACATATTTGGATGCCTTTAAAAATGAAAAAGTGTTTCTTGGAGGGGATCTTTTTGAAGCCCTTGATTGGCTGTTTGCAGAGGTCGATGCTTACACTGATTTACCATTGGAGCCGGAAGACGATCCCGATGATTACATCGACGAAGCCCAACTCCGCGAAAGCGCAGCATTGACGCTGAAAAAACTCAAGGCGCTGCAATAACCCACCGTCGGCGACGGCAAAGTCCGGCCCGCCCATGCGGCGCTGAACGGCACGGTGCGCCCCGCCCGACAAAAAGCTTGCATCTATTCTGTTTTGTTGATATTTCCCTGCGCTCCAAAGCGGTATTGGAAAATAAAAAACACATAAAAAAACAGAGAGTGTGAACAATGAAAATAATTGCAAACGTAGATACTTTTTTCCCGTTTAGCGGTGAAAAAAGTCGCGAAGAACAGGTGCGCCTGCAAGACATGTTCAGGCAAGAGGCCCACCGTATCAGTACGGAAGCGGGGGCGATGGTTGTCGGCACCAGCGTAAGCGTTAACGAAAACGGTATCCGGGCGCTTTGTGCGACCGGTTATGTCCGGAATATAGAAGCCGCGCTGGGCGGAGAAGGTTTTCGTCCGGCACAATACCGGTTCGGCGCCTGATAACAAAACAAGCATAAAATTCCCAAACGGCTCCCATCGGCGGAGCCGTTTTTTTATTGATCTTTTTTATCATCACAAAGGAGTTTACCAATGGCACTCAACGATGTCGCCTTATGTTCGCGCGCGCTCATTCGCCTGGGCGCGGCCCCGATTACATCCTTCACCGACGGCACCGCGGAATCCGAAATCGCGGGCGCGTTGTTCGGTCCGGTGCGCGATGCGCTGCTCTCGGCCTATGGCTGGAGCTTTGCTACCGGACAGGTCGCTCTGACCGAACTTTCAACCGCGCCGGTGGCCGATTACGAACGCGCCTTCCAACTCCCCATTGATTTCCTGCGCGCGCTCAGCGCCGGAACCGGCGGCCGGGGCCGGGGCGTTAATTTCCGCATTGCCCGCGGCGCCCTCCACACGGATGCGGAGGAGGTTGTCCTGACCTATATCTTCCGGCCCGATGAAACGGAGTTCCCGCCCTATTTCGATGCTGTGTTGATTGCCCGTCTGACGGCGGAATTTTGCATCCCGATCACGGAGAATACTTCCCGCGCCGAAGCGATGTACACGCTGGCCGAACGCGAATACAAAAACGCCCGCCAGATCGATGCCCAGCAAGACAGCCCCGCCCGCATCGAGGATTTCAGCCTGATTAATGCGCGGAGCTAATGAACACACTTCTACTTCACAAACAGGAAAACACATTATGACTCGGATCCGTCAGGTGAAAACCACCTTTACGGCAGGCGAGGTTTCGCGCGTGCTTTTGGGCCGCGGCGACCTGCGCGCCTATGAAAACGGGGCGCTGGCCCTGCGTAACGTCTTTATCCAGCCGACCGGGGGCGTCACCCGCCGCGCCGGGATGCGCTATGTCGATAATGCCGCCGGGACCGGGCGCCTGATCGCGTTTGAATTCAATACCGAGCAAACGTACTTGCTGGTGGTCACGAATGCCCAGATTGCAATATACGCGGACGGCGCGCTGGATACGACGCTGGCCGCGCCGTGGAACGCCGCCCAGATCAAGGATCTCGCCTGGACGCAAAGCGCCGATACGCTGCTTCTGACTCACCCGGAAACGCCGCCAAAAAAGCTGGTCCGCAATACGTCCGGCTTCGCGTTGGAAGACTGGGCGTTCTTTGATGACGGGGGCGTGATCCGCCAGCCTTACTACAAATTCGCCGACACGACGGTTACCTTAACGCCAAGCGCGGTGACAGGCTCGATCACCCTGACGGCCAGCGCCGATGTGTTTGCCGCCGGCCACGATGGCACGCGCCTCCAGATCGGCGGTAAGGAAGTCGTTATCACGGCCTATAATTCCCCGACGGTGGTCAGTGCCGACGTGATCGAGGGTCTGGTCGGTACCGAAGCGACTATCGACTGGGCCGAACAGGCCTTTTCCCCGGTGCGCGGCTATCCGGTCTCTGTCGCTTTCCACCAGGACCGTCTTGTGATCGGCGGCAGCCGCGATTTGCCAAACCGCTTGTGGTTTTCCAAATCCGGCGATTTGTTTAACTTTAATCTGGGCGAGGGACTGGACGATGAAGCGATCGAATTTTCGATCCTGTCCGATCAGGTCAACGCGATCCGCGGTATATTCTCTGGCCGTCATTTGCAGGTTTTTACCAGCGGCGCGGAATGGATGGTCACGGGCGATCCGCTGACTCCGGCCACGGTCCAGATCCGGCGGCAAACCCGTATCGGCTCAATGATCGACCGCTATATCCCGCCGGTGAACGTCGATGGCGCAACATTGTTTGTCGCCCGCAACGGCGAGCAAATCCAGCAGTTCCTCTACACGGATATCGAGCAGGCCTACCAGACCAACGATCTGACACTGGTATCCCATCATATCCTGTCGATCCCGGTCGATCAGGATTTCGATCAGAAGCGCCGGCTGCTGGTCGTGGTCCGCGATGACGGCAAGCTCGCCGTGCTGACCATTTTCCGGGCCGAGGCCGTCGCCGCCTGGACCCTGCATGAAACGATGGGCAGCGTCCTGTCGGTCGGCGTTGTCGGGGAAACGGTCTATGTGCTGGTAAACCGCAGCGGTGTCTATACGATCGAGGAATTCGATGACAGCCTGAATCTCGACTCCGCCTTGACGGGGGAGACTGGATCGCCGACGACCGGCTGGTCGGGCCTCGATCATCTGGAGGGGCAGACGGTATCCATTGTCGCCGATGGCGTCGTGCAAACGGACAAGGTCGTGAGCAGCGGCGCGATTACTCTCGATGAAGCGGCCAGCAGCGTCGAAATCGGACTGGCCTATACGCACATTATTGAACCCCTGCCGCCGAGCGTGGTCGAGCAGGGCGGGGCCGGGCGTGCGGTCAGGCTGGTCGAAGCCGTGTTCAGACTGGAAGAAACGGCGGCGCTGCGTCTTGATGTCGGGCGCGGCCTGAAGGATATCAGCCTGCGGCAACTGGGTGAGGATGAAATCCTCGATGCGCCAGCCCCTTTGACCAGCGGCGATATCCGCGTCAAGGCGCTCGGCTGGCAGGCCGACGGGACAATCCCGCTTTGGCGGATTGAACAACAAGCACCGCTGCCCTTTACGCTGCTGAGCGTGACAACGGAGCTGAAAGTGAATGATTAGCCCTTATAAAAATTTAGGACGAACGTGCTCAGATTTATGAGTGCGCCCAATCGCGCCGTTGTTAACGGGAATCCGCTCAGTTTCCGTCCATTCAGGCGTCGGTGCTCCGATGGTCTTCGCACTTTTCACGGCAAGTGTGGCTATCCGTTGGGCCGCATAAACACAATCATTGTGTTTTTGTGCAACTTCAGGAAGGTTGTTTGCTATGTCTACGGCCTTTTCTGCAATAGAGGTAACCACATCTGTTAGTATTTGCTCTGCCTGTTCCGGTGAAAAGCCAAGTGTTTCGCCAAAGCGCAGGAGAGTCTTTTTATTAATACCAGATGTTTTTCCCTGAATGGTTAGGCACATCTTTTGACGGCGGTCTTCTTGATGGATTTCTGATGTAACATCATATGTGGGAGCCAGACGTGTTTTGGTTATGTTTTTTGATCCGGGGTCATATTCCATTAACATTGATATGTTTTTTCTATGCATATCGTTATCTTTGATGGCCCAGGACAGAATGGTGCGCTTATAAAGCCGTTCCATATCCTCATCAGGCTCTGTTGAATTCTCCCGAACCAGCTTGGCGATTTTTTCCATGCTACCCTTGTTAAGGTCTGTGGATGGGATGCCCTCAAGGGTACAAAAATCTTCTATTAAAAGCCATTTCCCTTTTTCTTCGGGGGATTGAGGGATATCAAATCTTTCAACAATAATGGCAGGAGGCAGGCCATTTCTAAGGGGAAGAAGGGCATGTTGTGCTGTATCAAGGCCAATGTGATCGGATAATTCTAAACACATCCATTCATTGACAGCCCATCCTTCTCTGTGTTCTCCGAGTGGAAATTTCACAAAGTGAGTGAAGGGACTGGTTATGGATACCTGGAGGATACCCCCTTCGTTCAGAGTAGTGGGAACTTTGATCTCTTTTCCTGAAAAACGGGGGGTGTAATGGTTAGCCCATAAAGACGCAATCTCGTTTTCAAAAGAGTTATCAAGAGTTTTGGGGCATATACCAGCATAGTATCCGACAAATGTGCCATCATTGATATGATCATCCAGACGAGTCAAAAGAGTGTCGAGTTGTGTGGGGCGGTCAAACGGACAATTCTGAGATATCGTCAGATTCGATAAGAAACGCAGGCCACCCTTAATATATTCGGTCTGTGTTCCTTCTTGCAGTCTTTTGAAGATTGGATTGCTCGGGTCAATATTTACCAGAAAATTAGGCGCTCCATCGGATTCCCTTTTGGGGAACAGGGCTTCGTATTCTTTCTCTTTATATTGTTTCCAGCGAATTTCCTGATCGCATACAGAAAAGCTGCCAATACGATTTCCGTACCAGCACAGGTGATACTGACATTCTTCAGGATTTTCTGTCCCGGCGATTTTCGCAAAAGGTTTTCTTAATTCGGTACTCAACCATCAATCCTTTTTTACCTGTAGTCGTGCAGATAAGAGATAGAAACAATAGTAATTAAAGGACTTTAATAAAGTCTTTATCTATCAATTTATTGACATAATGTCAAACAAAAAGAGCCTGCATACGCAAGGCAAGATTTTTCAAAAACATTGTCCATCATACTTTAAAGGAGGTCTTTAACATGGGTAGTTTTGCCACTGCATTACAAATGGTGCCGTTAATCACGCAAGGCGTGGGATTGGTATCCGATATCGTGTCCGGCGAGTCATCTTACCGCGATCAGCAAAAACAACAGGAACTGGCCCTGCGCCAGCTTCAGCAAGACCAGAGGGAAAGCCAGCGGCAGGCGCAGGAAAATGCCATCTTGCAAAAAGAACAGATCGCCGCCGAAACGAAAAAGGCCGAAGACGCGCGCCGTGCCGCCCTGAAACGGGCCGTCGCGCGCCAGCGCGCATCGTTCGGTGCCAGCGGGATCGGCAATCAGGCCAATGGCTCGGTCGAAGCGGTGTTGCTGGGGATGTTCGAGGAAAGCGACGACGAACGCGCCAACCGTGAGCGGCTGGATGCCCTGCGCACGGCGGCGCTGGACCAGAATCTGGATCAGCAAAAACGGCTGGATGTGATCCAGCTCTCGCAGCTTCGGGAAAAACAGAAAATCGGCAGCGTTACATCCAGTATTGATCGCTATTCAAATCTGACGGGATCGGTTTTGGGCGCTCTGGGCTAACGTTTTTCCAGTTGCTTACGCTGGATATCGCCAAGGCTTTGCTTTTTGGGTTTCGACCACGGGTTGGCCGGTTCAGAGGTCTTCTTTGGCGCGTATAGCTTGACCTTGTCGTCCTTGCTGTCTTCGCGCTCGTAATAAGGCCGATCATCCTTATCATCCTGCATGGATAGGGGTTTCCATGGTTTGCTGAAATCAGAGTAATCGTTGCTGTCGGCCATCGAAACCGCCGGGGTCAGGGCCAAAACCAAAACACTCATGAAAATCATAATACGCATAAACCAATCATACACCCCCGTAGAGGTGATGCAACCTGAAATATAAAGGAAAATGAAATGACTAATTATAACCCTTACATTCCCCGTCCGGCACATAAACCGGACGTGCCCTATGCCTATTCCCCGGAAGCGATGAATGAGGACGTTAAAGATTTTGTTCGCAGAAACGAAGATGAAAAGCCGTATTTTTACAAGGATACAAAAGGTAACGTAACCATCGGCGTTGGTTTTATGATTCCGAATGAAGAAAAAGCGCGGGAATTGCCGTTGAAAATCAAGGGCCGCGATGCAACGGATTCCGAGAAGATCGATGCCTATCGCCGGGCTAAATCTTACCTTGGTAAAAATGCCGAAGCATTTGCACCCGCAGCGAGCGGTTTGCCTGACTTGCAGCTTGATGAAGGCGATATATCCCTCATGCTGGATAGGCGTTTGCGCGAAGGGGTTGGTCATCTACAGAAACAATTTCCTGATTTTCATACCTATCCCCGTTCAGGCCGTAAAGCATTACAGGATATGGAATTCCAGGTAGGCCCGACTAAATTTAAAGAAGACGTATGGAAAAATTTATTTCCGGCTGTTCGTGCAAGAGATTGGGCAACCGCGGCAAAGGAATCGCGCCGGGATATTCATGGTGATGCGGCGAAAAATGAATCGGACCACAGAAATATAGAAACCAGAAAAGCCTTTGAAGAGGCCGATCGGGAAGAACGCTCACGGCGACGGCGGTGAATGATAGGGCTGGATGTACCATGTGCGGCTACCGCCCATGGTGGAAAACTGTTCCATTTCTTTCTGCAATTTTCCCCAATATTTCTGCGGAGATTGCCCGGTATCCCATTCTTCTTCGGTTGATGAGGGATAAGGATAATGAAAAATAAGTTCCTTATCCCTGTAATCGTCCGGATACGGGGGCGGCCCAATGGTCAGGTGAAGGTAGCGGTAACTCACCATAGGCGTGCCGTCTAGCTTCTTTTGCGGGCGATAGTCACCTTGCGCGATTAAGTAAAACTCGCGCGGCCCGGCCCGGTGAATGACCTTGTAATTGATCTGTCCGGGTAGATATTTGTCTTCGCCAAAAGGAATGGTTTTAATAACATTGCCGGGCAGGAAGACGAGATCGAAAGGTTCCGAATAACATTGCCAGCGCCCCATGAACTCATCAGGCAGGGTTTGAGGCATGGGCGATAGCGCCGCGCAGGCCGGTAAAGACAGAATCGCAAAAACAAGGGCCAATACTCTCATGCCTGCAAGTATAGGCTGCGCTGGCATGGCTGACAATCCGTCAGGCTTTGAAAAAAAAGCAAAACCATAAATCGCACAGAAACCGTTCTGTGCGGGTTTTTTATTTGAAGGAGAAAATATATGTTAAAAGACCTATTAAAATACGGCCCAATAAAGAGTTCTATTGGAAATAATATGCAGAATGAGAAAGAAGATGTTGTAGCCGTCAAAGAATCGCTCAGAAAATTGGGTTATTTACAATTCGATCTTCAAAAAGCCGAGCCCCATGGTTACATAACGCGTGATTTAGATACGGGAATAAAAAAATTTCAAAGTGATAATAACTTAAAAATAGACGGAATATTAGAGCCACAAGGTGAAACGGAATATATGATTGGTCATAATTTATATCAAACGGTTCGTGATAAGGTTGAAGCGGAACCTTTGGCTCCTCCACCGGGAAAAAAGATACCGGGAACAAATATTCCGGATAAAGGCATTCCTGAACAAGGATATCCGAATAGTCGTCGATATAACCCGCATAAACAACCGCACCCTGTAAATCCTGATCCGTTATTAGAAAAAAAACCTCCGTCATCAGGACTAGGGATGCCGGTTATCGATCCGGATTCCCTGTTGCTCCCATTTGATCGATATATATAATGGAAGCATGCGCACCATCAGGGGAGAAAATATGAGATTTTTTTATCACCCGCCACTTGTTTTTCTTCTTGCCCTGTTGATAGCAAGGGTAACGCCAGTATGGGCAGAAACGTACAGGATTCAGATCAGGCAAATCAATCCCGATGGAGCGACGTATACAGCGTCATGTGATGATAGGAGCCGGGAAATGTGTCATCTTTTTATGGGGGTTGTACCGCAAAATGATACGTCTGGTCTCAAAGACAAGGAACTGGATATTGGTATTTTCCTGAAACAGGGAACAGTCTCTTTCCAGTTTAAGTCCGGCCCGGATTATTTTTTTGTGTCTGGCGGAAAAAACGTTTGGCAAAAATCTTATATCGAAACGGGTTTTCAGGCCGAACGCATCCGGCTGTATAGCCCACATACTCTAGCGAAAACAGACCCGGATACCTCGCTCGTCTTCAGGCAAACAAACGGAATGCTGGCCGAACTCGATGTGTCTTTGGAATCCGCCGTTCCGTAATTTGCAACGAAACATATGCAGTTAGATTAGCCGCACAGAAACCGTTCTGTGCGGGTTTTTTTATTCCCCAAAACTCAGGAGTTATCATGACCTCTCACATCAAAATGCCCGATGTGGCGCCGCTGGTGCGCTATGTTGCGGACGGCGTGCAAACCGCCTTTGAATACCCTTTCCCCATTTTCGCATCCGAAGACCTTGCCGTTTATTTCGACGGCGCGCGCCAGTATAGCGGCTTTACCGTGTCCGGCGCGGGCGAAACCGCGGGCGGCACGGTCACGTTTGATGCCGCCCCGGCTGCGGACATGATCCTGATGCTGGAACGCCGCATGCCGCTCGAACGCCTGACGGATTTCCTGGAGGGTGGGGATTTCAGCGCCAATGCCATCAATACCGAACTCGATTTTCTGACCGCCGCCGTGCAGCAGGTTGCAAGGGATCAGAGCATGATGATCCGCTATAGCGATGATGAAAACCCGGCGGGCGTTGATCTGCCGACCATCGCCCAGCGCGCGAACAAGGTTCTGGGCTTTGATGCGAGTGGCAATCCGGTCCCGGTCTCTGCGGAGGGCACCATGGCCGCGCCTGATTTTACCGCCAGTGGCACAGGTTCCGTCACCCGCACCAGCCATGATAAATTCTCCGATCTTGTCTCGGTCCGGGATTTTGGCGCGGTCGGTGACGGTTTGAGCGATGATACGCCGGCGATCCAGCAGGCTTTAAGCGCCCACAGCGCCGTCTTTGTCCCGTCGGGCACGTACCTGATTACCGGCACGATTACGCTCGGCGGCGGGCAAAGCCTATTCGGGGCGGGGCAGTCCTCCGTCATCAAGTGCCAGTCAAACAGCTTTAATGCGATCGAGCTGCCGAACAAACAGGCGCTGCTGTCGAACCTGCGGATCGAAGGCGGCGATGTAGCAGTGAAGCTCTATGGCCGTGACGCCGAATGTACGCAAAACACCGTGACGGATCTTGTGATCGCGGGCTGTAACACCGGCATCCAGCTCGACGGTTATACCGATAGTAACAAGCCGTGCTACTGGAACAACTTCGCCCGGATATTGATTGAGCAGCCCCTCGTTAACGGCGTTCATCTGACCAAAACCGGCGCCGGCGATACTCCGAACGCCAACAAATTTCATGTTGTGCGCGTTTATTCTAAGGGTGCAGCGACCAGCAACGCAGGTTTCTACGTCGAGCACGGCAGCTTCAATAACGCCTTTGTCGACTGCGAAGCCAATGTGAACGGTGCGAGCGCGCAGGGCTGTTTCATCATCGGCGCGGGCAGCAACAAAACATTCCTCATAAACCCGTATACCGAGTCATGGAATACCGTCCCGAATGTGAAGCTGGAGGCCGGGTCCATCGAAACCGCAATCTATAACCTTTTGTCCGCCTCCGACGGTGCGGCGATCTGGGATCTGTCCGGCGGTGAATACACGGCCTATAACGCGGGCTATCCGCACAAAAACCGTATGCAGCGCTCAACCGTCACCGATCTGACCGCCACGCTCCAGCGCTATGACACGGAATATATCGACGCCACCGGAACGGTCAGTCTCGACCTGTCTCACTCTGTCCATCTGGTCTCCAGCTATGGCGGCGCGCTAACGATTGAATTGCCTAACGCCGCCGATGCCGTGGGCGTTGAAATGACCGTCAAAAAAATCGATAGCTCGGCAAACCTCGTGACAGTAACCGAGGATGGCGGCAACGGTCCCGACGGGCGGAGCTTCTTCCTCGGCGGTGAAAACGATTACGTCACGATGCTGTCCAATGGCGCGGAATGGTTTGTGACATCGTCCAACCGGATGTCCGGGAATACGCGCTACGCCGATACCACAGGAACGTACCAGATCGATATGGCGGTCGATGTGTACCTGATTTCCTCGTTTGGCGGCGCGGTCACGGCGCAGCTCCCGCCCGCCAACGCCTCCGAAGCCGTCGGCCGCATGGTCACGGTCAAGAAAACTGATCTCTCCTCCAACACGATCACCGTGACCGAACAGGGCGGCTCCGGCCCCGATGGTTACGGCCAGCCGCTAACCAGCCAGTACGACGCCCTCACCGTGGTATCAGACGGCGGCCAGTGGTGGATCGTGAACCGGTTTTAGAAATTGAGAAATAGAAATAAAGGAGAATAAAAATGCCAAAATTTAAATCACCCAAAGGTATAATATATCGTATTGAAAATGACCCCCAAAAACGAGAAGAGGCCATCAAAAATGACATTCCAGTGCGTTTTGAGATAGAAAGAGATATCGAACAGGCTAAGAAACTCAATGTATTAGATGATATATACAATATGGATTTTCTTGGTCGCCATGCGGTCCAAAAACATGATGGAACAATTTCTAAATATGCTCAAAAACACAATATAGATCCCGATATAGTCCGGTCAGTAATGTTTGCAGAAAATGCTAGAGGACATAAACTGGGAGGGAATTATGCGGGCGACGTTACAAGAAAATCAGAGAGTCCTCTACCAATGAATATTCAAAAACATCGTTGGTCTTCGTTAGTTGATAAGCAGCCAGACGACTTATATGATCCTGATACGAATATTGAGGCAGCTACAATATTGTTGCGGCGTATTACTGACCGTATTGAAAAACCGACAGCTGAAAAAGTCGGTTCAGTATGGCATCATGTTGGCCGTCAGAAGACAGATCAATTCGGAGAATATATTGGTAAGGTATATAAAGAAAAACCATGGCGAAAGATAGACTGATTAAAATATTGAATAATTATATCAAGATCATGAGTGTTTTGATTTTGATCTGGGCTGTTTTGGCGGCCATGTCCCCGCTGTGGTTCGAAGGGGGCAGGGAACTCTGCCATATTGTTACTCACAGTGAATACCATCACTTTTTAATTGATGAATATGATGCCTGCCGTGTTAACTGGTCTTATGTCATAAGGGAGCCGATTCTGACATTTGCCTTGATCTATCTTATTTTAATCGCGCCCGCGGCTGTGGTCGGATTTTGGTTACGCCGTACGAGAAAAGAGTGATTGTCTACAGTAAGGTGAAGCTTGCAATCTCTTGCTCACTATACCCCAACAGTCGTCCGATGATGATATCGTCATGAATATCGCCGGGCCGGAGACCGCCAAGGGTCGCGCGTTTGATCCAGAAAAAAGTGGCGGCGCGCCATTCTTCGCCGGGCAGGCTAAAGCAGATATAGTGCATAAGATCACCCGTCTTCGCGGCATGGATAGTGTCTTCCTGACAGATAATCGTTCTCGTTCTTACGTGTGGTGCAAACTGGTTTTCCGGGACAATCTCTTCGGGAATGGCTTTGTTCGGCCTGACGACATCGTAAAAAACGGCCAGTTTCTTGGTGCCGTTAAGCATTAATGTCAGTTCCTTTCCTTCGTGCGGTCCGATCATGGTCCCTTTATGCCGTAAGAAAGCCAGAGCGCAAAAATATTTGCATCCGGTGCGGGGGCGGCCTATGGTCGGGCCATGCGTAAAACAGCCAAAGATATCGCCTGTCATAAGGGCAGCGGCATCCCGCTGGTCTGCCTGACTGCTTATACGGCCCAGATCGCCAAATTGCTGGACCCGCATTGCGATTTGCTACTGGTCGGCGACAGCATGGCGATGGTGCTCTATGGCATGGACAGCACGCTCGGCGCGGATATGGAGATGATGATCCGCCACGGACAAGCCGTTGTGCGCTCGTCAAAGGACGCCTGCGTTGTCGTTGATATGCCCTTTGGCTCCTATCAGGAAAGCCGGGAAACAGCTTTCCGCAACGCCGCCCGCATTATGAAAGAAACGGGCTGCCAGGCCGTCAAGGTTGAGGGCGGCACCGAAATGGCGGACACCGTGGCTTATCTGGCGCAGCGCGGGATTCCCGTGATGGGGCATATCGGCCTTCAGCCCCAGTCGGTAAACACGCTCGGCGGCTATAAAGCCCGCGGGCAGGATAATAGCGAGGCGCATAAAATCGGACAGGACGCACGGGCCATCGCTGATGCCGGGGCTTTTGCTATCGTCATCGAGGGCGTGACCGAGCCGCTGGCCGCCGCCATCACGGCGGAGATTGCCGTGCCGACGATCGGGATTGGCGCTTCGGCCGCCTGTGGCGGGCAGGTTCTGGTAACCGAAGATATGTTGAGCGTCACGGATGGCCGCAAACCGCGGTTCGTTAAACAATATGCCGGCCTGTCGGAGATCATCGAAAGCGCCGTTAAGCAATATGCTGCCGAGGTCCGGTCCCGTGCTTTTCCATCATCCGACTATCTTTATCAAAAGAAGGCCGGCTGACCCCTCACCATAATCCCCAACGAACGAGGTCCCATGACGGATACGATTTCCGATGCGACCCGTGCGCAGATCGCGGAGTTTTTGCCCCGCGCGCTGGGTACGGCCATTGCGTCCTATGAACTGTTTTTTGATCGCCAGCCGGAAGAAAAGGAAGACCCGAAAGACTTCAAGGCGCACCATGATGCCTGCAAAGTCGCTATTGCCCATATTGAACTGCTCATCAAACTGGCAAAGTGGGCGGAAGTACCGGAAAATTGCGCGGGCGATGAGCAAGCCATGCTGATCGCTTTGCTGGCGCAGGCGCAGGCTGAAATCGACCAGAACGCCCCGCCGCCCGAAGAATAAATAGTAGACATAACTTAAGGTCTGTGATTATCTTTGATGAAACAAACAAAACAAAAAGCAGGGAGCGCTATGGCAGATAATGAACCGGGACGGCAGTTAGTTCCATCAAATGATATTTTACAGCGGGATGTCCCTGAATTGTTCAACTTCTATGCTGAACAAAAAGATATGCCAGCGTTAATACAGAAAAAATTGCATGCGGCAATAGAGTCATTTCGCTATGTTTCAAGAAACTTGGCGAAGTTGACATCGAATATTGATAATCGCGCCGGTTTCTATCGTCAGAATGTAAACGTGGAAAATCTGCCGCAGGTTAGCCATTACGAAGATAGTTTATGGAAGATAATGGACTCTGTTTCTTCTCATCCGCGTAGCCGCCAGATCAAAGGTGGGTTGTGTAAAGTGCTGGCCGACACGGTTAAGCAGGATTTATGTTCCATGCGCATTAATCAGGAAAGTCTGTTGTTGATCCGGCAGAATATCGCCAGAAATACAGGTCTCAACATCAAATAAAATTGAAAAGCTGTTTTATTTTACCAAACGCCCCCTTTGCGGGGCGTTTTTTTATGGCCCGGAGAAAGGAAATGCATGACCCGAAATTCACCGGACCTTGCCGATTTCAAACTGTTCCTCGTGCTGTGGAATCAGCGGCAAGGCATGACCACGCCGTCCGTGCATTTCCGCATGGCGGACTGGCTGCAATATTCATGGAAGCGCAAGGAAACACGACTGTTGCTGCAGGCGTTCCGGTCCTGCGGCAAGAGTACCGTCATCGGGCTGTTTGCGGCGTGGCTGCTTTACACCGATCCGGCTTTGCGGATTCTGGTGCTCTCGGCGGACGAGGCGCTGGCCCGCAAGATGGTACGGAATGTCCGCCGGATCGTTGAGCGCCATCCGCTGACTGCTCGCCTGCGCCCGGATCGGGCCGACCAGTGGGCCGCCGACCGTTTTACCGTTCGCCGCGATGTAGAGCTGCGCGATCCGTCCATGCTGGCGCGGGGCATCAGCGCCAATATCACCGGTTCCCGCGCCGACGTGATTATTTGCGATGATGTCGAAGTGCCCAATAGCTGTGATACCGCGGATAAACGCCGCGCGCTGCGGGAGCGCCTGACGGAGAGCGAGTTTATCCTCGTCCCCGGCGGCACCCAGCTTTATATCGGCACGCCGCATACCTATTACACGATTTATGCCGCCCGTCCCCGTCCCGAAATCGGCGAGCGGGAGGCGTTTTTGGAAGGATTCAAAACACTGAAAATCCCGGTGTTGGACGAAAACGGCGAAAGCGTCTGGCCGGAACGCTTTACCCTCGACGATATCGCCCGGATGAAACGTAGCGCCGGCCCGAACCGTTTTGCCAGCCAGATGATGCTCCAGCCCGTCAATATTGCCGAAGGGCGGCTCGACCCGGCTTTGCTGCGGCGTTATGACGATGAGCTGGTCTATCAAAAAGAACTGCGAACCCTTTGGATAAGCGATAAAAAAATAATCTCATGCAGCGCATGGTGGGATCCGGCGTTCGGCGGCGCGTGGGGCGACGGCAGTGTTCTGGCAGTGGTGTTTACTGACGAGAGCGGCGATTACCGGCTGCATAAGGTGGCTTACGTCAAGGCCGACGGGCAGGGCGATGAAGCCACATCCCAGTGCCGCCAGATTGTCCGGATAGCCAAAGCGCTTTATTTACCCTCTATCGCTCTGGAAACCAACGGCATCGGTAAATTCCTGCCTGCGATTTTGCGCCGGGAACTGGCGCGCGCGCGGGTGCCGTGTGCGGTGATCGAGAAAACATCGTCCCGCAGCAAAGACATGCGCATTCTGGAGGCGTTTGACGCCGTGCTGGCCGCCCGTGCCCTGCATGTGCATGAGGACATTTATCAAACCCGCTTCATCACCGAAATGCAGGAATGGAAGCCCGGTAAATCCTCCGGGCATGATGACGGGCTGGATGCCGTGGCCGGAGCGCTGTCTCTGGAACCTGTGCGCATCGGCGGTGGCCGCGTTACAGGGGCGCCGGGCTGGCGGGGCGGGGCATCCGTTCACGAAGCAGATACAACATTCGAGGTTTAAATGTCTTTCTTCTCCCAAGATTTTCTCTGGTGGGTGACCGCCATTGATTTGCCGGCGCTGGCCGGACTGTTCTGGTTGATCTGGCGCACACGGCGCGAACATGAGCTGGCTCTCGGCCATATGCGCGAAGTCATTGATGCCCGCAATTCCCAGATGCGCGAGGCTTTGAGCGCTTTCAAGCTCGAAGTCGCCAAATCCTACGCCTCGATTGGCGACATGAAGGAGCTGGAATCGCGTCTGGTCGACCATTTGCTGCGTATCGAGGCCAAGCTCGACAAAACCGCCATGAAAACCGAAGCCCTGCGCGCCGGTTTGTCCCTCAACGAATAAGGAGTTCCCATGAAACGATTGATCCCCGATATAGCAAAAGCCAATCCTAAATTCTCCTCGCTGGCCCATAGCCGCGATCAGGAAATCGACACGCTCGCCCGGACGATCTGGGGTGAGGCGCGGGGTGAGGGCAGTGCCGGGATGGAGGCTGTCGCCGCCGTTATCATGAACCGGGTCAAAGTGGCCGAAAGCAAAGGCAGTTACTGGTGGGGTAACACCGTTATCGGCGTTTGCCGCAAGCCGTGGCAGTTCTCATGCTGGAATGCCAGCGACCCCAACCGGGAACGGCTGATCGCCGTCGATGAAAAAGATTTGTATTTCGCTACCGCCTTGCGCATTGCCCGCCGCGCGGTTTATGGCGTTTTGCCCGATCCGACCGGCGGCGCCACCCATTACCATGCCGCCGGGCTGTCGCCGTCATGGATCAAGGGCCAAAGGCCATCGGGCGTCATTGGCCGCCATATCTTTTATCAACTCGTGGAGGTGTAATTATGCTGCCTGCAATACTGGCCAAAATCGGCCTGCCTGTTCTGGTGTCTGTTTTGTCGGATTCCCTGAAAAAACTGGACCATCCCGCCGCCAAAACGGCGTCCGATGCCCTCGATACCCTCGATAGCGCCCTGGCAAAGGGGGAGGTTAACGGGGAACAAATCGAGGAAGCTAACCGCCACGCCGAAAAAATGGCTGAGATTGCGATTCGGGAACGCGGCGCAATCCTTTCGGAAATAAACCAAAGTTTACGGACGGAAGCCGCATCCGAAGACCCCTATGTCCGCCGCATGCGCCCGACCTTTGGTTATTTGATGGCGTTTACATGGGCGGCCCAGATGGGGGCGTTGGCCTGGATTATGGTGTTTCGTACAGCGGAATCGCATCTGGTGATCGAATCCATGGAATCGCTGGGGATGATCTGGACCGTTGGCCTCTCTGTCCTTGGTATCTACGTCTACAAACGCAGCGAGGACAAAAAGCTGTCCTAGGGCGCGGGCACTTCGGGGATGACAACCGGATCAATCATATGACCGTTAATCAGGAAGTGCGCTCCGATCGCAGCCGCATAGCCGATGATGATGACCGGCGTCCATTTCAGGTGCGACATGAAGGTATACTGGCCTTTGGCCACGCCCATCAGCGCCACGCCCGCCGCCGATCCGACCGACAGCATCGACCCGCCGACCCCTGCGGTCAGGGTAATCAGCAGCCATTGGAAATGGCTCATGTCCGGACTCATGCTCAATATCGCAAACATAACCGGAATGTTGTCGATAATGGCGGAGGCAAAGCCCATGGCGATGTTTGTGATGCTGGCGCCCCAGCCGTCATACATCGTCGTGGAAGCCACCTCCAGATACCCGAGGAATGTCAGGCCGCCCACGCTGAAAATTACGCCGAAGAAGAAAAACAGCGTGTCCCATTCCGCGGTTGCGATATTGTCGAAAATGTCGAAATCAGCATCGCGTGTTGTGCCGAATTGGCGGATCACATAAGCCGCGACCATCAGGAAAGACAGGCCCGTCATCATCCCCAGAAACGGTGGCAGGCCCAAAAACTGTTCAAAACTGATTGCCATGGCGATGGTCAGGAACCCCAGAAGGATAATGGTTTTTGCCCCGCGTTTCATGGGAATGCGCTCTTTCATGGCCCAGGGCATGCCGTCCGGAATGAAAAAATGCATGATCGTCGCCGGAACAAGGAAACAGATCAGCGACGGAAAGAACAGGGCGAAAAATTCGAAGAATTCAACATGGCCGGACTGCCAGACCATCAGGGTCGTGATGTCACCAAACGGTGAGAAGGCCCCGCCGGCATTGGCGGCATTGACGATGTTGATACAGGCGATGCCCACGAATTTCGGATCGTTGGCACCGACGGCCATCACAACCGCGCCCAGCACCAGCGCCGTCGTCAGGTTATCGGCAATCGGCGACAGGCAGAACGCCAGGACACCGGTGATCCAGAAAAGCTGCTTGATGCTGAATCCCGCCCGGACAAGCGTCCCCCGCAAGGATGCGAAAACGTTACGCTCTTCCAGGGAGCTGATATAGGTCATCGCCGCCAGAAGGAAGAGAAGCAGTGAGGCATATTCCTCCAGTCCGTGGAATACCGCGCTGCGCAAGGTGTGGTGATCGACGCCGTAATCCGGCGCGACAATCGCGATAATCACCCAGATCAGGCCCGCCCCCAGCATGACAGGCTTTGATTTCTTCAGGTGCGTGCGTTCCTCCAGCAAAACTGCGACATAGGACAGAACGAAAATCACAAGGCAGGCAATCGCCGCCGGGTGTGAAAGCGCAATGTCAAAGCCGTATGCGGCGGCCCCTTCTTCCCCGTCTCCATGCGCGTTTTCGGCGGCAAGAGCCAGATCGGGAATGAGGGCGATGAAAAAAACCGTAAGAAAAGCAAAAAGTCGGGGCATGAAACGCTCGCTTGGGAAGATGAACCAGAACCCCCTGATTTTCGCGGGAATAAAGGGGGAAGTCAATACAAGCTTGTGCCTTATCGTATTCCCTCTGGCTGCCGTCGCTAAAATAGGATATTCTTTTCGCCTGTCAGTTCTGACATTCATGAAGGGGATTTTCACATGAGCAAAAACACACCAATCACGGTTGCACGTGGTGACGGCATCGGTCCCGAAATAATGGACGCAACGTTGCGTATTCTTGAAAAAGCAGGGGCCAGACTGGATATCGAAGAAATCGAGATCGGTAAAGCGGTCTATGATAGCGGCGTGAAAAACGGGATTGCGGATTCGTCATGGGACTCCCTGCGCCGGACGAAAGTGTTTTTGAAAGCCCCGATTACAACGCCGCAGGGCGGCGGGTTTAAATCGCTCAACGTGACGATTCGGAAAAGCCTGGGGCTGTTTGCCAATGTGCGCCCTTGCGTGTCTTACGCCCCCTATGTTGAAACCAACCATCCGAACATGGATCTGGTGATTATCCGGGAAAACGAAGAGGACCTTTACGGCGGGATCGAATACCGCCAGTCGCAGGACGTCATGGCCTCACTGAAAATTATCTCCCGGCCGGGCACCGAGCGCATCGTGCGCTATGCTTTTGAATATGCCCGTGCCAATGGCCGGAAAAAAGTCACCTGCATGACCAAGGATAACATCATGAAACTGGCCGACGGCCTGTTCCACAAGGTGTTCGACGAAATCGGTCAGGAATATCCGGATATCGAACAAAACCACATGATTATTGATATCGGCACGGCCAAGGTCGCCGCCGCGCCGCATTTGTTTGACGTGATTGTTTTGCCGAACCTGTACGGGGATATTCTGTCGGACGTGGCGGCGGAAGTGACGGGCTCTGTGGGGCTTGGCGGTTCAAGCAATGTCGGGCTGGATTTTGCGATGTTCGAAGCCGTGCATGGCTCCGCCCCCGATATCGCCGGGCAGGGGATCGGAAACCCGTCGGGCTTGCTGCTCGGCGCGGTGATGATGCTGGTCCATATCGGGCAGGGCGACGTGGCCGCGAAAATCCACAATGCGTGGCTGAAAACGATCGAGGACGGTATCCACACCGGTGATATTTACCGCTCCAAAACCAGCATGGAAAAGGTCGGAACGAAAGATTTCGCCGATGCCGTGATTGCGCGGCTGGGGCAAGTGCCCGATAAATTCAAAGTGGTTGATTATTCCGGCACGCCGTCCGGCGGAATGAAAATGCCGCCGCTAAAAGCCTCCAAACCGGAGAAAAAAGTCCGCGTCGGGGTTGATATCGGTATTAACTGGGCCGGCAGCGCCGATGAACTGGCCGCCGCGATCAAGGCCTGCGTCGAAGGACATCTGGACCTGCAGATGATCTCCAACCGCGGCACGAAAGTCTGGCCGGAAGGGAAAAAAGAAACCTTCTGTGCCGATAACTGGCGCCTGCGGTTTATGCGCACGGATGAAAACGAAGTCAAAACGTCGGAGGTTATTGCCCTGATGCACCGCATGAACGAAGCCGACCTGAATTTCACCAAATCCGTGATGCTCTGCACCTATGACGGCGTGCCCGGCTTCACGGTCGCGCAAGGGGAATAACGTTTATGCGGCCAGTTCAAGAACGTTCTGGCTGATCTGATGGCTGGCGCGGCAGGCCAGCCGTTCGTGAAACTGGCTCTGATAGAGCTTCAGCCAAATCGTCGAGTAGGGAATATAGCCTTGCTGCGTTTCCAGAGCCCGCAAAATCCGGGCGTCGTTATATAACGGATCGCCGGCTTTGATCTCTCCTTTTTTGAACGCAGTCGATAACTCGAACAGCAAGGCGTGCGTGACCTCCAGAAGAGGTGTTTCATACAGGGCGCGCGTGTCGGGCCGCCGGCACGACACGTTTTTCCTGTTATGCAGGATCGTTTGCGATTCATCGTAAGAATTGGAGATAAAGGCGCTGGCGCCGTGCAGGATCAACCCGCATTCCTTGTAACGCTCATCAACCCAGTCGTCATCGTCGTTCTCACCCCTTTTGAAGCTAGCAGGTGCGGGAATGGCCGTTGTAAATTTATAGGCCAGGGAAAGCGGTGCAATCTTGTCCCCCCGGTTAGCTTCGTGGTAAAGGTGCGCTGTTCCGGACAAAGCCGCTTTTCGCTCGTCAACCGTCATGCGGTTGCACTCCTTGAATATCCGCAGTAACGGGCGGTGACGGGGCTTTTGGAGCGCGGAAAGGAATTTTTGCTCCCTGTCTTCCAGCGCCTCGATCAGGGCATCGGACGGTTCATGACAATGGGTCAACATCCACAACAGGGAAAACACCCGGACGGGATTGGGCTGGTCGCAGGAATTATACATATCTTTTTCCGTGCGCCGCCGTGCGGTTTTTAAAAGCTCTTTCGAGGTCCGGGCAATCAAAAACGCCCAGTCATCATGCGGCAGCATCGCCAGATCCCCCTTGTCATAGGGCGGGGGATTGTACTCATCGTCTGATCGCAGCCAGAAATTAAGCTGTGACAAGAAGCCGCTATCCTGTGTCAGTATCGCCATAAGCGCCATCGTTTTTTCATAAAGATTGGCGAGCTTATCCGGTTTTGAGAATGATTGTCAAATATTATGGAATTTTAGAGGGGGAGGCTGCTTTCACCGTATTGCCCATCAGGCAGGCAATCGTCATCGGGCCGACGCCGCCGGGCACCGGGGTAATCGCGCCCGCGATCCGCACCGCTTCATCGAAATTCACATCGCCGACCAGCTTGCCGGTATCAAGGCGGTTAATCCCGACATCAATCACAATCGCGCCGGGGTTGATCCATCCGCCCTCGACCATCTGCGGCCGTCCAACAGCAGCGACAAGAATATCGGCGCTGGCACACAGTTCCGGCAAATTCCGGGTCCGCGAATGCGCGGTGGTCACGGTGCAGTTCTCCCGCAGGAGAAGCTGCGCCATCGGCTTGCCGAACAGGTTCGACCGGCCAATCACCACGGCATGCAACCCGCTCAGATCCTTCTGTACTTCCTTAATCAGGATCAGGCTTCCTTGCGGCGTGCAGGGCACCAGCCCGTCCTCAATCCCCAAAATCAGCTTTCCCGCGTTCACGGTCGTCAGGCCGTCGACATCCTTTTCCGGTGCGATCATCTGCACCAGCTCTTCCTGAACCCCGGCCAGATGATCGGGCAGGGGCAGTTGCAGCAAAATTCCGTGTACATGCCGGTCATTGTTTAGCGTTACGATCACGGCGGCGATATCCTCGAACGTGCTGTCCGCCGGCATTTTGTGCTCGAAGCTCTTGATCCCGGTTTTTTCGCAGGCCGTGATTTTGTTCCTGACATAGACCTGCGACGCCGGGTCTTCACCCACCAGAATAACCGCCAGCCCCGGTTCGATCCCTTGCGCCTTCAGTTTTTCAACATCGGCGGCAATCTCCGTGCGGACGCGGGCGGCAATTTCTTTCCCATCAATAATTGTGGCGGTCATGGTGGCGTCAGGTCTCCATTAAAAGGGGTATATAAAAATACGCATAATCAGATACTGCAGGACATAGACGCCGAAAATCACGACAATCGGGGTCAAATCCAGCCCGCCGATCGGGGGGATGTATTTGCGGATCGGTTTGTACACCGGATCGGTCAGCTTTCCAAGGAGCCGGACGATATTGGCGGCCTGCGGGTTGGACACTTTGATAACCTCAAAAGCGATCAACCAGCTTGTGATAACGCTGGCGATAATAATCCAGACGTAAATATCCAGCGCCGTAACTAACAACTGTCCCAAAAAAGCCATGGTCATTCTCTTTCATAATGATTGAAACGATCAGGCTTCTTGCTAACATATTGGAAAGGGGCTGTTAACAAAAAATCTGTTAAAATGGGAATATAACGGGAGGACCGATGTTCGGACTGGATGTGCTTACATTATCATCATTACTGGTCATGACGGCCGGGGGCGGTGTGCAATGCACGCTTCCCAAGCCGCCGTCGATCACCGTGAACCCGACAACCAATGAAGTCCGGTATAATTTCAAACAGGACGCCCAGACACTGGGGAAGAAAAAAAGCGGCACGGTTTCTCCCTATGGGCCGGGACATGATACGACAACCGGTGGCCTGCGGCAGGATCAGCCCGAAACCACGCTCCAGGTCCAGTGGGGCGTTGTGAAATATCCCGATCTGGGGGTGGCATGCCTGTATTATGACTCGGTTAAAATCAACATCGAACTGAACCCGACGATCTATATCGCCAAAGATTACATCAATCACAAAAAATGCAAGGCGGCGATCCTCGATCACGAACGGGATCACGTCCGGGTCGACCGTAAGGTCGTCAACAAATACGCCAAGCAGATTGGTCTGTCCGTTAAAAAAGCCGTGGACGGCATAGGGGTCATCGGGCCAATCAGGGTGGAAGATGTAGAAGCCACCCAGAAACAACTGGTCGACCATGTCCGCAACGCGGCAACCGCCCACGATAGGCAGATCAGCGAAGAGATGCAGAGTCTTCAATCACGGGTAGACTCGCTGGAGGAATATCAGCGGATTTCTGAAATCTGTAATAATTAACCCGTTCCTTTTTATTAAATTTTACATAGAAGCGAAGGGTGTGCTAGGGTCCGCCCGTTTAAAGCAATGAACGGATACCGGACATGTTTAAAAATCCTCTCATGGGGGGCTTTTGTGCCCTGCTGTTTTTGCTGGCGGCGCCGTCTGTGACGGCGCAGGCGGCGGAAATATGCCCGGATGTCGCGCCGCCGACCGTTCTGGTCAATATGATCGAAAAGAAAGCCCTGTTTGATGTGAAGCAAAACAAGGTCCAGCTGGCAGCCTATCACATTGATACGGCGGACGTGCCGTTCCACGCCGAAGTGGGGGGCTTGATGCGTGGCAATATCCGTTATGACCGCCGCATCCGCTATGGCCGACAGGTAAACAAAAACAACGGACAGGCGTGTTTGTGGGTACAGGATGTAACGCTCAATGTTTATTTCGAGCCATCCGTTTATGTAGCGCAGGAATATAAGGACGACGCTTGCTGGTTCCGCGAGATTTTTGCACACGAAGCCGAACATGTTGCCATCGACCGTGATATTGCCCGCAAGTATAAAAGCCGCCTGCGGCAGGGCATGTCTTTTGTGCTGTCTGCTCCTGAAGACTACATGATCGGTCCGTTGCCGGACATCGTGATCCCGGATTTCCAGAAAGGGATTGATAAGGATCTGGATGCGGCCGTGAAAGCGTTGCTGGCCGGTATGTCCCGTGAACGCGTGGAGCGTCAGGCCGCCCATGATAATCCGCGCGAGTATGCCCGCCTGTCACACGCCTGTATGGTCCGTTAAATCTGTACAAATAAAAACCGCTGCAAAATGCAGCGGTAAGGAAACTTGCCTGTGAAAACCAAAGAGCCCTTAGTATATACGGTAAGGACTATCTGAATTCTGTTTATAGTATTTCATACAAATGTGTCAAAATTATGGACAAATTGGTCCTGATTTCAAAAAAAACAATCCGGATAAACCGGAAATTACTTTGGGGTATGTCCAAAATTTTTGCGACGGACAAAGATTTGAGCCGCATGTGGTGATTGCTCAATGCAATCGAAAGCAGCGTTAACGCGCTCCCGTAATTGATCCCTTGCCGCATTGATCTTGACGATGCCTTTGAGGACTGTTTCCAGATCGCCGCTTATGTGGCCCGTATGTTTATCTAATTCTGAGGACTGCGATTGGTCCATGGTTTCCTCCTGATTGAATAAGGATAAAAAATAGAAATCTTTCATGTTTATGTCAACAAATATGACGGGAATTTTGCAAATAGGATTGGTTGCCCGTTTTTATCCTGAATTGTTCGTGGTATAATTACCGCTGTTCTTCTCGAACGAACGCTCACCTCTCTTATTCAGGACAGATCACCATGACCACACGCACCGGACAGGATTCTCTCAAGACCCGTAAAACGCTGAGCGTAGACGGCAAGGAATATATCTATTTCAGCCTCAAGGATGCCGCGGCGCAAATCGGCGATGTTTCAAAACTGCCGTTTTCCATGAAGGTTGTGCTGGAAAACCTGCTTCGCTTCGAAGATGGGCGCAGCGTTACGACAGAGGACATCAAGGCCGTCAAAAAATGGCTGGATAACGGCGGCAAAGTTTCACAGGAAATCGCCTATCGTCCGGCCCGCGTTCTGATGCAGGATTTTACAGGTGTGCCGGCGGTTGTTGATCTGGCCGCGATGCGCGACGCCGTTGTCGGATTGGGGGCGGATGCCAAAAAAATTAATCCGCTGGTGCCGGTTGATCTGGTGATTGACCATTCGGTGATGGTCGATGAATTTGGCACGCCAAAGGCTTTTCAGGCGAACGTTGACCGCGAATTCGAACGCAATGGCGAGCGCTATGAGTTTCTGAAATGGGGGCAGGGCGCGTTTGATAATTTCCGCGTTGTGCCACCGGGGACCGGGATTTGCCATCAGGTGAATCTGGAATATTTGGCCCAGACTGTTTGGGTGGATGATTGTGAAAATTGCGGCAAGCCGGTGGCATACCCCGATACATTGGTGGGAACGGATTCTCATACCACGATGGTTAACGGTCTGGCCGTTCTCGGCTGGGGCGTCGGCGGGATCGAGGCCGAAGCCGCGATGCTCGGCCAGCCGATATCCATGATGATTCCGGAAGTCGTCGGGTTTAAACTGACCGGGGCGATGGCTGAGGGCATTACCGCGACGGACCTCGTTCTGACCGTGGTGCAAATGCTGCGGGAAAAAGGCGTGGTTGGTAAATTCGTCGAATTCTATGGCGACGGGCTGAATAACCTTTCGCTGGCCGACCGGGCGACGATCGCCAACATGGCGCCGGAATACGGTGCAACCTGTGGCTTTTTCCCGATTGACGATGAAGTGCTGCGCTATTTGCGCTTTACCGGGCGTGACGAAGACCGCGTCAAGCTGGTCGAAGCCTACGCGAAGGAGCAGGGTATGTGGCGTGAACCGGGCGCAGAGCCTGTTTTCACTTCGACGCTTGCGCTTGATATTAGTACGGTCACGCCGTGTATATCCGGCCCGAAACGCCCGCAAGACAAGATTTTGCTTAAAGATTCCGTATCGTCTTTCACCAATGTCTGCGCCGAAGAAAAATCTGTGCCGGTTGATGGCGCTGATTACAGCCTAGACAACGGCGATGTTGTAATTGCCGCGATCACCAGTTGCACGAATACGTCGAACCCATCTGTTTTGATCGGAGCCGGGCTGGTGGCGAAAAAAGCGCGTGAAAAGGGCTTGAACGTCAAGCCATGGGTGAAAACATCGCTGGCGCCGGGGTCCCAAGTTGTTACGGATTACCTTGAGAAAGCGGGTCTTCAGGACGATCTGGACGCGCTGGGGTTTGACCTGGTTGGTTATGGGTGCACGACTTGCATCGGAAACTCCGGGCCGCTGCCGACGCCGATTGGTAAGGCCGTAGAAGCGGGTGATCTGACCGTAACGGCTGTTCTGTCCGGGAACCGGAATTTCGAAGGACGGATCAGCCCACATGTAAAGGCCAATTATCTGGCTTCCCCGCCGCTGGTGGTGGCGTATGCGATCGCCGGATCTATGATGGTTGATCTGTTGAACGATCCTCTGGGACAGGATCAAGATGGAAACGATGTCTACTTGAAAGATATCTGGCCGACCAATGCCGAGATTGCTGCTGCAGTTGAAAAGGCTCTGACCCCGGCAATGTTCAAGGAACGTTACGCCGATGTGTTCAAGGGGCCGTCCCAGTGGCAGGCCATTACCGGCGCGACCGGCCAGACCTATAGCTGGCGGGATTCTTCAACCTATATCCAAAATCCGCCGTTCTTTACCGGGATGAGCAAAGAAATTACCGCTATTCCGGATATCAAAAACGCACGCTGTCTGGCGCTGCTGGGCGATAGCGTGACGACCGACCATATTTCCCCGGCGGGGTCGTTCAAGCCGGAACACCCGGCCGGTAAATACCTGGTTGAGCACGGCGTTGCGCAACGTGACTTTAACTCCTATGGCTCCCGGCGCGGGAACGACCGCGTTATGACCCGCGGGACGTTCGCCAATATCCGCATCAAGAACCAGATGCTGGACGGCGTCGAGGGCGGCTATACCATGTATGTGCCCACAGGCGAGCAGATGAGCATTTACGATGCCTCGATGAAGTATCAGGAAGCCGGGACGCCGCTAGTTGTGATCGGCGGCAAGGAGTACGGGACGGGTTCCAGCCGCGACTGGGCGGCCAAAGGGACGCGCCTTTTGGGTGTTAAAGCCGTGATCGTCGAGAGCTTCGAGCGTATTCACCGCTCCAACCTTGTCGGGATGGGCGTGTTACCGCTGCAATTCAAAGACGGTACAACGCGCGAAACGCTGGGCCTGACCGGAAAGGAAACCTATTCGATTTCTGGTATTGATGGAAAACTGGCTCCGCGCGCGGATCTGACGCTGCACATCGCATACGAAGACGGTTCGGCCAAAGATGTACCGCTTCTGTGCCGTCTCGATACGGTCGATGAAGTTGATTACTTCCGTAACGGCGGAATTCTGCACTATGTTTTAAGGCAGTTAGCGGCTTAAATCACCCAGTCGCTATCGCCGCCGGCGATACGATCTTCGATTTCGCTCGACAGGGCTTTGCGGGCGAATTCTTCGGCTTCGTTTATAAGAAGCGGGAATTTGGGCCGTTCCGGGCGGTACCGGACGTTTTGCAGATGTTCAAACTGGTCGATGGCGGCATTCAGCTGCCCCAGTTTTTTGATGGCTTCTTCGTGCTGCTTGGCTTCGTCGGATGCGACCGAGATCAGCTCGTAATAAAGCTTTTGCTTTATCATTCCGATCAGGAAAGTCAGTTGTATCCCTTCCAGAAATGCGGCCGAGACACTCAGGCACTGCGAAGGTTTTGCCAGCGGCGTTGTTTCATCCGGCTCGGCGGTGAAGTTAAAGGTCGTCGTACGGCTGGGACTGCGCAGGATAATGCCGCACCGGGCTTCGTCCTTGGCAATGTTGATAATCAGGGCGATGTTGGAATCGTGATGGATATTGACCAGTTTCCCGGCTTGTTTGAAGGCATCTTCGGCGATTTCCAGTGACTTGTCGTAGTTCTGGCGGTTGCGGGCGTCACACTGTTCGATAATATCCAAAAACGGGTGCCGAGTGCCGGGGCCGCCTTCAAAAATAGCGCGGCCTTTGTGATAAACCGCAACCCAGTGTCTGGGGTTGTACTTATCTTCGTATCCTTTGGTAAGGGCGGCATAGGCCTCTTTGAAATCAAAGGGCTTGGGCCGGGTTGTGATCGGGCCTTCCTCCTGAAACGAATGGGCGATTTTGGCCGCCATCCGGGCGCAGCAATGCATGTTCTGGGCGCGGATAACCAGCACTTCGCTTTCCGTGGCCATCGTCGGTTTCAGGGTCAAAACCATGCGGTTGCTCAGGGCAATAACAGGTTCGCTGTCCGAAAGGTCTTTCGGCATCAGGTCTTGAATAACGAATTTTTCGCGCAGTAATGTGGCGTTAAATTCCGGCATGAAGATGGCGCTCTTTCCCTCGATATCCACTATTTTCATTTTAACACAGGCGGTTGCCGGAATGAATTTCTATTTTGGGACAAAAAAACAAGGCCGGGTTAACGGGCCCGGCCCTGTTGTTTGTTCCATACGGCGTGACAGAGACTTTTGGCGTTGTGTATTGGCAGAAAAACCCTCATTTGACCGCAATTTGTCCGGCTCTGTCGTGCCGTCAGGTAACATTAGCAAAGCAGGGTGAAAGAGCGCTTAATTTTACCCGGCATTTTATCTATTCCCGGCGGGAACGGAATTTTGCGGGGATAAGCGCATGATGCGGCTTACGGCCTCTCCGGGGATCGACCATAATGACACTATGAAAGCAAAAATCCTGACCACCGTTGAACCCTGTATTACTCCGGCCATGCACTATGATGGCTGGGCGGCTTCTTACGACGGCGATATGAAGGGGTGGGGGTATAAAGCGCCCCGGATCGTCGCCGAAGGACTGGTCGCTCAGGGCGGTATGACAAACGAGACGCCGGATATTCTGGATCTGGGAATCGGAACGGGGCTGCTCAGCAGCCGGATAAAATCCCACTGGCCGCAGGCCCGTATTACGGGCGTCGACGTGTCCCGGCGGATGCTGGCGGCATGTCGGAAAAAGGGTGTTGCCGACCGTTTGTTCCGTATGGATCTGAATACCGGGCGCTGGCCGTTTCCGGATAAAAGCTTTGATGTTGTGATGTCTGCCGGGGTGATGGAAAGCCTGCCGCGATTGCCCCATATCCTGCAGGAAGCCGCGAGGGTTTTGCGGCCGGGCGGGCTTCTGGCCTTTACCTTTATGCCGGCAGGCCGAACGGTAACCGGTGATGATCCTGTGACCCGGCATCTCAGCCCCGGTCGCCGCCATGGTCGTTTTGTCATGGGGCCGATGGACCTGTACGCCCACGATCCGCTCAACATCCGGGTGCAATGCGCTTTGGCCGGGATCAAAACGCTGGCGGTCCGGCGCTTTACCGGCTACCGCACCTACGTTGTGCTGAAAGTCGATTACGACCTGTTTTTAGGGCGGAAACAACAGGGACCCAGAGCCGAAAACGCCCTGTAGCGCGGCTTGATCGGTATGCCGGGACGGTTCTTGACGTCAGAAACTATTGTAAAGTACGGGCGCCAAGGGTGGGAGAGACATAAATATAGTCCTGCGAGGCCATCTGACGGGCAAGGTCAACGGCGTTTTCAATAAAATTGGCAATACCTTTGCGGCCAAGATGTCTGAAATCATTCGCTTTCCTTTCCAGAGCGGCATTGTATTTTTCGACGTCGGCCGGGGGAATGCCTTGCAAATATTCCCTGTGTTGATGTTTTTTTATGATTGATAACCAGCCTAAGAGCGAAAACGTTACCCTGTCAATTCCCCACAGATTATTTCCCGCTAAAAAATAAAAACCGAAGGGTTTGGAATGGCCGGTGCGTATCACCCCCGTAAACCATCAAACAATAACGATGTGAGGAGTAGATACCATGAACAAGACAAAACAAGCTTTGCTGGCCGGGATGATCCTGACGGGCATGAGTCTCGGCGGTGCCGGGGAAGCCGAAGCCCGTGATGGCATATGCCGCGAATACAGCGAGCATATCCGCATCAGTGGCCGGATCGAGGATGCCTATGGCACAGCCTGCCTGCAGGGTGACGGCAGCTGGAAAATCACGGTAGCTGCAAAACCCGACAGCAGCCGAAGTCGTGACCTCAACCGGGACCGTGATTATGCCGATGCCCGCCGCGAGGTGGTCTATTACGACCATAGCCCGCGTGTGATCTATGTCTATGACCGTGCGCCGCGCTATGGCTATTACTATCCGCCGGGCTTGTGGAAAAAGCGGTATACGCATTACGACAGGCACCAGCATCGTGACCGTCATGAGAATCGGCACGATCGCCGCTACCATTAATTAACCGGAGGGGTTAAGCAAGTTCCCCAACTCCCGACTGGCCGTTTCCCGTCTCTCCCGGCGGGGGGCGGCCTTTTTTAAGATACGGAACGCGCTCTACCTTCTTGCGGGCCGCAAAGGCGTGACGACAGCCCGCGCAACGGTGTCATTGATCATCCCGACGGCTTTTCTTAAAAAGGCGGCAACCGGTAAGCTGCCTTTTTCTTCATACTTGTCTGCAGTCATAAGAAGGGTTTGGTTGCCTTCACTGACCTGACCTTTGGGGACATCACGGATATATTCGTCAACCCGTGCCTGTAATTGCTGGTCATAGAGTCCTTCGGCGGCGGCGATCATGTCCATCAGATAATCTTTATCTTTTTGTTCCCTAATATTTGCTTCCTGAAGCTTTAGGGCCAGAGGAACAGACCCAATCGTTTTACGGGCGTCGTGGTCAAAAAAATCAACAAGTCTACAGTCAAGAACAGGGGTGTCGTCACAAAGCTTTTGAATCGTTTGCAGCGTCAAAGGAAGGGTGAATCGCAGCCCTTCTTCGTCCTCAAAAACCAACTGCGGCACGAATTGCGCGATGTCGTTATATGTTTCCAATATCTGTAAGAAAAGGTCATCCAGATCTGTATCGTCGCTCGCCATAAATCACCGCCCATGTTTGTTTTTTATCGGGGCACTATATTTCCGTAATGTTGGATATGTCAAGGTCTTGATGATAAAACAATGCCCATCCCCGGCGCAAAACAGGGGGTGGGCATTGATGGCTTCTTACGATCGGGAAACAATCAGGCCTTGATATCGACCCGTGACCCGTCGTTGTCTGTGTCGACGCCGCCGGTCCCGCCGGTATCATCGGCATCGCCGTCATTATCGGCGGCAGGCTGTACCGGAGCCGGGGTCGGCTGGCCGTTCGCCTGCGGTTTCTGCAGATACTGCAGATAGGATAGAGACGCTTGTGAAACACTTGAGATCGACATAACAGAACACCTTTCTTGGATGTTGGATCTGGTTAAAGCCGTTGTCTTCTTCAGCGGCCATCGCGTTATCGTGTTTTTCACTGGTAACGAATCCTATTATCGCGGTCGGACCTGAAGGGAACCTGAAGGAAACGCTTCAGGTTCTCTTCAGCTTCGTGATTTAGAAAAGAGTCCAATTGTCACTCTACTACCCACCCCTCATCTCCTTGTGGGGAGATGGGGGGAGACAATAAAAGGCTTCGTCTCAATCATGATCTTGAAAAATCATATAGAAATTAAGGAGTATTCCTCATGAAAAGTTTGGTTGTTTCCGGCCTGATGGCCGTATCGCTTCTGTCTTGCGGCGGCATGGCCCACGCAGAAGATTATAATTTGTATGTTGGCGCCCGCGGCGACATCGCTTTCCCCTCGGATTCGGATGTGAAAGGCGCCGCCACCGGTCAGGTCGAATACGGCTTCAGCAGCGGCGCAGGCGTCGTTCTGGGCTGGCAGCCCGCCGCGCTCGACACGGATAGCGGCGATGTGCGCGTAGAGCTGGAAGGCAGCTATCACGCTTTCGGACTCGACCGGGTCAGAGCAAACAACAACCCGGACGACGATATGACAGCTACGACGATTATGGGCAACGTTTACTATGACATGCACACAGGCAGCGCCTTCACGCCCTATATCGGGGCCGGGATCGGCGAGGCCTTCGTGAAGTTCCCGACCGGCAAGGGGCTGACGAATACGGACGACAGCGACACCGGGCTGGCTTATCAGGCCATGGCCGGCGTGTCCTATACCCCGGAATCGATGCCGCAGACCGACTGGTCGATTGGCTATAAATATCTGGCGCTGGAAAATCCGTCCTTTGCCTCGGCCGGCGGCGGCGTCAAGCTCGACCCCGTGCATGAAAGCGCAATCGAAGTCGGTGTCCGTTACCACTTCTAGGGCTTCTCCTCCAATACACAACGGAGATAGAAAAAAAGGGGTGGGCTCAAAGGCTCACCTCTTTTTTAGGGCGCCGCGGCCATAACCTGCCCGGCGGCGAGGATCGCCCCGTTTTTGTTGCTGTGTGCCAGCAACAGATAACCGTCATGCCGCGCATCGGGGGTCAGCGGTATGGTGGCTTTGTCGCCCTCCGGTGTCACAGACAGGAACGCCCGCACCGGGTGGACATAGCGCATGGTCTTGCCGCGGTTTTCACCGGCTTTGACGCTCTGGGCATAGGCGTTGTCGAACGCCAGCAGGTTATAGGTCACATCCGCGGGCACGCCGCGTAAATCCGCGTGCAGCGCGCCGTTTTCCAAAGTCAGGGGCAGGGGCTTGACCCCGTCGCCCCGCGCCTTTTCCAGCGCCGCAATCACCGCGCTGCGCTTGTTCCCGATCACCTCATGACGCCCGTTAATGACGATCTGTGGCGTGTAGACCCGCTTGTTGCCAAAGGCTGCGGCATAGGCATGCTGCCGCGCCGTGCAGGCGGGCAGGGACAGCGTATCTTTCCAGTTCAGGTGATCCCAGTACGTGACATGACAGCCGACGATATACAGCGGTTCGTCGCCCGTATAATCGGCCAGCAAGTCAGCCGCCAGCGCATCCGCCGCCGGACACGAAGAACAGCTCTGGCTGGTAAACAGCTCCGCCACCACGGGCGGAGGGGTGTCTTGCGACCGCGCTGCGCCCGGCACCCCCCCGATCAGAACCAAAAGAAGTAAAATAACTCTCATAAAAACTTATTCGGAAGGAAGGGGTGGAGGGTTACAAATATTCGTCATTGTGAGAAAGGGCGTGATTAGGGTTTTTTAACTAGGCATGTTTCCGTTTCAATCAAGTAAGCCACGCAATCATCCCTTTCGTGACATTCTTTGGCACTTAAACTCTCTATTTTGTCAGCTGTACATTGGTTCCAATAGGCAAGACAGACCAAGCCTTCGTCTATTTTTTCTTGAAAAAATAAGATGGCAAAACCCAAGAGCATTAAGGCAGAAAAAAGGAGAATGTTTTTGTAGTTTTTTTGCGTCTGGCATCACTCACCCTCTGTCTTCCCGGCGCAATCGCCCGGCATTTCACAGGCTCGGCATTTGTCGCGCTGTTGCTCCCATTTCTCGTGAAAGGCCTGGCTGTCGCCAAATTCCAGATAGTCGTAATAGCGCGCCGGCGGATCCTTGAGCTTTTTGGCATGCTTGATCGGGCACCAATATTGCTCGGTGCGGCTGGCGATTTCGCGCACATAGGCAATGACGCCGTTGGAATACTCACAGTAAATGCAATTCATCTTCTCGATCAGGTTAAGATAGGCGAGGTATTTGCGGTCCATCACGACATAGTCGCGGCGTTTGACCTTGGGAATACCGTAAATCGGAAAACAGATCGCCTGATAGACGCTGACGAACAGATCGCAAACCACCATCGGAATAATCATGGCGTATATAATTGGCGCGGTAAGAATAACCAGCAGCCGCGAGCCGCGCAAATAGCGGATCAGGCCGATTTTCGCCTGACGTTGCAGGGCGAGGGCTTCCTGCTCGAAAATCACTTTGCTGCGTTCAAGGCGATATTGGAATTCCTGCCGCTTCTCGGCCAGATCGCTTTCAACCTCGCTTTGCAGCTCGTGAATTTTGTCGCGAATTTTGTGGGCGAGATTGGTCATGGTCTACCTCATCTCCTTTTTTGTCGGGCTGAAAAGCCACCATAGCATTGCACACTGGGTGAAGCAATTGACGCCTACTCATCGCCCATCTTGAGCGCCGCGATAAACGCGCTCTGGGGAATTTCCACATTGCCGTACTGGCGCATTTTGGCTTTCCCTTTTTTCTGCTTGTCGAGCAGTTTGCGCTTCCGCGTCACATCGCCGCCGTAACATTTCGCGGTCACGTCTTTGCGCAGCGCGGAGATGGTTTCGCGGGCGATGATTTTGCCGCCGATGGCGGCCTGCACCGCGATCTTGAACATCTGGCGGGGGATCAGGTCTTTGAGGCGCTCGCACAGCATCCGCCCGCGGCGTTCGGCCTGCCCGCGCGGGACGATCATCGCCAGCGCGTCAACCGGTTCGGCATTGACCAGCACTTCCATTTTGACAAGATCGCCTTTTTCGTAGCCGTCGAGCTCGTAATCAAAACTGGCATAACCGCGGCTGATACTTTTCAGCCGGTCGTAAAAATCAAACACAACTTCGTTGAGCGGCAGGCGGTACACGATCATCGCCCGGTTCCCGGCATAGGTCAGTTGCTGCTGGATCCCGCGGCGCTCTTCGCACAGTTGCAACAGCCCGCCGAGATAGTCGTCCGGCGTTAAAATCGTCGCCTTGATCCACGGCTCTTCGATATGCTCGATCGACACGACATCGGGCATATCGACGGGGTTGTACAGCTCCATCATATCGCCCTTGGTTTTATAGATATGATACACAACGCTCGGCGCGGTCGGGATCAGGTCGAGATCGAACTCGCGGTCCAGCCGTTCCTGGATGATCTCCATATGCAGCAATCCCAGGAAGCCGCAGCGGAACCCCATGCCCAGCGCCTGTGAATTTTCCGGCTCGTAATGCAGCGCGGCATCGTTGAGTTTAAGCTTGCCGATCGAATCGCGCAGCTTCTCATATTCGCTGCTATCGACCGGGAACAGCGAACAGAACACCATCGGCACACTCGGTTTGAACCCGGCCAGCGGCTTTTCGCAGCGCTTGCGGTCTTCGGTGATCGTATCCCCGACCAGCGTTTCTGAAATATCCTTGATCGCGGCGGTGATAAAACCCATCTCGCCGGGGCCGAGCGCATCGACCATCACGTGCTTGGGCGTGAAAATCCCGACACGGTCGATCTCGCGCACCGCTTTGGTGCCCATGAAATACGCTTTCATCCCTTTGCGCAAATACCCGTCAATTACGCGCACCAGGATCACCACGCCAAGATAAGGGTCATACCAGCTATCGACCAGCAAGGCCTTGGTCGGCGCTTCCATATCACCCTGTGGTGCGGGCAGGCGGGTCACGATGGCTTCCAGCAGGTCGGAATGCCAATTCCGCTTTTTCCCGACACCTGCACGGCATCGGTAGCGTCCAGCCCGATGACATCTTCGATTTGTTCGGCAACGCGCTCCGGCTCGGCGGCGGGCAGGTCGATCTTGTTCAGCACCGGCAGGACTTCGTGATCGTTATCGATCGCCTGATACACATTGGCCAGCGTCTGCGCTTCCACCCCTTGCGAGGCATCCACCACCAGCAAAGACCCTTCACAGGACGCCAGCGAGCGGGACACCTCATAAGAAAAGTCCACGTGCCCCGGCGTATCCATCATATTGAGCTGATACTCAATTCCGTCTTTGGCTTTATAAGCCAGCCGCACAGTCTGGGCCTTGATGGTAATGCCGCGCTCTTTCTCGATATCCATGTTATCGAGAACCTGCTGGGTCATTTCACGCTCCTCCAGCCCGCCGCAGGTCTGGATCAGGCGGTCGGCCAGCGTCGATTTCCCATGGTCGATATGGGCGATAATGGCGAAATTACGAATATGTGCGAGCGGCTTTGTCATGGGGGATTTATTTACCCTATGCCCGCGTCCACGTCACGCAGAATTTTAAGGTAAGCGCGCTGTATATGTATCTTTAATCATTTTTCGGGTAGACTGTTTTATGAATTAAATTAACGGCCTGTGTCTTATGTCTGACGATCAGCTACCCTCGGAATACAAACCGTTTTCATTCGAGCAGGACGTCGTGACGTTCGACTTGTCCGGTTGTGGAAACAGCGCACCCTCTGCGATCAAGCAGATATTCCCGGAACAATATCTGGGCGACCTGTTCCTTGTGTTTGGCCTGTTTGGCACGCCGGAGCGCAATGTTTTGCGCTTCCCGTACGAGGTTCTGGCCCAAAATGCCGTCGTGCTCGTTATGGGGGCGATTAACCACATCTATGACCGTCTGGGGAAGGACGCCGTTGTCGATGTCTATATCGTTCCGCCGCAAGGCTTGCGCGATTTTCCGCCACACCCGGACGGCTATTTTTTTAACGTATCCTCGGCGCCGGATAAGCAGTGGCTTTATACCCATATTGAACGGGAAACCGAAGACCATATGCCGGCAAGACGGGCCGACGCGCAGGGCTTGGTACAAGCGCTGAAAAATATGGTGTCATAAAAAAAGAGAATCATCGGGGCGTGAAAGCCGGGGTATGCTCCAGCTTTTGTACAGGGACTTGTTCGGTTTCTGCCCCTTCGGCGCTGTTTTTGAAAATCCCGGAAAGCTGGTTTTTGATCCAGCCCACGGCTTGTCCGACGCTGTCCTTGAAAAGCAGGCCGATACACCCGGCAAGAACCATTTTACCCATAGTCCACAGGGCGCTGCTCTGTTCTCCCCCGGAAGACATCATGCCGGTAACCGCCATAATGCCGATGATCCCGGCGATTTCATCTTGCTTTAGCTGGCCAAGCTTGAGCCTGTCCTTCAGCTTGCCCAGACCAAAATGCTTCTGCGCCTGTTCTGTCAGTATATTACCGGCCCCGGCGGTCAGTTTTTTCCGGCCCGCGCCGTCAAGCGCCATTTGGTCGGCGGTCCCGACGGCCGCCGCTGTCCAAAACGGATGCTTGAGTGCCCCTCTGATAAGTTTTCCGGCCAGACCCAACATAAAAATATACTCCTTTGTCTCCTCGCATTATGAATAAAAGGGGTTAATATATTGCTAATATGGGCTGTGACGTTGCTGGTTTGTTAAGAATGACCAAAATTCATGTTGAAGAAGCGCCCAAGATCATGTTTGATGGGCCCGCCCCGAGCATGAAAAACAACCCCGGACTGGAGCTTTGAAAATGGATAAGAAAAAGAAACTCAACGTCGTTGTAATTTTCCCGGTGGTCGTGACCGTTGTGCTGGTCTGCGGCCTTCTCTATGGCGTGTTGCAGATGGCTGCCACTCCGGCGGATGGCACTGATGATACCGTTACCGGCGTTTATGAACGGGTCGAGGCCGAAATACCGGCAGCTCTCCCGGATGCGGACCATCACTAGACATCCCTGAAATAAAAACAAATAAAGCCGCCCTGATTATCGCCGGGCGGCTTTGGTTCTTTCATGAAGAGACGCAGGAGGAACACCCCGTCTCTTCACGTTTTATGGGGGTTATCTATTCCAGACCGGGTGTTTTCGGGCCGTCGAATGTTTGTTCGTTGGCAGCATCCGGTGCCACTTTGTTAAAGGCTCCCAGACCCAGCTTTTCGGCTCCGGCGATCTGGGTTGCTGCCCCTAACGCTTGACGGGCCATGCTGCCAGTGGCTGTAACGCCAATCTCATTTGTGCCAACTCCACCGGCGATATCGCCGCCAAATCCGGCCAAAACGTCTTTCACTTGTGCTGCGTTTAATGCTGTCATTTTTTGTTCCTCCTCTATTTTTTTAAGCCTTGTGAAGGATGAGCGGGAAATATTCGCCCCCCTCCGGTTCACCAGTGTTTTCGTTCATCAGAACCATAAGAACCTGAAAAGCGTTCTGCATGTATTTCGTCAGTTTCGGGTCTACGGCAATACCGTACGACCGCGTATCCCCGTCATTCATGACCAGATCCAGTTTATTCGTATCCAGATCGAATTCGAGCCATGAAAGTTTCTTTTTGAACGGCTTGTTGTGAAAAACAATGGCTTCCGCACGGTCGTTAACCACCAGTTCGACATTCACATCACGGTCTGTGCCTTTATTGTACTCCGGCACGGGAGGAGGGGTTTTTTCTGTCATGATGGCTAAAGCTGCTTGCATGTTTGTTTTACTACCCCTGTATCTTAAGCCGTTCTTTAATCCTGTTCAACTACGCTTACACTTTAAAAACTATGTAAATTATACAGCATCTAAACTTCTTGCTGCAAACTTACCCCTAATATATGGGGGAAAGGTTAACGAGCGGTTAAGGAAACCTTACCGGTGACGTTTTTTCTGAGGAAAAAACGATTATTTTTCAGATATTTGGGTCATGGGAATGAAAATCATGTTTTGCATGCCATCTGTCTCATTGGGAACATATATGAACGTGACACGCTGGGCCTGAGCAACTCGCGAACGGAATTTTTCCTGAAGGGGAAACCCCATGTCAAATTCCTTGCCCAATGCCGTAATGAAATGGAGCTCGCCAGTCTCGGCATGAAATACAGCTTTTACCAAATCCAGATCAACCGGCTTTTCGTGATAAATCCAGAGATCGCCAGTCTCGTCACCGACAACGATATCGACATCCGACGGTAAAAACAAAACCGGACGGGATGTCGAAAAATCTTTATTCAGCTTGTCGGAAGGGCGGTCAATCATGGTCCAGACGAGGTTAGAGATAGAATACCTCATTGTCTGCCAAAGGTACCTGTGCCGTCAAGCGGGTTTCCTTAATTATAGACAAGGACTTCCGCAGGTTTCATTTCGATCCGGTTGTCTGGCGTTTGATCGTTTTCGACAGCGGCTCTTTCTCTCAAGCTCTTGCCGCTTTCATGCACGCGGTTTGCCGGGTTCAAAGATTCCTTGTGAGCAGTCTCCAGACTTTCCTTGGCAAAGCCCATAGCCCCGAGGCTGGCGGCGATCGTTCCGGCGAAAACCAGAATTTTGCCGATCATGGTGTCTGAGCCCGGAAGCATATTCAGTATCCGGTCAGAGGCCAGCAACGCGACCCCAAAAGCAACCCACTTACCGATATCCGGGTGTTCCATAAAGAACTGGGGAACTTCGGTTTTCAGGAAATGCCCGGCTTCTTTAACCCACGGAACAACCCCCGGCAGACCGGCATAGTTGAACAGGTTCGAAATGCCGTCTCCCAGGCTGTCCAGCATGCCGCCGTCGGCACCCGCAGAAGAGGGACCCCCGGCATGGATGCCGTTTCCGCTCCCGGCGCTCATTCTGTGTGCCGCCGCTTTGTCTGTTTCAAGAAGATTAGCGGCACCTTCCATAGCGGCGCCGGTGATGTAATCACCTTCTTGCTTGTTTTCGGCGGCTTGTTGCCGCAACGCATCGGCGCTGCCATCACGCACTTCTTCGTTATATACAAGCCCTTCTTTTGCCGCTACGAGTGTCGTTGTTGCGAGTACGTGATCTTTCGGCAGCGTAACGGCAGATTTAAAGGCCTCTTTTGTAGCACTGCCGGCTTTTGTTAAGCGCGATGCATTTTCCTGAGCGATCAGGGCACTGCTGGCCGCTGTCCGCGTTGTTTGTGTAACAACTCTGGAGTTTTCCAGACCTTCGACGCCCTCTGCTGTCAATTTGCCTTTGCCTTGGGCTTTATCCAACAGACGACCGGAAATCAGATTCTTGTCGGCATCGGGAATGCCCGGGTTCCGGTGGATATTTTTAACTTGCGCGGCAACGTCATCGCCGCCTTTGCGAATTTCTTTTTTAGCGAGCGTGGCAACATTATCGGCAACCCCTCTCGTGGCGGCTTTCGCGGCTAGCTTAGCCCCGCCTTTTGCCAATCCCGCAGCGCCCGTAACATAAGTCAAGGCCTCGCCGGTTATTTTGGCGCCCCCGTAAATGCTGGCTTCCGTCGCATTGAGAATTTTAACGTCCATCCCCACGGCATCGGCCGCGGACCGTACGCCATCGGCGATCCCTTTACCGGCGCTGCCTTCATATAATGAGTAATCAAAGGCCCATTCACTACCGACATCAACTAGATCGGCAATATAGCCCGGCGTAGCAATGACTTCTGCTACGGCACCGTCAAAAGCGCCGCGGGCGCCAACGGCCACTTTGTGCCAGAAGCCCGATTCCAGTGTTGTTTCTTCTGTTGTTGGTGCGGTTGCCACGTTTAAACCCTTTCTATTCCTCGCTTTAACTCCTTTATGCACAAAATGTTTTAACATTTAGTTAAAATGCTTAATATTTTTATGGAAATATAAAGAAACGTGAGAGGTTATCCGTCATTGCGAGGGGCGCAGCGACGCGGCAATCCGGGCGGGATTGCTTCGTCATTTCATTCCTCGCAATGACAGTAAAGCGGGGCCTTAGTGCCGGAAATGCCGCATATCGGTAAACACCATGGCCAGCCCGCGTTCATCGGCGGCGGCAATAACGTCCTCATCGCGGATCGAGCCACCCGGCTGGATCACGGCGGTCGCTCCGGCCTCGGCGGCGGTAATCAGGCCATCCGCAAAGGGGAAGAACGCATCGGACGCCACAACAGACCCCTTGGTCAGGGCATGGTCGATTCCGGCGGCCTCAGCGGCATCTTTTGATTTCTGGGCGGCGATTCGGGTGGAATCGACCCGGCTCATCTGCCCGGCGCCGATCCCGACGGTGGCCTGATCCTTCACATAGATAATCGCGTTGGATTTAACGTGTTTGCAGACCTTGAAAGCAAAGATCATGTCGTTAAGCTCTGCTTCGGTCGGTTCGCGTTCCGTGACAACCTTCAGCATCTCTTTGGAAATCACACCGTTATCGGTATCTTGCACCAGCATCCCGCCGGCGATGGTTTTGACCTGCCGCCGTGGCGTTGCCGGGTCGGGCATGCCGCCCGTGGTCAGAACCCGCAGGTTTTTCTTGGTCGCCAGCACATCCAGCGCCGCTGTTTCAACGGACGGGGCGATGATGACTTCGCTAAAGACCTTGATGATCTCCTCGGCGGTTTCCTTGTCCAGAGGGCGGTTCAGGGCGATAATGCCGCCAAAGGCACTAACCGGGTCGCAGCGCAGCGCCAGCCGGTAAGCATCCAGACAAGTCTCCCCGATGGCCACGCCCGACGGGTTGGCATGTTTGATAATGGCTACGGCAGGCTCTTCAAACTCGGCAACCAGCTCAAACGCCGCATCTGTATCGTTCAGATTGTTATAGGACAGCTCCTTGCCCTGAATCTGGCTGGCGGTTGCCACGCCGGGGCGCACGCTGCCATCCAGATAAAGCGCGGCGCGCTGATGGGGGTTTTCCCCATAACGCAGCGATTGCTTGATATCGCCGGAAAAACTGATTCGACGGGGGAACTCTTCCTTGTCGACCTGCGCGGCAAACCAGCTGGCAATATTGGAATCATAGGTCGACGTCAGGGCATAAGCATTGGCCGCCAGCCGCTTGCGCAGGGCATAGGTCGTTGCGCCGTCATGGGTCGCCAGATCTTCCAAAACCGTGTTGTAGTCCTGCGGATCGGTCACGATGGTAACGAATTCATGGTTTTTGGCCGCTGCCCGCACCATGGCCGGCCCGCCGATATCTATGTTTTCGATGGCCGTATCGAAATCGGCGCCCGCCTTCACAACTTCGACAAAGGGATACAAATTGACGACGATCAGGTCGATATCGCCGATATCGTTGTCTTCCATGGCCTGTTTGTGGTCAGCCTTGTCACGGCGGGCGAGGATGCCGCCATGAACCTTCGGATGCAGGGTCTTGACCCGGCCATCCATAATTTCAGGAAAGCCCGTGTAATCGGAAACATCCCGGACATCAATGCCAGCCTCTTTCAGAGCCTTGGCCGTTCCCCCGGTCGACAGGATTTCAACGCCGTAGGCCGCCAGTTTTTGCGCAAAATCAGCCAGCCCGTCTTTGTTGGAAACAGAGATCAGGGCGCGTTTGACTGTAACGGCGCGCGGATCGCGGATGGTGTTCTCGGAAGAGGAAGCGGCAGATGCGGAAGTGCTCATATTTTGTCCTTAGTCTTAAAGGTGTCCAAGGACTGTGTTTTAATCCTACACGACGGCTTGTGCAAGGGCTTCTGTGTCGTAAGTGCCGTTTTCCAGCGCATAAAGGCCGCGATATTCCTTCATTCCCTTAAAAGCGCTATCAAGCCCCAGAACGGTTTCGGCCCCGCCCAGGAAAAGGAATCCGTCTTTTTGTATTTGTCCGGAGATCTTGCCCAGAACATTTTTTTTGATCGGTTCGTCAAAGTAAATCAGGACGTTCCGGCAAAAAACGACATCGAACGTTCCCAGGGAACCTGTATCATCCAGCAGGTTAAAATAATTGAACCGGACCATATTTTTGATATTGTCGTTAATCTGCCAGCGCTCACCATTTTGAGTGAAATATTTCAGCAACATCTGGATCGGCAGCCCCCGCTGAACCTCGAACTGCGAGAATTCACCTTTGCGGGCTTTGTCGAGAATTTCGTTGGAGATATCGGTGCCGACGATTTCAATGCGCCATCCGGCGATCAGGCTTTCCTGCTCTTTCAAAAGCATGGCCAGAGAGTAAGCTTCCTGACCGCTGGAACAGGCCGCGGACCAAATCCGTATAGTCCGGCGCTGGGCCCGTGTTTTCAGCAAATAGGGCAAGACGACAGATTTGAACGTATCGAACGGACGCTGGTCGCGGAAAAAGGATGTTTCATTTGTCGTCATGGCTTCGACGACATCCTTGATTAAATCCTGATTGGCCATCGCCCGCAAAGCAACGGTCATGGCGTCAAGCGACGGATATTCCCATTTCTTGGCAATGGGCGTCAGGCGCGAGTCGAGGAGATAAGCCTTGTCAGACGTCAAGGATAACCCTGAGCGCTTGTAAAGCAAATCCTTGTAAAAGTCGAAATCTCCAATATGCATCCTTAGGTGCCCTTGCCTTATCCTAAATTCGTTTCATAACTGCGTCGCGTGCCCACGGACCAAGTTTGTCAACCGGCAGCACCGCAGAACATATCCCGGCCGTGGCAACGGCTCCCGGCATACCCCATACGGTACTTGTTTTCTCATCCTGGGCGATGACCCGTCCTCCGGCTTCAACCAGTTTCTGACATCCTTTTTTCCCATCATACCCCATGCCGGTCAAAATCACTGCCAGAATTTTTTTGCCGTATATATCAATCAGGCTACGCATCATGGGGTCGACGGCCGGTTTACAGAAATTTTCTTGAGGACCATCGTTAACGTCGATAACGGTTTTGCCGTTTTGTTGTTTAAACAACATATGATAACCACCGGGAGCGACGTAGACCGTGCCGGGTTCAAGGCTCATGCCCTGAGCGCCCTCATGGCACGGCAGCCCGCAATTTTGCTCGATATGTTTGGCCAGCATGGCCGTAAATGTTTTGGGCATGTGCTGGGTAACAACAATCGGAATATCAAAATCCTTGAAGTTCTTGATGACTTCGAACAGAGCCTGCGGCCCGCCGGTAGAACTGCCGATGGCAAGAATGTCAGGTTTTCCCTTATAAGAAAAACGGTCATCATGCAGCTGTATATCAGAGCTGGTAAACGGCATGGCCGTTGTAACGGTCGCCGGTCTGGAGGCTGTTGCCGGGGACGGGATTCCTGATGGCACCGTCGTTATGCCGATCTTGGGGCCAAGCGCCCGTATCAAGCGCAACAGATCATCCTGAAAAGCGGACGCGCTGTTGATCTCGCTGGTGCTGCTCGGTTTTGCAAGGCATTCTGTCGCGCCAAGGGCCAGTGCCTGCATGGAAATGGCGGCGCCTTTGGCGCTAAGCGTCGAGCAAATCAAGACCTTGGTGTCGGGTTTTTGTTCTAAAATGAGCGGCAGGGCCGTTAAACCGTCCATTTCCGGCATTTCTATGTCCAGAACAACAACGTCAGGAGCAGCGCGTTTGACGCTGTCGACAGCCACGCGTCCGTTATGAACGGACGATACAATTTCAACGACAGGATCTTTTTGCAGCGCGCGGGAAATCAGGCCGCGAATAACGGCCGAATCGTCAACCAGCATAACCCTGATTTTATCGCGCGTGTTTTCAGTTGTAGAGGAGGGGGCGGTCGGTTCCATACCTTCAATTTCCATTTATCTATAGACTTGCCTTCTTTCGGGCTTTTTTGTTTTATTAAAGCAGGCCGACTTGGGTGAATTTGTCTTTGATGATCTCACTGTCAAACGGTTTCATGATGTATTCGTTGGCCCCGGCTTGTATAGCGCGGGTGATGTGGGCCAGATCGTTCTCGGTCGTGCAGAACACGACCTTGGGGGCGTCCCCGCCCGGCATCTGCCGGAGCTTTTCGAGGAATTCAATACCGCTCATGACCGGCATGTTCCAGTCCAGAAGAACGGCCCCCGGCATGGAGACTTCACAAGCTTCGAAAGCTTTTTGTCCATCTTCGGCTTCGTCACACTGAAACCCTAGATCTTCCACAATACGGCGGGCGACCTTTCGAACAACGCGGCTATCATCGACAATCAGGCATGTTTTCATGATTTTTCTATGACCTTATTTGTACGGGTTAAGAATAAACGAAAAGAAAAAACGGTTAAGAATGTACCGTATTTAATAGTTTGGGTACGTCCAGAACAACCAGCAACTGTTTTTCCATCTGGTATATCCCCAGAGATATTTCCCGCCAGACCGGGTCCAGCGTGGCCGGGTTACCTTCGAAATCACAGTGATAAAGCGTCAGGACATCGCCGACATCGTCAATAATCAGGCTGTAAAGCTCATTTTCGTGTTCAACGACAACGCTCATCTCCGTGCCGGCATCTGTATTTATGTTCAAACCCAGCCGGCAGCGCACGTCGATCGCCGTAACAATACGGCCCCGCAAGTTCAGAGAGCCGGCGACTTCCGGTGGGGCCAGCGGTATTTTTGTAACGCGTTGCTCGCCCAGAACATCCTGTACCTGCAGGACAGGAATACCGAAAAGCTGCCCGGCAATAACCACAGTCAGATAATCTTGCGATTCACCCAAACGGATGTCTTCTTCGTGATGTTCGCGATCCAGAATGCTTGTTTGCGCCGTCATGATGCTTCTCCATATTGCTCGGATAATGTTTGCGACAGGGTATCAAGGAGAGTGTCGCGGTCGAATTTGGCGATGTATTTGTTGAATCCGGCTTCCATCCCGCGGCTCATATCCTGAGGCGTGGCATGAGAGGATAAAGCAACCAGCGGCGTATCCTGCCAGTTTTTCTGGGCCTTAACCTTTGCTGCAAATTCAAAGCCGTTCATTTCCGGCATCTCGATATCACTGATAATAACGTCGAACTCCCGGCCTTCGTCGCACAGTTCTAACGCTCTCAAGGCGCTTTCTGCCGTTGTGACCTTGTACCCGGCCACCCGCAAGAGAGGTGTAAGCATGTTGCGGAAAAAGGGACTGTCCTCGACCAGCAAAATCCGTTTATGAGCGGCGTCAACATTGTTGTCTTGCCGGAAAGGCTCGTCACCGTGGTTTTTGAACCAGTTACCGGATATTTGTTTGAGGAAATATCCGACATCAATCACGTCTGTGGATTTTTCATCAATGATGGCGCTGCCCAGAATACCGTTATTACCGGTAATCTGTACGTCGACATGCTCTTCCTTGATGTCAATGATCTGATCGACGATCAGGCCCATCGAGCGATTTTCATCGGCAAAGACCAAAACCGGTTTGTGGCCTTCCGTTCCGACGTTGATCTCGGAGTTCAGGGGCATCAGGGGCATCAGGTGACCGCGATATTGCACGACCATGCCGCCATTGGCCCTTTCGATGTTTGACACGTTGATTTCTTCCAGACGGGAAATCAATTCCAGAGGCACGGCACGCGGAGCATTCCCGCCAGCCATGAACAAAAGCAAAGTAGTGCGGTCAACGGTGTCAGCCCGGGCCGCGGCGCTTTCGTCGGAAACTTCCATCGTGTCGGAAGAGTCGATTTCTCCGGAGCATTTGGCAATCCCGGCCGGGTCAAGAATCATGATAACGCTGCCGTCACCAAGGATCGTGTTGCCGGAGAACATATCGATATCTCGCAGGATATTAGCCACAGGCTTGACGACGATTTCCTCGGTATCGAAAACGCGGTCGACAATAATCCCCAAGGTGTAAGCGCCAACCTGCGTAACGACAATATACCGGTTTTTGCTGTCTGTTTCCGGCGCGTCGGATTCTTCCGGAGCATCCAGCTTTAACAATTCCCGCAAGGATACCAGCGGCAAAAGATGGTCCCGCAAGCGTAAAACCGGCGTACCCTTAATGGTTTCGATCCGGTTGTCTCCCTCGACCGAGGCCATGACCAGTTCGCGTACCGCCAGTTGCGGAATAGCAAAGCGTTCGCCGGCAACCTCGACAATCAGGGCTGATACGATGGCCAGGGTCAGCGGTATCTTGATTAAAAAGCGTGAACCTTGTCCTTCTACGGATTTCAATTCAATAGATCCGCCGATTTTCTCGATATTGGTGCGAACAACGTCCATGCCGACGCCTCGCCCGGATACGGATGTCACTTTTTCCGCTGTCGAAAAACCGGGTTTAAAGATGAACTGCTGGATTTGCTGTGCCGACATTTCCGCCAGCTCTTCCGCGGTGGCGAGGCCGTTGGCGATAATTTTTCTTTTGATTTTATCAACCGGCAACCCGCGCCCGTCGTCGGATATCTCGATAATGATGTGCCCGCCTTCATGATAGGCGTTCAGCAGCAATTTACCCATTTCCGGTTTCCCGGCAGCCAGCCGGTCTTCCGGTGATTCAATACCGTGATCGGCGGAATTGCGAACCATATGCGTCAGCGGGTCTTTGATAAGCTCCAGAACCTGACGGTCAAGTTCCGTGTCTTTCCCGCGCATCTCCAGGTCGATTTTCTTGCCGAGATCAAGGCTGATATCGCGAATAATCCGCGGCAACTTGGCCCAGGCATTACCGATGGGCTGCATCCGGGTTTTCATGACGCCTTCCTGCAAATCGGACACGACATGGTTCAAACGCTGCAACGGAACACCAAATTCGCTATCGTTCTGGTTTCTCAGAATTTGCAAGAGCTGGTTACGAGTCAGGACAAGCTCACTGACCATGGTCATAAGGTTTTCAAGCACATCAACATTCACACGCAACGACTGTGCTGCCACAGATGATTCGCGGGCAATACCCATTTCTACAGGTTCGGCGGCTTGCACAGCCGGGGAAGGGGGCGGAGGAGGGGGCGCTTCATCCTGAATATCATCCGCAGAATCTCCTGCCATAACTTGTTCGATCGGCATGACTTCAGCAGCGGCAAAGGCGGCTTCCAGCTCGGCTTCCAGCTCGGCTTCCGTGGCATGCCCGCCGGCGCTTTCTTCCTGTTCGGCAGAGGTAGCCTGCTCGGCGGCCAGTTTCTCACGGGCCATCTGTACGGCGCGGTCGAGTTCCTGTTGCGGCGTTAATTTCTCATCGTCGCTAGTGGCTTTCTCATAAACGGCGGCCAGCCGGTTTTTAAGATCGGTGTCATCGCCTTCCGGTTCCGATCCTGTTTCTTCGATGCCGCGAATAATGCCTTTGATGCAATCCAGACATTCAAAAATCAGGGTAACATACTCCGGTGTGACGTCTAATACGCCATCCCGGAACAGCCCCAGCACATCTTCACCTTTATGGGCGACTGATTCGAGCCGCGGAAGTCCTAGAAACCCGCAAGTTCCCTTGATCGTATGGACGAGACGGAATATCTGGGATAGTAAGTCTTTATCGTTCGGATTCTGCTCAAGGTTGACCAGATCGGTATCCAGCGCACCCAGAGCTTCGTTCGTTTCAGTCAGAAACTCGGTAATCAAATCATCCATACTGCTCTCCCCAGACCAATTCGGAATATTTTCTGTCATACGCACACGAGCCTCCTGCCCGCGGCAACAGCCAACTATACCAGCCTTTTGTTAAAGAGCCGTATAGACAGCCAAAAGGCATTGTACACAAAAAGCTCTATATTTCAGAGTGTTTTTCTTGAAAAAATACGTATGGATATTACGCGAATAAAATAAGGGATTCTATTTCTCGAAAAATGCTAACGTTTTTCTATAGAAATAGTGACCTTTGCATCTTCGTTGCTTTCAAGAGTAAATGCATACCCGTAATGCTGCGCCAGAATTGATACGATAAACGGGTGAACCAGCCGCGGTTCCAGATTATCCGCCGATAAACGTCCCGCCAGCGCATCAATGACTTTTTCACGAGGGCCGGCATCGGTCCCGCTGGCGACAACCATCGTTTGTCCGGGGTTTCCGGCGGTAACGGTGACGGTGCCACCGCGGGGGAGGCATTCGGATGCCATCATAAGGGCGCAAGCCAGCATTTTGCAGTAACCGGCAGGGCGTTCCTCGAATCCAAGGTCGGCATGCGGATCCCAGTCTTGCGTGATTTTCCCGTCACCTTCTATGAACGCCGCATAGTTTTTATAAACATCTTCAGGCTTGATGTGCGGATCGTTGCCGCCGGCCCCGTAAGCCAGCCGGAACATTTGCAACTTGGCTGAGGCTTGCCGGGAGCTATGCGCGATCAGGGCCATGGCTTCTTCATCGGAATCCATTCCCATGTCCTGCATGAATTCAAGGCCGTTGTGAATGGCGCCGATCGGACTGATCAGATCATGACAAATGCGGGAGGCCAGTTGTTCCAGAGTTGATGTGTCGATAGTCATATTTTTATCCATGTTAAAGCGATTATTCAGGAAAGGGTAACCGTATAGCCGATTTTTGCAACCTCTTTGCTGACCATATTTTTCAAGCGCTCCAGTCCTTCCGGACTGGTGGCTTCGGCACGGGTAACCAGAACATTTTGAGTGTTGGAGGCGCGGAGCAGCCACCAGCCGTCCGGTGTATTAACCCGTACGCCGTCAATATCAATGATCTTGACGTCATCGTTAGCAATAGCCTCCAGATCCACGGCCACGCGCTGCACCAGATCGAATTTTTCGCTTTCCTCGACTTCAAAGCGAATCTCCGGCGTGTTGCAGGTCGTCGGCAGATGCGCGGTCAACGACGATACCGGGCCATCCGTATCGCACAGGATGTTAATCAGGCGCACCGCGCAGTACAGGCCGTCATCAAACCCGTACCATTTGTCGCCAAAGAAAATATGACCGGACAGCTCGCCCGCCAGCGGCGCTCTGGTTTCCGCCATCTTGGCTTTAATCAGGGAATGCCCCGTTTTCCACATGATAGCTTTTCCGCCGAGCCGGATAATCTCGTCATACATGACTTGGGAACATTTAACATCGCCGATAATCGCGGCGCCCGGATGGTCTTCCAGAACTTCGCGGGCATAGACAGCCATCAGCGTATCACAGCGGATAATCGTGCCGTTTTCATCGACAACGCCAATGCGGTCGGCGTCCCCGTCGAAAGCTATCCCGACATCACAGCCTTCTTGCCGGACTGTGCTGATCAAATCTTCCAGATTTTTGTCGACGGTGGGATCGGGATGGTGGTTGGGAAAGGAGCCATCAATCTCGTCGAACAGCAAAATATGCGTGCCCGGTAATTGAGCGGTCAGTCTCCGGGCGATCTCGCCAGCGGCGCCGTTACCGCAATCCCACGCGATCTTCAGGTCTTTTCCGCCCTGGAAATCACGCAAAAGACGCGCAACATAATTGTCTTTGATGTCGATGGAACGGATCGAACCTTCACCGCTTTCAAAGTCACCGGCGGCGGCGATCTGTCCCAGCTCCTGAATCATAGAGCCATAGACCGGCCCGCTTTGCAGGTTCAGCTTAAAGCCGTTGTAATCCGCCGGGTTATGCGAACCGGTTATCATGACGCCGCCATCGGCCATGTGATCTTTGACAGCGAAATACAGCATCGGCGACGGACCCAGTCCGATATTTTCAACCTCGATGCCGGTGGACGCTAGCCCCTGAGCCATGACATCGGCGAGCGCCGGCGAGCTGTCCCTCCCGTCATAGCCGATGCAGGCGCGTGATCCGCCTTTGCGCCGGATCATCGTTCCGAATGCGCAGCCAACCGCAAAAGCTTCTTGTGGCCCCAGATTTTTGTCAATCTGGCCGCGAATATCGTATTCGCGCAGTATTTCCGGGGGCAGGGTATACGGAGCAGGGGTGAATGTGTCGGTCATAGGGATCCTAATCTGCGTTCAACAAATTTTTGGCAAGTTCTCTGACTTTAGAACCTATTTCAGGGTCCGCCAAGCCAAAAGCCAGATTGGTTTCAATAAAGCCGATCCGTGTGCCACAATCATAGCGCTGGCCATCATAACGGTAACCGTGGAAAGGCTGGTCGTTAAGCAATTTGACCAAGGCGTCGGTTAGCTGAATTTCCCCGCCGGCCCCGGTTTCAAATTCTGACAGGTAATCGAAAATCTCCGGTTGCAGGATATAGCGGCCCATAATCGCCGTTTGCGAAGGGGCGTCTTCCGGCTTTGGTTTTTCAACAAAGCCGTTAACTGAAAGGGTTTTGCCTTTGTCTTCCTTGATGTCGATAATGCCGTAGCGCGCCGTGTCTCCTCTCGATACGTCCTCGACGGCCATCAGGTTGCCGCCCAGTTCGTTGTAGGCTTCGACCATTTGCGCCAGACAGGATTTTTTCGCCAGAAACACATCGTCAGGCAAAATGACGGCAAATGGTTCGTCCCCGACCAGATTTTTCGCACACCAGATAGCATGACCCAGCCCCAGCGCCTTGGGCTGACGGGTCAGGACCAGTTTCCCAGCCGGGATCTCACTGGATTTAACGGATTCCAGAGCGTCTTTCTTACCGCGCGCTTCCAGCGTTGCTTCCAGCTCCGGCAAATAATCGAAATGCTCCTGCAGCATGTTTTTGTACCGCCCGGTAACGAAGATAAATTCCTCGATCCCGGCTTCGCGGGCTTCTTCATAAGCATGCTGGATCAGCGGCCGGTCGTTGAGCGGCAGCATTTCCTTGGGTAAAACCTTGGTCGCCGGCAGGAATCGAGTTCCCAGTCCGGCCACGGGAAAGACGGCTTTTCTTACAGGTTTGAAACTTTTTGACATGTTTTTATTTTCCCAGAATTGTTGTTAAAACCTCGCGGCTATGCTTGGCATAGATGAACCGCTTTTGCAAGGTTTTAGACCCTGTTTTTCAGGTGTCTTTTGTCAGGATATCGCGGGCCTGATTGAGCTTGGCCGTCATCCATTTCGATCCTTCCTGATCGGGATGAACCTTTTTAACCAGCTTCTTGTAAGCCGCCAGAATTTCTTCTTTCGTGGCATCCTGTTCCAGCCCCAAAACGTCCAGCGCCTCGGCGCGTGTCATAGACGAAGAATCGGACGAAGCAGCAGCGGCCGGCGGGGTATTCCGGTGTTTCCACCACGCCAGAACAATCGGCGTTACAGCGCCCAGTAACGCCAGCGCCGCCGGCAATTTTCCGGTAATCACCAGAAAAAACAAGGCGACGCATAAAACAACGAACAGGGCGGTGGTGAACAGCGCTTTAATCTGGCTGACATTGGCAACCATGAAAAAACGGTACAGGCCGTACAGACCGATCAAAAAACCAAAAACAAGGATGATATAAGGCATGAACAAGCAGTAGCCGCGTTCGCCTGAAAAATCAAGCAGGACCGGCGGGGGGACGGGGCGTGGGCGATAAAATGATGGCATGCGCCTGTTTCATGGTGGCCTTTAATTCCTGAGCGGCCGGGGAATCCAGATGCTCGTACCACGTTGAGGCATGGGCTATAGCGTTTGTCGCGCCATTTCGTTCAATATCCTGCGCAAGCGTATCAATGTAATCCATAAACCATTGCTGCCGGGCGGCGTCATCGGGCGCGGGAAGGTAGGCTTCTGCCGTGGCCTTCAGAGCCGGGCGGGCGGCAGCATTAAACGCGGTTTCAAGGTTTTGCAAATCAACGGAACCCGTCCGGTTTTGCTCTTCATCATGAAAAATCGTTTTGTAATAGCCAATATCCGTCAGGATACGCTCCAGAGCATTTTCCACATCTTGCGGCCGAGTGCTCGACCAGTCCTTATCAGGCAGGTATTCAAGATAATCAATCGTATCTTCAAAGGCTTCGGAAAAGGCCGGCGTGCTTAAATCCGGTTTTTGAGTTTGCTGTTTGAAAATCCCCTGCAGAACCAGATCGCCGGACAGCGCCAGAAAAAACTCTGTTTTCGCGGCCGGATCCTGTGTCCTGCGCAAGGCCATATCGGCAATATACTGGGCATTTAAAATCATAGGCGAATAATCCCGTTTTTACCGGTCCAATGTTATGTGCTGTATAAAGGAGAATAGCGAAAAACAAGAATTATGTCAAAATATGCTTTCTAGGCAACAAGGTCATTTTATACTATTTTGAACATAATGAGTGAGTTCGAGAAAAGATTGGGTCTTGTCCGGGAAGAAATAGCGCGTTTGCAACTGGACGGTTATATCATTCCCCGTACCGACGAGTTTCTGGGGGAATACGTTCCGGCGTGCGCTGAACGGCTGGCGTGGCTGACCGGGTTTGACGGTTCCGCCGGTATAGCTGCCGTTCTGCCGGATCGGGCGGTGGTCATGAGCGACGGGCGCTACACGCTGCAATTAGAACAGCAGGTTAACCGCGCCCTGTATGAAGCCGGTGATATGTATGAAGCGCCTTTAAGCGACTGGCTCAGGGATCACGCGGAGGAGGGCGCGCGCATCGGTTACGATCCGATGCTGTTTACGCCGCCGCAAATCGAAAGCCTGTCCAAAGCGCCGGTTGAACTGGTCGCGGTGGAAGGAAACCTGATTGATGCGGTCTGGAATGACCGGCCCGCCCCGCCTTTGGAGGCGGTTGAAATGTTCCCCGATGAAATGGCGGGGAAAACAGCCGGAGAAAAACGCACGGAAATCTCGGCGTCTCTTGAAAAAGAAGGTCTGGATGCCTTTGTGTTGACCGCGCCGGAGTCTGTGTCATGGCTTTTGAACGTGCGTGGCGCCGATGTGCCGCATATCCCTGTGGTTTTGTCTTACGCTATCATTTATGCCGGGGGGCGGATCGACTGGTTTGTAGATCCGGGCAAGCAGGGCGCTGATGTTTTGCCGTTCTTCCCGCAAGAAGTGTTTTGTCACGATATATCAAAGCTCTCCGATAATCTCCTGAATTTAAAAGATAAAGTGGTGGGGCTGGATTACAAACGCTCGTCCGTATGGTTCAGGCAGGTGCTGACGACGGCCGGGGCACAGGTCAAAGATATCGAAGACCCCTGTATAGAGCCGCGGGCCTGTAAGAATGAAGCCGAGCGCGCGGCCATCACGGAAACGCATATCCGTGATGGTGTGGCGCTGGTCCGGTTTTTGAAATGGGTGGACGAACAAGGCCCGAAGAAAAAACTGACGGAGCTGGATATTGTCGCCAAGCGGGAGGAATGCTCCCGCCTTGATCCGCTCTACCGGGAGGCCAGCTTTGATACGATCGCTGGCTGGGCGGATAACGGGGCGGTTGTCCATTACCGGGTAACGAAAGAAACCAACAAGCCGATCAAGCCGCCGGGGCTTTTACTGGTCGATAGCGGCGGACAGTATTGTGGTGGCGGTGTTGCCGGAACAACGGATGTTACGCGGACCGTTGCTATCGGTGAGCCGACGGATGATATGCGCGAAAATTTCACCCGCGTCTTAAAGGGGCATATCGGTGTGGCCACCGCGCGATTCCCGGAAGGGACGACAGGCGGGCATATTGATGCGCTGGCCCGGAAACCCCTATGGGATGTAGGGCGTGATTACGATCACGGTACCGGTCACGGGGTCGGGTGTTATCTGTCCGTTCACGAAGAAGCCGCCGGAATTTCCAAGCGGGCCGGGATGCCGTTTAAGGCCGGGATGCTGATTTCGAACGAGCCGGGATATTACAAGGCCGGGGAATACGGCATTCGCATTGAAAGCCTTGTTTTTGTCGTCGAGGATGGCCTGCGCGAAGACACGGATAAAAAGATGCTGGCTTTTGAAACCGTGACCATGGCCCCGATCGACCGGAACCTGATTGATCCGGTTTTGCTAAGTGCGTCGGAAACGAAATGGCTGAATGCATATCATCGGACGGTTTATGAAACGCTTGCCCCGCGGCTGGAAAGCGACGTGGCGGCATGGCTGGAACAGGCCTGCACGCCGCTATAAAAAAAACCGCCAGAGAACCGGCGGTTTTTAAAATCGTTTTTATGAAATAAGAAAAGGGATTAGCGCCCACCTTTTTTACGCTGCAGCTTGCGCCAGCGGCGGACAGCCTCGTTCTTTTCGCGTTTTTTCTTCTGCGACGGTTTTTCAAAGTCTTTGCGCAGCTTCATTTCGCGGAAAATGCCTTCACGTTGCATTTTTTTCTTCAGGACTTTCAAAGCCTGTTCCACGTTGTTATCGCGAACATTAACGGTTACCAAATCAAATCACCCCTTTCGGATTTCTCTAAAAATTCTTCAAAAGCAGTCGCCTTGATACAGGTGAAAAACCCGCAAGGCAAGGAAAAAGTACTGCAAACTACTATTCTATCACGCCGCTGTCCGCGCTTTCAAATTCAGCGCCGCGTCCATCAGGGCTTTGGTGTATTCTTCGCGCGGGTTATCGAAGATTTGTGCCGCCGGGCCGGATTCGACGATTTTACCGTCTTTCATTACCAGCAAGTCATGAGCCATCGCCCGGACTACCCGTAAATCGTGACTGATAAACATGTAAGCGAGGTTATGCCGCTCCTGCAATTCCCGCAGCAGATCGACGATTTGCGCCTGCACCGACAGGTCAAGCGCCGACGTTGGCTCATCCAGCACCACGAAATCGGGTTCCAGCACCATTGCACGGGCAATCGAAACGCGCTGGCGCTGCCCGCCGGAAAATTCATGCGGATAGCGGTGGCGCGTCGCGGGATCAAGATGCACGTCTTCCAGAGCCTTGACGACCAGATCGTCCCGTTCGGCTTTTGAAAGATGTGCCCGGTGGACCTTCAAACCCTCCCCGATAATCTGGCCGATGCTCATGCGCGGGGACAGGGAAGAAAACGGGTCCTGAAACACGATCTGCATGTCTTCACGCAGCGGCTTCATCTGCTGGCGGTTATAGGCCGAAATGTTGGTGCTCTTGTAAACGATCGCTCCTTGTGAGCCGATCAGGCGCAGCAGCCCCAGCCCCAGCGTGGTTTTGCCGCTGCCGCTTTCCCCGACAACGCCCAGCGTCTGCCCGGCGCGAACCGTAACGTCGACCCCGTCGACGGCCTTGACCCACTGCGTTACTTTGCCGAATAAATTTTTCTTCTTGGGAAAATGGACTTTGATCGCGCGCCCGGTCACAACGGTCAAAGCGTCATCGTTGGTGGCAACGATCACCCCTTTTGGTTGGGCGCTCAGCAGCATTTTTGTGTATTCATGTTCCGGATTTTTAAACAGGGCTTTGCAGGCGTTCTGTTCGACGATTACGCCGTTTTTCATGACACAAACCGTATCGGCCATTTTCTCAACGATCGTCAGATCATGCGTGATAATCAAAAGCGCCATGTTCAGCCGCTTTTTCAAATCATCGAGCAATTCCAGAATCTGCGCCTGCACCGTGACGTCCAGCGCGGTTGTCGGTTCATCGGCGATCAGCAAGTCCGGGTTGTTGGCCAGCGCCATCGCAATCATAACCCGCTGGCGTTGCCCGCCGGACAACTCATGCGGATAGGCGTCCAAACGCTCTTTCATTTTTGGCAGGCCAACCAGGTCCAGCAGCTCTTTAACCCGGTCGCGGGCTTGATCCTTGCTCATATTCTGGTGCAGCCGCAACACTTCTCCGATTTGCCGTTCGATCGAGTGCAGAGGATTAAGGGAACTCATCGGTTCCTGAAAAATCATCCCGATCCGTTTGCCGCGGATGGTCTGCATCAGGGATTCGGGGGCGCCGACCAGCTCCTGTCCGTCAAAAACAATCGAAGATCCTGCCGGGTGCGCCGCCAGCGGATAGGGCAAAAGCTGCATGATAGAAAGGGCTGTGACGGATTTCCCCGATCCGCTTTCCCCGACCAGCGCCAGTGTCTCGCCTTTTTTGATGTTAAATGATGCGCTTTTAACAGCCTCAAACACCCCGCCGGGCGTTTTGAAGTTGACGGATAGGTCTTTGATTTCTAATAGTGTGTCAGGCATGGCGGCTATTAAAGCATAGAGAGACTTATGAGCACAGAGAAAACATCATCGCAATCAACAGGAAAAGCAGGCGCTCCGGCGGTCGGGCTGTGGCTGCGCGTCGGTCCGGATCTGGCGCTGGAAGAAGTGCTGCGCGACCTGCGCCAGATTTTCTATGTCGTTAACGGATCGGATTACGAGCGTAATATGCACGCGCTTGAAATTTTCGGTAACGGCAAAGATCAGGATTTCAGGGAAAAAGCGGCGCTGGTCTGCGCCTTTGCCAAAAGCAATGGCGTGGCTTGTATCTATCGCGGCGTGCCGTCCGTGGCGCATGAGATTGATGCCGATGGCGTATTGCTGGAAACGCTGGATGACATGGCGGCGGCCCGTGAATTGTTCGGCGAGGAAGGAATTGTTGGCCTGGCATGTAGTGTCGCGGCGTCTAGGGGCGAAAAATCAAAAGAGGCCGTGAAAGAACAATCCTGCGCGGCCCATGATGCCGGCGTTGATTTTGTGACATTCGGCACCGGTGGCAACGTGTTTCCCAACCCTGAAGATTTACGCTTCTGGACGATCCTGTCCGACATGCCCGCCGTGATCGAAGGTCACATCTCCAACGACCATGTGGCTTATTGGGTGCAGGCCGGCGCGGCGTTTATTGATGCCGGGGATTATATCTGGTCACATGGCAAGGGCGTCATGCAGGGCACCGTCAATATGCTGCACGCGATTGATCTGGCGCTGGATGACCAGAAAACCAAAGGGCAGGCCTAAAGGCCTTCGGCGGCTTTCTTTCCTGCGGTATATGTCGTGTAGAGAATAACGGGAATGTCCAGATCGCCAAGATGCTGTTCGATCAACGGCCGGACATCGGCCCAGTCCAGTCCGCCGACACCCGTGGCCAAACGTGGCAGGGCAATGCTTTCTATATTTTCTTTTTCAATGATTTTTCGCAGCTCTTTCAGGGCATGATTGACGTATTTGGTTTGGGCTTTTCCCGGCGGCTGGTTGTGACTGGGGGCTTCTTCCTGAGTCATCAGGTTAATGATGGTTCTTCCCTGAACACCGGCCCATACCCATGCGCCGCCCGGTTTGGGGTGGTTGAGATGGCAGTAATGATGAAAATCCTTCGGCATGGAAGGGCGACGCTCGCGCAAGGCCAGTGCCAAACCTTGCGTAAAATGGTCGTTGGGCGCAATGCCGTGGGCAAGGGCTTGCGCATCACTTAAAAGAATGTCGCCTTCTACTTCGCGGATGGTCATGGGGGTAATCTTTCCTGAAAATGTTTTACTGAGAACTTTATAGCGCATAACAAGAGGAAGTGTCGAGAGACACAAGAAGACTTAAATTACCCGGTGCATAACATGCACATGCGCATCATCGCGGGCGTCGGTGATGGTGTTGACGACTGTGAACCCGTTTTTCTCGAAGATATAAAGACTGGCCGCGTGATTGATCTCAACACGGGACAGGGCGTGACGAATGTGGTTTTCACGGCACCAGTCCAGAAAGGAGCCCACCAGACGTCCCATGTGCCCCCGTCCCTGATGGTTGGGGTGAACCAGAGCGCCTTTGATGACGGCAAACGTGTCGCCGTTTTGCTGGCCGGGCAGGGTGGGCATCCGCGTATAATCCGGCATATCGAATTCCTGAAAATGAAAAAGGGCCTGCGCGATAAGGTTTTCGCCATCAAAAATCCCGGCTATGGCGTGCGGCGGTTCAAAATGCTTTTCGAAATAGGCCCGGCTACGCGGGATGATGAAATGGGATTGGCCGCGCCGCGTCAAATCCTGCAAGACGGTATCTTGTAGCGCGCAGGCTTGATCGAGAAAACCGGAAGAGAGCGTGCCCGGTTTCATCTATGCCGCAGTCGGTTTGGGGCCGTAATCGCGAATTGGTTCTTGCGGTGTGCCCAGGTTTTTTGTCATGGGGTCTGTGTTTTGGGCAATAGTATGCAAACGCTGCAAACGAGCTTCTTCTTCGACGGTCAGTGTCGCGGGGGGCTTGTCTTGTACCTCAACCGCCAGCGAAATGGCTTTATTTTCCAACCGATTGTTGTCAGAGATGTGGACGCAATGACCGATATTTAACATCGCGGCGGCGTGTTGCGGGTCCATACCGAAGGTATAACGGACGATGGCAGCGGCCTTCTCACCGAAATAAAGGCATAGTTGTTCGTGCTGAATACTTTTGGGGACATCTTTAAACTCACGCGTACCATTGCTCATGACAGCGCCGCATATATATCGATTGTGCATTTTCTACACCCTTCTATTCTTTATTATTTTGCGCTTTGTATAACCTTTATTTTTTCATAAAACAAGCTTGTTTTATTTTTTTGTAAGGCGTAAGGTGAAAGAATGTTCCTTGTTCAGCAAGGATAACCTTCATAATTTCCTCAGAAAATTTATATTTTCATATCCGGGTTTTGCGCGGGTCGAACGCATCGCGTACCGCTTCCCCGATAAAGGTCAGCAAGGACAGCATCAGCGCCAGCGTGACGAACGCCGTGAAGCCCAGCCACGGGGCTTGCAGATTGTTTTTGCCCTGCGCCAGAAGCTCGCCCAGCGACGGGCTGCCGGGCGGCAGGCCCAGCCCAAGAAAATCAAGGCTGGTCAGTGCCGTAATTGATCCGGTCAGGATAAACGGCATCAGAGTCAGCGTCGCCACCATCGCATTGGGCAGCACATGGCGAAACATGATCGTCGTATTGCCGACGCCCAGCGCATTGGCCGCGCGCACGTAATCGAAATTCCGGGTGCGCAGGAACTCTGCCCGCACCACGTCAACGAGGCTCACCCATGAAAACAACAGCAGGATAAGAAGCAGCGTCCAAAATCCCGGCACGAACATCGCCGAGAAAATAATCAGGATGTAAAGCGAGGGCAGGGACGACCATATCTCGATCACCCTCTGCATGATAAGGTCCAGCCAACCGCCGTAAAATCCTTGGAACGCACCGGCGACAATCCCGACCGCTGAGCTGATGACCGTCAGGATCAGGCCGAACAGTACCGAAATCCGGAAACCGTAAATCACACGGGCCAGAACGTCGCGCCCCTGGTCGTCGGTCCCCAGCCAGTTCTCGGCGGTCGGCGGCGAGGGCGCCGGGGTTGGCAGATCGTAATTAATCGTGTCATAGGAAAACCGTACCGGCGGCCAGATGATCCAGCCCTTGGCGTCAATCAGCTCCTTCACATACGGGTCGCGATAGGCGGTCTCGGTCTCAAAATCCCCGCCAAACACGGTTTCGGGATAGGCCTTGAGCAGCGGTACGTAATACCCCCCGTCGAATTTGACCAGCAACGGTTTGTCATTGGCCAGCAGCGGCGCCGCCATCGCAATAATAAACAGCGCGAGGAAAAGCCACAGGCTCCAGAATCCGCGCTTGTTGGCCCGGAACTGCGTTAACCGCCGCTGTGTGATGGGGGAAAGGGTCATACCGTTCGTGCCTCAAAATCAATCCGGGGATCGACATAGACGTAAACCACGTCCCTTATCAACGTCATGACCAGCCCGATCAGGGCAAAGAAATACAGCGTTCCTAAAACCACCGGATAATCGCGGTTAATCACGCTCTCATACCCCAGCAAACCAAGCCCGTCGAGACTGAAAATAACCTCGATCAACAGCGATCCGGTAAAGAAAATCGACAGGAACGCGCTGGGAAACCCGGCAATCACGATCAGCATGGCGTTGCGGAAGATATGACCGTACAACACCCGCTTTTCGGATAGCCCCTTGGCGCGCGCCGTCAGGACGTATTGCTTGTTGATCTCGTCCAGAAAACTGTTCTTGGTCAGCATCGTCAGGCCCGCAAAGCCGCTGATAACCATCGCCGCAATCGGCAGGGCCATGTGCCAGAAATAATCCAATACGAGATGAATCGTATTCATCTCTTGCCAGCCGTCAGACACCAGTCCGCGCAGCGGGAACCAGTCAAAATATCGCCCGCCGGCAAACAGGATAATCAACAAAATCGCGAACATGAACGAAGGAATCGCATAACCGATAAACACGGCGGCGCTGGTCCACACATCAAACGGCTGGCCATCCTTCACGGCTTTTTTGATGCCGAGCGGGATCGAGATCAGGTAAATGATAATCGTCGACCACAACCCCAGTGAGATCGACACCGGCATTTTTTCCAGCACCAGATCAATCACCGAAATGTCGCGGTAATAACTCTCCCCCAGATCAAAACGGGCATAGTGACTGACCATCTGGATGAATCGTTCATGGGCGGGTTTGTCGAATCCGTACATACGCTCCAGCTCGGCAATAAATTCGGGGTCGAGTCCCTGCGCGCCGCGGTACTGCGATGTCTGGCCTGTGGCCTGCGCCATGCTGCCTGCTGCCATGTCGCCGCCCCCGCCGGAAATGCGGGCCGTGGCATCACCGCCATGGCCCTGAAGCTCGGCGATCATGCGTTCGACCGGGCCGCCGGGCACGAACTGCACAATCACAAACGCTACCAGCATAATGCCGAGCAGCGTGGGGATCATCAACAGCAGCCGTTTGAGAATGTAGTTGAGCATGGGAAAGGATTTTACAGCGTTCTCGGCAAAAGCCAAGAGCCTTAAATCAGGGATGCCATAGAGAAGCTATATTGATAAAAATACCATAATCCCAGTTTTTTATTTGGCCATTATTGGCTATTAATTCAACAGTGGTGGTGTTACTATAACAAACATATATTTCTGAATATATTTCAGCCAATATTGCGTATTGTTTGTGTGGAAGGGGAAAACATGACAATCAAGCATTCATTCTACGTTTTGAGCGCGGCTCTGGGATTGATCTTTCTGTTTATATCTGCTGTGGGGTTCTGGTCTATGACCCGATTGGGGAATTTGATCGGGGAAGAATTGACCATGGCGCAGGCCATCCAGAACCATATGGAAGGCGATATGATGCACGATGGTATGTTGGCCAACGTTTATCAGGGTATGTATTTTGTCAACGGATCGTATGCCGAACGCCAGAATGTCCTGAAAGAAACCCGTGAGAATGCTGAAACCTTCCGCGGCGTGGTTGCCGCCAATAAAAAATTGCCGCTTAATCCGGGAATTGTAAAGGCTCTGAGCGAACTTAATGAGCCGCTTGAGAGGTATATAGCCTCTGTGGAGGGGTTGGTTGGAACGATTGCCCGCGATGGCACGAATGCCGCCGTTGATCTTGGCAGTGTGCAAAGGCAGTTTGAAGTTCTGGAAGGCGCGATGGAGGAAGTATCCGAAAAAATGCTGAGTTATTCGGGAGGCATTGAGAAAAAATCAAAAAAATTAATCAAGCTCAGCATTGTCCTTGGCATTATCATTATTCTTTCTTCCGTCGTCTTCATTGTTTTCTTTGTTATTTACGGCCAGAAAAGCCTGGTCCGGCCACTACAGGACATGAGCGGGGCTATGTGTGAACTGGCATCTGCGGAAAATGCTGCTGATGTTTCTGTCCCGGCACAGGAGCGTCACGATGAAATCGGTGATATTGCCCGCGCCATGCAGTCATGTAAGGAAAAATCGACAGAGGAAGCCCGTAAGAAAGCCATAGAAAATGCCAAGTTAGCTGAACAGGAACGGAAGACGACAATGATGGCGATTGCCGAAAAATTTGAAAGCACGGTCGGCACGATTGTTTCTTCGGTTGCGAATGAGGTGTCTGTGACACAAAAAACGGCGGAAACAATGGGCGGTATCGTTGATAAAACAACGGGGCTGACCGGGGAAGTCTCCCAGTCTATGAGCCGTACGGCTGAGAACGTGAATATGGTAGCCAGCGCCGCCGAAGAGCTAACGGCCTCCATCGGTGAGATCAGCCAGCAGGTCGGTCGTTCGGCCAAAGTGGCCTCTGACGCCAGCCGTCAGGCCGAGGAAACAAACACGAAAGTGGCCAACTTGTCTGAATCGGCGCAGAAAATCGGCGACGTGGTGAGCTTGATTACCGACATCGCCGAGCAAACCAATCTTCTGGCCCTGAACGCGACGATCGAAGCGGCCCGTGCCGGAGATGCCGGGAAAGGCTTTGCTGTTGTGGCATCGGAAGTCAAAAATCTGGCAACCCAAACGCAGGCGGCGACCGGCGAAATCGCGTCGCAGATCGGCGAAATCCAGAATGAGACAAAAGAAGCCGTCGAAGATATTCGCAAGATCGCAGCCGTGATTGCCAATATTAACGAGATCACGTCGGCTATTGCCGCGGCAGTTGAAGAACAGGAAGCGGCGACGCAGGATATCGTTAGCAACATCCAGAAAGCATCCATGGATGTCTCCTCGACGACATCCCAGTCCGAGCAAATCAGGGCGGCGTCGCAGGAAACCGGGCAAGCCACCGGCCGCGTTTTGGAGGCATCGGCGCACCTCGCGGAGCAAGCGTCACGCCTGAACGCCGAGGTTCATTCTTTCTTGTCGGATGTGCGGTCTTAAACAATCAGTAATGCGGCGGTTTGTCGCGGGCAGCGATCTCGGTGGGGGATAATCCCTCGCCATCGCCGGTCTCCGAGCGGTATCTCAGTTCCTCCAGCTTGTCCTCGGCACGCAGTAACTTGGCCTTTAACGCATCAATTACCTTCCACTGTTCGGTGATAACGGCGTTGAGCTCCTGAATCTGTTGGTCCTGATGAGCGATCTGGGTTTCGATAGTGGTCAGGCGATCTTCTTCGTTCATGGTTTTATATTCCAGTCCTTGACGGTCCATTGGCTGCCGTCATGTTCGAAAATGCACAGGCCGCCGGTTGAAATCTTGATTTTATGATCGCGGGCAAAACCCTCAAAATCCCCGGTAATATGGGGCGCAAACCGGGCAATCCCGTTGGAGGTCACAACCAAAATCGTCTCATTATCGTCGTGCTCGGTAATATGCGCGGCGAAATTTATCCAGTTTTGTATAATTTCATCGGGATCGACCTGCCAGCCATCGGGAACGATTGCTTGCTCATCCCAGTCTTTTATAGCCTGTTCCCCGATCCGGGCGATGACGTCATCCTCGGTTTTGTTTTCATCGGGCCCGTAATCGATTTCTTTAAATATATCAAGTTGATACACGGGGTTTGTGACGCCGCTCGTTTTGACGGCCAGCGCCGCCGTTTCCATGGTCCGTTTTAAAGGCGCTGCATAAATAACGTCCGGTATCAGTCTGTTTTTATTCAGGTATGTCCCGATAGCCTGCGCCTGTTCCCGGCCTTTTTCAACCAGCTGTAAATCGGTGCGCCCGCCCACGCGGGTCGGCGTGTCGCCGGGACCGAATGTATTGCCGTGACGGGCGATAATCAGGGTTGTGCTCATGGTTGGTATTGCCTTTGTAGCCGGGCCAGAGGTTCAATCTCTTTCATAAGGGTTTTAAACGCCGCGTCAACCGTCTGGTTGTGCGGGTAATGTAAACCGGCCTCCAGAACCTGGTAGGCTTTGAGGGGCATCCCGCGCTGCATATATAAGGCCGCCAGTTCCCGCCGGGCTTTGTAATGCTGGGGATTCTTCTTTACGGCGGTTTCCCACGACGCCAGGGCTTTATCCGGTTCGTTTGTGGCCATGTAAAGCTTTGCGCGCTTGTGGTCGATTTCCGCCCAGTGCGGGTTCAGGCGCTGCGCCCGGTCGAGCAAGACGTGGGCTTGCGCAGCCATATCGGCCTGTTCGTTTTCGGTAAACAAAACCCCCGGCGCGACCTGTAAATCAATATACAGACCCGCCAGATGCACGTCCGGGTCGATAAAGCTGGCCGGGCCATAGCGCCGGGCTTTATCAATGGCGGTTGTAAAGCTGCCGATATCGCCGACGCGGATGGCCGTTTTGGCTGCCAGCAAATAATGCATGCCGAGCGCGCTGCTGACGGCCATCCAGCCACAGACCATGAAAACCGCAAGGAGGCCCAAGGGGGCGATGATGCGCTGACGCCGGGATAACAGGGCCGGCTTGAACGAAGGTTCTTCCAGCGCCGCCGCCGTCAGGGCATACCACGCCGCCAGCCAGACACCGCAAATAATCAGGATCGCCAGAATATAAAGATGAAACGAGACATGCGTATGCAGCCCCAGCGCCAGCAGGGCGGCAAATATCCCCATGATCGGCGCGCGCAGCTCTGAATCGCGGGGCAGGGCGCGCAAAGCCCTGATGGTCTGCCACAGAATACCGATCAGCAAAGCGTAAAACAGCAACGGGGCTGCCGCGCCCATCTCCGCCCAGAATTGCAGCGGGTCGTTATGCGCCCAATGGCCGCTGGAATTATCCGTGTCCGGCGCGCGGTAAGCCGGGTACGTTTGATAAAACGTACCCAACCCGGTTCCCTTGAAGGGGTGATCCTTGATCATCGCCACGGTCGATTGCCAGATGGCCATGCGGGCCACGATTTCTTTTTGCTGACCGGGCGCCGCCAGTCCCGTCAGCCTTTCCGCCGACTGTCCGGCAAACTGGAACGCACCGAAAATCAGGGCGGTTGCGATCAGCAGGCTCAGGAGCTTTTTCCGGCAGAGAACAGGCCGCAGGGCAAACAGCAAAACGCCCCCGGCAATCAGGGCGCTCAGGATTCCCCCCCGGCTTTCTGTGGCCAGCAACGCCGCGAAAAAAAGCAAGGCCAGCGCCAGCTTCGGGATGTCATGGTTCCGGGCGGACAGGAAAAGCGCCAGCGCCGGGAACAGCCCCAGATTCATAAGCCCCGCCAGCGTATTCGGGTTGGGCAGCGGCGCATGCGCCCGCCCGGCCATCCCGCCGCCGAGAAACAGGTAATCAATCACCGTCCACCCGGCGAGGACCGACAAGGCCATCATCAGGCCGAAAACGGCGGCTTTTAGGACAGTGTTTCTGTCCGGCCCGGCCAGCAAACAGAAAAACAGCAGGGGCGCCGCGCTGAAAATCAGCCATGTGACCATGCTGGCAAAGGGGATTGTGCTCCCCATCAGGCTGAAGGTTGCGTATAGCCAGAATCCGAACAAAAGCAAAGGGACTGCCCCGGCGGGAAAAGACAGCGCATTTTTCAAAAGGGCCGGGAACAGCAAAAGACCCGCCACCACCAATAATCCCAAAACCACAGGGGCATAGAGCAAACTGGTATAGCCGGTAAAAAACAGGGCGGTGGTAAACGCCGCCATCAAGGCAAGAGCCGTAAAACCGCTGGCAATATTACGGGGCATCGGCCAGTAACCTTTCGGCCCGTTCGACATCCTCCGGCGAGTCGATCCCTGCCTGTATCATCCCCAGATCAACGTCGATCGTAACGGTCTGGACGCCGATCCCGTTTTCAAGGAAGCGCAGCTGCTCCAGCCCTTCGAGCCGTTCGTAATGTCCCTCTGGCAGCGCGACAAAGCGTTTCAACACGTCCGCGCGATAGCCGTACAGCCCGATATGCTGGTGAACGGGGGAAAATTCAGTGTCTTGCCGCAGGGTTTCCTCTTTGCGGATCGCCGGGATGATATTCTTGGAAAACCAGATTGCTTGCCCGTCGGCGCCGATAATTGCCGTCGTGCCGGAAAAGGGCGTGGTCTTCTTGGCTGCGCACAAATCGTCCAGCTCGCTCCAGCGTAAATTGACGACCGGGGTAATCACTTCGATGGCCGGGTTTTTGTAAACGGCGGCCAGCATGGCGCTGATCGCGGACAGGGGCGTAAACGGCGCGTCCCCCTGCAACCCCATCAGGAAATCGAAATCACCGCCGGCTTTCTCCGCGGCTTCCAATACGCGGTCCGACCCCGTGCGGCAGGCATCGGACGTCATGACGCAGTCTACGCCGATCTCGCCGCAATGATCGGCAATGCGCTGGTCTTCCGTCGCGACCATCAGGGCTACGTTGTCATGCGCCGCCGCAGCTTTGCGCCCGACCTCCACCACGCGCGATAACATGGATTGTCCGGCGATTTTTACCAGCGGCTTGCCGGGAAACCGTGTCGATCCGTATCGGGCGGGAATGATAATGGCGCAGCGCATGTCTATTTCTCCTTACTCCACCACGTATCGACAACGCCCATGCCGTAAGGCGGGGAAATGGCGGGTTGTCCGAATCGGTCCCAGTAGGCAACACGCCACGCGGCAATATGCCAGTTCGGCACGACGTAATAGCCCCATTGCAAAACGCGGTCGAGCGCCCGGCAGCGCAGGACAAGCTCTTCACGGCTCGGCGCGCTGACGATCATATCGACCAGTTCGTCCACCACCGGGTCTTTGACGCCGATATAATTGCGCGAGCCTTGCGTGTCGGCACGGTCCGATCCCCAGTATTCGCGCTGTTCGTTGCCGGGCGATGTTGATTGGCCAAAGCTGCCGACGATCATGTCGTAATCGAAATCCATGATCCGGTTGATGTACTGGGCGGCGTCGACGATGCGGATCGTGCCCTTGATGCCGATTTTTTCCAGAGATTGTTTCCACGGCATGAACCAGCGCTCGAAAGCGCCGTTTGTGCTGGCGACCAGAAATTCAAATTCCAGCCGCGCCCCGGTATCCTTGTGGACGCGCACGCCGTCCGGGCCCATCACATAGCCCGCATCGTCCAGAAGCTTCATGGCCTTGCGCAGGTTGGCGCGGTTGTTGCCGGATCCGTCCGTATGCGCCGGGTTATATTCTTCCGTAAAGGCTTCATCGGGGATGCGCCCGCGGAACGGTTCGAGGATTTCCAGCTCGCGCCCCTCCGGCACGCCCTTGGCTTCCATTTCAGAATTGGCAAAATAGCTGCGGGTCCGGGTATAGGCATCATAGGCGAATTGCTTGTTCGACCATTCAAAGTCAAAAGTCAGATCCAGCGCTTTCCGCACGGCTATATCCTGAAACAGCGGGCGGCGCTGGTTCAGGACAAATCCTTGCATGCCCTGCGGCAGATCGTTTTCAATCAGGCGCTTGATAATCCGGCCATCCTTGACCGCCGGGGCGTCATAGGCCGTCGCCCACAGCTTGGCGGTGTATTCCTGCCGAAAATCATAGGCATCGCCGAACAAGGCTTCCAGTGAGATGTTCTGGTCCCGGTAATAGCTGTATTCAACCGTATCGAAATTATAACGGCCCTTGGCTATCGGCAGGTCTTTGCCCCACCAGTCCGCCACGCGCTCATAGCTCATCTCCTTGCCGGGGTCGACTTTGCCGATCCGGTAAGGGCCGCTGCCGAGCGGCGGTTCCAGAGAAGTTTCTTCGAAATTATGAGTGCCGTCCGTCCAGTAATGCTTGGGCAACACCGGCAGTTCGCCGACGATCAGCGGCAGTTCCAGATTTCCCCCCATATCAAAGGTAAACTTGACCTTGCGTTCATCCAGCGCCTCGACGCTTTTGACATTGTGATAATAGGCGCGATAGGCCGGGCGGCCTTTTTCCACCAGCGTATTGAACGTCCAGACAACATCCTCTGCGGTGATCGGCTGGCCGTCGTGCCATTTGGCTTCCGGGCGCAGGTTGAAAATCACCCAGCTCCGGTCTTCGGGCGTTTCAATGCTCTCCGCCAACAGGCCATACATGGTAAACGGCTCATCAAGGCTTTTTTCCATCAGAGTGTCGTATATCAGGCTCAGACCGTCGGCGGACACGCCCTTGGTGATGAACTGGTTCAGACTATCGAAGGTCTCCGGCGCCGACAGGCGCATCCGGCCCCCTTTGGGTGCCTCCGGATTCACGTAATCGAGATGCGCGAAATCGGCCCCGTATTTCGGCGCGCCGTGCATCGCCAGCGCATGGACGGGCTCTTCGGCAAAAGCGGGCGCGGTAAACAGCAGGCAGAGCAGGGTGATCGTAAGTCTGAGCATGAGAATCTCTTTGTCTTTAGTTTGTGGAACAATCGTTATTTAACACGAAGATCATCGGACACCAAGGTTTGCTTTCCTACCATGAAAATCCGTTAAGGATGGCCGTAGGCTTGTGCGGCTGTCCGTCAATCAGATCCAGAAGTTTTCCTTCCGCCAACTCTCCGGTTTTTGAACAGGAAACCTCGTCCAGATGAATGCCGGACAGGTTAAACAGGCTGTTAATCCCAAAATTGTTGGCGCCCTGAATATCGGTGTGCAGGGCGTCACCAACGGCGACCATCCGGTTCTTGTCCAGGCGGCCCAATAATTCCCATGCCTGTTCATAGAACGGCTTGTGCGGTTTACCGTAATAGGTCACGGTGCCGCCCCATTCCTCATACAGCGCCGCCAGCGTACCGGGGCAAAGCGTCGTGCTGTTCCCGACCCGGACCACCATGTCAGGATTAACGCAGATCATCGGGATACCGGCCGCCGCTGCGATTTTCAGCTCTTCCTGAACGGGGATCGGGAAGTCATGTCCGGCATGATAGGCGTTAATGACAAAATCAGCCCGCTCGACAGACGAGGCTTCATGCAGCGGCAGGTTTTTCATCTGCGAGAAAAAGAAATCGGAATTGGCGTAGGCCTTGTATGTGCCGGTTTCGTGTTGCAGGGCAAGGAACGCAGCCTCGCCGCTGGACAGGATTTGATTGTAATGATCGGCCTCAATCGCAAACTGGGAGGATAAATTGAAGCGCAGGTCCGCTGAACGCGCCGGGGAGTTAGAGAGCAGGCAAACGGTTTTTCCGGCATCCTGCAATCGTTTCAGTGCATCAATCGTACCGGGGAAGGGGGCCACGCCGTCATGCAGGACACCCCATACATCCAGTAAAAACACATCGTACTGATCGACGACATCCTGAAGACCGTTTAGGATTTTATAACTACTCATCGGGGATTAGGCCGCTTTCTTTAAACTGCGATAGGCATGCAGGTGATCGGGTTTACCGTACAGATAACCCTGGGCGTAATGGATATCGAGCGCCATCAGGGCTTTGGCCATTTCCTGTTTTTCAACTTTTTCAGCGATCAACTCGATCCCGGCCGCATCCAGCTCACGCTTCAGGTGGGCAATGCGCGCCGCCCCTCCGCGCAGGCCGGCTTCCTGTATCAGCCATTCGGCATCGAACTTGATAAAGCGGACATGGAGACTTTTTAGGCGGTTAAAGTCAAGCTGGCGCTTGCGCACCCGGTCCATGGAAAACCGGCAGCCCAAACGGCTTAGCCCGTCAATGAACGGTTTGACGCGGGCGCTGTTTTCCATTTCGATTTGCGGAATTTCAAAAACCAGCCGCCGGGCGAGCATTTTGTTCCGCGATAAAAAGCTGACCAGCGCGTTCATAAAGCCCGTATCGCCAAGCGTCCCGGCGGAAATATTAATGATATAAACCGCGTCTTTCAGGTTGCTGGCTTTATCGCGCAGGAATTGCAGGCAGCGCAGCAAGACCTGATTATCCAGCGCCGGGACCAGCGCTTCATCGCGGGCCAGCCCCAGATAACGGGCGGCAGGCAGGTATCGTCCGCCTTCTGCGCGCAAACGCCCCAGCATCTCGTACATCACCGGTTGACGATGGGGCAGCTTGACAACAGGCTGCAGGAAAGCCTCCAGATGGTTGTCGTTCAGGGCGCGGTGGATCATTTCAATCACGGCCATATCGCTGAGGGACGCCGTGTCCGAAGCCATGGCATTGTCCAGACGGCTTTCCGGCGGCGCTCTGTCTGGCGGCGGCGGCAATTCAAAAGAGAACAGGTGGCTGGTATCCGGCACGGCTTTGATAGCGGCCTTGTTTGTGCTGGTTGGCTGATCGCCCATAACGCTCAGGCGCTCGACAATCGTGCCGATCATCCGGCCTTCGGCGCTGGCGGCGGGCGGAAGTTGCCGCCCCTGCGTTTTTACGGTTTCGGCAATCTCGGCCAGTCCATCTTTCAGGGCGGTGATTTCATTGCGGTTGCGGAGCAGTTCGCGCGTCAGCTTTTCATTCTTCGCTTCCAGCTGCGTTACGGTATTCGTGATGTTTTGCTCCCAGCGGCGGCGGGCAATGGCGTCGTAAGCCATCACGCCGCTCAGGGCCATAAGCGCGGCAATAATCAGGGTGAAATCAAGCGAGGCATAACGACCGATCAGCATCAGGGCCAGCCCGCATCCCCCGGCGGCTATAGCGGCCTGCAAACGGATCTTGCTGTCGTCAAACACGGCGCGGCTGTCGGCGGGCGGGGGTGTGTGAAACAAGCGCGACCCTTGCGCCTTTGACGGCGCAGGCGTTTTGCGGGAGCCTGATGCGGCTGTTTTAGCTTGTTTGACGGGCATAAGGACTCATAGCAAGAGGCCGCCCGAATCGCCAGTAAAGATCAGGAATTGACCAATCTTTTCAACATGAAATTGGCAGAGGCTATGATGCCTTTTTCAAGGTGGTGCTATCCCGGTGGTCTGCACCCACGGCTTCGCTGATGTGGCTGTAGCCATCGGCTTTCATCAATGCCAGCAGATCCCGGTTGATTTGCGCGGCGACCCACGGCCCTTGATAAACGATCCCGGTGTAAAGCTGGATCAGGCTGGCCCCGGCCTTGATTTTTTCATAGGCATCTTTGCCCGATGACACACCGCCCAGCCCGATAATCGGCAGTTTACCACCAGTCAGACGGTAGAAATTGGTGATGGATTGTGTGGCCAGATCGCGCACCGGATCGCCGCTCAGTCCGCCTTGTTCGGCGGCAAAATCCTTGGGCAGATAGTCCGGGCGGGCGGTGCTGCCGTTCGTCAGGGAAATCCCGTCAATACCGGCTTCCAGAGAGGCTTTGGCAAGTTCCTCTTGCTGCGCTTCGCTCAGGTTCGGGCCGAATTTGGCGATAACCGGCGGCGGGTTGCCGTTACAAGCCTCCTTGGCGGCTTCCATGACTTTTCCTGCCAGGTCCATGAACGGTTCGCGCTGCTGGAGGTCGCAGACACCTTTTACATTCGGACAGGACACGTTGAACACCAGAAAATCCGCCAGCGGCGCCAGTTCACGGGCGAGCAGGGCGAAATCAGAAGCCGGGTCCGTTTGTCCCTTGTTCATGCCGATATTAACACCGATTACCCCGGCTGGACGATTTGGATTGTTGCGGAAGGCCTCAAGGTTAGCCTTGAAAGGCGGTAGCCCGTCGCCGGGAAACCCCATGCGGTTGATAACGGCGTGGTGCGCCGGATCGCGAAACAGGCGCGGCTGCGGATTGCCGGGCTGTGCTTTGGGTGTCACGGTGCCGATTTCGGTGTGACCGAAACCCAGCTTCAGGATCGGGCCCATAACCGCGGCTTTTTTATCAAATCCCGCGGCCAGTCCCACCGGGTTGTCAAAGGTCTTGCCCCATAGTGTTACTTCCAGCGCCGGATCATGCGGCACGTTACAGGGGGGAATTAAACCGGCTTTTAATGCCTTCAGGGTCAGGCCATGAGCTTTTTCCGGGTCAATCAGGAACAGGGCAGGCTGGGAAAATTTGTAAAGACCAGAAAGCATCATTCATCATCCTTCATATGGGCAAAGCCGGTTTTTAAATATGTCCAGCCAGTCATAACGGTCAAACCGGCGGCACACAAGAGGCCAATTTGGCCAATAAACGTCCCCAGCGGTACATAGGGGCCAACCACTAGAATCCCGGTGGCGACCATCTGGATCGTGGTTTTCCACTTGGCCAGGTTCGTCACGGGCAGTTTGATGTTTTTGGGCCCTAAAAACTCCCGCATGCCCGACACCATGAATTCCCGCGTCAGGATAATCACAACCGCCACTGCCCATATCCCGGTAATCCGGTCGACGGAAACCAGCATCAGCAGCATCGTCACCACAAAAATCTTGTCAGAAATCGGATCAAGAAACTTGCCGAACGGTGTGATTTGATTGAACTTTCGGGCGACCCAGCCATCAAGGAAATCGGTTAGCGCGCCGATCGTGTAAAGTGCAAGGCACGTCCACGCAGCCCATTCAAACGGGATGTAAAACAAAACGATAATCACCGGCAGCAACGCCAGCCGGGCAATCGTCAGAATATTGGCAAAATTGTTCATCATCTGCTCTGTATAGCAGATCATTCACAAAAAAACACCCGTTTGTAACGGGTGTCTTTGAAGAATTTTCAGGCGGCGGCTGTTTAGGCGTTGGCCGCTTTCTGCTTGGCCTTTTCGGCCTCCGGATCGCGCAGGACATAGCCGCGGCCCCAGACGGTTTCGATATAGTTATCGCCGCCTGCGGCATTCTGGATTTTCTTGCGCAGCTTGCAGATGAATACGTCGATAATTTTGACTTCCGGCTCGTCCATGCCGCCATACAGGTGGTTTAAGAACATTTCCTTGGTCAGCGTCGTGCCTTTACGAAGGCTCAGCAGTTCAAGGATACCGTATTCTTTACCGGTGAGGTGCAGCGGCTTGCCGGCAACTTCGACGGTGCGTGTATCAAGGTTGACTTTCACTTTGCCGGTGACGATTTCGCTTTGCGCGTGGCCCTGGGAGCGGCGGACAATCGCCTGAATCCGGGCGACCAGCTCGCGCTTATCAAACGGCTTGGTCAGGTAATCATCGGCACCAAAGCCCAGTCCTTTGATCTTGTTATCCAGTTCGGAAAGCCCGGACAGGATCAGGATCGGCGTTTCGACCTTGGCGGCGCGCAGGCGTTTGAGCACTTCATAGCCGTCCATATCGGGCAGCATCAGGTCGAGAATGATAATGTCGTAATCGTAAATCTTGCCGATTTCCAGGCCATCCTCGCCCAGATCGGTGGTGTCCACGATATAGCCTTCGGATTTGAGCATCAGCTCAATCGACTTGGCGGTGGATGTATCGTCTTCTACCAATAATACGCGCATAATTTTGAACCCTTTTTGTTTAACTTTCTGGCATCCTGAGCGTAGCGAAGGATCTTATTACAAGGCACCAGTTTCTTCGTTTCACTCAGAATGACAGGAAAAGAATCTGTTAATCTTTATTAACAATATTTTACCAGAGTTAAGAAAGGTTAACAAGTTGGTAATCAGTTTTCAGTTATCGGTTATCGGAAAAGCCGAAAACTGTTACAGTGTAACTCTGGTAACGAAGCACAGATAACAGATCGTAAAAAATGGACCGTCTATCCGAACAAGCCGCCGCCACCATCGCCGCCATGCCCGACCATGAGGTCTACGGGCGGGTGACAAAGGTGCTTGGCTTGTTGGTTGAAATCGCCGGGTTTGGCGCGGACCTTTCGATTGGCTCGCACGTCCATCTGCGCCCGAACAAGGGCACCGATATTCCTTGTGAAGTTGTGGGGTTCAAGGACGGTCGGGCGCTGTTGATGCCCTTTGGCCTGCTGGAGGGGGTATCGCTGGGCTGTCCGGCGATCATTCAGCACGGCAATCCGGTGATTATGCCCGATGAAACATGGCTGGGCCGGGTCATTAACGGCATGGCGCAGCCCATCGACGGGAAAGGCCCGCTGCAGCAGGGGGGGCACCCGGTTCCGCTGCGTAACGCCCCGCCGGCCCCGCACAGCCGCCAGCGCATGGGCAAACAGCTCGACCTGGGGGTGCGGGCGGTTAACACGTTTCTTGCGACCTGTAAGGGCCAGCGGATGGGGATCTTCTCCGGTTCCGGCGTCGGGAAATCGGTCCTGCTGTCAATGATGGCCCGCTATACCGAAGCCGAGGTCGCCGTGATCGGTCTGGTCGGTGAACGGGGACGCGAAGTACAGGAATTCCTCGAAGACGATCTGGGGCCGGAAGGACTTAAAAAATCCGTTGTTATTGTCGCAACAGGTGATGAGCCCGCTTTGATGCGGCGGCAGGCCGCTTACGTGACGCTGGCCGTCGCCGAATATTTCAGGGACCAGGGCAAGCAGGTGCTATGCCTGATCGACTCGGTCACACGCTTTGCCATGGCGCAGCGGGAAATCGGACTGTCCTCGGGCGAACCGCCGACATCCAAAGGCTATCCGCCAACCACATTTGGCGAGCTTGCCCGCCTGCTGGAACGCGCCGGGCCGGGCGCGCCGGGTACAGGGGCGATTACCGGACTGTTTGCCGTGCTGGTGGAAGGCGATGACACCAACGAGCCTGTATCTGATGCCGTGCGCGGGATTGTTGACGGGCATATCGTCATGGAACGCGAGATTGCCGACCGGGGACGCTATCCGGCGATTGATGTGTTGAAATCCGTCTCCCGTTCTATGCCCAAAGCTTTGACCGACGAGCAAAACGCAATCCTGAGACGGGCAAAACAGGTCGTCACATCCTACGAGAATATGGAAGAGCTGATCCGGCTGGGTGCCTACCGCAAGGGCAGCGATCCGGCGGTGGACGAGGCCATACGTCTGTATCCGGCGATCGAGGAATTCCTGACCCAGAACAAAGATGATTGCACGACAATCGACGAGAGCTTTGCCCGGTTGGCGGGGATTGTAAATGGCTGATCTCGATCCCCTCATCCGCTTTCGCAAATACGGCGTCGAGGAAAAACAGCGCCTTCTGGCCCAGCTTTTCCGCGAAATGCAGGAACTGGAAGCGCAAAAATCCCAGATCGAAGAGCAAATGGACACGGAAACCGCTATGGCCGAAGAGCTGGGGCAGGCGGAAACATTGGCCTATCTGGGCCGTTATCTGGAGGGGGCGCGGCTGAAACTGCGCGGGATCGAAGCGGCCATCAATAAAATGGAAGCGCGGATTGCGCTGGCGCAGGAAGATATGCGTGCCGCCTTTGCGGAAATGAAAAAAATCGAAATCGTCGACCGCAACCGGCAGGAACGCGAGGATGCGGAGCTGAAGGCTAAGGAGACTCGGGAGCTGGATGATATCGCCATCGACCAGTATCGCCGGAATCTGGTGGAAGAATCGTCGAACTGACTCTGGCTTCCGCCATTAATTGTTGGCGTTCTTCCATTGTATCGCCGCGCCGTATAGAGTCTCTCAAGGCGCTGATATTCTGGTCAATAGCCTCATAGGTGTCGTTGACAAAGCGCCCGATTCGGATCTTGTTGGCGGCAATGTCTTCTAAAAGCACATCATGGCGGATAACCGTAATATTTAAGCCGCTTTCGGTTTTCTGACGGTCGGGTTTGTCGCTTTTGACGGTGCCCAGCGTCCCGGGATAGCCATGACCGATAATCTGGGAAAGCGGCATGTTGTTGGCAATGGTTACTTTTTTCTGCAAGCGCTCCGACAAAACATCAAACTTTGCCGGTTTAACGGGAGGAAATCCCAGAATAACGAACTGCCCGCCGCCATAATGGGCGATTTGCACATGCTCCGGGTCGATGCCCATCTCGGAGAGCGTTTTGTCTATAAGCTGTTCCCGGACATATCCCAGCAACTTATCGGCATTGTCTTGTCCGCCAAGGGCATTGAAACCGCCAAGATTATGGATGTTGAGGCCAAGCGCCGATATGGTGGCTTGCGGATCGCGTCCCTGTGCATGCCAGTGCTGCAGGGCAATTTTGGTGTTCACAACAGCCAGTGCAGGCAGGTCATGGCCCATCAGGGCATTGGTCGCATGATCGATTCCGGGATAAGGGGACAACCGGAACATCAGGAGATTTTTAAAATGAGGGGACATGTTTTCCAGCGCCGGACTTGTTTCACTTAATGTGTAAATAAATTCACGGAACAGGCTTTTCTGAAGCTGCGCACGCGAGGGATAATCATGAAAATCATGGTGTGACTGCAAAGTATGAAGCGGATGTTTGGCTGTGCGGTCTTCCGGCTTGATCTGGAAGGCCGTTTCCCACTTTTTAAACACGGCTTCTGCATTTTTCAGACTGTCCTGGGCGATTGCCGTCGCTCCAAACCGTCGCGACAGTCGATCTTTAGAAATGCCGGGGCGGCTCCTGTCGTAATTCGACAGGGACTCGAATTGCTTTTGGCCCAGCCATCTTTTGCGCAGACTTATCTGTTTATCGGCCTTTTTGCTTTCTTCGCCAAAGCTTTGCGCATCGGTAACATCCGGCAGGTAAACATAGTCCAGCGCCCCGCCATACCCCCGGCGGCGGCGGTTGTGTGGCTCTTTTCCGTGCGGATGTTCGTTTAACCCGGCTTCTTTGACAAAAGTGGTGATCTGTTTTTCTATTTTTTTGATCCGGCTTTCAATATCGTGGCGGTTCAGGCCGGAAACGGCCAGCATAGCCTCATCGCCGCCAGAACGGGCCTTTTCAACGATATGTGGTCCAAAATTATCGGCAATGATCGCCGTCAAAATCCGTGTGGCCCGGTCGGTGAGTGTTTTGGCTTGCTGTTCGGCATCCCGGCGGGAAATGCCCGCCAGCTTGGATTGCTTTAAAAGCTGTTTGTACAGGTTGTTGGTGCCGCCCATATTGGTAATGTCGAGTTTGACGAGTGCTGCCGGCTGTCCGAGAATCCGGGATTGCAACGCGGTCAGGCCCACCATGCGGGGCACGATCGGTTTTTGCCGCCACCCCGTCAGGTGTTCCGGGGGCTCCAGATCAGCCATAAAATTTCTCAGATGGTTCAAAACATCAGCCTGTTGTGCGCGCCGGGCCGGATTCCCATCATCAGCCAAAGCCAGCAACAGCCTGTTTTCGAGATGATCCGGCGATATAATGGCGCCTTTGCTGCGTATGGTTTGTTCAAGTTTTTCCTGAACATACGCGGGCGTCTGGCCGCGGGCCTCGGCCAGCGCATGCAGCCACGAACGTAGTGAACGCTCATAGGGAAAAGATTTTTCCCAAACGGGATTTTCTGTATCCGTCTCCGGCACGGTTTAAACCTTAATCTATATCACATGTTAAGATTATGAAAATAAAGTAAATAAAGACTTTATGCAAGCTTTATGGGGCCGGACTCGCTGTGAGCGAACTGCAGGAACTGGTCAGGACGGCTCTGGAACGACATTTCCCCGGACAATCCCGTCTGTTCGAGGGCATGGGTATAGGTGCCGCGCAGGGCTTGTTGCATAGAGGGGCTAAGGCCGCGTGCCGTGCGAACAATCATATCCAGCTTGCCGGGGCGGTGCAGGCCGTCGATCTGGACGGCGCCCATGCGGGTCATGGTCAGATCAAAAACAAAACGGGTGGTTTTGTTGTCTTGTTCGTTATCGTTCTTTTTTTGATCGTCCTGCCGGTAATAAATCATGATTTTTGAAACATCGTCCTGCTGCCCGAACAGGGGCAGGGCGGTGGCTTTCCACTCTGGCGTGGCCGGGTCGGATGACAGGCGGTTAATCGTGTTTGTTTCCCGCGTCAGCCGACTCAGGAGGTCGCTTTTTCCTGCCTTGCGCAGGGCGTCGACGGTTTTGTCGCCGAGCCAGCTTCCCAGATCGCCGGACCGCACCGCGGCAATAAAAAGAAGTGCCGCCACAGGCATGCGCACGGTGTTGGCGGCGTTGGGCAATATTTGTTGTAACGCCTGCGCGACTTGCGGAGCGATTTGTTGCAGGGTTTGGTTCAGCTCATCCAGAATCGGCCAGGTCGAGGCCGGGAACGGATCAAACACCGCGCTTCCTGTTGTCGATAGGGCGGTCGGTGCCATGGCAAGAACCGGGCTGCCGCTTTGCGGGGTGATCTGGATCTGGCTGCCAACGGGCAAATTTCCTGCACGGAATTGCAGGACAAAACTCTCCGTATCCCACAAACCGGGGGGCTGAAAAAAGGTAACGACAGGCAAACCCTGCGGCGTCAGGCCGGTAACCTGCGCAATTTGGGCGGTGGCCGGCTGGTTCCCGGTTATGAGCTGTGAAGGCGTTGACGGAGCCGTCACCGGGGGATGCGGGGACGCCGGTTGGATGCCGGGTTTGGACGGGACGGTTAACTGTAGAGGGGGCGGATCTATCCGGGAAACAAGCCCATCAAGTTTTTCGAAACCGGTTGCGATTGATGGCGGCAAGGTGGCTGGCTGGGCTTGCCCGGTTTGCAAAACAGGTGACGGGGCCGCGGTTTGTATGGGGGGTCCAGCCACAGCTTGAACAATAGTGGCGGATAGCGGCGGTGTGGTCGCCGTCGATGGCAGGGACACGGATGCCGGTATTTGAAAAACAGGGGGGCGTTGCAGGAAAACATCGTTGATCCGGGTCAAAGCTATCTGCACGGGGGGCGGCAAAGCCGACGATAATGGTTGTCCCGGTACCGGCAGGGCAACCGGCAGGCGGGGCAGGACATTTTGTGTCAGGAACGGCGTTTCGGTTGCCGGGAGCCTTATGAAATTCTGCAGCAGGTTGTCTGAAACCCTCTGGACGGCCTGCGTGGCAAGGGTTTGCGCCGTTTGAACCGGTAGGGTGCTTATCTGGGGCAAGAGCGTTTCCAGCGGTGCGGACGCAGGCTGTATGGCCTGATGCGGCGGCAGGGGCAGGAAGCGAACCGTCTGGCCGCTTTCCAGAGGCGGGCTGGTCACCGTAGTCTGGGGCGGGGGGGGCAGGGGCGCGGCCCGCTGTGATGTCACCGGCACCGACGTCCGGTCCGGCGGCGGCGTTGTTGGCTGCTGGGCTTGCGGAGATGACGGGGCAGGTGCAGACGGAACAGAGGAAGTCTGCGGGGCTGGAGCCTGTTGGGCTGGCGCGGGCGCCGGGCGAATGGTCACCTGTTGCGGCGGCCGCCCGGCGGGCAACTCGATCTCAACCTTTTGTCCCTCGGCGGGCAGCTGGTTTCCCTGTACTTTGACGGTTATTTCACCACGCTCAGTGCGAATGCGGACGTTGCCGTCGGGCGCGCGCTTGACGATTTCGCCCTCCATTTTCTCACGGGCTTTCTGCACCCGGATTTCACCGCGGATTTCAATGATTTTTACTTTCAGCTCAGCGCGGCTTTGCGGAAAGGCAAGCCTTTCCACGCGGGTTTCCGGCGGTAATTGTGTAGAACCAGAATCACTCATACGGCTATTCTAACCGCACAAACTACTTTTTGTAACAAGGGAAGTGAAAATCGGTCGCCCGGGATTAACCGGCCATGGCTTTGCGCGCCTCGGCCATGTCACGCAGGACGACCTTGGCGATTTTCTCGACATCCTCGGCGGCTTCGCTGCCCGGCGAGCGGATCAGGATCGGTGTTTGATGCCGGATGGAATCTTTAACCCGCGGGTCTTGCCGGACCATGCCGGCCATCGGCGGCGTCAGGCGCAGGAAATTCTCACAGGCTTTCAACAGCGTCTTGTAAGTCTTTTCCCCCTCGGAAATGCTGGGGGACATATTGATGACGACGCTGATATTTTTCGACATGCCTGCAGCGTTACCCAGCTTGATAAAGGCATACGCATCGGTCAGGGATGTCGGCTCGTCGGTGCAGACCAGAAGTGTGCGCGTGGCGCTGGCCGAAAACATCCGCACGGTCCGGTCGACCCCGGCACCCAGATCGGCAATCACAACATCATATTCATCCGCCAGTTCTAAAAGCTGGTCGCGGAGCATCGCCAGACGCTGGGTCGGCAGGGCGGAAAGGGATGCCTGTCCGGACCGCCCGGCGATAATATCAAATCCGCCTTCTTCATAGGGCTGTACAACTTTGTCCATGCCCAGCCGTCCACGGATCACATCGTTCAGGTCACGTTTGGGCATCAGGCCCAGCTGTACGTCGACATTGGCCAGCCCCAGATCACCATCGAACAGTAAGACCCGCTTGCCTTGCAGCGTCAGGGCATGGGCCAGCGTAATCGAAAACCACGTTTTGCCCACGCCGCCTTTGCCCGATGCAACGGCGATCAGGTTCTTGCCGCGGCGAATGGCCGGGCTGGCAGTTTTATCAGTTGGGTTGATGTCGGCGGTCACGGAGTCGATCATGGTGTTTGTTATCCAGCTCTCATCTTAGTGCGTTTTTGGTCATGGGGCGATGTTTTTTTGATGTCGGTTTGCTTTTTTGCTTCCGGCATCAGTAAATAGGCCAGTCGTTTCGGCGATAGCTGCAACACGCCGTCGGCGACTTTCGGGGTGTTGCTGGCATCGGTAAATATCATGTTGCCGTGATGGGCCGCGCCCAGCAAACCACCCAGTCGCCGGGCGATATCCAGCCGGGTCGGCAAAAGCCCCCGTACGCCCAGCGCCGCATATATGCGGGCCATTTCCCCGGATTCATCGGCGTCAATCCCCGCAGGCATCACCAGAACAGGCTCGATACTGGCCGCCGCCATCATCCGGGCCAGTTCGCGCATTTCCTCAGGGTTGAAGGGATTATAACCGCCCGTGTCGATATAGATTTGATCGGCGCCGCGCGCTTTTTCCAGCTCTTTCTTCAGATCAGCCGGCGTGTCGGCTTTTTGCAGATTAATCCGCAGGATATTGGTGAAAGCCTCCAGTTGCTCGATCCCCCCGGCGCGCAGGGTGTCGGTGGAAATAACAGCCACGCGCATGCCCTTTAAAACGCTGCGGGCGGCAAGCTTGGCCGTGGCCAGCGTTTTACCGGCGCCCGGCGGCCCGACCAGCATAAAGGCCTTGTTCACAGGCTTCTGGGGCAGGGGGCGATAGGAGTAAAGATGTTCCAGCGCCGCAATCAATGCCTGATCGGGCTTGTCCAGACCGATCACGGTGGCGCAGGAAATAACCTGGTCGACAATCTCATCCGGTACCGAATGCCGGAGCATGACATCGGTCAGTTTTTCGATGACGGCGCTTTCCTCGTCTTCGGTTTCATCATCATATTGCAGCCAGTCGTCTGCCCCGCCCGGTTCGGCGGCGGATGCCAGTTCAAAATTCGGGAAGTCCCGGTCGAACGCACCATGCTCGGCGGCGTAATCATCGGTTTCATAGCGATCTTGCGGTTCAATAGCCGCGGTAACGCGCACGGAACGACCGCCGTTCTCCTCGCGCGTGGCGACGATTACAGCATCTTCTCCGAGCGTTTCGCGAACCATATGCATCGCTTCCGTCATAGTTTTGGCGTAAAAAGATTTGAGCCGCATGGCAAGACCGTTAGAATCATATTCTTAACGATTATACATTTTCTAGAATCACGGGGAAAGGGGGAAGACGGTAAAATCCCCTTTCATGAAGCAAAAAAGATAGAGAAGAAAGCTAGGGAGCTGCCTTGGGCTGAGTTGTTCCTTTTTTCTCAACAACATTTAGTTTCCAACTGCTGATGCTTTGTTTGATGAGAACGCTACCAACACGCAAATCGCTATTCAGAAGGTTTTGCCCGACAGCAACGGCATCATGAACGGTGCATGGAACGTCCCAGTCAAATTCCACAGCATTAAGAGCATCTTTGGCGTAAGCCAAAGGATCAAAGCTGTAGCGGCTCTGTCTTAGCTCAAGGCGAAGACGACAGGATGATGGATCCTCTGGCTTTTCGATTGAGGGAACACTTTTGATTTCGATGTCCCACCCACTAAGAGAACCACTCGTAAGCAAGCTACCCGTCCTGAATTTCTTAACCAGATCATCCCCTTCTTTTAGCGTTTTCATTTTTTCGCAGGATGTCGGGAGTGCAAACGTGGTTTCATTGATAAAATCTTTGAGATGATTAAATGGGTCAATACTATAGCGGGACTGACCTAAGGTGACATCAACGTGACAGACATTACCCAAAGAAGGAGTATCATTAGAACATCCACCTAAGCTGAGAGCAGTAAAAAGCGGAACCAATGATAAAATTGAATGCTGTTTTGTTGTCATGCTGCGGCAAGCCTTCTTTGTTTAAATATGAAGAAGTGCTAGCGCAATGCCGGATATATGTCAATAAACTTAAACCTGCCCCAGAGTCTTGATTTTGGCCTTGGGATGGATTTCGTTTTGGCTCATCACCACCGTTTGCGGGCGGAAGCGTTCAATGACGCTGCGCACATAGGGGCGGATGCCGGGAGATGTCAATAAAACCGGGATATAGCCCTGCGCGCCCTGAGCCTCGTAAGATTCGCGGACCGCTGAAATAAAGCCTTGAAGCTGGCTCGGTGGCATGGCGAGCTGCTTTTCCTCGCCGTCACCCACCAGACTTTCGGCAAAGGCGCGCTCCCATTCCGAAGACAATGTGACCAGCGGCAGCATCCCGTCCGGTCCGGCATTGGTATCGCAAATCTGGCGGGCGAGGCGTGTGCGCACATGTTCTGTAATCAACATCGGGTGTTTGGTATAGGCGGCGGCTTCGGAGATGCCTTCCAGGATCGTCGGCATGTCGCGGACGGATATCCGCTCGGACACAAGGTTCTGCAGGATGCGCTGTAGCCCGCCGACATTGATCTGGCCCGGAATAACGTCGCTGACCAGCTTCTGGTAATCGGTCGGCATTTCATCAAGCAGTTTCTGCGTCTCGGCATAGGACAGCAGGTCGGCCATGTTGTCCTTGATGATCTCGGTTATGTGGGTGGTAACAACGGTCGGCGCATCGACGACGGTATAGCCTTTAAAATGGGCCTCTTCGCGGTATTGCTCGTCAATCCACATCGCGGGCAGGCCAAAGGTAGGCTCCACCGTGTTTTCACCGGGCAGGGTGATCGGCTCGCCGTTCGGATCCATGCACAGCAACATCCCCGGACGCACTTCCCCGCGCCCAACCTCAATCTCCTTGACCCGCACGGTGTAGGTGTTTGCGGGCAATTGCAAATTATCCTGGATACGCACCGCCGGAAGGATATAGCCCATATCTTCGGCGAGCTGGCGGCGCAGGCCCTTGATCTGGTCGGTCAGCTTGTTATCGCCTTCACCCTGTACCAGCGGCAACAGCCCATACCCCAATTCGAGACGAATCGTATCCATGGCCAGCGCCTTGGAAATAGGCTCTTCGGCAGGTTTGGCATTTGGTCCTTCGAGCTGTGCTTGCGCGGCTGTCTCCCTGTTCTGGTTTTTTCTTTTTGACGATGGGCCAGAAAAGCCAGCCCGCCCGTGACAGCCGCCAGAAACAGGAACGGCGGAATGGATTGCGAGCGGATCAATCCCAGGGCGGCCAGCATAAGGGCACTCATCCCCAGCGCTTTCGGATAGCGGCTGAATTGTCCCATCAGGGCTTTTTTCCGCCGAACCTTCGACACCGGCTTTGGACACAAGGAAACCGGCAGAGACAGAAACAATCAGCGCCGGGATCTGGCTGACCAGCCCGTCCCCAATAGTCAGGATCGAAAAGGTCCGGGCGGATTCGGCCAGGGTCATATCATGGGACACAGACCCGATAATGATCCCGCCGATCAGGTTGATAAACACGATCAGCAGGCCGGCAATGGCGTCCCCGCGCACGAATTTCGCCGCACCGTCCATGGCTCCGAAAAAGCTGCTTTCCTGTTCCAGCTTGGACCGGCGGGCTTTGGCTTCTTCTTCGGTAATCAGCCCGGCGGACATATCGGCATCGATTGCCATCTGCTTGCCCGGCATGGCATCCAGGGTAAAGCGGGCGGCGACTTCGGCGATCCTGCCGGATCCCTTGGTAATAACGACGAAGTTCACGATAACCAGGATGGCAAAGACGATCCCGCCGATAACATAGGAATCCTTGATGATGAAACTGCCGAAAGCTTCGATGACCGCCCCGGCGGCGTCCGACCCGCTATGGCCGTTCTCAAGGATCAGCCGGGTCGAAGCCACATTCAGCCCCAGCCGCAACGCCGTCGCGATCAGCAGGACCGTCGGAAACGTCGAAAATTCCAGCGGCGTCACGATAAACAGCACCAGCATCAGGATCAGCACGGAGAAAGTAATCGAAATCGCCAGCCCGCCATCCAGCAGCCATGTCGGCATCGGGATCAGCATAAACACCAGAATAGAAATAATGCCGAGCGCCAGAATAACGTCGCCGCGGAACAAATTCCCCAGCGCCGTTTGCGCACGTCCAAAAGTCATATTATTTGCAGGTGTGTCAGCCATGAACCGTGAATTTGAATTCTAGAAAGAAATAAGACGTATCATCCTTTATTTTACGCAGGCCTGTCACAACATGCAAACCCTATGATTCATAACGGAAGGTTGATCTTCTGCATAATTCAGGTAGGATTCCCGAACGAGTCAGATTTTCCCCCGGATTTTTAATGAAAAAAATACGCACCAACCTTTTACCGATCCTGCTTTTGTCCTTGCTGACGGCCTGCAATCCGCAGACTTTGCAAAATGCGCCGTTGTTCGGGGTTCTGAAAATCACGCCGACCGGCGGGAATATTGCAAGCTCGCTGGAGGAAGAATACCGCTCGCTGGCATTGCTAGAGGGCAACATCATGCAGGATATGGAGGATGCCGCCTATTTTAATCGTAAGGCGCAAAGGGCGGGGCGGGGCGAGGCTGTGGCTCCGGATCAGGTCGCCGATCGTGATATCCCGGCATATGAAGTGACGGAATTGCAACGCGCCCGCGCTGAACTGCTGGAGGCTTTGATTTTCTCCCGGCCCGGCCCGAACAATATTTTGCTGGCCCGCGCGCAGGTGCGCTTTGATTGCTGGCTGGCACAGCGCGAAGAAAACCGCGATCAGGCTTACGTGCCGGCTTGCCGGACCGGCTTTTATGAAGCGCTGGAAAGAATTGATCGCACATTGCAGGAAACCGGGGAGTCGAAGGAAATTGATGAAGATCGCTACGTCGTTTATTTTGACTACAACAGTGCTTCGCTGAATTCTCTGGCGCGGACGGTTATCAAGGATATGGCGGGCCGTCATGAGGATGACCCGAGCGCCGAAGTCGTGTTAAGCGGCTTTTCCGACGGCCCGGATAATGAATATAACCGCAAACTGGCCGATCGCCGGGTTATTGCGGTTAAAAATTCCCTGATCCTATATGGCATTCCGCCGGAACATATCATTGTGGCTGAAAACCGCTACAAGCCTCGCGATCAAAAAGATCCCAGCCAGCCGATTGATCCGAAGGATCGCCGGGTGGATGTGATGTTCCGGGTCGGAAGCTAACCCTCGCTGGTTGCGGGGATGGGTACGCCCTCATCCTTGTATTGATTGAGCTTGTTGCGCAGGGTTCTGATCGAAATACCCAGGATATTGGCAGCATGGGTCCGGTTGCCCAGACAATGCCCCAGCGTATTCAGGATCATATCGCGCTCGACATCGGCAATCGTTCGGCCGATCAAATTTTCGACAGCGCCGGGATTCTGGACGGCAGGATTCGCGCTTCCGGTTTCCGCCGTAATCGTTTGCGGCGCCGGAGCAGCGGCAGAGAACGATGACGATTCCGTCAGGTGAATAGCATCGGGTTCCAGCTCATCCTCCATCGACATCAGGATCGCGCGGTGCATGGTGTTTTCCAGCTCGCGGATATTCCCGCGCCATGCGGCGCTCTTGAGCTTTTCCTGTGTTGCTGTGGCCAGCTTCTTTTTCGGCAGGCCGTTGGCATCGGCAAATTTATCGGTAAAGAACTGCGCCAGCGGTACGATATCGGCAGGCCGTTCCCGCAGGGCTGGCAGGCGGATATTGACGACATTCAGGCGGAAATACAAATCCTCCCGGAACTGACCTTCCTGACGGTTTTCATCATATCCCGGTTCGATGTGGCGATAATCCGGACATCGATTTTGACCGGATCGTTAGAGCCAACACGGGTAATTTCACGCTTTGCAAGGCCCGCAGCAGCTTTGCCTGCAGCAGCGGATGCATTTCTGAAACCTCATCCAGCAGCAGCGTCCCGCCATTGGCTTCTTCGAATTTCCCGATGCGGCGGCCCGTCGCGCCGGTAAACGCGCCTTTTTCATGACCGAATAGTTCGGATTCCAAAAGATTCTCCGGGATCGCCGCGCAGTTTACGGCAATGAACGTCCCGTCCTTGCGTTTGGATTTACGGTGGATGTACTGGGACATGACTTCCTTACCGGTCCCGGATTCCCCGGTAATCATCACGGTGGCTTCGGACGGGGCGATCTTGTTCGCCATTTCGACCACCGGCTTCATCGCCGGGTCCCCGGCGATCATCGTATTGCTTTCTTCGGTCACGGCTTCGAGCACTGCGGCGATCAGCGCGGCATCCGGGGGCAGGGGCACATATTCCTTCGCGCCGTCCTGAATGGCTTTGACAGCGGCCCGCGTGTCGGCATCAACACCACAGGCAACGACAGGCATATGAATGCGCGCGGTTTCAAGATCGGTGATAAATTTGCCGATATTCTGCTTGATATCGACCATGGCGACATCGGCACCTTTACCGTTCATCAGCGCGCCGAGTGCCTGCTCGGTATCCTCGCAATGAATGATTTTCGCGCCGCGCTGTAAGGCGATTTTCCCGGCGGCACTGATATGCCCTCGAGTTGTCCGACGATCATAAGGCGCATTGTGTGAATCCTTGGTCTTTAGTCAAAATAGCGGATTTGTTCATCCGGCGGTAATTCGCTGTTGAGGACGATTTCCAGACGGCGGGGGTTTTCCTGCTGAGCGATAGAAATCAGGGCCGTAACGACCAGACGTTTAATCATTGTTTCGTCACTGGAGTTCCGTTCCAGCTTGCCCGCCAGCGGCCCCAGCAAAACTGTGCCGAGGATCGCGCCATAAAAAGTTGTCAGCAAAGCCACAGCCATCGCCGGTCCGATGGACGCCGGGTCGTCGAGCTGCGCCAGCATTTGCACCAGCCCGACCAGTGTCCCGATCAGCCCCATAGCGGGGGCAACTTCCGAAGCACGGCGCAGGATACTGGCCGAGCGGCGGTGGCGTTCAGCCAAAGAATCGATTTCCTGCCCCAGGATGCGGTCGATATCGTCACCGCTATAGCCGTCTGTGACCAGTTGAACCGACCGGGCCAGATACGGGTCTTTTCTTAATTCGCTTTCGATGCCGGACAGCGCCAGAATGCCTTTCTTTCGGGCCAGCATGGCGATATCCAGTAATTGTGTGGCCATAACGGAAGGTGATCGCGTATGACGCATCATTGTGCGACCCAAAATGGCGACCGCTTTTTTAATTTCGGCAGACGAATAGGAAATGCTGGTGGCGGCAATCGTGCCGCAAATCACGATCAAAAAAGACGGCCCGTTCAGGAAGTTGGCGTTGCTACGGCCCAGAGCGATAGCCCCTATGATGAGGCCAATAGCGGACAGGGCGCCAATAATCGTCGCCAGATCGGGGGATACCCGCGGCGACGCTATTTTAACGTCAACATCTCTTTGAAAAGCGGCGGCTTGCTCTTCTGTCTGGGCCTCGGCCATGGCTGCTTGTTATCCCTTTTTTCGTTTCTACGATAATGCTTTCTATGAACGGTCCGATTTAACAATTTCTGTCATCGTCACGCCCAGCTTGTCTTCGACGACCACGACTTCGCCGCGGGCGACCAGACGGTTGTTAACGTAAATATCAATCGCTTCCCCGACTTTACGGTCCAGCTCAACCACAGCGCCCCGTCCCAGTTTCAAGAGCTGGCTGACCTGCATGCTGGAACGCCCCAGAACAGCCGATATCTGAACGGGAATATCATAAATGGCCGTGACGTCGCTGGCCATCGCTTCACCATATTCGTAATCCTGTTCGTCGGAATCGTTTTGCCCGGTGGACTCGATTTCATCAAAGTTCATGCTCTGCGGATCGCCATCGTCAGATCCGGCTCCGGCGGCAGCCATCATCGCAGCGGCTTGCTCTTCTTCGCTTGGTATCTCATCATCACTCATTTTTCTTCTCCGTTCTCTGCTTCGTCATCAATCATCGTTTCTTGCGAAGCATCATTTTCAGATTCCTGTACGGATTCATCCCCTCCATTATCAAGCAGGCGGGGCTTGTCAGCAAGTATCTGTTCCAAATGTTGTTCGATTTGTCGGGATAAGCCGGTAATATCGCGCCAGGCACCCCCCTCTTGCCAGAACAGGCGGCAATCGCCTTCCCCCAGGGAATCATTGCCGTTGACCGTAAATGTCGTGCCCATCGGCATGTTCTCCCGGATACGCTCCAGTTGTTCGAGCAACGGCTGTGCATAGTCGGGGGTTGTTTCGATCCGGATTTCCGGTTGCTGTTCCTGTGTTCCCATGACCTTGACAATCATCGCCAGAATTTCATCCAGCCCGCAGGTTTTATTAAGGGCAGGAAAGCTCTTGGCAAAAATCACGCGGCACAGGTCGACGGCTTCGCTTTCAAAACGGGCGTTTCGTTTGTTTTCATCGTTCAGCAATGTGATGAAATGCCCGGAGATATTGTCCAGAAGGGCAGCGACGGCTTGCTCGCGGCTGGCGGCGGCCTCGGCCAGACCTTGCTGACGACCGTTTTCAAAGGATTTTTTCCGGGTGGCTTCGATTTCATCACGAAACGCTTGCTCACGGGCGGCTTCCCGTTCTTCCTCGGCAGGATCAACGGCGGGCGTTTCCTCGTCGAAATTATTAAGATCAAAGAAGAACTTCTCTGATCGATCCGGGTTGGTATGTCCTGCGCCCATATTCATGTCCGTACTAGTAAATCAGTTCATCATCGTCGCCGCCCGTGGCAATGACGATTTCGCCCCTGGCTTCCAGGTCTTTGGTGACATTGACAATATATTGCTGGGATTCCTCGACTTCCTTGAGGCGAACCGGGCCCATGGCGGCCATATCTTCTTTCATGATCTTTGCGGCACGTTCGGACATGTTGGAGAAGAACAGGTCGCGCAGCGTTTCCGTTGCGCCTTTCAGCGCAGTCGGCAGCTTGTCCTTGTCCACCGCGCGGATAACCGTCTGTACGGCGGTTGGGTCGAGCTTGAGCAGGTCTTCGAAGGTAAACATAAGACTGCGGATTTTCTCGGCGGATTCCGGTACCGATTTCTCCAGTTCTTCCATGAATTTCGCTTCGGCGGACCGTTCCAGGCTGTTGAAGATTTCCGCCATCATCTCGTGGGAATCACGGCGTTGGGTCCGGGCCAGGTTCGACATGAATTCGGTCCTTAATGTCCGCTCGACATCTTCCAGGACTTCTTTTTGCACGGCTTCCATCCGCAGCATCCGGTGAATGACTTCCAAGGCGAAATTCTCCGGGAGCAGGGCAAGAACGCGGGCGGCGTGATCGGTCTGGATTTTCGACATCACGACGGCAACGGTTTGCGGATATTCTTTTTGCAGGAAGTTCGCCAGAATCTCTTCGTTCACATTACCCAGTTTTTCCCACATCGTCCGGCCGGCAGGACCACGGATTTCCTCCATGATCTCGTTAACCTTGTCTTCGCCGAGCACTTTTTGCAGCAGGCGTTCTGTGGAATCCAGTGTGCCGACCAGCGCATTCGTCGAGCTCATCTGTTCGGCAAAATCGACGAACAGCCGTTCGACGACATTGGCGCTGACCTTCCCCAGATTGGCCATGGTCTGGGAAATCTCCATGATTTCCTCATCATCCATATGTTCGAAAATCTTGGCGGTGTGGTCGCCCCCCAAAGACAGCATAAAAATAGCCGCCTTTTCGGTGCCTGTAAGTGATCTGTAATCCTCGCGAACGCGCATGGTCTTTCTTGCTCCTAACTTTCTTGACTCATCCAGTTTCTCAGGACGGAAACGGCTTCACCGGGGTAACTGTCAACGATGTCTTCAATTTTCTTGACGGAGGATGCTTTCACCTTGCCCTCAACCTGCTGCATATCAATCAGGCTGTCGTCCTCATCTTTCAGGGCCGGCGGTTCATATTCTTCACTGCCAAAATTCCCCGGCCCTTCCAGCGCCGGGTTGGCAACGCCACCCGCCAGCAGCTCTGCTTCAAAATCATCGTCAAGCTTTGGCCCTTCGGTTGTCAGCAACCGTCCGATCATGGGCTGCAGAACCAACAGGACAACAAGGATAATCATCAGGGCGACAATCACGACCTCAGCCGCGTCCAGAAGATCGTCGCGCTCGAAACCAAACAGCAGGTTCAGATCAAGAGCAACATCTTCGGCTTCGATATCGGCGAATTGCATATTGACGATTTCAAGCGTATCGCCCCGGTCTTCATCGTAACCAATGGCGGAACTGACAAGCGCTTTAATTTGTTCGATCTGTTCTTCGGAGCGTGGGGCGTATGTCCGGTTACCGTCTTCATCGGTCGTGTAGGTACCGTCGATCAGAACCGCAACGGATAACTTATTCACTTCGCCGACCTCACGCACCATGTTGCGGACGGTCTTGCTGATTTCATAGTTCGTCGTTTCTTCGATCCTGTTGCTTTCAAGCGCTGGTTTCGGATCAACGAACAGGTCGCCGGCAATCCCGGGCAGGTTGTTCTGAACGGATACATCGCCCGACGGCGGTTCACGTTCGACGTTATTTTCCTCGACGACCTGCGAGGAACGGACGACCTGTGTTTCCGGATCATACAGTTCTTCGTTGGTGCTGATGCGGTCGAAGTTCAGGTCTGCGGTGATGTGTGCGCGAACGTGGCCATAGCCGACAATCCGTCCGACAATATCTTCAACCGCGCGGGTCAGGCGCTGCTCGTAATTGCGGCGCATCTCTTCGGCCTTCAGGGTCATCAGCGTATCTTCGCTGTCACCGCCGCGGGCCAGCAGGTTGCCGTTACTGTCGATGATGGATACCGTGTCCGGCTTGAGTTGTGGCACAGCGGAGGAGACGAGGGATTGCACGGACAAAATCTGTTCGCGGGAAAGCGTCGCGCCGGGGCGCTGGGCGATAAAGACGCTGGCGCTGGCGGGCTGACTGTCGCGGCTGAACAGCTCACGTTGCGGCAAAACCAGATGAACGCGGGCGCTGCGCACAGGGTCGAGGGAGCTGATCGTGCGGGCCAGCTCACCCTCCAGCGCGCGGACCTGATTGATGTTTTGCACGAAATTCGTTGTGCCAAAACCGGTCTGGCTGTCGAAAAGCTCATAGCCCATAGAGCCGCCATTCGGGAGTCCTTCTTCAGCCAGCAGCATGCGCGCCCGGCTGACATCGTCTTCCGGAACCTTGATGCGCAGCCCGTCGGGGGACAGGTCGTACGGGATTTCGTTTTCGTCAAGTTTGGCGGCAATCGCCGAAGAGTCGATGCTGGACAGGTCGCTGTAAAGCAGCTTCATTTCGCCGGTAGAAACGCGCATTGAAACAAATACAAAAAATAGCAAAAGCCCTACGAGAACGCCGCCCAGGATAGCCATTCGTCCGGGGCCGAGTTGCTTCATTGTCTCAAGAAAACTGTTCACAGGGACCAACCTTTATTATCTGTTTAAATTACGCCCGGCCATCTCGGGGAAGAGGGTGGCGCGCGCGTCGAAGACGGCGGAAAGGACGAGACGTTCACCTTGGTGTGAAAGGTGGTTGAATCTCGGCTCCCCTGAATATTATAAAGCTTTTTTTAATGTTTTTCCACAGCCAACTGTCATAAGAAAAATAGAGGATAAGTGTTTGGCGTTTATCAGAAAACTTGACTTTTGACAGTTGTCATAGTAAAATGATAATAGGTTAGTGTACCATTAGTGTACATGGGTTTATAAAACGGTTAGTGATATGTTGGAAGCTGTTAATTCAGTATTACAGAACGCGCCGCTGGTTCGGGGAAATGCCGAGCAGGTAAGTGCTGTTGAATCCTACGCCGCCAACCCCGATCGGGTGCAAAAGGTGGCGCAGGCTCCCTATGTTAGCCCCTATATTCATGTTGATCTGAACTACGACAAGGCCGTTCTGCAAATTCGCGACTCGGATACAGGCGATGTCTTGAACCAGTTCCCGTCGCAAAAACGTCTGGAAGCGCTGGCGCGCGATGCGGCCCGTCAGGCATCCGTATCACCGTCTCCGAAAAAGCAGGAGGAAAGCGCACAGGCTTATGTTGAGAAGACGCAGCCGCGGCAGCAGGCTCAATCCGCTCCGCAAGCGCAACCGGCGCCGCAGCAGCAAGTTTCTTCGCAGCAAATTGCCGCGTTTGAAGCCGCTTCACATGCCGGACAGTCAACCGGCGGCGATGTGACGGTCCTCGCATAAATAATCGACCATATAAAAAAGCAAACCGCCGCTGTTAAACGGCGGTTTTTTTATGTGGCAGAGCAGGGGGGCTATTTAACCTCTTCGGCCTCTTTTTGACGGGTCATCAGACCGGCGGCGATTTCCTGATTGATCTCGATCAGGATATTGAGCTTTGTCTTTTCCGGTGCCGCCAGAATATCCAGCGTATGGTTGAAAATAAAAACGCCCAGATTGGCAATATTGTTACGGAGAGCGAGCGGGCGCTCCGGGCTATCATCTTCCATAGCGGTGTCGACAAACATCATCCATATCTGGCGGTTGTAATTTAACACGTCGTTCAGCTCTTCCGGATCGACGCTGTCCCAGCGTTTTTGTAAATCCTGAAAGGCATTAGCCGCTTTGAGCAAAACACGCGCCTCAACCTCCCGCTGATCGGGGGTGTGGGCCTGTGCATGCTGTCCATACGCTCCGGCGGCGGCGGCGTGCGGATTATGCGGTTGTCCGGGATTGCTGCTTTTTGACATTTTCAATCAATTCTTCTTCGTGGTGGATGAGTTCGCGGGCTTCTTTCAGGGCTTTATAATAATGCCCCTCGATGATGTGATCGCTCATTTTCATGACGAACAGGGTGATGGTCGGGGCCGCATCCTGCACTTCCTTGACCAGTTTGAAAAACTTGTCGTGGTAATCGCTGGGGCGCCGGGCCAGATACATGCACTGGACCAGAAAATAGATTTTTTTGCACGGCGTGTCGGCGTCTTCCTCTTTCATGACGTCTTTTTCGCGCATGATCGGGGAGTTACCGGAAATGTGCAGGCGTGTGCGTTGGTCGTCATTGGTGATGACGGCATCGCCGACCAGAACTTTTTCACCGGGTTTGAGATCGATAATCAGAGCCATAGGACTTCTTCCTTTCTGTCAGAGCGCAGGACTTCTTCCTTCAAAGCAATATATAATGATTCTATCACGGAAATAGTAAAGATTCCATGGACAAAAAAGGACTTTATTCCAAAACGCGCACAACAAAAAACGGCGGGAAAAACCCGCCGTTTTGAATTCGTTATATTGGTATTCCCCGGCCCGATTAGAACAGTCGCAGGATGGACTGTTGCGACTGGGATGCCAACGCCAGAGACGTAACACCCAATTGCTGGCGGGTTTGCAGAGCCAGCAGTTTCGCGCCTTCCTCGTTCTGGTCGGCCACGGTCAGCTTGTCGGCACCTTCCGTCAGCGTGTTGATGACTTCGTTGGTGAAGTCTTCACGCGTCTGGATGATCGCCAAATCGTTCGACAGCGTATTCCCGAAGGCCCGGACAGCTTCCAGAGCGCCGCGGATTTCATCGGCCGCCGAGTCAACGATCGAGCTGTTGGCAAACGTGGTTTCCGTGATCCCCAGACCATCGGCGGAGAAATCAACCCCTTGCGTGGTCAGGGAGCTGGAACGCAGTTCGTTGAAGAACGTTACCAGGTCATCGCCTTGCAGCAGGTTCGTACCGCGGTAGTTCGAGTCAACAACCAACCGGTCAATCTGGGTCCGGACTTCGTTATAGTCCGCCGCCAGAGATTCCAGCTTGGCGCTACCGGTACTGAAGGCGTACACGCGATCTTGCTGGTTCCCGGCCCCTGTTGTGGCCAATGGATCAAGAGCACCCGTATCATCACCAAAACCAAGATTGAAATCAGTTGCCGCAGCGCCCGTAACAGAGATCTCAACAAAATCAGTGTCACCCGAAATTGATTTAATCTTCAACTGCCCGGTTTGGCCATCAAATTCAGCACTGATCAATTCATTAACATTGGCGTCCTGATTGACGGCATCCACCAAATCTTGGAAAGTTTCAGTGCCCGCCAGAGGGCCAAAGGTAATGGTGTTCGTGCCATTGACGGAAATGCTAATTGAATCACCGGCAGCAAGGCCACCGAGGATTTGAGTGCCGTCAGCATTATCATAAGTTCCTGTTAACAGGTCGCCAGCTTCCGCCAGATCTCCTGCTGCCTCATAAATGGAAACAGAACTCAACTCTTTGCCGGCAACGATTGTCGCGGCGGCCAGTGTGTTACCGGCACCGTCCAGTTCGTTTGCAAACTGGGTTGTGAAGCCCAGATCGGCAAAGCCGTTCAATGTCGTTGCTTGTACGGCGCTGTTATCAACAACCCGGAAGGTTTGTCCGTCCGTGCTGTAGATATCCAGGAAACCATCATCAGTAACCCGGGCTTCGATTTCACCGTTCTGGTTATCGGCAAACGCGTTGGTAATCTGGGCTGCCAAAGATTCAGCGGTATCACCGGCATTGATCGTGATGGTTTCACTCACCAAAATGCCGTCACTGCCAACAACGTTGATGTCGAACTGGGCGCCAGCTGTAATGTTAGCCAGTGACGTCAGGTCGGATACGTTGCTCAGGTCCGTCGAACCGGTTACACGTGCTTCCCCTTCGGAGGCGAGCAACTCGTCCCGGGCGGAGTTCACGATTGATTCGGCTTGTTCAACCAGTTTGGTCAAGCCCGTCACACCTTTGTCCGCGGTCTGAATGGTCTGGATCGACTGACCGATACCGTCGAGAAGACGGGTCAAGTCGCCGGCCCGGTTATTCAGGGATTGTGCGGCAAAGAAGTTCTGGGGGTTATCCAGAGCGGAATTGACTTTACGCCCGGTTGCCAAACGGAACTGGGTGGTGTCAATGCTTCTCTGGGTGGATTGCAGGCTGAGAAGGTTATTCCTCAACGCTGCGGTCAATACAACATCAGAAGTCATATGGGATCTCCTTTCCTAAGGTTCTGATCTACATAAAGTATGCGTCGGAATCCTCCCGACAATTTCAATTATAGTATCACATCCCTTAACAAAGTGTTTAAAAATTTCCGGGCTGTCCCCATTAATTTTTAAAAAGCCGGAAATAGAGAGGGCGCGGCGGCGAGAGATCCTGTCTCAAGCCCGTCCGCGCCCTGGGTGCTACGGTGGTGCCTTTATCCTAAAGACCTACCGCAGTCTTAATAAGTCTTCCGTCATCTGGTCGACGGTGTTGATGACCCGCGTGTTGGCGGAGAACGCCCGCTGCGCGACGATCAGCTTGGCAAACTCGTCGGCAAGATCAACGTTCGAGGCCTCGACCGTGGAGGGCTCAAGGAAACCCGCGCCGCCGCTTCCGGCTTCACGCAAGTTGTCCTCACCCGATTCGTCGGTCTCGCTGTAAGCCGTACCGGAAACTTCCTGCAGGCCGTTCATGTTCGCGAAGGTGACCAGCGGCACTTTATAAAGGTCGGCCGTGGCTCCGTTCGAAAACCGGGCGACGATGATACCGTCACGCGTGATTTCGACCCCGGTCCGCAGGCCCAGTTCGGCCCCGTTCTGGTCAGAGAAAATCACGTCATAGTTACCGGCGAATTGGCTGAAACGCTCGACATCAATATTAATGTCCTGCAAATCGGCCCCGTTGCCCCAGTTGATGTTGCTGAGCTCGATGTCAACATTACCGTTGGCGTCGGCTGCGGCATTCAGCGTCCCGTCCCCGGCAAAGTTCATCAGGCCTTGTGTCAGCGTCGACCCATCCGGGTGCATGACGGTTACTTCCCACCAGCCTTGCGTGTTTGGGTTGGTGACGTTGCTGAACGTCGGGAAGTCGGTCTGGCCGGGATAGGTCGTATACGGACCGCTCAGCTCTGCTTCCGGATCGTAAGTATACGGAGTCCCCGGCGTTACGGGGTCGGTGAACAAGTTGAGTGTGCTCAGGCCCGAGATCGGTGTGCCGGTAACATCGGCAAATTGCAGGGAAGCCGTCGGGTCGACAGTCTGGAAGACGATTCGGCCATTGCCGTTCAGGTGTGCTTCCAGAACGCCGCCGCCGGGGCCGCCGAACTGGTTGTTGATGTCGCTAATCAGTTCGCCAACCGTCGTAACGGTGACGTCCCCACCGGCAGCCACGCCCATGTCATACGTCCGCGTGTCTGCACCAACGGTAATACTGAACTGGTCTCCCGCTGCGATACCGGCAAGCAACGCCGGATCGGTCAGGGACGTATCCAGATCAAGACCGGCGGCCTGCGTCGTCGCATGGGCCATCGGGCCGGTGATTTTCCGATATTCGAAGGTCAGCGTCTGGGATGATCCCAAAGCGTCAAAGACCGTCAGCCCCCGCGAGAAGTGCGCTTGCTGGTTCGTGATCGGCAGGGCCGAGCTGGTCGTGAAAACATGTGAGTTATAGTCTTCCTGATCGGCGTCGAGGTTCAGGGATATCTCTGCCGTGCTTGTCGGACGGGTCAGACCGCCAAGGAAGGCCACGTCTGCCGGGACAAGCGATGTCAGGTCACCCTGGTTGGCAGGCAGGCCACCGTTGGCGTCAATCGGCCAGGCATACAAGACAAAGCCGGCCGTATTCCGCAGAAGACCTTGCGAGTCCTCGCTGAAGGAACCGCTCCGTGTGTACAGGAACTCTTGCTGGATACCGGTATCCCGTTTAACGGCAAACATCCCGTTCCCGGAAATCGCCGCATCCGTTGCCGAAGAGGTCTGGGTAATCGGACCTTGCTGGTCGACGCGCTGCACCCGGTTGACCGAAACGGTCCCCGGTGAGTATGTCGACAAACGGCTTTCCGTCGTGACAAGTGAGAAAAAGCTGGCTTCCGAGCGTTTGAAGCCTGTTGTGTTGACGTTAGCGATGTTGTTCGAAATCATTGCCGTTGCCTGGGATTGTGCCCCCAGACCCGATACGCCGGTGAAAAGTGATCCAAATAAGCTCATGGTTAGCCTCCTTTTTTAAAAATCAGTAATGTCTCAAGTAGTTTCAGTTGTTTGGTTGTTGGTTAAGCTGCCTGTTGTTCTTCCGCGGGAACTTCCGCATCATCTGCGGCGGTTTCCGTTGGCAAAGTTGCGTTGATGATCGAGTTGAGGGGCACGGCCCGCTCGCCGATCAGCAGGAAAATCACGCCGTTTTGGGATTCAATCCCCCGGACGCGCCCGGAAACGACCGTCGATGTATCAATGACATTGCCATCCGGGTCGAGCGCGTCGATCTGAACGGAATATGTGCCCGGCTCGACCGTGCCGCCGCCGCTGTGGCTGCCATCCCAGAACATTTCATGGCTGCCGATGGACGTCGGCGCATCGTCCGAATAGACCAGCTCCCCGGACTCATTATAAATGTACATTTTTGCGCTATAGGCGTCTTCGCTCATGGCGTAGGTAATTTTGGCATCGCTGGTCCCGTCATAGGCGAATTCGTTGCCCAGATAACTGGCATCCATGCCGACATAGCCCAGCGCCACGGATGAAATGCTGCCCAGTTGCAGCGCCAGCATGTCGTCGAGTTTCTGGTTGGTGTTGATGGATTGCTCGACCTGGCTGAACTGAACCAGCTGGTTGGTAAATTCCGTTGAATCCATCGGTGACAAAGGATCCTGGTTTTGCAGCTGCGTCGTCAGCAAGGTCAGGAAGTCGCTAAAGTCATTGGCCAGCGTAATCGATTGCTGTTGTGTTTGCTGGGCGTTCGCCAGTGTATTTGTCAAAGTTACATCAGAAGTCATTTTCCTAATCTCCTGTAATTAAACGACAAAGTCGTATCTCGTTAACCCCGTTTCCGGGTCGGTGTACCAATCCACCGTCGCTTCAATCATCAGCGTTTCACTATCATCGCCCGCGCCGTTTCCATGGCCGCCATAAGCTTCGCCGTTATGGCCGCCGTCACCGCCCTGATGGAAAAGGTTGCCATCTTGCGCCAGCTCAAAGCTCAGGCTGCTGCCGTCGGCGTCTATGCCGGCGTTTTGCAGGGCACGCTCAAGGACATGGGAATCACGCTGGAGCATCATGTATGTTTCTGGTTTTTCTATGACCATGTGGGTCTTCATGGTTTTGTCGTTGCCCAGCTTCATCCGGATTTCAACGCGGCCCAGATCGGGCGGATCAAGCTGCAGGGTCAGGGTCTTGCTTTCACCATTCCCGGACGCTTTCTGCAAAGTAGCGGCCACAAGCTGCGTTGCCGGGTGCGGCGCGCCGGCCTGTCCGGCATGCATGGCCATACTGGTCAGGCCCGCCGGTCCGTTCAGTGTCAATGTGCCGGCGGTGGCCGAGGCTTGCTCGGTGGCCCATGGCAGCCCGTCGGGATAAATGCTTTGCCAGAAGGACGCATCCATCAACAAGTCGGAAGACGTTCCGTTTTGGACAGCTTGTTGAAAACTGCTCAGCCCGGCCCCGGTTTTTTGAGTGGTCGTCGCCATTTTTTCAGCGCCGCTGGTATTCGGCATACGGCCGGATATCTCTTGCTGCGCCTGTTCCAGAACCTTTAGAATCTTGTCAAAGGAACGCGATGACAGAGGATCTTCGCTACCCCCGTCTTCACCGATAACCAGACTGTTAAGCCGGGCGGCCAGATCACCGTCTTCTGTTGCTGTTTCCGAGGTCTGATCCCCGGCGGCTGTCGGAGCAGGGGTGGGGGAGGCCGCCGCCGATGCAATCGTGCCCCGCGGTAAAAAGACAGCTTCGCGTTTGGCTTGCGGCGGCAGGATCTGGACCAGAACGAGCATATATCCTTGCTCTGGCGTCGTGTCATCCTGTGTTTGTAATTGTTCAATAATAGAGGCCAGATCTGCCGGGCTTTTGCCTGTGGCGATCAGGGCGGGAAGAGCTTCGCTGGATGTTTTGTTATCAATCGTCATGGAAAAGTCCGGCGCGACGTCCTGCACCAGTTTTTCAATCTGTTTGGAGGAAATAACAACGGTTTTGGCTCCGTTTTCCTGTGGCTGGCCCTGTAGAAGGCTCGCCAGAATATCCATCAGCTTTTTATGACGGTTTTCACAACCGGTTTGATCCGGACAGGAGGATTGAGCCGCTGCCGTTTCTATGGCGTCGATCATATCAACAGGCACAGCCGTTTGCTGGACGGTGTTGCTATCAAGCACACTACTATCAAGAACAACATGGGCCGGAATGATATCCGTATCGCTCAATGCGCTCAGGTCAATATCTGCATTTGCGGCGCTGCCTTCTTTTTTATTATCGCCGGCTTGCTGGGTCGCCAGCAGCCGCGCAAAAATCAGGTCGGCAAAACTGGAACCGGGGGCGATAGCCGCAAAGACACCCTGTCCGCCTGTGGCGGATTGGGGGCCGCCGGGGGTGTTCTTCCCCCCGGTCTGTACTTGCTGTGTGTATAAGACGTTGATGTCCATATTAATAAGGCTCCTGTTTAGGCACTTTCGTTGATGCCGATGGAAACGCGGCCCGTATGTTCTTCCAGTTGTCCCGATGCGCCGTATTTGACGCGTTCCTGCCGGGCGGCCTTGCGGGCGGAACTCATAATCCGGTTGCTCAGACGCTCGACACCTTTGCGCGTGCGCTCCAGTGCTTTCAGGTTTTCGGCGGTCAGCTCGGAAAACTCGGCCTGCATGTCAGCCAGCTGCCGCCGCAAACCGGGGTCAAGGCTGGCCAGTTCGGCGCGCCGTTTCATAAGTTGCTCGGTGCCGGACTGGTAACGGTGGGCCGTTTCTATTTTTTTATCCTGCAGGGACATGAACATCTTGGTTTTGCCTTCTTTTAAGGCTTCATTTTCCTCGATGAAAACCCGGCGCATGGCGTCGATGGTCTCCATCATTTCCTGCATGGCCCGGTTAGGGTCGCGGGACAGGATAAACGCCTCTGCTTTTGACGGTTTATTTCTCGGCTGCTGCAGATTTTTTTCTGTCGTCATGGTTACACCTCCCTGTTGTCGTTTTTGTACATTTGGTTGTAGTTCAGCCGTGCGATCCGGCCGAGTTCCGTCTGGGCTTTTTCCAGGCGGTTGATGATGTCGGGCGTAAGCCGCCCTTTGAAATTTTTAGCCTTTGCATGGAACTCCGTGGCCGCGGCGTCATAACGGATCGTGGCCAGCTCTTTCTCGGACTGCACCGCCATAAAGGCAATCGAGTCGTTGGAAACCAGCGCGCGGTTTTCCTCATCCATCAGGCATGCCAGCTTTTCCGTCAGCATCAGCATCTGCTGGGCCGCCTGCATCGGGTCGCGGGGCAGGGCTGTGGTCTGATCGTTTGCTGTTACCGGCGCTGTGTTTTGTCGGATCATTTCTGTGCGGTCTCCTGTATGCGTATAAGTTCAGCCTTGACGTGCTCGGCAATCCCGACGCCGCCTTTGTCGGCCAGCATCTTGCCGTATTCCTGAAGCATCATGCCTTTGAATATTTCTTCGCCTTTGCCGCCGCCGAACATCGGATCGGGTTCCATCGTGCCTTCGAACATCGGTTTCAGCATTTCGGACAAAAACACGGCCTCGAACTCTTGGGCGGCTTCCTCGATTTTCTCGAGGTTTTTGATGTCGTTCGTACCCTTGGTTTTCTGGACAGCTTTCCCGATGTCGGCTTGCGAAGCCGTCATCAGCGCTATCTGGGTATCGGGTGTCATCAAATCGTTCATGGTCTTTTTACGTCCTTATAATCTTACAAACTCGAAATCTCGGCCTGCAGCGCCCCGGCGGCCTTGATCGCCTGCAAAATGGTGATCGTGTCGCGCGGGGCCACGCCCAGCCGGTTCAGGCCGGTCACCAGATCCTGCAGGGTTACGCCGGAGTCTAGGATCGCCAGGTCAACATTGTCGCCTTGGTTGATTTCGATATCGGTGCGCGGCACCACAACGGTTTCGCCTTGCGCGGCAAACGGGTTGGGCTGCGAGACCTGCGGTGTTTCGGTGATTTTGATCGTCAGGTTTCCTTGCGCGATGGCTACGGTGCTGACCCGGACATCGGCGCCCATGACAATCACACCGGAGCGCTCGTCTATCACGACGCGGGCGACCTGATCGGGCTGAACGGGCAGTTGTTCAATATCGGTAATCAAGTCGACAATCGTTCCTTTGAAACCGCCGGGCAGGCTCAGTTTAACGCTGCCGGAATTCTCAGCCTTGGCCGCGGATGTCGACAAAAAGCCGTTAATGGCGCGGGCAATCCGCCGGGCGGTGGTGAAATCGGGATTCTTCAGGGCCAGACGCACTTGTCTGAAATCCTCAAGGTTAAAGTCGATTTCCCGTTCGACAATCGCGCCTTCGGCAATGCGGCCCGATGTCGGGATGTTCTTGATAAAGGTCGCCGAATCACCTTCGGCGGAAAAACCGGCGATCGTTACTGATCCCTGAGCAACGGCGTAAACTTCGCCGTCTGCGCCCATCAACGGCGTTACCAGCAGCGTGCCACCCTGCAGGCTTTCGGCGTCGCCAAGGGCTGATACCGCAATATCAATTTTGGAGCCCTGATTGGTGAAAGGGGGCAGGGTCGCGGTAACCATGACAGCGGCGACGTTGCCGGTATTCAGATTTTCCCCTTTAATATTGACGCCCAGACGCTCCAGCATGGCGGTCAGCGATTGTTTGGTGAACGGGGCGTTGTTCAGGCTGTCGCCCGTGCCGTTAAGCCCGACCACAAGGCCATAGCCAACCAACATGTTTTCCCGCACGCCTTCGATGTCGACAATATCCTTGATCCGCGTCGTTTTGGCCTGTGCGGCTGCCGGGAAAAAGGCGCAGGCCACCAGAGCGAGAGCGATCAAAGCGCTCAATACCCGGCGGCTTTTTTTGTTGTTCGTCATGCCCGTCACTGTTTTCATGTCGTTCGCCATTCTTTTTTGTCTTTCATGACATTGATCCGAAAAGTCCCTTGCGAAGATCGTGCCAGTTTTTGTTAAAAGAAAAATCATTTAAAATCAGTGTGTTATCTGGGCGGCGTCCTGCGTGGCCCTTGTGCGGGAGGACGAAGTGACCGCTTTTGACGGGGCAAAATAAGGGCGCCGGGAAAATTTTGCCTGTTATGAGGAATAGGAAGGGGGCATGGTAAAAAAGCCTCTCTTGACCGTTTGGGTATCACGGGTGATACTCAACGCCGTACAGACGAGGGATTATCACGTCATGAAAATCGAAGGTCCGAAACAGACTCAATCAACTAAATCAACGGGAAGCGCCAAAAAAACATCGGCGGCGGACAAGGCGCGCTTTAGCGAAATGATGGCGGCGGCCTCTGGCGGAGCCTCGGAAACAGGCGCAACGCAGTCGATCGCGTCGATGGATGCATTGCTGGCGGTGCAGGGGGCCGAAGATCCTACGGCGCGGGCGGCAAAGCGGCGGATGAAGGCACGTGCCGATGATTTGTTGCAAGAGCTGGATCGGATCCGTATGGGGCTGCTAAACGGTAATCTGACGGTTGGTCACGTTATTGATATTGCCGATGTCGTTGCCTCTCACCGGGAAAAAATCACAGATCCGCGAATGACCGCCATTCTGGATGAAATTGACCTGCGCGCCCAGATTGAAATCGCAAAAATGCGTAAAGCGTTGGATAATCAAAACGGATGAACTATTTATGCTTGCTTGCCGGGGTTTAAATACCTATATTCGCCCGGCAAAATTTTGTTTTCTTATTTAATAAACGGGGTTTTAAGTTATGGCATCGGAAAAAAGCGTGATCGTCCCGCCGGATTATGATCCGACCAAGGATAAAGGCGACTATATGAATCCGGTTATGCTGGAATATTTCCGGTTAAAACTGATCCGCTGGCGCGAAGAGCTGTTGCGGGAATCGTCTGAAACGATCCAGAACACATTGCAGGGCACTGAACTGCAAAAGCCTGATCTGGCGGACCGTGCATCGGCGGAAACCGATCATGCGCTGGAACTGCGGACCCGTGACCGGGAGCGTAAGCTGATTAACAAGATTAACGACGCGCTCGACCGGGTGGAAGACGGGGAATACGGCTATTGCGAGGAAACCGGCGAACCGATTGGCGCTGCCCGTCTTGATGCGCGGCCTGTTGCCACATTGAGTCTGGAAGCGCAGGAGCGCCATGAGCGTCTCGAAAAAACGCACCGGGATGAATAGCTAACGGGCTTTTCCTGATAAAAAAAATCAAAAAAGAACCGGCCTTTGGGGCCGGTTTTTTAGTGTTAGGGTAGAGTGGGGTAAAGTGTTGTGTATGATTGGATTAGAAGGGGAAAACGATATCGTAAAGCTGTTGGCCGTAACGGGGCTGCTGAACATCCGTAAGCTGTCCTTCGCCGCCATAGACAATCCGCGCCTCGGCAATCTGTTCATGAGAAATGGAGTTGTCGGTGGAAATATCTTCCGGACGAATCACGCCGGCGATCATCAAAATTCGTTTTTCAAAATTGACCCGGACTTCCTGTTTGCCCTGAATGACCATGTTGCCGTTCGGTAGAATCTGGGTCACGATAGCGGCTAGCTCAACTTTTACATCCTCTTGCCGGTCGACGGTGCCTTCGCCCTTGTGGCCGGAGTCGGCATCCATGCCAACCAGGTTTGCCGGGTCAATGGCCTGCGGCAGGACACGGTTCAGGCTCGATTCGATCCCCAGCAGATTATCCATCCCGGCATTTTCGCTGCTGGTGCGTTTGCGTTCGGTCTTGTTATCAAGCTGCGCTTCATCTTTGATGTCGACCATAACCGTCAGAATATCGCCGACTTCCTTGGCGCGTTGATCTTTGAAGAAACCTTTACGGTCCGAGGCCCACAGGGAATTCGGCTGCTTACTGACAGACTTCGGCGCCGGCATCGGCATGCTGACAGGCTGGTAATCGGCTTGCAGCTGCGGATTTTCGATGGCGCTCATATCCGGTGCCTTACCGACATTTTGTATCCGGTCCAGAGAACCGCAGGCTGTCAGCGTGGTGCTGGCGGCCAGCGCCAGAATAAGATTTCTGTATGTTACTTTCATCGTTTGTTGAGTCATGGAACCCACTCCTGTTTTTTTACCGTTGTTACTGGGACGCAATAGTCACTTCCTGTGGTCCGGATACGAACCCCTCGACCGTCCGGTTGCTGGCAAGATTAACAACGCGGATCAGATCACCTACAGCGCCATTCTGCATGGCCTTGCCACGGGCCGTCAGGTTTAACGGACCTTCTTTGTAAACCAGCGTAATCTTTGCGCCGCGTTCGACGACTTCCGGGTGTATAAGCTCACCGGCCCGCAGGGGCTGACCGCTCAAGGCCATGCGGCGCGGGGTCATGCCCAGCAAGTCGTCTTCGTTCAAAAGAACGTCGTGCTGAAGGTCTTTTTCCCGCACGTCCAGCCATGTGATATCAGCCTGCCCGATAATATCATCCTGACGCATGACGTTTTTCAAAACGGGGACGGAGACCATGCGCTCAATCTGGCCGGTGACGGTCATTTCGCTTTCCGGGTGTTCGCGTGACGGCGCGGCCAGCCGGGCTTCAAAACGACCTTTTTGAGCGTCATAGCGTAAATCGGCAATCTCAAGGCTGACCGGCATGTGCCCCGGCAAAATCATTTCCGGAGGATTGGCCATGTCATAGGCCAGGTTGAAATGCCCTTGAAGCCCTTGATCGTGCAGGGATTGCTCAATCGCTTCGCTAATAACCGTTGTGTTGATTAGGGTCGCAGACCGGCGGACGGTAACTTGTTCGGCGGTGCTGCTGGGCTGCCACGGCAAATCGAGGGCGGCGGCAATCCGGTACAGGGTCCGGGCGTTTAAGACCATCTCTTGGCCGGGCTGCGGCGCCGGACCGAGAGGGTAGGAGGCCTTGGTGTCCGGCAGGCCTTCAAACAGATCACCAACCGTCAAAACGTCTTTCGTGACGACAGCCGTATGTTTCAGGCTGGCGGCCAGCACCGTCCGGGCGCCGGCAAAAAGGAAGATCAATCCCAGCGTCACAGACAGGGTCAACACAATCAACCTGAATGTTAAATCAACTGTCTTAGTAATTGTTACGCTTTCCATTTTTTACACTCCCTTATCTACGGATGGGTGGGCTGTTTTCCTTAACGCAACTGCGTTACGGTTTGCAGCATTTCGTCACTGGTCGTGATAATGTTCGAGTTCATTTCGTAGGCGCGTTGCGCCGTAATCAGTTGCGTAATTTCCTCGACCACATTGACGTTGGAACTTTCCAGAGCGCCTTGGCGGATAGCGGCAAAATTTTCCGTGTTCGGTGTGCCGACAGTCGGCGTTCCTGACCCTTCGGTTTCGACGAACAAGTTATCACCAATGGCTTCCAGCCCGGCCGGATTTACGAACGTGGCAATGTCAATTTGCCCTAGGTTGGACAAGGCAACTTGCCCGGAAATCTGCGCGAAAACTTCGCCGCTTTCGTTGATTTCCACGGCAATCGCATCATCGGGAACCACGATGTTCGGCTCCAGTTGATAACCCTGCGTGGTGACGATTTCCCCGTCCTGATTAATCTGGAAGACGCCGGAACGCGTGTAAGCGGTGTCGCCGTCCGGCATGGTAATCTGGAAGAATCCGTCGCCGGTCAGCGCCAGATCCAGAGGATTTTCAGTCATTTGCAGCGGCCCTTGTTCGTGAATGCGGTAAACCGACCCGACCCGGACCCCCAGACCAAGCTGCAGGCCGGAAGGCAGGATTGTGCCGACATCCGAGGATTGCGATCCGGGGCGGCTGAGGTTCTGATAGATCAGATCCTTGAAATCCACGCGCTGGCGTTTATGGCCGGTCGTGGTCATGTTGGCGATGTTGTTGGAAATCACATCGACATTCATTTGCTGGGCTAACATGCCCGTTGCACCGATATCCAGAGATCTCATTGTCTATACTCCTGTTATCTTCCTGTTAAATCGTATTGATCCTTAGCTGACTCGTGACAGTTTCTGGATCATGTTTCGTTGCCGCTCATGTTCGTCGGATAAAATCTTTTGCGTTTGCTGGTAGGCGCGCAGGACGTCGATCATCCGCGTCATTTCCAATACCGCTTTCACGTTTGAACCTTCGAGCATACCTTGCATAACGGACGTGTTCTCCGCCGGGATACCTGCGCCGTCCGGCGCTTTGTACAGCCCGTTGCCGGTCGCTTCCAGGTCTTGCTGGTTATCAAATTCGGTCACCATGATCTGGCCGAGATCACCTTCGCTGGTGCTGATCGTGCCGTCATGTCCGATTTTCAGATCGGTGGAGCCTTCCGGGATGATGATCGGACCGCCGCCGGAGCCGGCCACCAGGTTTCCAGCCCCGGTAACCAGTTCGCCATTAACGTTGATCTGGAAATTTCCGGCGCGGGTGTACATGATCCCGTTGTTGGTCTGAACACCGATGAACCCCGGCCCTTGCAGGGAAACATCAAGTGGATTGCCGGTGAATTGCATCGGTCCGGCTTCGGTTGATTGGAACTGGCCGTAATCCTCGACCATCGACAGCGGATCGGTGTTGCCTTTGGGGTCGGACAAATATTCGGTGAAGACCATATTTTGTGCACGGTATCCTGGCGTCGACATGTTGGCGACGTTGTTGGCGATAATGTCCATATTGGCCCTTAAGGCCACCTGTCGGGACAATCCTACATAAATACTGTTTTCCATGGCATTCTTACCCACTGGCCGTTGTTGTCTTGTTGTCTGGCGGTAAATACATGCCGCCGGGAAAAGACAATGCACTCCCCATGCCAAAGTATTAAATTGTTTTAAAACAATATGTTATAGAGGTGCTGGTTGCGGATTTTTACAGGATACGGAAAATTGTGACAGGGCGTAATGGGCTTCCCGGCAAAAAATGCCCGCATATTTTTAACGGGCCGTAATTCGTTATATTTCCGGGAAAAGTGGGGATAAGTTCTCGCGTCTTGAGACAATGGCCGGGATTTTGTTATTATTGTTCATAAAATTAACTGCGTACGCGTATGTCTGTGTTAGAATTGACAAGAGTTTCAGGAGAGCGAACAGATGGCTGAAGAAAACCAGCGAGAAGACGAAGACGACACCGGTGTATCCGAAGAGGGCGAAGGGGCCGACGGTGAAGAAGAAGGCGCGGGCGGTGGTCTGAATGCCAAAAAAATTGTTCTGATCGTCGTTTTGCCGCTTTTCCTTTTATTAGGCGCGGGCGGCGGCCTTTATTTTTCCGGCATGCTGGATAGTGTTCTGGGCGGCGGCTCCGAGGAAGAGCAAACGGCCGATGCGGGGCATGGCGATGAAGGCGGACATGGCGGTGGCCACGGTGGTGAACACGGCGCAAAAGGAAATGCGACAGGCGCCCATTTCCTTGAAATCCCCAATATGACGGTCAATATTCAAGACACCGGCGGGCAGACACGTTATCTGCGTTTGACGGTGCAGCTTGAACTGGCCAGTGAAGAAGACCGGGCCGGTGTCGAGGCTGTGATGCCGCGGGTGGTCGATCAATTCCAGACCTATCTGCGGGAGCTGCATGTTCGTGACTTGCGCGGGTCGGCCGGTATTTACAGGTTACAGATGGAGTTGTTGTCGCGGGTGAACGCTGCGGCGTACCCGATCGAGGTCAAGGATGTGCTGTTTCAGGAAATCCTGATACAATAAAGGCATATGGCACACTATATGCAAGAGACGAAATTAATACGGTCTGACAGCAGGAAAAAAAGGACTTATGGCTGAAACCGAAGAAATGAGCGCTGAAGAAAAAGCCATGGCCGAGGAATGGGAGTCCATGGCCGAGGGCGACGGTGCCGATGCGACGCCTGAATTTGACGGTGGCGGCGGTGACGATACCAGTGCGCGAATTCTAAACCAGGAAGAAATCGACAGTCTTCTCGGTTTTGATGATGATCTGAGCGGCGGTGACGAAGCCTCGGGGATTATGGCGCTGATTAATTCGGCCATGGTCAACTATGAACGCCTGCCGATGCTCGATATTGTCTTCGACCGTCTGGTGCGTTTGATGTCGACATCGTTGCGTAATCTGACGTCGGATAACGTTGAGGTCAGCCTCGATCAGGTTTCGACCGTCCGTTTCGGCGACTATATGAATTCTATCCCGCTGCCGGCCATGCTGTCTGTTTTCAAGGCCGAAGAATGGGACAATAACGGCCTTTTGGTGGTGGATAGCGCGCTAATCTATTCTATCGTCGATGTGCTGCTGGGCGGCCGAAAGGGAACGCCCGCCATCCGCGTTGAAGGGCGTCCCTATACGACAATCGAAACCAAGCTGGTGGAGCGCATGGTCGGCGTATCGCTGAGCGATCTGTCATCGGCTTTTGATCCGTTGTCACCGGTCAGCTTTTCTCTCGACCGGATGGAAACCAACCCGCGTTTTGCGACGATTACGCAAAGCGGCAATGCCTGCGTTCTGGCGCGGCTGCGCGTCGATATGGGGGACCGCGGCGGCCGGATTGAAATCCTGATCCCGTATGCGACGCTGGAGCCGATCCGGGAATTGCTGCTCCAGATGTTCATGGGGGAGAAATTCGGACGGGACTCGATCTGGGAAAACCACTTGACGCAAGAGCTCTATAAAACCGATGTCCAGCTACAGGCTGTCTTGGGCGAACAAACTGTGTCTCTTGATGATATGCTGAACTGGCAGGTCGGAACGCAGATCATGTTTAACACCCGGATAGAAGACGAACTGGAATTACGGTGTGGCCATTTCCCGATGTTCAAAGGCCCGGTTGGCCAGAAACAGGGAAATATTGCTGTCCGTATTGAGCGCTACATCCCACCGGACAAGGAAGGGCAATCCTGATGGGGGCTGTGATTTCCATGATTCTGGACGGCATGGTCCTGATATTGCTGGCGGCGACGATTTTTTTTGCCGCGCGCCTGTCTCTCCACTTGAAGGTATTCCGGCAAAGCCGCAAAGATCTCGATAAGCTTCTGGCCAGCCTGTCCGACAGTATTACCCGTGCCGAAAAAGCGATTGAGGGCATGCATGAAGCGGCCCGTGAGTCTGGCCGGGATATGCAGGGACTTATGGATGATGCCAAGGCACAGGCCGATGAATTGCAACTCATGACCGAGGCCGGCAATGCATTGGCTGGTCGTCTTGAAGCGCTGGCCGAACGAAATCGGCAGCCCTCTGCGCGGCAGGATCGTGACGAAACGGATATGTTCCGGTCCGAAGAAGACTTTGCACAGGCACCCTCAATCCCTAAAAAACACCGGAAGCCCCCCGTTGAAAGCCTTTCCAGAGGACGCAGCGTCTCCGGATTTGCGATCCGTGATCCTGAATTTGACCGGGGGGAAATGAACGAATCTAAAACCGCCGGCAATGATAGCGAGGAAGAAGCGGCCTTTGCCGAAACGCTTCATAGCCGGGCAGAGAGAGAATTGTACGAGGCTTTGCACGGCGGCGGTAAAAAATCGGGGACAAGAGGAACAGCATGAGATTATACGACCGGTTAAGGGTGTTGCCGCTTCTTGTTATTGTCGCTTTTATGTCCTTTGTTATACGGATAGGCGATATGACCATCGGGATTAGCCATTCCGGCACGGCCTATGCCCAGCATGAAGTCGATGTCGAAACGCCGCCGCTGGACGAAGGTCACGTGGCCGCGGAAGCCGGCGGGAGTGATATGGCGGCTGACGAGGGCGCGGACACGCATGAAAACCCGGTAGATGAACTGGTGAACGAAGACACCGCCGAAAAAATAGAATGGAAAGATGCCGTCGATACGGACTTTGTTTATTCAGGCGTTCAGGAAGAATTGTACCGCGATTTAATGCGCCGCCGGGAGGGGCTGGACAAGCAGGAGAAAACGCTGGCCATGCGGGAAGCTCTGTTGCAGGCGGCTGAACGGGAAGTGGATCAGAAACTGCGTGAACTGGAAGTCATCCGCAACGAGATTCAGGAATTGCTGCAGCGCCAGTCCGACGAGGAAGAAGCGCGCATTAACAGCCTGGTTAAGATATACGAAGGTATGAAAGCCAAAGACGCTGCCCGGATATTTAACACGCTGGACACAGAAGTCTTGTTGAACGTTATGTCCCGGATGTCCGAGCGAAAATCAGCGCCAATTCTGGCCGAAATGGACGCGGAACGCGCCCGGTCTATTACCATTCTTCTGGCTCAGCAAAAACGCCTTCCCACCTTGCCGCCACGATAGCCGTCCATGACGCGCCCCCAATGTTTAAACCCCTTGTGTTTTTTTAAAATAAAATTAGGAAATACAGTTCATAATACTTCGTTCGTATGATAATTTATTCAGTAGAAATATTTTGATTATTTTTGAATTGTGAGGGGATTGCCGTGTCTGTTGATACCAATATGAACGTTCTGATTGTAGACGATTACAAAACGATGTTGCGTATTATTAAGAACCTTCTGGCGCAGCTGGGGTTTCGCAATGTTGATGAGGCAACTGACGGAACCATGGCCTTGTCGCTGATGAAGAACAAAAAATACGGTCTGGTGATTTCCGACTGGAATATGGAACCGATGACAGGTCTTGAATTACTGAAAACGCTGCGGGCCAGTAACACCAACAATGCCGCCGTTCCGTTTATTATGATTACGGCTGAAAGCAAAACGGAAAACGTTATCGCCGCCAAACAGGCCGGCGTGAACAACTATATCGTCAAGCCGTTCAATGCCGAGACGCTAAAACAGAAAATTTCTGCAGTTTTGGGTGATTTCTAAGGGTTTTAAGAGATTTTTTAGAGCCTCCCTTGAATGAAAAGTAACGGAATGGAAAAATAGATGGATGGTCTTAAAGAGATGAAGGGATATCAGCGCGATCAGGTTATAAAGATTATCAATTCGGTAATCGAAAAAGTTCATGAAGCTGATGGCGTGGCTATCGGCGGCCTGTTTGAGCAGCTCAGGGAATTGAAGGATATCGTAGAGGACGCGCGCCGGGAAATCAGCGTAGCCAATCCTTCGGAAATACAATCCAAACATATCCCCAGCGCTTCTGACGAACTGGATGCGGTTGTCGCCGCGACAGAAAAAGCGACCGGGACGATCATGGATTCATGCGAAGCCATTCAGGGTCATCTGGATGAGATGAGCGCAGAAACAGCCGGCGTCGTCGAAGAGCATGTAACCAAAATCTATGAAGCCTGTTCCTTTCAGGATATCACCGGCCAGCGCATCTCAAAGGTTATCAACTCTCTGAAAGCCATTGATGAAAAGGTAACGGCTTTGTTGAATATCTTTGGTCATGAGCCGGCTTCTGAAACGGTCGAAGACGAAGTGCAGGGCGACGCCGCTTTGCTGAATGGGCCGCAGATGCCCGATCAGGCGATTTCACAGGATGAAATTGACCGTTTGCTGGCGGAATTTGACTAAGGGGCCGACTCTTTTCCGCCTGTATTGATCTCTTGTCTTGAAACGTTCATAGTAGAGAAAGCAGCGGCCCGGTGGGTTTGAGGCTTCTTCTGTCAGGATTATCGGAGGTCCCAATGAAATCAAGGCGACGTACAGCCAGTACCGGAACCGAGGGCAGTGGTTCCAGCCAGATCATGGGGCTGTCCTTGTTCATCATGCTGTTGGCCTTTTTTATTGTGTTGAATGCCATTTCCACATTCGAAGAAGACCGCGTGCGTCCGACGATGAACAGTATCGAACGGGCTTTTGCCACAAAAATCGCAGCGGAAGAGGATAAAAAACCGTCTGTGGTTGACGGGCAGAACCTTTCTATTCAACAAGGCAGTACGGTTGACCGTCTGGAAGCTTTGTTTGCCGCACATATTCCCTCTCATGATGCTGTGGTGCAAAACGAACGGGGCGAAATGTACGTCAGGGTTCCCCTTGATGAATTCGAGGCGGCCTTTGTGCAAACGGACCAGAAATCGACAGATATGAGAGGCCGGTTTATCACCACAATGGCGGCTCTGATGATGTCTGCGGATCAGGGGCGTCAGTACCGGATGGATATGCTGGCAGAGGTCAATGATGACCCGGCCCGGCTTCAAAACGAGAAACCCCAGGAAACCAAGGCATTGATGATGAGGATGGCGGCGATTGCCGGTGCCATGGAAGAGATCGGGTTGCCCCGGCGTTATATCAGCATTGGTTTGCGTCAGGGCAAGGCTGGATATGTAGAGATTCATTTCCGGTTACACGAGCCATACTCTCCTGTTGACGAAAACGGGATCGTTCAGGAACGCAGCGATGAGAGCGGAACATGAGCATAAAAGGCGGATATAATAAGGGGCCGGACGGCCAAGACGGCGCTGCTGAAGATGATAGCGCCGGTGGTTCGCGACGGCGCGATCGCCGTATGGGGGATGTTCACGAGCAAGAGGGCAACAGTAAACTATGGCTGGTAACCTTTACCGACGTCATGGCTTTGATGCTGACCTTTTTCGTGTTGTTATTTTCCATGTCGCACCCCAGAACCGAAGTCTGGTCTGAAATGACCGCCGCCTTGCAAACCGAGTTCAACAAGTTTTACGGATCAACCCAGCTCTTGGGGCCAGTCGATGGGGTTAATCTGGACAAGATTAAATATAATCAGGCGCTTGACCTTCGTTATCTCGAGGCGCTGATGCAGGATACATTGTCGGGAAATGATATTCTGGGAACCGTCAGCATGGAAACCAGAGATGGCCGGATTATGATTTCCCTGCCGCAGGACCTCCTGTTTGACGCCGGGCAGGCCACCGTTAAACCCGAAGGGTCGAAAGCGCTCTATGCGCTGGCCGGTGTTTTGTCGCGGATCAAAAACAAGATCGAAGTCGTCGGGCACACGGATCCGCGCCCAATATCGGGCGGGGAGTACGGCTCGAACTGGGAACTTTCACTGGCGCGCGCGGCCAATGTGGCTGTGATTCTTAAAAATGTCGGGTATGAAAAGGAAATCACAGTTCGCGGGATGGCCAGTGGCCGTTATGATGATTTGCAAGGGGTTGTCGATGAAGACGAACGGCTAAAAATATCGCGGCGCGTCGATATTGTTTTGATGGATCACGATGGCAGCCGGGGAAAAGTATTTTTCGACAGAGAGTAAGAGTAAGGTATGATATCCTTACCGGGGAGAAAGAATATCTCCTTGAACATCAGAGACTTCGGGACGGATCAGTTGAAATCAGTGATCAAACTTTTTGTGATGGCGGGATTGTTATGGCTGCTGACGGGGGCGGGGGCTTACGCTGCCGGTGTCCCTGTGCGCGCGGGCGAACATGATGATTATTCCCGTCTGGTGTTTGACTGGCAAAAACCGGCCCCCTACGAGCTGAAAAAAGAAGGAGCGGACACGCTTGTTCTTGTGTTTTCCGCGGCGTCCGATATCGCGGTTGAATCACTGGATGTTGATAAAATTAAAAACCTGAGCAAGGTCAGCGATTCTGTAGAAGGCAGCAAAACGTTTGTGCGCATGACGATCCCGGCGGATAGCCGTTATCGTCACTTTACGATGGGAAACCGGGTGATTGTCGACATATACGATCCACCGGGATCCGCAAAGCCGAAAAAACAGGCCGCGCCAGCCAAAAAAACGCCGCCGCCCGAACCGGAGAGCGTGAAGAAAAAGCCGCAAGACGAGCCGGAAAAGATGACCGCCGCGCACCCGGAAGAGCCGGATGAAGAGGAGCTATCACCCGAAATGCCGGCAATTCCGGCGGATAACGTCATTGTTGATGAGTTGAAAGCGCCGTCCGCCCATGCGGAACTGGAAAAGGCCAAAGCCGATCTGGAATCCTACCTGTTTACCATGACGTTGACCGAAAACACCGGGATGGCGGCCTTTTCCCGTGCAGGGGCGCTCTGGATGGTGTTTGACCGCGCCGGTATTAACGTCATGCCGCAAATTTCCGGTCCGCGCTCTGAAATGTTTGGCGATTTTGAAAAAGTTCCGATGAAGGGCGGCACGGCTTTTCGTTTAAAGCTGCCCGAAGAGACGCGGGCTTGGCATATGTATGGTGAGGGCGGCGGTCTGGTCTGGCGGGTTGTTCTGACCAAAACCGAACGCAAAACCAGTCCGGTCGAACCCGAACGCTCTTTCATACGTGAAGATGAAATCTGGGGTGGCACCCTGACATGGCCGCTACAACGGGCGCGGGATTTGCTCGAACTGCGTGATCCGACGGTGGGGGATACGATTAAACTGGTAACGGTGAGCGATGCGGGGCAGTTTACCGGACAAGCCTATGATTTTGTCGAGTTCAACGTTTTGCCCTCTATGGTCGGTATGGCTTTGCTGCCAAAGGTCGACGATCTGGAAATCATGCCCGGCGGCGGGGTGAAGATGACCCGTCCCGGCGGTCTGGCGATATCGCGAGCCAGAGATATCAGCCGTCACCAGATGCGTGAGGAAATCGTCGATAACAATATCGGCCAGATTATGAAACCGGCCGAGAACGTCCGGCGTATTTTTGATTTTGACCGCTGGATGCTGGGGGGGCTAAACGCGCTTGATGAAAATCAGGCCATTTTGCTTTCGGGAATGGCGGCCAAGGATACCAATGGCCGGGTGCAGGATCTGTTAACGCTGGCCAAGATTAACGTCGCCAACGACCGGGGACAGGAAGCTGTCGGCTTTTTGCGCTATGCCGCCCAGGAAATGCCGGAAATTATAAAATCACCTGAATATCTGGCCTTACGCGGCGCGGCTTTTGCGCTGGCCGGTAAATACGAAATGGCCTTTCGTGATTTGATGCGGCCGGTCTTGATGGAGTATGGCGAACTGGATTATTGGCGGGCCTACACGCTGGCCTGGCTGGAGGACTGGAATCAGGCCGAAAAAATACTGCCCCAGACATTTGGCATTATTCTGGAATATCCCAAGGCGCTACAGGAAAAACTCGGATTAAAACTGGCGGAAATCGAATTGCGCTCGGCAAATGTCGATACTGCGGAAGCGGTGCTGGCCGTATTGCATAAGGAAGAAGAGAAGCTGCGGCCCAGCACGGTCGCGGGCTTGAAGTACCTGAAAGGAGAAGCGCACCGGCAAAGCGGTGAATACGATCAGGCGCGGAAATGGTGGGAACCTCTGGCCAAGGGTAACGACGACCTTTACCGGGTAAAGGCGGGGTTGGCCCTGACCATCATGGCGATGCAGGACGAAAAATTCGACCAGCATGAAGAAGCAATCAACCGGCTGGAAGGGTTGCGTTATGCCTGGCGCGGCGATGAACTGGAAGCGAAAATCAATTTTGTGCTGGGCCAGCTTTACCTGAAATCCCGGCGTTACCTGAAGGGGCTGGGGATTTTGCGCGAGGCCGCTGCCATGAGCCCGCAGTCGGATATTGGCCGCGAAATTACGGCCTATATGAAATCATATTTTCAGGACCTTTTGTTGAATGATGAGGAAATTGCGCCTCTGGATGCGGCGGCGGTTTATGAAGAGTTTATCGAGCTGACCCCGGATGGTGATACAGGCAATAAACTGATTCAAAAACTGTCCGAACGGCTGGTGGAGGCCGATCTTCTGGGGCGGGCAGCGGCCATGTTGCAGCATCAGGTTGATTTCCGTTTGCAGGGGGCTGAAAAAGCAGCGGTCGCCAAACGTCTGGCCGCGATTTACCTGCTCGACAAGGAACCCAAAAAAGCCATCAAGGCGATTGATGCGGCCATTCCGTATCATGAGGCATCGACCGACGAAGGCAAAGATGTCGCCCTCGAGGAGTTAGGGCTTTTGCGGGCGCGGGCTTATTCACAGCTCGGTCGGACGGAAGAGGCCATTGCCTTGTTGAATGATTATGATCCTGACCCCAAAGTGAACAGTATGCGGGCAGATCTGGCTTGGAGAGCAGGCTTATGGGAAGATGCGGCCGAAGCCTTGCAGGATTTGATTATCGACGAGGCGCTTGATCCGGGGCGTCCCCTGACCAACAAACAGGCCGACCTGATCCTGAACCGGGCGGTGGCGCTGAACCTGTCCGGGAACCGGGTGGCGCTGGCGAATATCCGCAAACGCTATGATGACGCCATGAAAAAGACGCCGCGTGGACGCCTGTTTGATGTGGTTACGCGGGCCCGCAATACCAGTATGCTGGCGGACAAGGATACGATCAACGAACTGGTATCCGAAGTCGATATCTTTCAGGATTTTCTGGAGAGCTACCGCGACAGCCAGTAAGTGGTTCTAAGTCGCAAAGCTTTGGATCAGCGATCCGGAAATCAAATGCCACCCGTCGACCAGCACAAAAAAGATGATCTTAAAGGGCAGGGAGATCATCACCGGCGGCAGCATCATCATCCCCATGGACATCAGGATCGAGGCCGTAACCATGTCGATAATCAAAAACGGCAGGAACAGCATAAAACCGATTTCAAAGGCCCGCCGCAATTCCGATATCATGAAAGAGGGGATCAGGATATGCAGCGGAATGGCTTCCGGGGTTTCAAACGGCCCGGCTTCCGACAGCTCTGTAAACAGGATCAGATCGTCTTGCCGCGCATGTTTGAGCATAAATTCCCGAAAAGGGTTTATGGAACGCTCAAACGCCGTCATTTCGTCGATTTCCTCGTTAATCAGGGGCGCAATGCCCTGCTCATAGGACTTTTGCAACGTCGGGGACATAATGAAAAACGTCAGGAACAACGCCAGCGAAATCATCACCGTATTCGGCGGAGTTTGCTGAATACCGATCGCGGTCCGCAGGAAAGACAAAACCACGACAATCCGGGTAAATGAGGTCATCATGATAAGAATCGATGGTGCCAGTGACAAAATCGTCATCAGGGCAACCAGTTGAATCACCCGTCCGGTCATGGTGCCGTTTTCCCCTTCGGCGCCAAAATCAAGTGTGACGCTCTGGGCGTACGCATCAGGGGCACACAGGAAAACAGCGGCGAGGGTCAGAAAGCCGAGCAGGGCGGGCAAAACGAACCCTTTTTCGGAAAGACGAAATTTATGACGCGCTGTTTTCATTGTTTTCCTGTTTGTTGGAGACTTCATCCTGCCGCGATTCTATGCCGCTTTCAACAACGGTTTCGCCATTGCTCCCAAGGATAATCAGGTGCTCGCGGTCATCCCTCTGGATCAAAAACAGCCGCCGCCGATGGTCGAGCGCCATTGTTTCGACGATTTTAAGCCTGCGCTTGCCGGGGCCTGTGATCGGTGCGCCGTGGCCGAATTTGCGCATGACCAGCGCCAGCCCGCCCATCAGCCCCAGTACAAACAGCATGGCGGCGGCGAAACGAAGAACAGAGGTCAGGGAGATAAGTTCCATGGCTTACTTTTTATTGTCCTGCGTTGTTCGGGCCTGATAGTACTCCAGTTCCCGCGCCAGATCGTCCAGCCGCGCGACCATGGTGCCGAGCAAATCTTCAATCTGCGGGGCGATCTGTGGCCCGGCGCCCTGAATATCGTCGGACAGGGACGCCACGGCATCCTCCATGTCCCGTATATCAACCAGCTCGTTACTACGGACACGGGCAATGACATCATCAATAAAGTCGATCTGCGCTTTAAGGCTGTCTTGGAGTTCCTGCGCGGTTTTCATATCAGGATCTATCCTTTCGCTTATCCATCCATAGCACTGTCGATCACCGCGTCAAAGGGATTTGACATGCCGTTGGCCCGATAGACATAGGATAAAATTTCGGCGACAGCCATAAAAGCCTCGGAGGGAATAGGGCTGTCCAGCTCTATCGTGGCCAGCATTTCGGCCAGATCGCTGTCTTCCCGGACCTTGATTCCGTTCTCAAAGGCGAGCTGCAGAATTTGCTCGGCAATTTTTCCCCGTCCGGCGGCGGTAATCAGCGGCACTTCACCGCGATCACTGCCGTCCTTGAGGGCAACGGCAGTGGCGCGTTTTGATTTTTTCTTTATATTCAAAGGGGTTAGTGGTTCCGTATTTCCCGCTTCTCGCCCATCGTCATATTCATCCATATTTGGCACGCTTCCTGCAAATTCATCTTGTGGTGGGTTAAAGCTACACAAAAACAAGATGAAAAGCCATGACAACACAAAACATCGGATTAATGAAGGCTCTGGCCGCAAAAATGGACTATCTGGACCAGCGCCAGAATGTTTTGTCCCAGAATATCGCCAACTCTGACACGCCGTCTTACCAGCCGAAAGACTTGCTGCCGGTTGATTTTGGGACGGTCTTGAAAAGAGTGACGAAGGAAAACGCCGTGCGCCCGGAAACGACCAACGCCATGCACATGCCGTCGCCGGGCAAAATTGCCGATCCGAAAAACCGCGCCCAGAAAGAAGTGTACGAAGTCGCCCCGGCAGAAAATGCCGTGATTATCGAGGAGCAAATGCTCAAAGCTTCGAAAAATATGATGGATTATAATTTGATGACCAGCCTGTACCAGAAAAACGTCGGCATGTTGCGCACGGCGCTGGGCCGCGGGCAATAGGAAATAGGGAAGGATAAAGATCATGTCTGAGTTATTTGGAGCCATGGGAATTTCCGCGCACGGGATGAAAGCGCAAAGCACCCGTATCCGGGTTTTGTCTGAAAACCTTGCCAACGCCGACACCGCGGCGCCGACCCCGGATGAAAATCCCTACACAAGGCAAAAAATCACCTTTAAAAATGAACTGGACCGCAGCCTCGGCTACAGAACTGTCGGCGTTGATAAAATTTATCAGGACACCGAGGAAGACTATCCGGTCAAATACATGCCCGACCATCCGGGGGCGGATGAAAACGGCTATGTGAAAATGCCGAACGTGAATTCTCTGATCGAAATCATGGACATGAAAGAGGCTCAGCGTTCCTACGAAGCCAACCTGTCGATGATCGAACAGAGCCGAACGATGATCTTGCAAACGATTGACCTTTTACGGCGCTAGTCAGATGCGCTATAGTAAAACGATAAGGAGTTTAACCAATGCCCGCAGATCCGATTAATCCCGCCCTGGCCGCCGGCGCCTATGCCAACACCCAGAAAGCCGCGCAAATGCCGGGGATCGCAAGCAATGAGGGACCGTCTTTTGGCGATCTGGTGAAAAAAGCCGCGACCGATTCGGTGGAAACCATGCGTGCCGGGGAAAAGGCGTCCGCCGACGCCGTGACCGGTAAAGCCAATCTGACGGATGTGGTACAGGCTGTCACCGATGCTGAACTGACCCTGCAAACCGTTGTGGCTCTGCGTGATAAAATGCTGAACGCCTATCAGGAAATCATGCGGATGCCGATTTAGGGCTGAGGATTGAACAGCCCGACAGATTTTCCCTTTTGAATGACATCGACAAGCTGCCCGTTTGGGGTCGCCGTGGCAATCTTGATTCCGGCTTCTAATTCCTGAGGCAGGCCTTTGAATTGTTCATGTAAAACAGGCGCGAGGTCAGCCGGAATTTCTGAGAAGGCAAGTTGTAAGGTCGTCCTGACATTCTCATTCCCGTTTTCTGATACACTATGTGCTAACTTTTCTAAAACCTCTCTGCCGTCATCACTGGCGACAACCTCAATGGAAAAAATCTGGCGTGGTCCATCATTTTCCAGCGTAGAATCAATAGTTAGATCGTGATCGCCGGAGGACAGTCCTTCCAGCGCAGTTCTCGCCGTCATGCCGATTGCCTTGGCGTCTCTGCCAATAAAAGAGAACCCAAATGAAACTGGTGCGTGTGGTGCTTTTGCATCAATCGTTTTACGCATGCCGTCCAGAACGGAAATGGCGCCCTCACGATTAGCGAGCTGAATGCCGCCCTCGGATTTATTCAATGCATTATAAACATCATTCAAAGCCATGGTCTGATATCTCCTGTTGGTTCATGTTGAAAATAAAGCATTTGGCTTAATAAACCATGAAAATTGGGGGCGTTTACAAGCCTCGCCTGTACAGGGCTAAAAATGCGCTATACACTGTTCCACATGAATCAGACGGAAATCATAGAAACAGTCCGTGAAGCGATTTTGATCGCGATCCAGCTCAGCGCGCCGGTAATGATCGTCGGGCTGATTGTTGGTGTAACGATTGCGCTGTTTCAGGCTTTGACCCAGATTCAGGAAATCACATTGGTCTTTGTGCCGAAAATCATCGCCATTTTTTTGGCGATTTTCGTTTTTTTCGGTGGCTTTGCCACAACCCTGATTGCCTTCATGGAAACGCTTGCCGACCGGATGATCGGATTGGGGTAGGGCGATGGAAACCCTGCAAACGTTCATCACGACCGGCGTTTTTGCCTTTATCCTGACCTTTGTGCGGATCGGCACGGCGGCGACGATTATGCCGGGCATCGGGGACAGCTTCACCCCGGCCAATATCCGGCTTTATATCGCACTGGGGTTGTCGCTGGTTCTGGCGCCGCTGGTAGCGCCGATGCTGCCCGACCCGATTCCGCAAGGACCGCTTTTGTTTATCCTGATTACCATGGAATTTATCATTGGCCTGTTCATCGGAACGGTGGCGCGGGTTTTTATGGCGGCGCTGGATGTGGCCGGTATGGTGATATCCATGGCATCCGGTCTGGGGAACGCCCAGCTTTTCAACCCCGGATTTTCGGCGCAAGGCTCGTTGATCGGGGCCTTTTTGTCTGTGACGGGGGTGATTTTGCTGTTTGCCACCAACCTGCATCAGGTTTTGTTTTTTGGCCTGATCGGCAGTTATGAGATGTTCCCGGTGGGGGCCATCCCGGATACGGGCTCCATGGCTGAAATGATGTCGAAAGCGGTGAGTGCTGCTTTTATGATCGGGGTCCAGATTGCCGCGCCGTTTTTGATCGTCGCATTGCTGGTTTATATCGGCATGGGGATTTTGTCTCGCCTGATGCCGCAGGTACAGGTGTTTTTGCTGGCACTGCCGCTCCAGATTTTATTGTCGTTTATAACGCTGTCGCTGACCATATCGGCGGGGATGCTGTTTTTCCTGAGCAAATTCGAAGAAGGCATGATCTTTTTCCTCAGCAGCGCACATTAGGGTAAAATAAAAGAATGGCTGAAGGCGACCAGACACAGGACGATTCCCAGAAGACCGAGGACCCCACCCCCAAACGGCTTGAGGAAGCCCGTAAAAAGGGGCAGGTTGCCATGTCGCGTGAGATGAACAACTGGATCATGCTCCTGACGGCGGCGATTTTGGTGGGGGCCGGCTCCAAAGCGATCATGGGCGCGCTGGGCAATCACATGCGGCTTTACATCGAACACGCTCACGACTTCCCGCAGGTGCCGGGGGGATTGTCCGTTGTTCTGGGACAGTCTTTCTGGCACGTGCTGGCGATCATAGCTTTGCCTTTGCTTGTGTTGATGGCGGCAGCCTTTGTCGGGCCATTCGCACAGGTCGGGCCGCTTTTTGCGCCCGAAGTGATTAAACCGGATCTAAGCAAGGTGTCTCCTATGAAAGGATTTCAGCGCCTGTTTTCATCGCGGGCGCTGATGGAGTTCGTCAAAGGTCTTTTGAAACTCGCTATTATTTCCGTGGTGGGGGTTATTCTTCTGTACCCGTTTTACGGCAGCATCGACCATTTCGTAGGCTTGCCGTTGATGACCGTTCTTGATGAAATGCTGAAACTGGTGATGCGCCTGATGGCCGGGGTTTTGGTGGTGCTTTTGGTGGTGGCCGTCATTGATCTCGTCTATCAGCGGACCGAGCATTATAAAAAAATGCGCATGACCAAACAGGAACTGAAAGACGAATACAAACAGGCCGAAGGTGACCCGCTGGTGAAATCAAAACTGCGCCAGTTACGCCAGGAAAGAGCCCGCCAGCGCATGATGCAGGCTGTGCCGCAGGCCGATGTCGTTATTACCAACCCGACTCACTATGCCATTGCCCTGAAATATGATCCGGAGGAAATGGATGCGCCGCTCTGCGTTGCCAAGGGGGTGGATGAAGTGGCTCTGCGGATTCGGGAACTGGCGAAAGAAAGCAAGGTTTTGGTCTACGAAGCGCCGCCGCTGGCTCGCGCTTTATACGAAGTGGTTGAAATCGATCAGGTTATTCCCCCGGAACATTACAAGGCCGTGGCTGAAATTATTTCCTATGTTTTCCGGTCCAAAGGAAAAATCCACTAGGACGAAAACCAAAATTGCCTATAACAGGCTGTCAATAACGATTTTCTGTGCTAAAACAGGACTATGAACCTCGACCATAGCGAATTTATAGCCAAACATCACCGGTCAGCGTCCCCGGAGCCGCCGCCGCCGGAAAAACCGCCGGTGAATCCATGGATTGCGCTGGTTTTCGTCGTTCTGGCCGTGGGCGGCTGCGTCTATATTGCCCTGTCGCTGAATATCCAGAAAGAAATAGCCATCGCGTCCGGCGTAGCCTTTGTCGTGGCGATGGTGGTGGCGTTTTTCCTGCAAAAGATTGTTTCGGTCCAAAGCGCGCGCAGCCGTGATTTTGACCTGTTAAATCAGGTCTTTGAAGGCAGCCGCGGCGCCCGGATGGTGACTGATGGCGCGGATCATCCGGTTTACTGGAACCGGAAATTCCAAACGCTCTGTCAGGCGGAAGATAAACCGGGGCTGTATGCTCTGGCCGCGTTGTTCGAGGAAGATTCCGAAACCATGGCCCATTTCCGGATGCTCGCCGATCAGGCGCACCGGGGCTTGACCGATTCGATCGAGCTGCTCAGCGTCCGTGGCCAGAAAGAGCGCTGGTTCAGCGTGACCGCACAGCCGATTGCCGGTTGGGCCGGGTATATTCACTGGCGGGTGGATGATGTGACAAACCGCCATGTGATTGACCGGGCGATCCGCGAAGAGCGCGAAAAACTGATCGACTTCACCGATAACGCCCCGGTCGGGTTTTTCTCTGTGGATGAAGAGGGGCGTTTTGTCTTTGTTAACGCCACGCTGGCGCGCTGGCTGGGCGAAGATATCCAGACGATTTTAACGCAAGGCCGCCTGCATACCTATTTCCATGAAGTGCCGGACAATGTGAAGCCTTATGATATTGTGTCCGGCGGTGGTCCGAAACAAATGGCGGAAATCGTCATGAAGGGCGCGGGCGGCCAGACATTTGCCGCGTCGATCTCACAGGCCGTCGTGCACGAAGAGGAAGACAGCAAAGTCAGGACGCGGGGCGTCGTTCACGATCTGACGGCGGAGCGGGCGATGCGCAAGGCGCTGAAGGCCTCCGAGCACCGGTTCCAGCGTTTCTTCGAGGAAGCACCGCTGGGGATCGCTCTGGTCAATGCCGATTGGGTGCTGGAGGATTGCAACCCGGTGCTGGCGGCCATGCTGGGCCAGAAGGTCGACAGTCTGGACGGGATGGCGCTCAATACGCTGCTCGATGAAGAAGACCGTGATGCCGTTTTGAAGGCGCTAAAGGAAATCAGTACAGGGGCGCAAACAGCCGCGCCGTTTGAAGTTTCCCTGAAAGGCAAAGAGAACAACGTGCCGGTCCAGCTTTACGCCCGGAAGCTGGAGGATAGCGAAAACATCGTTCTGCACTTTATCGACCTGACCCAGCAAAAAGATCTGGAGCAAAAATTTGCCCAGTCCCAGAAAATGCAGGCGGTTGGCCAGCTTGCCGGGGGTGTGGCGCATGACTTTAATAACCTGTTGACGGCGATGATCGGGTTCTGTGATCTGCTGTTGCTGCGGCACAAGCCGGGCGATCCGTCCTTTTCCGACATTATGCAGATCAAGCAAAACGCCAACCGTGCGGCTAATCTGGTACGGCAGCTATTGGCCTTTTCGCGCCAGCAAACCCTCCGGCCGCGGGTGCAGGACATGACCGACATCTTAACGGAAGTCTCGCACCTTCTGCGGCGTCTGATGGGTGCGAATATTGAGCTGGATCTGGTGCATGGCCCGGATATCGGGCTGGTGCGGGTTGATACCGGCCAGATGGAACAGGTTCTCGTTAATCTGGCGGTTAATGCCCGCGATGCGATGGATGGCGGCGGACACCTGACAATACGCACCGATTCGTATGACAACAAAAAACCGGTAAAATGCGGCGAGGACGATATGCCGCCGGGACGCTGGGTTAAGATAGCGGTTGCTGATACCGGCTGCGGCATGAGCAAGGAAGTCATGGACCGCATTTTTGAACCGTTCTTTACCACCAAGGAAGTCGGGCAGGGGACCGGGCTGGGGCTGGCGACCGTGTACGGTATTATTCGCCAGACGGGCGGGTATCTGAACGTCGAAAGCAAGAAAGACAAAGGGACAACCTTTACCATCTATTTGCCGAGCCTCAGCGAAGAGGAAGCCGAACAGGAAGAAGAAAAGATTGTGGACGACACGCCGCGCGACTTGACGGGGACGGCGCGGATATTGCTGGTCGAGGACGAAGACGCCGTGCGAATGTTCAGTTCGCGGGCGTTGGCGAACAAGGGGTATGAAGTTCTGGAAGCCACCAGCGGCGAAAACGCGCTCGAAGTTCTGGGCGCGGCGGAAGACAAGCATATAGACCTGATGGTCACCGATGTCATTATGCCCAATATGGACGGGCCGACTCTGGCGAAAAAAATGCGCGAAGAAAACCCGAAACTCAAAATCATCTTTATCTCCGGCTACACGGAAGAAAAGCTAAAAGACCATATGGGCGAGAACATCTGGTTCCTGCCAAAACCCTTCACCCTCAAGCAGTTAGCCGCCAAGGTTAAAGAGGCGATGGACGAATAGCTTCCCCCGAATGTTCCTTTATTGTTCTTTTCTCTTTACAATGAGAACAAAAAGTGTACGATTGTCCTCAGGATATCTTAACCGATTCCCGGAGCGATCATTGCAAGGCACGGGAATCTATGCCACAAGGGGAGTACACATATTATGTCAGTCACACCATTTAAAAAGGACTCGGAAGCCATGAATCAGGGAGATAAGCAAAAAGCTTTGGATGCCGCGCTGTCGCAAATTGAGCGGGCGTTTGGTAAAGGCTCGGTGATGAAACTGAGCGGGGATCAGCAAAACCCGATGAATGTCGAGGCGATTTCCACCGGTTCGATCGGGCTGGATATTGCGCTTGGGATCGGCGGCGTGCCGCGCGGACGGATTGTCGAAATTTACGGTCCGGAAAGCTCTGGGAAAACCACGCTGGCGCTGCATATTATTGCCGAAGCGCAGAAAACCGGCGGCACATGTGCCATCGTCGATGCGGAACATGCTCTCGACCCCGGTTATGCCAAAAAGCTCGGTGTGAATGTCGAGGAACTCCTGATTTCCCAGCCCGATGCCGGGGAACAGGCGCTGGAAATTGCCGACACGCTGGTGCGTTCCGGGGCGCTGGATGTTCTGGTGATCGACTCGGTGGCGGCGCTGGTGCCGCGGGCGGAGCTGGAGGGCGAAATGGGTGACTCCCACGTCGGTCTGCAGGCCCGTCTGATGTCACAGGCTTTGCGGAAGCTGACCGGCTCGATTTCCCGTTCCCGCACCGTCGTGATCTTCATTAACCAGATCCGTATGAAAATCGGCGTGATGTTTGGCTCGCCTGAAACCACGACCGGCGGAAATGCCCTGAAATTCTACTCCTCGGTTCGTATGGATATCCGCCGGATCGGCGCGATCAAGGACAAGGACGAAGTCGTCGGCAACCAGACCCGCGTCAAAGTCGTGAAAAATAAAATGGCACCGCCGTTCCGTCAGGTCGAATTCGATATTATGTATGGCGAGGGGATTTCCAAACTTGGTGAGCTTCTCGATCTCGGTGTACAGGGCAATCTGGTCGAAAAATCCGGGGCGTGGTTCTCCTATGACGGCCAGCGCATCGGGCAGGGCCGTGAAAATTCCAAAACCTTCCTGAAAGAAAACCCGGAAATGGCCGCGAAACTCGAATCGCAAATCCGGGCCAATGCGGGCCTGATCGCCGAAGATATGCTGACCGGCCCTGAAACGCCGCCGGAGGAAACCGCTGATATCGTCGTGGAACCGGAAACGGAAGCCAAAAAAGCCGGCTAAAAGACGGCGTTTAAGAGCATTTAAAAAGCCCCGTCAACCGGCGGGGCTTTTCATCCCTTATCCCGCATGATCCGCGCCTTGTCGCGCTGCCAATCGCGCTGTTTTTCTGTTTCGCGCTTGTCATGCTGCTTTTTCCCTTTGGCCAGCGCAATCTCCAGCTTGGCCATCCCCTTGGCATTGAAATATAGTTTCACAGGGACAATCGTATAGCCTTCACGGCTAACCGCGCCCATCAGCTTGTTCATCTCCCGTTTGTGCAAAAGGAGCTTCCGGTTGCGCCGTGGTTCGTGCTGCAGATGTGCGCCCGCCGGGCCGTATTCTGGGATATGCGCCCCGAACAAAAATAGCTCCCCGTGCCGGTCCGGCCCGACATAACTTTCGTTCAAACTGCACTGTCCATGCCGCAGGGATTTAACTTCCGTGCCGGTCAGCATAATTCCGGCTTCGAACTTGTCCTCCAGCGCATAGTCGAAACGCGCCCGGCGATTGTCTGCCACCGTCGCGTTCGTCGATATTAATCCGGTTTTTTTGTCTTTCTTCTTAGCCATGGGCCCGCAATATGGGGCTATTTCCTTCCGAAATCAAGCCTAACCGCTCCATAGCGTTGTCGACGGCGGCGCGGGCCTTTGCCGAGGCCGGAAGCAGCGGCAGGCGCATTTCATCAGTACATAGCCCCAGCCGCGCGCAGGCATATTTGGCGGGCTGCGGCGAAGTTTCGCTAAACAGCGCTTCATGTAGCGGCATCAGTTGCTCGTTGATGGCGCTGGCCGTGGCGTCATCGCCGGCTTCCCAGGCTTCATGCATTTGAGCGCACAGGGCGGGGGCAACGTTCGACGTCACGGAAATGCAGCCATGCCCGCCGCGCTCCAGAAAATCCAGCGCCGTATCGTCATTCCCGGAAAACTGCAGGAAGTCATCACCGCACGCCGCGCGGGTTTCGGACACGCGGCCCAGATCGCCGGTCGCATCCTTCACGCCGATAAAACGCGGCAGTTCGGAAAGGCGCTGCAAGGTGTCCGTGGCAATGTCAATCACGCACCGCCCCGGAATATTATAGAGAATCAGGGGGATGTCGGTGGCATCATGAATGGCTTTGAAATGGGCATACAGGCCGTCCTGCGTCGGTTTGTTGTAATAGGGCGACACCAGCAGGCAAGCATCCGCCCCGACGGTCTGCGCATGCAGCGTGGAATCGATCGCTTCCTGTGTACAATTCGACCCTGTACCGGCGATTATCGGTAAACGGCCCTTGACGACTTGCACGGCGCGCTCGACAATGCGGTTATGTTCATCATGACTCAAAGTCGGGGATTCCCCGGTCGTGCCACAAATCACGAGGCCGTGCGAGCCTTGCGCGATTTGCTGCTCCAGAAGGTTATCCAGCGCGTCCCAGTCAATCGCGCCTTCTTTAAACGGAGTAATCAATGCCGTAATCGATCCGTGGAACATCGGAAACCTTCCTGTTTTGTCGTTGGTTTGAATAGGGGCACTTTAGCGGCTTTGAGGGCCGCTTGCAAGAAAACGCCCGTCATTTTAACTGTTTTTCTCTTTCTTTGTATGTCGTTACCGGTTGTTTCTCCGCTGGCGTCTGAGCTGCGCCCCGTATTGAAAATTACCGGTGAGGATTTGTCCCTGACCCATCAGGCTTTACTGGCGGTGAAAAAGGGAAACTGGAACTCTGCCGAACGGCAATTCGCGCGGACGCGTAATCCGCTGGCGGCGAAAATGTATTACTGGTTGAAATATACCAAGGGCCAGGGCGATATCTCTTTTATCCGGCTGACGCATTTTATCCGCGCAAATCCCGACTGGCCGTCACAGGCAACGATGCAGCGCCGGGCCGAAAGTATCATGCCTGATGATCTGCGGGACGATGAGGTCATCGCCTGGTTCAGCGATTATGCGCCGCGCACGCCGGAAGGGATGGAGCGTTATCTGGCGTCGCTATCCCGCACGGGGAACCGGGAAGAGCTGGGCAAAACGCTGCGGGCATGGTGGCGCACCGCATTGCTGTCGCCGGCGCAGCAGCAACAAATACTCAGCCAATACGGCAGCCTTCTGGACGATTCCGCTCACCGGGCGCGCTTCGATAAGCTAATGTTTGCCAAGCATTATACCAATGCCCGCTCTCTGGCGATGTTGCTGGGGAACGGATATCCAGAGCTGGCCGATGCCCGGATCGCTCTGGCAGAGGATAAAGCCGGGCTGGATCACGTGATCGCTCGCGTACCGTCATATTTAAAAGATGATCCGGGACTCGACTTTGAACGGCTGAGCTGGCGCCGTCGGCATAATTACGATTACCGGGCGATGGAAATTCTTCATAAATCGCCGCCTGCTGACAAAATCGCCAATCCTGAAGACTGGTGGAAAGAGCGGCACATCATCGCCCGGCGTTTGATCGAACAAAAAAAATACAAAAGCGCCTATCTGCTGGTTTCCCAGCATAAACAAACGGACGGACTGGCTTTTGCGCAGGCCGAGTTTCTGGCGGGTTTTCTGGCGCTGAGTTTTCTTGAGGAACCGGCCAAAGCCTACGAGCATTTTGAGGCGCTATACCATAAAACCGCCACACCGATCAGCCGGTCGCGCGGTGCATACTGGGCGGGCCGTGCCATGGAAGCTTTGCAATCGCCGGATATGGCGCGCTCATGGTATGAAAAGGCGGCGGAATACCCGACGGCCTATTACGGCCAGATGGCTATGGCAAAGCTGGGCGCGGATTATACATCACCGGCGCACGCGCCGCCCGTCGCGACGGTTGAGGGCCAGATGGCCTTTAAAAACCGTGAAATGGTTCAGGTCGCCCGTCTTTTTCACAATGCCGGCCTCTGGAAGGAAAGCACGGAGTTTCTTTATGCGCTCTCCCGGCAGATCAATGAACCGGAAGACTATCTGTACGTGGCGGACCTCGCCCGCGATCTGGAGCATTATCACAATGCCATCCACATCGCTAAAACCGGCCTGAATAAAAACATTTTCCTGATGGATCATGCGTATCCGACGATGGTTTCACGCATGCGCAATATAGAGGCGGAGTGGGCGCTGGTGCATGCCCTGATCCGGCAGGAAAGCGCCTTTGACTATCAGGCGGAAAGCCCGGCTGGCGCGCGGGGGTTGATGCAGGTTATGCCAGCAACGGCGGCCGGCGTTGCCAAAAAACACGGCATCCGCCATGCCACCGAGTGGCTGACCACCAATCCGGAGCATAATATCCGCATCGGCTCTTACTATATCCAGGAAATGCTCGATCGCTACGACGGTTCTTATCCGTTGGCGGTGGCGGCCTATAACGCCGGGCCGGGCCGGGTGGACAAATGGCTGAAAACCATCGGCGATCCCCGGAAAGGTGAAATCGATGTTGTGACGTGGGTTGAACTCATTCCGATCTATGAAACGCGTAACTATGTACAGCGGGTTCTGGAGAATACCTACGTATATCGCTTAAAGCTCAAAGATGTTCAAAAAAGCGCCAATTCCCCGATCCACGTGGCGATGAGCGCTCGCTGATTTGATTGTTTTATCATTAAGTAACGGTAAACCTATTCTTTAGGTTTATTTGAGTCTCGATATCCAATATAATCAAGAGATACGATTATTTATCCTGAGAGATGAATAAATTCTGGATATTTATTTGTATTATCGGGGTAAGGCAAAATACGGAGACAGAAAATGCATATTTTGCTTGCAGACGACCATACCTTGTTCAGGGATGCATTGGTTAGTTACGTAGAGCGATCTGATTTCGACGCCGTAATGGATACGGTGGGGGATTTGGGGGGCGCGATTGATTTCATAAATGCCCGAAAGGGCGATGTTGATATTGTGCTTCTGGACATGCGGATGCCGGGCATGAATGGCTTGAAGGGCTTGAAAAAACTTTTGACGACCTATCCAGATGTCCGGGTTGTTCTGATGTCGGGGCTGGCGGAAAGTGAAGATGTTTCAGAGGCTCTCGATATGGGGGCTGCCGGCTTTTTCCCAAAAACAATGAGCGGTAAAGCCATGATAAAGGGGATACAGCAAGTCCTTAACGGGGAGATTTTTGTACCGCATAATGAAAATGATGACCTCCCGCTACCTTCCTATGATTACGGATCCGACGGGAAATTGAAAGATTTCTCACAGGAAAATGGCGGTGATAAAACGCTGCAACAACGTCTGGATCAAAAGAAACTGACGCCGCGGGAAGCCGAGGTTCTGGGGTATCTGGTAACCGGGGCGTCCAACAAGGAAATTGCCCGTGATCTTGAATTGCAAGAGGTCACCGTCAAACTGCATGTCCGCAGCATTTGCCGCAAACTGGGTGCTAAAAACCGGACGCAGGCGGCTTTGTTCGGTCAGCAGATAGGTATGTAGAGGAATGCCCGATCATCTGGATAAGCAGCGCTTGATCCGCTTCGCAGAAGTGAGCTTGATTGCGTTTGTGATCCTGGTTTTTTGCCTGTCTGCAGGACAAAGTGTCTGGATTCTTCTGGATGAAAACCGAAATCTGTTTGATAGCGCGATGCCGGCGGGACCGGACGCTTTCCTTTTTTTCTCAATCGTAACAATGGTGATTGCTGGACTGGGGTTGATTGTTTTGCTGCTTTTGAAACTCAAAAACATCGAGCGCATCCATGCCAAAAACCAGGAATTGCAACAGCAATTCTACCATGCTCAAAAAATGGAGGCTCTGGGGCGTATGGCGGGCGGTGTTGCCCATGATTTCAACAATATTCTGGCGTCAATGATGGGGTATGCCGAATTTTTGCTGGATGATCTGGAGCAGGATTCCGAACAGCATCGTTTCGTGCGCCAGATCGAACAGGGCGGGCGGCAGGCCCGCAATCTTGTAGAGCAAATTCTGACGTTTTCCCGGCGCCGCGACCATGTGACCCAGCCGGTCAATCTGGTCAATGCTTTGCTTGATACCGTGAATATGCTGGGGTCGACATGCCCGGCGACAATTAAGGTCATCCCCGAAGTTTATGTGCCGGAAGCCTTTATCATGGCTAATACGTCGCAGGTTTCACAAGTCCTGATTAATTTATGCGTGAATGCGCAAGATGCGATGGATGGTGCGCACGGTGAATTACGAATATCCCTGCGTCACGTCGCCGCGCAGGAAGTCGGGAAAATAGAGAATTTCGTCAGCATGATTCCCACCGGAAAGGGGGCTCCGCCTTTGGCCATTCGTGACGCCGGGAACGGGGAAACCCATTTGCAGATGGGCGTCTTTGTTCCTGACCATGACTATTTTTGCCTGTCGATCGCGGATACGGGTGCCGGTATGAGCCGTGATATTATGGAGCACATTTTTGAGCCGTTTTATACCACCAAGCATATTGATAAAGGGACCGGTCTGGGGTTGGCGTCTGTCCTTGGGATCATGACGGATCACAAGGGCGTGGTCGCCGTTAAAAGCCGGCCGGGACACGGAACAGTCTTCGAGCTGTATTTCCCGGCGCAAAAGCAAGGGGTGCCGGCGCTGACGCCCCAGCCGCCGCCGACGCGGGAAAAAGGGTTGGGCGGCTATATTATGCTGGTGGATGATAATGAATCTGTCTGTGACATGATAATTAAAATGATTCGCCGTCTGGGATATGATGTTTGCGCCCGCAATACCGGTCCCGACGCCATTGACTGCCTGCGCGAGAATCCGGGGCGTTTTGATCTGGTGATATCGGATTTTAGTATGCCGCATATGACAGGGGTGGAAATGGCGGAAGAAATCCATCTGGATTTTCCGGAACTTCCTGTTATCCTGATAACCGGCTACAGCGAAGAAAAACTGGATGATGTTCGCAGCCGTCATCCCGGTATTCGCATGGTTCTGAAAAAACCGGTGGAAAGCCGGGTCTTGGGCCGGGCCATTGCCGATGTACTGGGGCAAAGCAAGAAGGCTGCGTAGAAGGCACGACAATATAAATGCCGATGATGAAACCTGTCCGACAGATCCCCATGCAGGAATGGATGACGGCTCCTGAAACGCGTGCTGTCATGGCGGCGTTGCAAGGAGAGCAACCCGGCGCGGTGCCGAATGCTTTGTTCGTCGGGGGCTGTGTTCGCAATGCTCTTCTCGGCGAAGCCGTTTCCGATATTGATATCGCAACGCCCCGTACGCCCGATCAGGTCACGGCCTGTCTAGGGGCGGCGGGGATAAAAGCCATCCCAACGGGGATCGATCATGGCACGGTAACCGCCGTGACCGAGGGCAAGGCCTTTGAAATCACAACCTTGCGGCGGGATGTTGAAACTTTTGGCCGGCATGCGGTGGTTGCCTACACCGATGACTGGGCCGAAGATGCACGCCGCCGCGATTTTACGATGAATACGCTGCTGGCCGACGATCAGGGGCATGTCTACGATCCGACCGGGCAGGGACTGGCCGATCTGGAAGCCCGGCGCGTGGTTTTCGTCGGTGACCCGGCCCGGCGCATCGCAGAGGATTATTTGCGTATCCTGCGGTTTTTCCGCTTCCATGCGTATTACGGGGCCGGGACGCCGGATGCGGTGGCCCTGAACGCCTGCCGGGCGGCAGCGGACCATATCGGCTCGTTGTCACGGGAACGCATTACGCAGGAATTCTTGAAAATTCTGGCGGTGGATGCTCCGAAAGGTATCCTGGGCATTATGTTTGAAAACAATGTAATGAAGGATATTTTTCATCCGGATTATAAGCCGGAAATTCTGGAGCGGCTATGCGTCTTGCAAGGGCAATATGAGGCCGCCGATATCATCCCACGCCTGATGGTGGTGACCGGGTTTGATTCCGGGTTTTTCGGGGCGATGGAAAAATACCTGTTGCTGTCCAATGCCCGGAAAAAAGAAGGGGTAGCCCTTTTTGATATTCTGGAACAGTCCGGTGATGTGAAGCACTTGATCTATCGTTACGGCGCGGCATTAACCGGGCAGGCACTCCTTTTGCGCGCCGCCCGGACGGGGGAGAATGCACCGCTGACCGCGGCAATGGAATGTGTCAAAAACTGGCAGCCCCCGGCCTTTCCTCTGACGGGCGCGGATGTGATGGCGGCCGGTATAGCGCAAGGCCCGGCCATTGGCGAAATTCTGTCCACCATAGAAAACTGGTGGATCGAACAGGACTTTAAACTGGGGCGCGCTGAATGCGTATCAGAGCTCCAGCGGCTCACCCGGCGTTAAAATCTCGACCCGGCCGCGTTTGACTTGTGCCTTGAAATCTTCAGGTTTGCCAGTCAGCACAGGAAACGTGTCCCAGTGCATCGGCACCACGATATCGACATCCAGCAACTCGTTACAGGCATAGGCCGCCGTGCGCGGCGTCATCGTGTAACGATCGCCGATCGGCATTAACGCAATGTCGGGATTGTGCAGCGTCTGGATCAGCGCCATATCGGAAAACACATCCGTATCGCCCGTGTGATAGATGCGGTGATCGCCGGTATTAAGGATCATCCCGGCGGGCTGGCCGCCGTAACTGCCGTCGGGCAGGGATGAGCTATGCACGGCGTTGACCATCGTGACCTTCAGTCCGCCGGGTAAATCCACCGTCCCGCCGATATTCATATCAATAATTTTGTCGGGATTGGCGCCGTTGGCCTTCAGCCAGTTCGCTACCTCGAAAATACAGACCACCGTCGGATCATTGGCTTTGATGATATCCAGCGCATCGCCGACATGATCGCCATGCGCATGGGTCAGCAGCAAAATATCAATATTCGCCAGCCATGGCGCGGCATTGTCCGGCGCCATTGAATTCCCGGTAATAAACGGGTCGATCAGGACGTTTTTCCCCTGCGCCGCAAAGTGAAAAGCCGAATGCCCCAGCCATGTCAGTTTCATTTTTTATTCCTCTCTGTTTAAAATCCATCAACCTGCCGCAGTGCCTCGCCGCTAATCATGGCGCAGGCATTAATAACATTCAAGGACCGCATGCCGCTTTTCATCGGGATCAGGACACGCCCGTCGGCGGCGTCATGAACATCATCCGGCACACCGGCGCTTTCGCGGCCCGCGATCAATATATCGCCGTCCTGAAAATCAAAATTCACGTAAGGGACCGCGGCCTTCGTCGTCATCAATATCCGCCGCTGCCCCGGATAAGCGGCCTGAAATTTTGCCCATGACTCATGGCGGGCCAGATCGACGCCGTGAATATAATCCATGGCGCTGCGCCGGATTTTGGCATCATCCCAAGGGAAACCGCAAGGCTCGATAATATCCAGCCCCATACCCATGCAGGCACACAGCCGGATAGCGGCACCGGTGTTTTGCGGGATGTCGGGTTGGTACAGGGCTAATCGGATCATGGGGGCACTTTATCGAATAAAAACAGTTTGGGGAAGATCGCGATATATGGGTTGCATACTGAAAAAATTGCGCTAGCATGACGGGCAGGATTCTTATATCCTTGTTATTATTGTTTTTTCCCATATTCCCGGAAAAGAGATCATGAGTGCCGATACGATAGATACAAACAAAGACGGTGGAAGCCGCCGTGACTTCCTTAATTTAACGGCGGGGGCCGTTGGTATTGCCGGCGTTGCCGGTTTTGCCTGGCCCTTTATTGATGCCTGGAACCCGGCGGCGGATACGCTGGCGATGGCCTCAATCGAGGTCGACCTCAGCTCTGTACAGCGCGGGCAGGCGATTACCGTTATGTGGCGCGGAAAGCCGGTTTTTATCCGCCACCGTACGGCCAAGGATATCGAAGCGGCTGAAGCCGTCGATCCCAAAACGCTGCGTGATCCGCAAACGGATGACGAACGGGTGAAAAACCCGGAATGGCTGATTATGGTCGGGATTTGTACGCACCTCGGCTGTGTGCCTTTGGGGACCAAGCCCGGTGACCCGCATGGCGATTTCGGGGGGTGGTTCTGCCCGTGCCACGGTTCGCACTATGATACGGCAGGCCGTATCCGCAAAGGCCCGGCACCGAAAAACCTGGCCGTGCCGCCTTATGAATTTTTAACTGACACAACGATTCGGATCGGATAAGGAGACTTTACCATGTCCAGCGGTGAACGCACCCCGTTTGAAAATCCGGTAATTGAGTGGATCGACAGCCGTCTGCCGCTCTTTACCATGCTTCATAAAGAATACCGCGCCTTCCCGACGCCCCGGAACTTTAACTATTTCTGGAATTTTGGCGCGATTGCGATGGTTATGCTGGTCCTGATGCTTGTGACCGGGATTGTCCTGGCGATGCATTACACCCCGCATGCCGATCACGCTTTCGGTAGTGTCGAGCGTATTATGCGCGATGTGAACTGGGGCTGGATGATCCGCTATCTGCACATGAACGGCGCATCTTTCTTCTTTATCGCGGTGTATATCCATATTTTCCGCGGCATGTATTACGGATCTTACAAAAAACCGCGCGAACTGCTGTGGATTTTCGGTGTACTGATCTTCCTGTTGATGATGGCAACGGCCTTTATGGGCTATACGCTGCCCTGGAGCCAGATGGGCGGCTGGGCTGCGACGGTTATTACCAACCTGTTCTCCGCGATCCCTTTGATCGGCGGGCCGCTGGTTGAGCTTCTGTGGGGCGGGTTCTCGGTTGATAACCCGACGCTGAACCGCTTCTTCGCACTGCATTACCTGCTGCCGTTCGTGATCTTTGCTGTTGTGTTCCTGCACGTATGGGCGCTGCACATCACGGGCTCGAACAACCCGCTGGGGATCGAACCGAAAGGCAAACAGGATACGCTGCCGTTCCACCCGTATTACACGGCGAAAGATACGTTCGGGCTGAGTATTTTCCTGATTTTGTATCTGCTGGTCAGCTTTTATGCGCCGAACATGTTTGCGCACCCGGACCACTTCGTGGAATTCAACCCGATGCAGACACCGCCGCATATCGTTCCGGAATGGTACTTCCTGCCGTTTTACGCGATCCTGCGGGCGATTACGTTTGACATCGGCATTCCGTTTACTGAAATCGTATTCATTCCCGCCAAGCTTGGTGGTGTGATCGCGATGTTTGGCGCTGTGGCGATGCTGTTCATTATGCCGTGGCTGGATACCCATCCGGTAAAAAGCGCGCGCTTCCGCCCGTTATTCCGGATTTTCGTGATCCTGCTTTTGCTCGACACGGTTTTCCTGGGATGGTTGGGGGCACAGCTGCCGACAGAAGCCACGGCGCAAATGGCGCAGGGCGCAACCGCTTACTATTTTGCGTTTTTTCTGATCATACTGCCGTTGCTGTCCAAATTTGAAAAAGCCCGCCCGATGCCGGCCAGTATTCATGAAGCTGTCCTGAAAGGGCATAAAGAACCGATTGCCGTTGGTACGGCGGGATAAACCGGAGGTCAAAAGAGACATGCTAAGAAAAATTTTGTTAAGTGGCTTTTCCGTTCTTGTGGCCATGAGTGTGGTCGTGCCGGCTCATGCTTCGGAGGAGGGCGCTCATCACATGAACGACATGAACTGGTCGTTCGAAGGGATGTTCGGAACGTATGATCGGGGCGCGCTCCAGCGCGGCTATCAGGTCTACCGCGAAGTTTGTTCGTCGTGCCATTCCATGAAGCGGGTTGCTTTCCGCAATCTGTCGGCGCTCGGGTACACGGAAGAGGAAATCAAGGCGATCGCCTCCGAATATGAAGTGACCGACGGCCCGAATGACGATGGCGAGATGTTTGATCGTACGGCGACGCCGGCCGATTACTTCCCGTCACCGTTCCCGAATGACAAGGCGGCAATGGCGGCCAATAACGGGGCGCTGCCTCCGGATATGTCCTTGCTGGCAAAGGCTCGCCACGGGGGTGCCGACTATATTTACGGGATCATGACCGGCTATGCCGACGCTCCGCCGGGAAAGGAACTCCTTGACGGGCAATACTACAATCTTCACATGAACGGCAATGTTCTTTCCATGGCGCCGCCCTTGATGAACGGATTGGTCGAATATGCCGACGGTTCGCCCCAGACGGTTATGCAATACGCCAAGGATGTCGCGACGTTCCTGACATGGGCGTCCGAGCCGACCATGGAAGCGCGTAAACGGACCGGCGTAAAGGTTCTGATCTTTCTCCTGATTTTTGCCGGTTTGATGTACGGCGTGAAAAAGGAAATATGGTCTGACGCCCACTAATCGTCGGGTGGTTGACAATATGGAACAAGATCCTAATAAAATTCGTATGGAAGCGCGGGCTCTTCTGATGAAGGCCCGCCTTTATCGCTATATAGCCGTTGTTTTTGCTTTGGTGGGGCTGGCTATTTTTCTGGCTATTTATCTAAGCCATGTCGAGGGACGTTTGCTGGAAGCCTTGTCGAATCCTTTGATCCTGGCGTCATTCCTGATCCCGTTTTTACCGGCCTTGCTTTTGTCCTGGCTGTCGGGCCGCACCGAAAAGAAATTCTACGCCTTTCTTGAGGCACACCGGAAAAAATAACGCTCTCGTTTCATCCTGTGTCTTGCTATAATAGGGGCCATGAGGGATACAAAATCCGAAGTTCTCCATTTCTGGTTCAAGGAAATCCAGCCGCAACAATGGTATCAGGTCAGCGATGCGTTTGACCGGGAAGTGCGCGAGCGTTTTGCCGTTGTCTATAACATGTCGAAAGAGGGACTGTGCGACGGCTGGAAGGGCGACCCGGACGGCTGTCTGGCGTTATGCCTTGTCCTCGACCAGTTTCCGCGCCTGATTTACCGCGACACCCCGACGGCTTATGATACGGATGGTAAAGCGCTTTTGGTGGCAAAATATGCCGTGGCCAAGGGGTTTGACCATGCGTTGCCGCCCATGAAACGCCGCTTTATTTATATGCCCTACCGCCATAGCGAACGCCTCAGCGATCAGATTGAATGTGTTGCGCTGTTTGATTCGATGAAAAAAGATGACCCGCAAGGCTATGAGCATGCGGTGCGGCACCGGGATGTGATCGAGCGTTTCGACCGCTTTCCTCACCGGAATAAAATCATGGGTCGTGAAAACACCCCCGAAGAAGAGGCGTTCATGGCTGAAAACCCGCAGGGGTTTTAGCTGTTTTTTCTATTGATTTGGGGGCTGGAAAACACTGTGCGCCCCGTGTACGCTGTGGTGAATAAAAAGGAGTGATTCCATTAGCCCAACTCTGATCCTCATTAATATCATCGGCGGTGTGTGCCTTCTGCTTTGGGGGCTGCATGAGGTTCGTTTTGGGATTACGCGAGCTTTTGGCGGTGGCCTGCGGCAGGTCATCGCGGCCGGGACGAAAAACCGGGTTCTGGCTTTTCTCTCTGGCATAGGGGTGACGGCGGTTGTGCAAAGCTCGACAGCAACAGCCCTGATCCTCAGCAGTTTTTGCGCGCAAGGCCTGATCGGCACTGCCATGGGCATTGCCGTAATGCTGGGGGCTGATGTTGGCACGACGCTGGTCGCCCAGGTTCTGTCCTTTGATTTGTCGTTTCTGGCGCCGCTTTTACTGATTAGCGGTTTTGTACTTTTTTCCGGGTTCGAGAAAAGGAACGGTCGCCTGAGTCATGTCGGCAAGGTTCTGGCCGGACTGGGGCTGATGATGCTGGCTCTGGGCTGGATTAAAAGCACGGCGGTCCCCCTTAAAGACTCCGAAATTTTGGTGCTGATTCTGGAATCGCTGGAAAATGACCCGGTGATGGCGATCGGGATAATGGCGATTTTGACATGGCTGGCACATTCGTCGCTGGCATCGGTTTTGCTGCTGGTATCGTTCGTCGTCAGCGGCATCCTTCCGGTCCATGTTGGTATGATGATGGTGCTCGGCGCGAATCTGGGCGCAGTCGCCGCGCCGATTGTAGCGACGATAAAGGATGATGTGTTGGCGCGGCGGGTGCCGCTTGGCAACTTGATGATCCGTTTGACGGGGGTAATCCTGACCTATCCGTTGATGGATACGATGTATAAGTGGCTGGTCATGGTCGATGACGACCCGGCCCGGATATTGGTGAATTTCCACACACTGTTTAATGTGATGTTGGCACTGACGTTCCTGCCGTTAACCGGTCTGGTGGCACGTTTTTGCGCGCGCATCCTGCCCGAAGGCGATAAAAGCGCCGACGAGGGCTACCCCCGGTATCTTGACGACCGGGCCATTGATACGCCGGCAGTGGCTCTGAGCGCTACGACACGGGAAACCCTGCGGCTGGCCGATATGGTCGAAGCCATGCTGGAAGAAATGATGCTGGCGATGCGGGATAATGATGAAAGGCTGGTGACAAAGGTCCGGGAACGCGATGACGTCGTTGATCGTTTGCACCGGGCGATCAAAATGTACATGGCCAAGATATCACAGGAAGCGATGGCGCCGGACGAAGCGACCCGTTACCTGCAGATTTTGACGTTTTCGACCAACCTTGAAAATGTTGGCGACATGATCGACAAGGGACTTATTCCCATGGCCATAAAAAAAGTCCGCGATCATAAACGGTTCTCGGACCAGGGCTGGCGCGAAATCCGGGATGTCCATAAGTTCGTGGTCGAAACGGTACGGCTGGCCCAGAATGTGTTCGTGTCCGAAGATGTCAATCTGGCGCGGCGGCTGGTCGAGCGCAAGGATGAGCTGCGTTTGAAGGAAGCATGGCTGACCACAACGCATCTGGGGCGGATTCGTGAAGGGGTTCCGGAAACGATTGCCACCAGTTCATTGCACCTTGATATTATTCGCGATTACCGGCGGATTAACAATTACATGTGTACGGTTGCCTATCCTATTCTGGAGCAACGCGGCCTGTTGCGGGAAACCCGGCTGATCGCTACCGATAAATAGATCGCATTGTATCTATTATTTATCCCCCCTTAATTATTTATTCTGTAAAATGGAATTGTGAACGAAAGTTCCTCCTCACACACACATTGCCTACTCAACCGCCATGCCCCTGGCGGTTGAGCTTTGTGGGGGGTATGAATCCAAACGGCGTTAAATCTTTATCAACCTGATTGTGTGAAACTGAATCTTATGTGGCGTTTATACCGATTCCCTTTGGAATAATGAAAATCAGAAAAAACGATTTATCTGGGCGCGTTAAAAAAATGCGGCAGATCAAACGGTTATTATTCTGTATTTGCATCAGGAAAAAATAAGGCGTTACTATTGGGCAATCACTTAATATTTGTAAACGAACGGGAGAACTAAACATGACAATGGCTCGTGCAGTTATGTCTTCCCAGTCGTCACGGCTGGAAGCATTGCAATCCAAACATGCGGCGTTGGCGCTGCGGATCGAGGAAGAACAAAAACATCCCTTTATGAATGACACCCGTTTGCGGGATCTCAAGCTAAAAAAATTGAAAGTGAAAGAAGCCATTGAAGAGGCGCGTCAGGCCTCATAGGCAAATACAGATTTTATAATTAAAGAAAGCGGTCCCCGAATATGGAGACCGCTTTTTTATTCTGGTTACACTGATAACGGATCAGGCGTTATCGTCATCCGTTTTCGGCGTGGAAGAGCTGCTCAGGAAGTTGCTGAAATCAAAACCGCTCATCATGTTGTCGGCACGGCTGCTTTCCTGTTCGGCAGCGGCCATTTCCTGGCTGGCTTGTTGTTCCCGCAGCTTTTGTGCTTTCATTTCTTCCGGGTCCTTGCCTTGTGCGCGGTAACCCTTGGCGGAGGCTGCTTCCAGTTCCGCATAGGTGCATAGGCCCAGATCAACCGGGTGACGGGGTTTGACGCTCTGGATGTTGGCGTGTGTGCGCTCCCGGATGGCCATGATGGTGGGCTTGGTTGTGCCGACCAGTTTGCAAATCTGGGCATCGCTGATTTCCGGGTTGTGCTTAATAAGGTAAGCCACAGCATCCGGCTTGTCGCCGCGTTTGGAAACCGGGGTATATTTCGGTCCTTTCGAACGGATCTTGACCGCCGGAATGTCGCTGCGTTTTTTCGCCAGCACCATGATATAGCTGCTGTCAGCGGCGGCTTTGTCCAGCTCTTCCTGCGTGGTTTCACCGTTTTCAACCGGGTTACGGCCGACAATCCCGCGACCGACTTCTTCATCGGCAATGGCTTCGATCTGTACTTCCGGCAGGCCGGTAAAGCCGGCGATTTGCTTGAAATCAAGAGCCGTGTTTTCAATCAGCCATACGGCCGTGGCCATCGGCATCAACAAGCCTTGCGGGGTCAGTTTTTCAGCAGCCATATTTATCTCCATCATTTGTGTTTTTAAACAACTTCTCCCCATCCTGTTCCCCGTGTTTCAGGGGGACGGCTCCAAGCTCGTTCAAGCTGTAGGGGAGACGAGAGCGACTATATAATGCTTTACGCATAAAACACCAGAACTTTTTTGCGGTATATTGCCTTGCGGTGACAATACGCTTAATCTTGAGGGCATCGTAAGGAGGCGCTATGTTTGATGACGATTTACCAAAACCGAAAACTCAGGAATTTCCGCGTAACCTCGATAACATGTCGATTGCCGAGCTGGCGGAGTATATCGAAGAGCTAAAAGCCGAAATCATCCGCGTCGAAGCGGATAAAAGCAAGAAACAAGCCTCACAGGAAGCCGCCGCTTCTGTTTTCAGTAAATAACGGGAACCCATACCATGCGCATCGAATCCGATATCAAACTTGACTTCAAAGACGTGTTGATCCGCCCCAAACGCTCGACGCTGGCCAGCCGTAGCGAAGTCGACATTGCCCGGCAATTGCGCTTTAAATGGAGCGGCCATTCCTATGAAGGCGTGCCGATTATCGCGGCGAATATGGACGGGGTAGGGACGCTGGCGATGGCGCGGGCGTTCAGGGAAAATGATAACGGTCTGACGGTGGCCCTGACCAAGCACTATTCATTGGACGACCTGCTGGCCTTCTACGAAAAGGAAGGCTCCCGGAATGTCTGGTATTCGATCGGCGTCGGCGAACATGACGAGGAAAAATTGAACGCGTTCATTGCCAAGGGCGGCAAGCTTGATAAGCTGTGCATTGATGTTGCCAATGGCTATTCCGAGCCGTTTGTCGACTTTGTGCGCCGGATGCGGGAGCGCTATCCCGACGTGACGATCATGGCCGGGAATGTCGTTACGGGTGAGATGGTCGAAGAACTGATTTTATCGGGGGCGGATGTCGTCAAGGTCGGTATCGGTCCCGGCAGTGTTTGCACAACCCGCAAAATGACGGGCGTTGGCTATCCCCAGCTATCGGCCATTATCGAATGTGCCGATGCGGCGCACGGCCTGAAGGGGCTGGTCTGTGCCGATGGCGGCTGCACTGTGCCGGGGGATCTGGCCAAGGCGTTTGGCGCGGGCGCGGATTTTATCATGCTGGGCGGCATGCTGGCCGGGCATGACCAGTGCGAAGGCAAAGTCATCAAGGAAAAGGGTGAAAAGTTTGTCCAGTTCTATGGCATGAGCAGCGCAACCGCCATGGATAAACATGCCGGCGGCGTCGCTAATTACCGCGCCAGCGAAGGTAAAACGGTCAAGGTTCCGTATCGCGGGGATGTGAATGCAACGCTGCAGGATATTTTGGGCGGTATACGTTCGGCCTGCACCTATGTCGGGGCGGTGACTCTCAAGGAATTATCCAAACGTACGACCTTTGTTCGCGTGACCCAGCAAATCAATAATGTTTTCGGTGAGTCGTAACGATCCCTTGCACCTTACAGACACTCCGGTTATTGTACGGAGCTGGACATTAAGAAAAAAGGAGATCCGCTATGGACGAGATTGAAACAAGATTGAAAGAAGCAGCCGATAACTGCATCAAGTCCTATGAAGGCTGGGTCAAGGATCCAAAAAATTCATCAACGCGTGAAGGCTTGCAGGAATCCGTTCATGAGCTGCGCAAAGTGGCGGCGCGTCTGGAAATTGAAATCGCGGTCAGCGAACGTAACGAAATGGCTTCCAAGCCTTTGCCGATCCCGCCGCACCGCTCGTCACAAAAACGCGGGCCTCAGGACGATTTTGGCCCGGACGATAATATTGGCAACAGCGACAGCCACAATGGCAACGGTGGTAATGGCGGTGGCGGTAAGCCCCGCGTTCAGCGTCGGCGCCGTGTCGTCACTAAAGGCGGCGAATAATAAGGCGGCCGCCGGCCTAGTCAAATTCCGTATCTTTTTTATGACGCAGAAAACCGAACTGTGCCGCCGATCCGGCGCGCAGGAAAATATTGGTTTTCTTTTCTGTCGCCAGTGTGACCGGGATTGTTGGCTTGTTTTGGGCGCGTAAAGTCCGCACCTCTGCCATGCGGGCCTGTAAGTCTTTGTTGTCCGGCTCGATCATCAGGCCGAATGTGCCGTTATCTTCGGTATATTCATGGGCGCAATACACCATGGTGTCATCCGGCAACCCCATGATTTTCGAAAGAGAGTTCCACATTTGCTCCGGCGTGCCTTCAAACAGGCGTCCGCACCCCATAGAAAACAGCGTATCGCCGCAAAACAAAGCCTTGTTGTCTGCAAAATGATAGCAAATATGCCCGGATGTATGACCCGGCGTGCCCATTACGGTGGTTGAGGCCGCGCCAATGGCAACGCTGTCGCCGTCCGACACTTTCCGGTCAATGCCGGGAATCCGGTGGGCGTCATGCGCCGCGCCGATAATTGTGCAGCCATAGCGGGCCTTCAAATCGAGATTACCGCCCGTATGATCCCAGTGATGATGGGTGTTCAAAATATAATCAAGCGTCAGGCCGCGCTCTTCCAGCGCATTGATAACGGGCGCGGCCAGCGCCGGGTCTATGGCGGCGGTCTTCCCGCTGTCATCAATCAGCAGCCAGATGTAATTATCCTGTAAAACCGGGAGGCAAAGTATCTCTGTCATGAAGACTGATCCCCCAGTACATCGGCCAGACTGACCTTGCCGCTGCCGGGGCAGAGCGGTTGTTGCTGGCTGTCATGCGGCGCCCAGCCGATCAGGTAGATAATCTCAAAGGTCGCGGCAATGCGGCCATCGGCTTCGGCGAATTGCTCGTGATACAGCCGCGCCGTTTCCGTGAACAAGGTCTTGCCTGTCCATGATTTGTCTCTTTTGGCGACAAAGTTGCTTTCACCCATAAACCGTAAATCCTGCATCAGGCCTAGCGCATCGTTATAGGTAACCGTCAGGAGTTCGGAGTCGACCACCGGCAGGGCAAACCCCGCGCGTTGCAGCAAAGCGCCCGCTTGCTGTTTGTCAATCATCGGTGCGATCCGGGGGCTTGTTCCCCCGCGCGTGGCAATCTCGGCCTGCATCAGGCATTGCCGCAGTTCTCTCAGCGTTTCCCCTCCGAACAAGGCACCCAGAAACAACCCGTCCGGTTTCAGGGCATAATTGATTTGAACCAGCGCGCCGGGCAAATCGTTAACGCTATGCAGCGACAGCGGGCTTATAACCGCATCCAGACTATCACGGGCAAAGGGCAGGGCGTCCTCGGCGGCGATAAAATCAGTTGGCAGCGCCGGGGATATATCCATCGTCAGCAAGGTTTCAATCCCGCCGGCCTGTTTGGTTTTCTCCCTTAAATCCGGATTTCCCCGTCCGCCGGTTTGCAGGGCCACAGGAAAGGACCGCCGGATATCTTCCAGCCGCCGGTTAATCTGGTCGATGGTGCGATCAAATAAGAAACCGTGGGTGGCGGTAAAACGGGCGGCGCGCTCCCGTCCTTGCCGGAGAGCTGTGCGATCGAACAAAAGGGAGGAAGACGCAGTCATAAGGATTAATGCGGGTCAAGCTTGCGGTGCAAAGCGGGATCGTGTTTACGGTGGTCGCTGTTATCTTGCTCATCAGAAACATTCTCGGGCGGTGCCCATTGTTCGATAACCGGTGTCGCCGTGGCTTCGGAGGACGCAGCAAGGGCGGCCGGCGCGGTTTCCGATTTTACCGGGGCGGCGCTATAGGCTGGCGTAAACCCCGACAGGGTCTTGACGCCGGGGTCCGGTGTTTCAAATTTTTGGGACAGCGACCAGTCGGCCATCACAGTGCCGCGTTCAAAATAACGGTGGGTTTTTTTGAATTTTTCCAGCAGGTATAAACCGGCGTGATAATCATCGACAAAGTCCACAGCCTGTCCTTCAAAAATCATACGGGAAACAGGATAAAACTCGATCGGGCCGCCAAAGGGATTTTTCATCTTTCCGGTTTTCGGGGTAATGACGAACGGAAAAATCCGTTGCGGTGTGACACCCAGATGGCAAAAATAACTCTCCCCGAATTTGGCAACGTTATCGACGGGCAGGCTGAATTTTTCAGCGATATATTGCCGCGCGGCTTCCATGTTGGTGACTTCCGGCGGCAAGGGCAGGGTCGGTACGCGGATGGTTGCGCCCATATGGCCTTTGCGTTCGGGGATGGGAAGGTACTCACTAACCAGTCCCGCCATGACTTCTTGACTGACGATATCCTTGGCCAGTGGCAAAACGGCGGCAATGTTCTGGGAGCCTTCCTCGGAGATCACGAATTCCATGTTCTTCGACTGCAGACCGCCAATCCCTTGCCGGGTCAGCCCCTCATCGACAAAAACCGAATTGATGCTGCGCAGTTGTCCGGTCCGGCCCTTGATGCTTTTGAAGTGGTGGTCTGTATTTTGCCGGCGCTTTTTCAGCTCCGCCGGGGAGAGCTTGTCCTTGATCTCAATATCGTTGAGCCGCAGCGGGCATTCTTCCCAGTTTTCGGTCTCAATCCCCAGCTTTTTGCAAAGCGCCGTAATCTGGATTTCCAGCCGGGCATTAGGGATAAACCCGACCTGGATGGCGTTCAAAAGTGCTTGGGCGCTGAATTCCCGGATCGTGCCCTGAAAGGTAAATCCTTCCAGCTCATCGCGGAGATGGCGGGGGGTGATGACGCCGTTTTCATGGCGCTCGACGCGTAAGAACCACGTGTCAATTTTCTCGTCAATATAGTCCGGCGCCGGAAAATAAGTCGGGCCTTTTTCCAGCATATGTCCCATCGAAGGCTTCAAACCGATATAATCGCGGGCGAATAAAACGGTTTCTTTCAGGCTGTCTTTATCAACCTTGTCGATAATCTCGCTATCGACGGCCATGGCTTCGGTCATGTGACCGGACCAGCCCCGTTCGTCGATGTTCCGGCCGTGGCGCGGGACGGCGTTAACCAAGGCCCGCGGCAGGGCAAAATGGACAAAAACATTGAGCGTGCCATCGTCCGTAATGCGGTAGGGCAGGATATCGGACAGGCTGATATTGCGGCTGACGATTTCACTGACTTCGCCGGTGTCTTCATTGCGGACGGCGGCGATCTGGATATGGCTGGCTTCCTGCCGGGACGGGCGGCGTTCGGTCAGGCGCAGGCTTTGGTCCCGCCTTGTTTTCTGGGCGATGGCGATAAAGCTTGTCGGCGGGGCCCCCAGCGGTTTGCCAGTGTCGTCATACAGCCGGAAACGACCGTCGAATTTGTTGCGGATGACGCTGTCTTCCCACTGCGGCGCGGTATAAAGCACGCGGGCACCGAGCGCTCGCAGGTTTTTCCGGTATTCCCGCGGCGTGAAAAAGGCATATTCCTTGTGCAACTCCGATTCAATATCGCGGCGCTGGTCTTTGCGGACCATAAATTCATAAGCCCACTTATAGGGCAGGCGGAACAGCCGGGTCTTGGGGAAGCGTGGCGGCAGCTCTTCCAGGAAAAAACCGTGGCATCCCCTGTCTTCGCGGGGCCGGGCATGCTCGGAATACCACAGCAGCAAATCCGGTTCGGACAGCTGCTGCAACTTGTCACCGGCGCTGGTGGAATCCGGCATCTCCAGCAACACGTACTCCCCCGGAGGCGGCTGGGAATAATCATGGATCATAATGATCCCGTCATCTTTCAGCAGCTTGAACTGGTTTCCCAGCGCGGCGATCACCGGGCGGTCGTCGTAACGGGCGCTGGAGAATATTTCATGCAGGGTAAAGGAATTCAAAATCGCATCGACGCTGTTTTCTTCCAGCCCCAGATCGTTTGTGACATCCCCGGCGCGGAATTCAAGATTAGGCAGGACATAGTCTCTGGCGGCCTTGGCAACCTTGCGTTTGTCCATATCAATGGCGATAAAATTAATGTTCGGGGTTAGTGCCGCCATGGCATAGCTTTTCATGCCGCTGCCGCATCCAACATCAATCAGCGTCGATCCCGGTTCCAGCAGCAAATGGGCCGTCGTAAACCAGGCACGCTTGATAATCTTGATCGGGATATCCTGAAGTTCCGGGTGCTTGCGGTAATAGGCGGCAAGAGGACCGCGGGCGCTCAGGTCAATGTCGTGCGCATTGCCGGATAGCGCGTCTTCTTCATCCGGTGATGAGTGCGAGGATCGTAGCGATTGAGGGGCCGTGCCTACCATAAGCCGTTACTCGTCCTTTATATTCTTCCTCGTGTTAAAGGACTTATCTTTGAAATACTCGGTATATAGTTTCAGGCATAAGCCTAGAATAACGATATTCATTCCTAAAATCAAAAGGTTGGCAATGAGCAGTTCCATGACGTCCTTATATACGATTACAGTTGTCTGTATGCCGCGAACCCTATAGGCTTTCCCGGAAAAATGCAAGAATTTCAGGAAAACGCAAAGTAAAGTTTGTCTATGCAGAAAGATGCGCTGAAAATGGTGATAAATCAGGTTTTGGATTTTATCCTGCCGCCGCGCTGCGTAATGAGCGGCACCATCGTCGATCGGCAGGGTACAATATCTCCGGCGGCATGGCAGTCCTTAAACTTTATCGCCGCGCCGTATTGCCACGCCTGCGGCTTCCCGTTTGAGTTTTCCGGCGAAGATGAACAGCTCGAAGAAATGCTGTGCGCCGCCTGTTTACAGGAATCCCCGGCCTATGATGGCGCCCGCGCCGCGCTGGTCTATGATGATGCCAGCCGGGAACTGATCCTGCGTTTCAAGCATGCCGATCAGACTCACGCGGCACGGGTGTTTGTGCCATGGTTCAAACAGGCGGGACGGGATTTTTTGCCGGCATGCGATGTGATCTTGCCTGTGCCGCTGCACCCGCGCAGGCTTTTGAAACGGCGCTATAATCAGGCCGCGTTGCTGGCGCGGGAATTATCGAAGGATACAGGCATTCCCTGTTTGCCGATGGGGCTGGTGCGGCAAAAAGCCACGGTTTCGCAGGGACATATGAAGGCCCATGAACGCCATAAAAACGTCCGCGGAGCATTTGCGGTTCATCCGCGCCATGCCGAAAGTCTGCGCAACCAAGCGGTTTTGCTGGTTGATGACGTGTATACCACCGGAGCGACGGTGACCGAATGCACCAAAGCCTTGCGCAAGGCCGGCGTTAAAAATGTATACGTTCTGGCCGCGGCCCGCGTCGTACGCTCGCACGACCACTTGTGATCCTTTAGAGCTTTCCGCCCCGCGCCAGCCGCCCTTGATCCGGCGGATTAGACAGGCTGAACCGCATCATCGCCCGTTTGAGCGGCGGGAGATTCTGGATCGTTTTCAGGCCCAGATGGTGAAGCGTACGCAGCGTACGTGTCTGGCTGCTGACCATAAAATTCCCGGCATTGACGCTGGCGACCCGCGATATGACATCCAGCCGGCGACGGCGGTCATAACGGCGCAGCGTTTCGGCACTGCCGATATCCTGCCCTAGCCGCCGGGCATCGGTCAGCGTTTCGGCCAAAGCGGCAATATCCCGCAGGCTGAGATTCAATCCTTGCGCCCCCAGCGGCGTAAACGTATGCGCGGCTTCGGCCAGTATCGCAACCCGCGGCGCGGTGAGTTTTGGCGCAATCGACCATTGCAGCGGCCAGCCGTGCGGTCCTTCGACCAGCTCAATATCACCGAGAATATCGCCGATTTCGGCGCGCAGGCCATCGGTGAACGTATCCTTGTCCTGGGCGAGCAACCCTTCGGCATCGTGATCCTTTTCAACCCAGACAATGCTGGAGCGCGGGCTGCCGTCGGCGGCATCTTGCTGCGGCAGGATCACAAACGGTCCGCCGGGGCGGTGGAATTCGATCGCCGTGTTATAGTGCGGCTGCGTATGGGTGATAATGCAGGTAATCGCTTTTTGGCCGTAATCCTTCAGGCGATGGGGCAGGGCTGCATCCTTACGGGTGATGGAATGGCGACCGTCGGCCCCGGCAATCAGCGCGGCACGGATTTCGGTGCCGTCATCCAGTGTGGCGGTAATGCCGGCATTGTCGACATGATGGGCGCTGAGGCCTATACCGTCCATAAAGCGAATATTCGGTGATTTCCGGGCATTTTCAATGATCGCTGCAAATAAATGGTGGCCGGGAAAGCTGTGCCCGAACACATCGTTGCCGATCTCGGAAGGCGTAAAGCCCATGTCGATTTTCTGGCTGCGCAGGGACCGGGCGTCATCAATAATCCGGATACCGTCAATCGGCAGGGTATTCGGCTCAACAATGTCCCATACGCCGGCAGCTTTCAGGATATTGATCGAACTGCCGAACAGGGCGATGGTTCGCGTCTGTGGTTTGACATCCTTGGGCGCGGGGATTTTGTTGGGGTCAACCACGATAACGTCAAGTCCGGCATGTCCCAGAAGACTGGCGAGAATCAGTCCCGCCATACCGCCACCGGATACAAGGATATCGGTTTTCAGTTGTTTTTTTGACATGGCGGCCCCTTTCTTTTTTTTTGCATGCGTGCCACTATTAATAGTCCTGTGACGTCATTAAATCCACCATAAAGAAACGAAAATACAATGCCGGATATCGAAATTTATACGACCCAGAGTTGCCCGTATTGCGTCAAGGCCAAGCAGCTTCTTGACCGGAAAGGCGTGAAATATAAGGAAAACCGCCTGTCTTTTCATGACGCCGACGCAATGGCGGCCATGATTAAACGGGCGGGGGGCCGCCGGACCGTGCCGCAAATCTTTATCGGTGAAACGCATGTCGGCGGCTGCGATGATTTATATGCGCTGGAAAGCGCCGGAAAACTGGACGGGATGTTAGCGAAATGAGTGATGTGTTGAAGACAGCCTGCATCCAGATGAATAGCAGCCCGGATGTCGAGGAAAATCTGAAAGTGGCCGAAGTGATGGTCAGCGAAGCCGCGGCGCAGGGCGCTAAACTGATCTGCACCCCGGAAAATACCGACTTCATGTGCGCGCGTCCCGAAGAAAAGCGCGCGCTGGCGGTGCCGGAAAGCAACCATCCGGCTTTATCCCTGTTTGCGGGGCTGGCAAAGGAACAAGGCGTCTGGATTCTGGCTGGGTCGTTGACGGTCAAGGAGCCGGAGGAAGAAAAATTTCACAATCGTTCTTATCTGTTCAATGATAAGGGCGACATTGTTGCTAAATACGACAAAATCCACATGTTCGATGTTGATTTGCCGACCGGGGAAAGCTTTCGGGAAAGCAAGGCCGCGCAGCCGGGCGAAACGGCGGTTCTGGCGCAAACGCCATGGGGCGGGCTGGGGCTGAGCATTTGTTACGATGTGCGCTTTGCAGCGCTTTACCGGACGCTGGCTCAGGCCGGGGCGAAAATTCTGGCCGTGCCGGCGGCTTTTGCCGTTCCGACCGGGAAAGTGCACTGGGAAATATTGCTGCGCGCCCGTGCCATCGAAACCGGAAGCTATGTTCTGGCTCCCGGACAATGCGGTACGCACGCCGGGGGACGTACCACGTATGGCCATTCGCTCATTATCAATCCGTGGGGTGAAATTATTGCTCAGGCCGGGGATGAGCCGTGCATGATCCTGGCTGATCTTGATATGGACATGGTCGAAAAAACCCGTGCGGGCCTTCCATCTTTACGGCATGACCGCGATTTTACTCTAAATCAGTAATCCCACCGGGACTTCCAGCGCATCGGCCAGCGCCTTGATGGCGTTGACAGAACCATCCTTGCGTCCACGTTCGATCTCGGTCAGGTAAGGACGGGACAGCCCGGCGGCTTCCGCCAGTTCAGCCTGCGTCAGCCCCCGGTGCTTGCGGATCAGCTTGACCGGGCTTTCGTTGCCAGCATGAATGAGATCAAGCAACGCATCGGGCAGTGCGGCATTATCGTTTTCCGCGCCGGGCAGGGTTGTCATGCTCCGGTATTCGTGCAAAGGCACCAGCATATAGGGCTTGCCTTGGATGTGAAGAAGATCGTGCTGCATGGGAAACCTCGCATATAAGAAACAATGTCACAAAAAGAAACATAGCATGTTTTTTCTTTTGTCAAAAGCTGTTATCCTTTCGGTAAGATTTTCCCGCTACACTCGTGAGCGGTAGGGGCTTTCGCTCCGTTTGTTCCGAATGATAAATGTGGCCAGATAAATGACGGTTCATAACGGCGACGCAGCGCTTCTGGCTGCGAAACCCAGCAAAACGAATAGACTTAGCCGCTTTTTGCGTTTGTTTACGCTGCCTGAATATTTGATGCTGGCGTTTGTACTCCTGTATGTGGGGGGGAGTTATTGGCTGGCGGCCTCCGCCGGATTTTCCGATCGCTTTCAGCTTCTTCTTTACGGCAAATCCGTGCGGCTTGTGACGTTTCTGGTTGCGGTTACGGTCTTTGGCGGCCGGGCGTATTATGTGATGTTCAAAATCCGCCCCCGACACCTGACCCGCTTTTTGATTAATGATGTAAAAGCGTTCTTTACGGTGGAGCGATTATGGCGGGCTCTGCCGGTTTTTGTTTGTTTCACGCTGTTTTTGGGCGCATTTACCAGTATGAAAAGCATGATCCCGGTTTTTCACGCCTATAGCTGGGACCCGTTTTTTTATGAGCTTGATCGTATCCTGCATTTCGGTATAGACCCGTGGCGGATTCTACAGCCGGTTATGGGCTATGCCCCGGTAACCTTTGTCGTAAACGTGATTTACAATATCTGGTTTGCCGTCATGTTTTCCGTGTTGTACTGGCAGCTTTTCTCGCTGCGCGATCCGCAATTGCGGCTCCAGTTTTTTTATACGTATTTTCTGTCATGGGCGCTGAACGGGACGTTGCTGGCGGTTTTGTTTTCTTCCGCCGGTCCGTGCTTTTTCGGTGATGTCGTGACCGGGGCGAACCCGTACGAACCGTTGATGGCCTACCTGAATCAGACCAACGAGCACATTCCGATCTGGGCGGTCACCACACAGGCTGGTTTGTGGGAAAGCTATCAGAGTTCGACCACGGGAATCGGGTCAGGTATATCGGCGATGCCCAGTATGCACGTTTCGCTGGCGTTTCTCTTTTTCCTCGTCGGGCTGCGGACGCATAAATGGGTGGCGATCGGGCTGGGGATATTCTTTGCTGTTATCCTTCTCGGCTCGATACACCTTGCCTGGCACTACGCGGTCGACGGATACCTGTCGATCATAACGACATGGTTTATCTGGCGCTCATCGGGCTGGTTGGTCCGCAAGACGATGCCTGCTTAGACCGACCCCGCCGCTTTATTCAGCCGCCGTCATTGCCGGCCGTGAAAAGATCTTGTCCCGGATAAAGGAGAGACCCAGCCATCCGCAAGGCACGGCCAGCATGCTGTAACTCATGATCTGCGCATAGATATTCGGATTGTTGGGATCGAAAACCTCGGTGGCCATATGAACGGCGAAATTGCCGTCGGCGCCAATAAACGGCAGGGCACTGCCTTCGGACAACTCATGAACGCCGAGAATGAAAAGGTGAACGGCAAACAAAACAAGGAACAAACCGGTCACTTGCATGAACAGCTTCAGATTGATGTTCTTGCTCTGTGACATCCACAGTAAGCCGATCAGGCCCACCATGCTAAAGCCGAGCAGGGCACCGGCCACGGTCGTATACAGCGATTGATAGGATGTCATGGCCCCCAGCATCAAAGCCATTTCCATGCCCTCGCGGGCAACCATCAGGGTCACAAAGACAAAAATGCCAAAAGCAGCCGCATATCCGCCTTTTATAGCTTTGCGCTCAAGATTGTCCGTAATGCTTTTGCCAATATTCTTGGCGGACACCATAATCATAACCGTCAGGGACGCAACCAGCACGCCGGCACTAATAGCCAGAACGCCCTCCATCAGCGGGTCTTGCGCCAGATCCTTGATGTGCCATCCCGTAGTGGCGCTAATCAGGACTGCGACAAAAACGCCGGCCCACGCCGGAGTCATCAGGTTCTGGCGACCTGTTTTCGCCAAATAAGCCATGGTAATGGCGACAACCAGGAACATTTCCAGCCCTTCGCGGAAAGTAATGACCAATGTCTCAAGCATTTCAGAACCTCATAATGCCGTTTGTTTTGTTGAGAATGATTTTCACTTACGTGTAATAGTTGATTTAAATGTGCATGACAAGAGTGAATTTAAAAACGTGGAATTTTATGCTAATCAATTTACATGATGAATAAGAGCGATTTGAAAACATATAGTTACGGACCGGTTTCGGGGGGCGAGCCCCGGCAGATGGTGATCTTGCTGCACGGACTGGGGGCCGATGGTCAGGATTTGATTGGGCTGGCCCCGGAGCTGGCGCCATCCTTGCCGGACGCTGTGTTTTTATCGCCGGATGCGCCGTTCCCCTGCGATATGGCTCCGATGGGCCGCCAGTGGTTCTCGCTGCAGGAATGGACTCCCGAATCGATTCTGGCTGGTGTGCGTCAGGCCGCCCCGATCCTGCAGGACTATATAAAGCGGCAACTTGATAAATATAACCTGACGGCGGACCGTCTGGCGCTTCTGGGGTTTTCACAAGGTACGATGATGAGCCTTTATGTAGGGCCGCGCTATCCCGATAAAATCGCCGGGATTGTCGGTTATTCCGGGGCGCTGGTCGCCGATGCGGATACCGATTCGGATATTTTGCACAAGGTACCTGTCTATCTGGCGCATGGTGACGCCGATCCCGTTGTTCCGGTACAGGCTTATTATCATGCCTTTGACCGTCTTGAAAAAGCCGGGTTTGATGTTACCGGGAATGTCTTTTCAGGGCTTCCTCATGGTATAAACGGAGAAGGGTTAGCCGCCGCACAGGCTTTTTTGCAGCGCATTTTTTAGCAATATTTCATTAATTTCTGCAATTTTATTTCCGTAATTCATTGTTTTTTGTAATAAACGCAATGTTTTTTGCAGTGCTCCATAGAATCTTGTTGTGATTTCCTAGGTAAATTCGACCAAATCCGGTACAATATAGGTAATGAGAATGGCGAAGCCTTCTTTGCGTATTTTGGAATCCCGAAGGCTTCCACCGCCGCCAGCGGTTGAACAGGAAGGAGCAGGGTAGACGATGAATGCGATAACATCACTGGAGCAATGTCCGGCGCTGATCCTGAACGCGGACTACAGGCCGCTCAGCTACTTTCCGTTGTCAACATGGTCATGGCAGGATGCGATCAAGGCGATTTTTCGCGGATCCGTAGTGGTGGTTTCGGAATATGAACAAGTGGTGCGGTCGCCATCGCATGAAATGAGACTGCCAAGCGTGTTGGCATTGAAGGAATACATACCCAATGGAAAGCGTGCACCGGCTTTTACGCGCTTTAATGTGTTCTTGCGCGATTCGTTCCGGTGCCAGTATTGCGGCGATAAATTCAAGGCCCAGCAATTAACGTTTGATCACGTTGTGCCGCGCTCGAAAGGGGGGCGCACCAGCTGGGACAACATAGTTACGGCGTGTCAGACTTGCAACCTGACCAAGGGAGACCGAATGCCTGATGTGTGCCATATGCACCCGATGATGGAGCCGAGGCAACCTGACCTCTTTGAACTCCAGGCACACGGCAAAAAGTTTCCCCCCAATTTTCTGCACAGAAGCTGGGGGGATTTTCTTTATTGGGACACCGAATTGGTGGACCAGTAAGGGCCGAACCGGATGAAGCCCCTGCACGGGCTCCGGGCGGTCTAAACAAAGACCAAACAAAGGAGGTTGTCATGTTTGGAAGTACTTTGGAAGTTGGAGGAAAGAAAGACCTTATGGGCGCTTTTCTCTTTTATCTGACGCATCTTGTTCTGCTGGTCGGTCTGTCGACTGTTCTTGTCCACTTTTTGGGCATGGTCGGCATAGTCGATGGTGGCGGCTCGGTGTTTGACGGCGGTCATGTTCATACCGTGATCGGCTCGTTGTTTGTCCTTTATCTGGGCGGCACGATCCTTCACAAAAAAGATCTGACCAGTGACATGATGTCCGTCATCATCGTTAGTGCCGGTATCTATCTGGCATGGACGACCGGCGTTATGCTCGGCCTTGTGCCGATTGCGCTGTTGACCACGATGGGCAAGAAATAGCTCCGTCAGGATAAATAACGAAGATCAGAGAAGCCGGGGATGTTGTCTCCGGCTTTTCTTTTATCTCTAGATTCACTGTATCCCGCAGAAAAGCTTGACTTATGGGTTGTTAATACGGTAAATGGGCGTCTTGCAATCATGGTTTTTCTGAGGAGCCCGACATGTTCGACGACCTATTCGATTTTGGTAAACAACGCAGCCTGAAACAATCTGTCGGGTTTTATATCTTTTATGGCACTGTTTTTCTTGGGTTTTCCGGGCTTTTAAAGCTTCTTGGCGTTTAGCAAAAGCCAGCCGCTCAGGCCGCAGCCGATGGCAAATCCCATCGACAAAAGGGCATTGTAACCGGCCATCGAAATCCCGAACATTTCCCAGGGAATCCGGTCGCATGGCACGGACGGCGTTGATTCAATCTGCGCCAGAATATCCTTGGCGTCGCCGCTGAACGCCCCGCCGCGGCACCCCTCCAGAAAAGATGTCCACCAGTGCTGCTCTACCCCGACATGATAGGATGCGATGATACCGCCGCACAGGAAAACAAAACTGCTGGCGAACACCAGCGCCGGGATCAGGGCAGGGGCTTTGCCGGTCTTGATCGCCCACAACCCCGTTCCGCCCAGAAGGATTATCAGGGCATAGGGAACCCGCTGGAAGAGACACAGGATACAGGGCTGCAGGCCAAAGCCGTATTGCGTGGTGTAAGCCGCGCCGAGTGAAAGCAGGGCCACAAAAACAAGGCCACTAAAAATAATCAACGGCGTGGTTAAAAGTAGATGAGCAAATCCAGTTATAGACTTCATAACAACCTCTTACAGGAATGATTTAATCGTTTCCTTTACGATGTCAAAGGCTTCCGGCCCAAAAATAATCACGGCCCCGACCAGCATCGTTACCCACGCCATGCCGATAATCGCCCCGACCAGCGTCGCCAGACCATCGCGCATCAGTGTTCCGACCGCCATCAGGGCTATCCCCAGACTGGGAACGGTGTTGGTCAGGGGCACAGGCACACAAACGGCCAGCGCCATCAATAGTCCCAGAAATCCGAAAAAGCATGACGGGCCGTTTTGGGTAATCCATCCCATCCGTGGTTTTGTTAAGAGTTCCAAGCGCTTAAGCCACGGCAGCATGGCGTCGATTAATCCCTCGATTTTGGTCCGTGGCAGGGCGCTTTGCCGCAGTTTTTCCGGCAGCCAGATCGTGTGACGTCCAATGACCTGCTGGGCCGTCAACAGCAAAAGCGGCGTTGCCAGGGCGATATTGATGCCCGGCGGCACAGGGATCGGCAGGGCCATCGGCGCGGCAAATAACAGCAAGACGGCACCGAATCCGCGTTCGTGGAGCTGCTCCAGCAATGTGCCCAGCCGGACATCATCCCCCGACAGGGAATGTTTCAGGTCGGTCATCAACTGCGAAAGGGATCGAATTTCACTCATAAAGCCTCGCCGGATTAATTTGTCTGAACCCTATCTGCAAATATTCCGGCCTGCAATCCTTACTTATTGAAATAAAGGATAAAATTAATGTGGATGAGTTTGCGGGCGGGCTTGTTAAGAGGCGAATCGGGATGCTAGCTTGACCGCATGCTAAAGAAATACCCCGTGAGCCGAAGGATTCGGTGTCGCATATTATCAATTTGGTAAGGTTTTTTTGGAATAATTAGGATTGTATCCGTGTGACTGCCGTTAAGCGGCGTAAGGAAATAGCCGGACTTGATATCACTCGGCAATAAGAACAATCCGCGCAAAAAAGCCCGGCCATACGGATAAAAGACCATGGGGAAGCGAGAGAGATTAGGGGAAACCTTCGTATGTCACGATTAAGGGAGAGCGGTAACGTATTTTTCACCTTGTTTGGTGCCGTTGCCCTTATTGGCGTTATCGGTGTAGCCACCGCCACTCTTGTCCGCGGCCCTCTCGGTACTGTTGTCTCTCTCAATCAAAAAGCCAAAGTCGACTCCCAGCTACAAATTGCCCGTAAGCTTGCCGCGCTTGATGCTGTCATGCGTACGGCCCCCCTGCCGGACTGTGATGGCGATACCTTCATTGAACCGACCTTGCCGGACACGGCGGGAACTTGCGGCACGATGCTGACCGGCGGGGGCTGTTTGCCCGCGACGACCAGCGCCGCGAAACAGGACGCCTGGGGCACCAGCGTCGGCTATTGCGGATGGGATCATGGTACGACAACCGGAGCCTGTCAGATTGGTTTGCTGGACGGGGATACTGCGGGCGGCGGAACCGTAATTGCGGTTATTTCCGCCGGTCCTAACCGGGTCTTTGAAACCAGTTGTGTGAATGACCCGACCTATGTCAACCGCGTGGCGGGCAGTGACGATATCATCTTCGAATGGACCTATGACGAGGCCTCCGACGGTGTCGGCGGCGGTTTGTGGTCTGTAAAATCGGGATCTTCCGATACGATCACCACCGATAAAAATCTTGAAATTTCCAGTGACGCTACCTTTAACAGCGGCACGACAACCTTCGAAAGCACCGCAGCTTTCGCAGCCGGCAGCGCACTCGATCTGTCGGCGGGCGGTCTGTTTAACCTGCCGACCAGCGCCAGCACAGGCACCCAGAATGCCGACTGCCGGGTTGGCGGCGGCGCCAACGATGGTGTTTTGCGGATTGATATCGGGGCCGGGAATCAGGTTTTACAGATTTGTGATTCGGCCGTTCCGGTGGGAACCGATCCTGATGGCTGGATGGATGTGGCCTCGACCGGTGCGGTCGGCGCGATCGGCGCGGACGGGACGATCCAGTTCGCCGAAGCCGGTGTCATGCAGGGGGATTCGGCTAATCTCTTCTGGGATAACACAGCCAAAGAACTAGGCGTTGGAACGAATGCGCCGGGCTACACGCTTGATGTCGCCGGTACGGGGAACATAACCGGGGCGGTAACGCTGGGCAGCACGCTGGGCGTAACCGGCGCGACAACGCTCTCTACCCTGAACGCCACGGGCGCTGTTGATTTTGACAGTACGCTGAATGTCGATAGTACGATATCCGGCGGTGTCGATAATGTTGTTGATATTGCGGATGGTCTGGATGTCACCGGGGACACGTCTTTGGGCGGGACACTGGATGTCGCCAGCGATGTTAACGTGAACGGCGGCAAATTTACGATTGATTCGGCAACCGGAAACACCGCTATAGCCGGGGACGTTAATGTCGGCGCGGGCAATTTCACCGTCACCGGCGCAACCGGCAATACGGATATCGCGGGTACGCTGACTGTTGACGGCATCACAACGCTTAACAACAATCTGAACGTTGTCGGCGGCGCTTCGGCGGTTGATTTCGATGGAACGCTGAACGTTGACGGCACGACGACAATTACTAATGCCAACCTGAACGTTGTCGGCGGCGCTTCGGCGGTTGATTTTGACGGAACGCTGAACGTTGACGGCGCGGCGACGCTCACCAGTTCTCTGGATGTCAGCTCCTTTGTCGAGGTTGGTTATAATGCTGCCGTTCTGGCGGCTGGGTGTGCCGGGCAAAACGGCCGTCTGGAATACGAAGGCACAACCCACACCATGCTTCTTTGTGTCAACGGCACATGGGAATCAATCGCGGCCTCTGGCGGGGGCGGTAGCGGCTCTGGTGGTTTGTGGAGCAACGATGGTCCCGAAGGGCCGGCGGAAATTTACTATAACGGCGGCAATGTCGGGATCGGCACCAATAACCCCAGCTCTTTGCTGAACATCAGCGGCGGCGACGCTGCGTTCAATGATTCCAACCTGTTTGTTACCGGCACCCATACCGGCACGCCGGGCATGCCGGTGACCGGCGCAGGCACCCGTCTGGTCTTCCACCCGGCGATGAGCGCTTTCCGCGCTGGCTACGTGAATGGGGCGCAATGGGATGACGGCAATATCGGTGCCTATTCGGTGGCGATGGGATCGAACGTAGTGGCAAGCGGAAATTACAGTGTAGCCATGGGATCTCTTGTGACGGCCAGTGGTCTTAATAGTACGGCCTTGGGCAGCGCTACGACGGCCAGTGCTGCGAGCAGCGTGGCCATGGGAATAGGGACATTAGCCAGTGGACCTTCAAGTGTGGCCATGGGTGAAGCGACGGCGGCCAGTGGGCAAGCGGGCGTCGCGATGGGGCAGGAAGTCAATGTCGGCGGCAATAATTCATTTGGTCTGGGGCTGGGGAACGCAAGCGGTGCGCCACCACAGGTATCAGGAAGCAATGCGCTGGGAATTTTCATGGGCGATCAATCTGGTTTAAATCTCGCCACCGGCAGTACCATGGGCCTGTTCGGCGGCAAACTGATGATCGACCCGAGTGTCCCGGCGACCCAGCTCGCGACCAGCGCCGCTTTGACCGTCGATATCGAGGGCGATATCGGTGCGATCCAGTATTGTGATGAGCTTGGCGCCAACTGTTTCACGGCGGCCAGTATTACAGGCGGGGCCGTTGGAGCGCCGGGTAACAACCGCGAAGTGATTTTTAACTCCGGCGGTGTTCTGGGGACGCATACGGATTTTGTCTTTAGCAGCGCCGGGTATCTGGGCCTCGGTACGGCCAACCCGACCGAAATGCTTTATGTTTCCGGAAACAGCTACGTTGTCGGGAATTCCGTAGTCGGCGGCACGCTGGGGGTCACCGGGGCAACAACGCTGGGCAGCACGCTGGGCGTAACGGGAGTCGCAACCTTTAGTGACGACATCGTGGCCAAGGCCGGGGCGCAAGCGGATCCATCCGTGACTTTCACGGGCAGCACGACAACGGGTATCTTTAGCCCCGCCGTCAATGAGTTCGGTGTAACGACCAACGGCACCGAAGCCCTGCGGGTCGACAGCTCTGGCAACCTGCTGGTGGGGACGCAAACCGTCAGCGGTACACTTCTGGCCGATATAGAAGGCCAGGTGGGGGCCACCGAATATTGTGATGAAGGGGGCGCTAACTGTTTCACGGCTGCCGATGTGGCCAGTGGAGCGCTCGGCAACCCCGGCGATGACCGCGAAGTGTTCTTTAATAGCAGCGGCCAGCTTTGGACGAATGACAATTTTGTTTTCACCAGCGCCGGGTATCTGGGCCTCGGCACGGCCACGCCCGCTGCAATGTTGGATGTAACGGGGCGGCTGGTCACGCATGGTACGCATACAGGATTTTCCAATGTTCCGATTAGTGGAGCGGGGTCGCGGATGTTTTTTGATCCAGCTACCGGAGCTTTGCGGGCTGGAAATGTTACCGGGGCGCAATGGGATAATGGCAGTATTGGCGTGTATAGCACGGCTTTGGGCCAAAATACGATAGCCAGTGATAACAGTAGCTTTGCTGCCGGGTGGACAACGACGGCCAGCGGTGCTCAAAGCATGGCCTTGGGGAGGTCAACAACCGCTGCGGGAATCGCCAGCTTTGCTGTTGGCCGTGATGCACAGGCGAACGCCAACAGCTCATTTGCTTTTGGCCTGGGAACCGCCAGTGGCGTAGCGCCACAGGTTTCAGCAGCCTCGTCTCTGGGGATCTTCATGGGCGATCAATCGGGCTATAATCTGGCCACGGCCAATCGCATGGCTCTGGTTGGCGGCGATTTCCTGATTGACGATGACGGTAGTGCGGGCTCACAGGGCTGTTTCCGTTATGACGGCGGCACCGGCAAACTGCAATATTCCCACGACTGCACGACCTACAGCAGTTTTGGCGACTCGTCGGCTATCACGGCACCGGGCAGCGACACGCAAATCATCTACAATTCCGGCAACCAGCTCTGGGCTGACAGCAAGTTTGTCTACACGGCGGCTGGTGATTTGATTGTGGGGTCTGACCAACTTGATGACACGACGACAGGAACCGAAGACAACCGCTTGTTCTTTGATACATCCAGAGGGGTCTTCCGCGCCGGTAGTGTTGACGGCGCACAATGGGATATTGCCAGCGCTGGCCTGTATAGCGTTGCGATGGGCCGCAACACGATCGCCAGCGGCCTGCGCAGCGTTGCCATAGGTAACGTAACCTCGGCCACCGGTGAACAATCGGTTGCCATGGGGAACACCACGGTCGCCAGCGGCGATAATTCCTTTGCCATGGGGTGGGAAACCGATGCAGGCGGCCGGGGCAGCGTTGCTCTGGGAACGCAAGCCGATGTCACCGCAGACCGAAGCTTTGCCTTTGGACTGGGAGCCCCCGTAGGCGTCGATCCGGTTGTGTCCGCTACAAATTCTTTCGGTATTTTCTTTGGCGACCAGAGCGCCGTTGACCTTTCTTCATCCAACACCATGGGCCTGTTTGGCGGGAAAATGGTGATTGACCCGAACGTCCCGGCGACCCAGCTTTACGCGCGCGGCGTTCTGGATCTCGGTGCGGCGACGGATGCGGTTGTACTCCCGGGCGGGACGACGGCCCAGCAGCCGGCGGCGGCGGTCAACGGTATGATCCGCTACAATACCGAAAATGATAAATTCGAAGCCTTCCAGGGCGGTGTCTGGGAAGACATTATTACCTCCGCCGTGGCGGGTGGTGCTTCGGCCCCCGACCGCGGAGTGCAGTTTAACTCCGGCGGTGATTTCGCAGCCGAAGCCAACTTTACCTACACCTCCGTCGGCGACTTCATTGTCGGCTCTTACCAAACGGATGATACCGGCACCGGCAGCGAAGATTACCGCATGTTCTTCGATGTCTCCAAAGGCGCGTTCCGGGCGGGTACGGCGTCAGGTGCACAGTGGGATGATGCAAGTGTAGGATCAAACAGTTTTGCGTTTGGTTATGATACAACGGCTAGTGGCTGGGTAAGTATAGCCGGGGGACAAAACTCTGTTGCCAGTGGCGATGATGGTGCTATCGCTATAGGGAGTGGGACGACAGCCAGCGGGTTTACAAGTGTTGCATTGGGTAACCTGACAACAGCCAGCAATACCTCTAGTGTGGCGCTGGGAAATTCAACAACGGCTAGCGGAGTTGCCGGTGTGGCGATGGGAGAAGCAACAACGGCCAGCGGTAATGTCAGCATGGCGATGGGGCAGGAAGTTAAGGCAACGGGAACAAATACCGTAGCTATTGGCCTGTCGGATCAGACCAATACCGATGCCAATCGGCCACAGGTTAGTGGTGCAGGGTCGCTTGGTATCTTTATGGATCAGACAGACTTTTACGATCTTTCGGCAACAGATACCTTCGCGATTATCGGCGGAGAGATTATGATCGATGATGATGGTAATTCAGATACATCCCACGGCTGTTTCCGGTTTGATGATGCCTCTGGCAAACTGCAGTACTCCCACGACTGCACGACCTACAGTACCTTTGGCGATGCGTCCTCCGTCACCGCGCCGGGCAGCGACACGCAAATCATCTACAATTCCGGCAACCAGCTCTGGGCCGATGTGAACTTCAATTACACCTCCGTCGGTGACTTCATCGTTGGTTCATACCAGATTGAGGATACCGGCACCGGATTCGAAGACAAACGCATGTTCTTCGATGTATCCAAAGGCGCATTCCGGGCCGGAGCCGCAGCCGGAAATCAGTGGGATTATGCTAGCTCTGGATTGTATAGCGCCGCATTTGGACGTAACACGATTGCGAGTGGAATGTGGAGTATGGCAGCCGGTAATGGAACGACGGCGAGCGGAAACAGCAGTACAGCCATGGGTAGTTCTTCGACGGCCAGTGGTACGTACAGTGTGGCGATAGGTGAAAATGCGGCGGCAAGCGGGAGCAGCAGCGTTGCATTAGGCCGCAATACAGTCGCAAGTCAGAATTATGCCACAGCCATAGGCAACGGTTCCGTGGCGAGCGGAATCGGAAGCACGGCTATGGGCTTTATCACAACAGCCAGTGGTGCAAATAGTATGGCTATGGGCAGTAGTACAACCGCCAGCGGTGATACAAGCACCACGATGGGCAGCAACACAACCGCCGGTGGGGCGAATAGCATAGCCATCGGGCAAGAAGTCAAAGCCACAGGTGTGCAAAACACCATGGCCATCGGTTTAGCAGACCAGACCGCCGTCGATGCCAACCGTCCGCAGGTTTCCGGCGAAGGTTCTCTGGGTATCTTCATGGATCAGGTTGATACCTATGATCTGTCCGATACCGATACGCTCGGTGTGATCGGCGGCAAGATCATGATCGATGATGACGGTACGTCTCCGGCCACGCGCGGCTGTTTCCGGTTTGATGATGCCAGCGGCAAACTGCAATACTCTCACGATTGCACAAGCTACGCCACCTTCGGCGATGCGTCCTCCGTCACAGCACCGGGCAGCGACACGCAAATCATCTACAATTCCGGCAACCAGCTCTGGGCCGATGTGAACTTCAATTACACCTCCGTCGGTGACCTCATCGTTGGTTCTTATCAAACGGATGATACCGGCACCGGCAGCGAAGATTCCCGCATGTTCTTTGATACCTCCAAAGGGGCATTCCGCGCGGGACGGGTAACCGGCGCGCAATGGGATAACGCGAATGTCGGCCAGTATAGTGTGGCAATTGGGATTGAAACGATGGCGAACGCATTTGGCAGCGTAGCCATAGGTGCTAATGCAACGAGTACTGGGTGGGGAAGTGCAGCTATAGGGCTGAATACGACGGCCAGCGCAGATTACGGAGCGATGGCAATGGGTAACGAAGTCAAGGCTGCCGGCGTACAATACACAATGGCCATCGGCCTGTCCGACCAAACAAACACCGATGCCAACCGTCCGCAGGTTTCCGGCGAAGGTTCTCTGGGTATCTTCATGGATCAGGTTGATTTATACGATCTGTCCGCCACCGATACGCTGGGCATTATCGGCGGCGGGATAATGATCGACAGCGACGGCTCCGGCGACACACCGGCCACATCGCTGCAAACCGACGGCACAATCAAAATGGGCTGGGGTAATGAATCCTGCGACGCCAGCCGCGAAGGGGCCATCCATTACAATTCTGGCGATAACAACTTCTATCTCTGTAAGACCGCAGGCTCATGGAGCGTGATCGCGACCGGCACGCCGTCTGCCGCCGCCCCCGACCGTGGCGTCCAGTTTAACTCCGGCGGTAACTTCGCGGCGGAGGCCAACTTCACCTACACCTCCGTCGGTGACTTCATTGTCGGGTCATACCAGACGGGCGATACCGGCACCGGCAGCGAAGATTCCCGAATGTTCTTCGACGTCTCTAAAGGCGCGTTTAGGGCAGGGCAGGCGGCTGCAGACGAATGGGACGATGCCAATGTAGGCACTGCAAGTATGGCAATGGGTTGGAATGCCAAAGCTTCAGGAATATCCAGTATGGCGTTTGGGCCAACAGCAACGGCAAGTGCCAGCAGCGCGGTTGCTGTGGGAGCAGGGACAACCGCCAGCGCAAGTTTCAGCACGGCCCTTGGAAAAGATACGACGGCAAGTGCAAGTTACAGTACGGCCATGGGCTACACCACGACTGCCAGCGGACAATACAGTATTGCCGCAGGTCGTCAAACAAACGCTGTCGGCGATAACAGCGTGGCCATGGGCTACATCACGACTGCAAATGGTATATCCTCAATCGCCTTGGGAAATAGTTTAAGTGCAAATGGAAATTACAGCTTGGCCACAGGTACAAATACGAATGCCAGCGGCAATGTCAGCACAGCTCTTGGTGGATACACCACCGCAAGCGGTTTTTACAGCTTTGCCGCCGGTGGAAATAACATTGCTGCCGGGGATTACAGCACGGCTCTGGGACGGGAAGTAAATATTACGGCTACAGGTGATTATTCCATGGGGATTGGTCTCGTTTCATCGGTTGTTTTCCCTGATCCCCAGATTTCCGGCCAACAGTCTTTGGGAATATTCATGGGGAATCAGGCCGGAATTGACTTTGCCTCATCCAACACCATGGGTCTGTTTGGTGGCCGGATGGTCATTGATCCGGCGGTCCCGGCGACGAACCTGTTTGCCTCGACGGGTGAACAGCTTCTCGAACTTGATGTTGCGGGCGATATTGGTGCCCAGAATTATTGTGATGATGCCGGGAACGACTGCTTCACCGCCGCTGGAATTGCTCTGTTGGCGGGCGGTTCTGTCCCGGCCCATGGTAGTGATACGCAAATCCAGTACAACAGCGGCAACCAGTTCTGGAGCGATGCCAACTTCACTTATACCAGTGTCGGCGACCTGATCGTCGGGTCGTACCAGATTGAAGATACCGGTACGGGCAGCGAGGACGTCCGCATGTACTTCGATGTTTCCAAAGGGGCCTTCCGTGCAGGTAAGGCAATTGGAACTCACTGGGATTACACCAGCACAGGACTCTATAGTGTCGCCTTTGGCCAAAACACAGTCGCAAGTAACATTAATAGCGTAGCCATGGGGGTATTGGCGACGGCGAGCGGGCTTACATCGACCGCTATCGGGGCCAGTGCGAAGGCGAGCGGTAATTACAGCGTAGCGATTGGTCAAACGACACAAGCAACAGGACAAAGCAGCGTGGTGCTTGGACACGGTTCGGTGGCCAGCGGGTTAGATAGTTTCTCATTCGGCCAGTTGGCAACGGCGAGCGGTAATTACAGCCAGGCCTTTGGGATATCTACAACAGCCAGCGGTGCGAAAAGCACCACAATGGGGGCGAATGTCATCGCCGGTAATGGCACGGCGGCAAACGGCCTCGGTGATGGTTCTTTTGCATTTGGCTTGATGGACGATGCGGTCGCAATCACCACCAAACCACAAGTCACCGGTATCCAGTCCTTCGGTATCTTTATGGGCGATCAGGACGGCGGGATTGATCTGGCCTCCGCCAACACCATGGGTCTGTTCGGCGGGCGGATGGTCATCGATCCGGCGGTCCCGGCGACGGATATGGTGGCTGATGTGGCTCTGGATGTGAACGGCACGATCAAGGTTGCCGACGGTGGCGAGAGCTGCGCGGCGAGCACGGCCGGGGGTATCCGCTACGGCTCCAACAGCCTTTACTACTGTGACGGCACGACGTGGCAAACCATTGCTAACGGCGGCGATACGGGCCTGTGGACGGATAACACGACACATATTTCGTACGAAAGCGCTCACATCGTCAAGATTGGCCAGACATCGACAACGACCGGTCTGGATGGTGATGGTGGCCGCATGTTCTATGACCCGAACAAATCGGCAATGCGCGGCGGAGCAATTAGCGGCGCTAACGACGCTTGGCAAGACGCCAACATCGGAGCATACAGCCTAGCGTGGGGAGAAAACAATGAAGCCAATCAGTCTAGTACAATTGCACTAGGTTCCGGGAATACGGCTGGTGCAACAACAGCAGGAGGCGCCGCGATTGCAATCGGTACAAATAACATAGCCGGCGGAGTAGGGGCGACAGGTGGAATTGCTATAGGAAGAGGAGGCACTTCGACAGGGGACTGGTCCATTGTTTTGGGAAGCTACAATGTAGCGTCTCGTCACCCGTCTTATGCCTTTGGTGAATATAATACGGCTAGTGGAGATCATACCTTCGCTCTTGGCTACTACAATACAGCCTCAACACATGGGGCATACAACATGGCCATCGGCCGTGAAGCGCAGGTCAGCGGAACAAGCTCCATGGCCATCGGCGTTGGTAACCCTGCAGACGGCAGTCGCCCAATCGTCTCTGGCGACAATGCTTTAGGGATATTTATGGACGCACAAGACGGTATTAACTTCGCCTCCGCCAACACGATGGGACTATTCGGTGGTAAAATGGTCATCGATCCGGCGGTTCCGGCGACGCAGCTGACGGCGCGGGGCGTTCTGGATCTGGGCGCGGCGACCGATGCGATTGTCCTGCCGGCCGGTGCCACGGGTGATCGCCCGACCGCCGGTGTCAACGGGATGCTGCGTTACAACTCGACCAGCGGTAAATTCGAAGGCTATCAGGCCGGCAGCTGGCAAGACATTGTCACCGGCGCGGCGGGGGGATCGGCCAGTGCCCCTGATCGTGGTATCCAGTTTAATTCTGGCGGTGACTTCACGGCCGAATCCACGTTCACTTATACATCTGTTGGGCGTCTCGGTTTGGGAACGGCTGATCCTGATTATGGCTTACATGTGAAATATAATGGCCCTGTTCCTGAACTTGGCATAGATTCCGGTAACGCGAATTGGACGACATGGTCTTGGATACGCGGTATGCACCTTGGCCAGAGCGTTGCCATGCGCTTTAAAGGTAATACCGGTCCCTATTATTTCATGGGTTCAAAAAATGATAGCTTCTTTATGGGGACGGCGACCGTTGATGACAACACGGCCCCCCCAAGCTACCACTTTACAATGAGTTCTGCGGGGAATATCGGTCTGGGGACAGGCTTGAATCTCCCCGTTACCCAGTTGGACGTTAATGGAACAGTTAAAATCGCCTATGGCGGCGAGAGCTGTGCCGCCAGTACGGAAGGCGCAATCCGCTACGACAGTGGTTCCTCCATCATGGAGCTGTGTGACGGCGCCAGCTGGCTGGCGATCAACACCGGCGTCGGTGGTAAATGGGCCGACGGCGCGGGCGGCGATATCTACTATAACTCTGGCAATGTCGGTATTGGCACCGGCACACCGGGCAGCGAGCTCGAAGTGGTCGGGGTTGTGCAGGCCGATGGCTTGTTGCTTGATGGTGTCACAGGGCTGCCCGATCCGACGACCAACCTTGTTGATGTTCTGAACGATCTGTCCGACACCAGCGTGGCGGCCCCGTCGAGCGGCGATGTTCTGACATGGAACGGCTCGAACTGGGTGAACTCGGCCGTGGCGGGCGGCCTGTGGACAGCCGGTACAGGCGATGATATTTACTACAACTCCGGTACGCCGATGGTCGGGATCGGAACGACGGATCCGGTTGTATCCCTTGACCTCGGCAGCACCACTGATGCGATCCTGTTGCCGTCCGGCGTGACGGGCGATCGTCCGGGAACCGGCGTCAATGGTATGCTGCGTTACAACTCGACCAGCGGCAAGTTCGAAGGCTATCAGGCCGGCAGCTGGCAAGATATTGTCACCGGCGCGGCCGGTGGATCTGTCGCCGCTCCCGGCCGCGGCATCCAGTTCAACAGCGGCGGCAGCTTTGCAGCCGAAGCCAACTTTACCTATACCAGCGTCGGTGACCTGATTGTCGGGTCTTATCAGACCGGTGACACCGGCAACGCTGCTGAAGATAACCGCATGTTCTTTGATAAATCCAAAGGCGCGTTCCGGGCGGGGACAGTATCGGGTGCGCAGTGGGATGATGCCAATATTGGACAATATAGCCTAGCGATGGGAGTTGATACCACTGCCAGCGGTTATGCCAGCACCGCAATGGGTGATAGTACTACCGCCAGCAATACTAGCAGTACCGCGATGGGTTCCAGTACCACTGCCAGCGGGTGGACCGCCATAGCACTGGGGAACAGTTCAACTGCCAGCGGGAATTCAAGCACCGCGATGGGGGGGCACACGACAGCCAGTGGAGAACGCAGCACCGCAATGGGATCGTTCACAACAGCCAGCGGCTTCGCCAGTACCGCAATGGGTAGTTATACGAGCTCTGGCGCTTATTCTATGGCTATCGGTTTGAGTAGCGTGAACCCGGCCACAGATCCCACAGTTACTGGCCAGCAATCCTTGGGTATCTTCATGGGCAACCAGAATGCTGTTGCCTTGTCCTCATCCAACACCATGGGCCTGTTCGGTGGTAAATTCGTGATCGATCCGGCGATCCCGGCGACGAATTTGAGCGCCGATACAGCTCTGGAAATCGAGGGCACGCTGAAAATTGCTTACGGCGGCGAAAGCTGTGATGCGGCGCGGGCCGGGGCGATCCGCTACGACAGCGGCAGCGGCCAGTTCGACCTTTGTGATGGCGTATCCGGCTGGCTGTCGATCGCCACTAGCTCCGGCGGTTCGAAATGGCAGGATGGTGCTGCCGGCGCAATCTACTACAACTCCGGCAATGTCGGCGTCGGCACGGCAACCCCCGCTGAAGCGGTCGATGTCGTTGGCTCTGTACAGGTTTCAGACAGCATTATCATTACCGGCACCACCGGCGCTGCGCCGACCAGCAACCTTGTTGATGTTCTGGATGATCTGTCCGACACCAGCGTGGCGGCCCCGTCGAGCGGCGATGTCCTGACATGGAACGGCACGAACTGGGTGAGCTCGGCCGTGGCAGGCGGCGTCTGGAGCGCCGGTGCGGGCGATGATATTTACTACAACTCCGGTACGCCGATGGTCGGGATCGGGACAACCAACCCGACGGTGACCCTTGATGTTGTCGGGGATATCCAATACACCGGCAGCCTGACCGACTTGTCCGACCGTCGCTTGAAAACCGATATTACGCCTCTGGATACCGCCGATATGGTGGCCAAGCTGATGCAGGTCGACACCTATTCCTTCCGTATGAAAGACGATCCGAAAGGGGCGCTGGAATTCGGGGTCATGGCCCAGGAACTGGAAACTGTCTTCCCCGAACTGGTTAAAACCGCGGATGATGAGATGGGCACCAAGTCGGTCAATTACATCGGCCTGATTGCGCCGTTGATCGAAACGACACAGGCATTGAAAGCCGAGAATGACGACCTGCGCGCCGCGCTGGATGAAATGAAAGCGCAGCAAAATGCTGAATTCGAAGACGCGCTGGATGAACTCCGTCGCGAAGTCAAAGGGCTGAAAGCCTACACCGGGTACGGCATTGACCGGGCCTCGTTCGAAGGCTGGATGCTCTGGGCGCTGCTGGCGGCGCTGGCGGGCGGAGCCGGGCTGTCTTTTGCCGCCGGGGCGCTGCGCCGCCGCCGGACGTAAGGGGGGCTGGATGTCATTGTCTGATACGTCATTGCGAGCACAGCGACTTGTCCGCCGAAGCCCGGAGGGTGAAGGAGGAAGCAATCCCTCGCCACAATTATCCCGTCATTGCGAGAACCCCGGACCTGATCCGGGGGGCGCGGCAATCCAGAGTCAAAATGACAAGCGCATAGATTGCTTCGTCAGGCCGGCGGCCTTTCTCGCAATGACCGTTATTCTATTTCTTCTTCTGCCATCAACCGCCCATGCCGCCTGTTCCAGCCCGGCCGGTGTTGAGGGCGAAATCACCTATTTAACCGACGAATCCATGATGCAGTATTGCGACGGTACCAACTGGATCGCGATGGGCCGGAAGGGGAACGACCCGGCGGCGTCCTGTTCCACCATCGGCGACACCTGCCCGGATGGCAGTGTGTATGCCGGTTTGACACCCGATGGCAATGTGCCGATGTACACCACGCCTGCCGATGCGCCGAGTCTGATGACTTGGAACGACGGTTCATCGAACTGGGTGGATACCGCGATGGTGAACTGTACCGATGCCACGCCGGGTACGGCCGCGTCGTGCCAGACGGGCGCAGCCAACACGGCGTTGCTGGTGGCGCTGAACGGTTCGGGGACGCCCGCCCCTTACGCGGCGGCGGAATATTGCGCCGGGCTTTCAGCGTACGGGCATGCGGATTGGTATCTCCCGGCACAGGATGAACTGGACGTGCTGTATGACGCCAAGAATGCGGGTGATTTGAACGGCACCTTCAATGAAACCGGTTCGTTGCCCGCCGGGTGGTACTGGTCTTCCTCGGAGAACGCTAACGGCTATGCGCGGCTCCAGAGATTCAGTGACGGCAGCCAGAGCAACGGCATCCTCAGTAAGGACTATGGGCTCGCCGTCCGCTGTGTTCGTAAAGGAAGCCCAGGCGGGAACCTGTCATCTGGCCTCGTCGGTTACTGGAAACTCGATGAAACCAGCGGCACCATCGCGGCGGACAGCTCCGGCAATGGCAACAACGGCACGATGGCCGGCGGCCTCGACGCCACCAACGATTCCGTCACCGGCAAAATCGGTACGGCGCTGGATTTTGATGGGACGGATGATTACATCGACACGAATAACAATTCTTCACTCGATGATTTGAGTAATCTTACGTACGCCGCTTGGATTAAGGGGAGCGGCGCCATTCTAACAAAAAAGTCAAATCCCGGAGGTAACGAATCTTTTCAATCATGGCCCACAGGGATTACCTTTGTTGTTGCCAATTCGTTCGGCTCATCCGCTGGAACCGCAAAATCTATAGATGTCGCATCTGCAGATACATGGAATCATGTCGTAGGCACTTACGACAGAAGTGGAGATAAGAAGCTCCGGATATATCTCAACGGCACAGAGGTCAATTATTCGGAACAAGATACTTTGACGTTCTCATTGGACTTGGATTTTAACTTCGATTTTCAGATTGGTTGGAATGAATTTTCAGGAGGTAGTAATTTCACAGGCTCCATCGACGATGTCCGCATCTACAACCGCGCCTTGTCTTCTTCCGAAATCGGGCAGCTTTATTGTCAGGGCGTGCCGGGGAAAATCGAATACGACGCCGACGATCACGTGATGCAGTTTTGTTCGGACCAAGGGCTGCATCCGATGGGGAAACCCGGTTCCGACCCGGCGGCGTCCTGTTCCAACATCGGTGATCTTTGCCCCGACGGGAGCGTTTATGCCGGCCTGACGCCGGACGGTAATGTGCCGATGTATGTACCACGTTGTGATATCGGTATGAGCTGGGACGGAACAAGCTGTTCCGGAGCGAGATCATTTTTGCCATGGAATAATGGAAACGCGGCAAATTATGTAACGACCAGCCAGACCAGCACTATCACGGGACGGTTAAATACATCCAATATAATTACTCTCGATTCGGATAGTGGTGTTGCGGGAACTCAACCTCACCAAGCGGCACAAAGCTGTGAAGATTTGAATGTGAATGGCCACATGGATTGGTATCTGCCGGCAAAGGATGAATTGAATGTCCTTTATACCAACCGTGCAGCCATTGGTGAGTTGAGTACTGGTGGAGATTCTTACTGGTCATCTACGGAAGTCAATAACGGATTTTCTCTAAGGCAGCGTTTTAGTGACGGCGCTCAACTGACGCCGTGGAAGAGTAATGTAAATGCCATTCGCTGCGTGCGCACCGGCTCGCCCGGTGGCTGCACCAACCCAACCGCACCGGAAGGTGAAATGACCTACAACCAGACATTCAACACCATGCAATATTGCAATGGCACGCAGTGGATTGCGATCGGGAAATGATAGAAACGATGGAAAAACGGATGATGACAGAAAAACCGTCAGGGCGCGCGCAGCGAAGCAATCCAGAGCGTCAATTACGTTTATGGATGACCGCGACGCTGATGCTCTTCGCAATGACGGCCCTTGTTATACCCTCCGCCGCGCAGGCGGCGTGTAGTTCCCCGGTCGGGGCCGCGGGATCGGTCGGGTATTTCTCGGCCGACTCCACTTATCGCTATTGCGATGACACGAACTGGGTGGATATGAGCGCCAAACCGTATTTCATCAACGCCGTAGAATGCGATGGCGTTAATGACTATTTGATGCGCGGCGCCGACCTGACCGGCAACGCCGATTCCAAAAAAGTCAGCGGCAGCCTGTGGTTTAGAAAAAACGTTACCGGACAGGTTGGTGTGCTTTATATAGTCGAGGGTGGAAGGTTTTTAATTCAGACCGAAGTAGGGAATAAAGTTCGTGTGAAAGGCGATATTTCTGCGGGGGGAACGACCGTTTTAAGCTTGGCATCGACGACAACAATCACCGATACCGGCTGGCATCACCTGTTGTTTAGTGCCGATCTGGATGTGCCGGGCAGCGCCAAAATGTATATTGATGATGTTGACGTATCCAATGTCGTAACTTTTGATGGTGCCAGTGGTAATATTGACTTCACGGCCGCCGAGCATGCGGTGTGTTCCAATGCTTCAAGCGCAGATTTGTTTGACGGGGATGTTGCCGATCTCTGGCTGGATTTTGGCACTTATATAGACTTTTCAGTTGCCGCCAATCGCCGCAAATTTATTGATGCCGATGGCAATCCCGTCCCCTTGGGCAAAAACGGCGAAGGACCAACCGGGACCAGCCCCATTGTTTTCCTGTCCGGCGACACGGCGGACTGGCACACCAACAAGGGCACCGGCGGCGGCTTTACCGAAAACGGCGCGCTGACCGATGCGGTCAACGATCCGGGTAACTTACCCTATACCGCCAACGCGGTTCATTTCGACGGCACCAGCGATTATCTGACGCGAGGCGCTGACCTGACCGGCACGTCCGATTCCCGTAAATTGTTGGTTAGTTACTGGTTCAGACGAGATTCGAGCGGCGTGACGGCCATTGTGGCTTCTACGGATAATTCGCACTTCCTGACCCAGCATAACTCCAGCGGTCGGATGCTGGTCAAGGCGACAAACGGTGCCGGGGGGGAACTTGTCAATTTGCGTTCGCCGAATGTCTCGGATACGAGCTGGCACCATTTGATTGCCAGCGTCGATCTGGATATTCTGGGCAGCGGCACCCTTTATTTCGACGATGATCCTTCTGGCACTCTTTTGTACCAGAGTACCGTCGGGGATAATATCGACTTCACGAACCCTAATTTTGGCATTGGCGCCAACCCGTTTACGGCGGGTGGTAAATTCGACGGCGATCTGGCCGATGTTTATATCAACTATGGCGAATATCTGGATTTAACGGTGGAAGCCAACCGCCGCCGGTTTATCGACGCCGCCGGCAATCCTGTTTATCTGGGTGCGGACGGCAGCAAACCAACCGGCAACGTTCCCATCGTTTATGTCGCGGGCGATACAGCGACATGGCATACCAACCTGGGCTCTGGCGGTGGCTTTACCGAAAATGGCGCGCTGACCGACGCCGGAACGAACCCCGGCTGGAAAAGCAACGGCCTCGTCGGTTACTGGAAACTCGATGAAACCAGCGGCACCATCGCGGCGGACAGCTCCGGCAATGGCAACAACGGGACGATGGCTGGCGGATTGGATGCCACCAACGATTCCGTCCCCGGCAAAATAAATACAGCCATCGATTTTGATGGGGGGGATGACACCGTCCTTTTAGGAAGTCCATCTTTGTTTGATAATATGGATACGTATTACACGTTTTCTGCTTGGATTAAGACGCAAAATGATTTTTCGAGTTGCTGTTCCCGTATTATTGCGATTTATAAACCCAGTAGTGCTTTGGCGGGAATTGAAATTAGCGCAACTGAACGAGCGCAATTCAACAACAGGGATTCTGCGTCAAGTTCATCCGCTCTGTCTGGAGGCCCATCGTTGGCTGATGGAAAATGGCATTTGGTTACGGGTGTTCGTGACAATGCTGATTTTATGCTGTACGTCGATGGCATACTTGTAAACAGCAACAATACACCATCAGTCGGTGATACAACAGATGCAGCAACAAATTGGTATATCGGTTCTGCTGCTGGAAGCTCTGAGTGGTATAAAGGCAGTATTGACGACGCGCGCATCTACAACCGCGCCTTGTCTGGTGATGAAGTTGCCAACCTTTATTGTGAAACCGCCGCCGGAGTTATGGATTACAACGTGACCGATGACGTGCTGACATTCTGTTCGGGGCTGGGGCGTCATGACATAAACATAACAAACCCCGGCACCGGCGGGACGAGCTGTGCCGCCAGCGGGACGATTGCCGCGGCGCCTGTCGGGGCGTGGCAATACGACACAACGAACAAAAAGATGGTTTATTGCGACGGCACCAACTGGCGCAACGCAGGAGAATAAATGAAAAGCATGAGGAACATTTTGTCATTGCGAAAAAAGTGGGAAAGCCTGCCGCGGCAATTAAGTGTCGGGCTTTGCCTTCTTGCCATGGCTGTTGTTTTCCTCCTGCCCGCCGCCGCCCATGCGGCCTGTTCCAGCCCCGCGGCCAATGCCGGAAAAATGATTTATAATACCGATGCCTCCATGGCCCAGTACTGCGACGGCACTGATTGGGTTGCTATGGGTCGGAAGGAAATGGCGGCGCTGAACGCCGACAACATGCCGACCAGCGGGCTTGTCGGCTACTGGAAACTCGATGAAACCTCCGGCACCACCGCGGCGGATAGTTCGGGGAACGGGAATACCGGGACAATGGCTGGCGGCCTTGATGCCAGTACCGACTCCTTACCCGGCAAGCTGGCCAATGCGTTTGATTTCGATGGAACGGATGACTACATCAGGGTGTCGGCGGATCCCGCGTTGAATAACCTTGGTTCTATTACCGTTGCGGCTTGGTTCAAGCCAAACAACTCTGACCAAGCCGGATTGTTGGGGAGCATAAATGGTGAAGACGGCTCATCTTACAACTTTCTAAGCGTTGATGCAGGTGGAATTCAATGGACCAATGAAACTCCAGTCATTGGAACAGCAATTAGGATTGGTGCTGCGACAAGCGTCAACAACTATACCATGCTATCTTCAGAGTTCAACCAAGGGGACTGGATTCATGTGGCTTACAGCTATGATGGGCAGAGCGAGAAAATATACATTAATGGAACAGTAAGAAAAATAAACTCAATTAGCGGCACTTTGTGGGGAAATGCGGAATATGGATTGGTAATTGGTAAGGCATATTCAACGACCACAACAGAGTCAAAAGGCAGTATCGACGATGTCCGCGTATACAATCGCGCGCTAGACGCCACTGAAATCGCCTGCCTTGCCGGCGCGGGGCCGTGCAACCTGACCATGGGCCTCGTCGGTCACTGGAAACTCGATGAAACCAGTGGCACCATCGCGGCGGACAGCTCCGGCAATGGCAACAACGGGACGATGGCTGGCGGATTGGATGCCACCAACGATTCCGTCCCCGGCAAAATCGGCACCGCGCTGGATTTTGATGGGGTAGATGATTATGCCGATTTCGGAGATATTAATGCGCTCAACTTTGGGCCAAGTGATGATTTTTCCATCGTTTTGTGGATAAAGACACCTTCTACGAACCAGCCTGATACGGCTTCAACGAGTAATACAATTATTAATAAATGGAATAGTACGGCGGCTTATCCGTTTGGTGTTAGATATTATAATCACACGCATCCCGGAAGTGGAAAATACTGGATAGGGCGATATGATGCTTCCAATAATCCTGCAACGACCACATCATCTACGTATAATGATGACCAATGGCACCACCTATCGTTTGTCAAAAATGGCGGTACTCTATATCTGTATATGGATGGCTTGCTTGATAACACTGTTACCGATACGACAACAGGATCTATGGCCAATACAAATCATTTTACATTGGGCCAAAGGGCCAATGGTGTCTATCCTTACAAGGGTCAGATCGACGATGTCCGCATCTACAATCGTGCCTTGTCTTCTTCCGAAATCGGGCAGCTTTATTGTCAGGGCGTGCCGGGGAAAATCGAATACGACGCCGACGATCACGTGATGCAGTTTTGCTCGGACCAAGGGCTGCATCCGATGGGGAAGGCGCTGTCTCCTGCGCCCACAATCTGTCCCAATATTGGAGATGTCTGTCCGGATGGCAGTGTGTATGCGGGAGAAGTGTTGGGAACGAAGCTTTATGTTCCGCCTGCGGATCAGAGTGCCAGCGCAAAATGGTATTTATGGTTTAGCAGTCAGGTTACCGGCGCGACGTCTAATACGGATGGGGCTTCCAATCAGTCGATTATCGTAAGCAATTTCAGTCCGCTATCCAATTATCCTGCTTTTGAAGTTTGCGAAAATCTAAGTTTTGCCGGGCACTCAGACTGGTTCTTGCCGGCAATTTCGCAGCTCACTGTTCTTTATACGAACAGAGTTCCTATCGGTGGCTTTTCGACGGACGATTACTGGAGTTCAACTGAGTTTGATGGGGGCGCGGCAAAGTACAAGAATTTTAATACGGGTATCAGTAATACAAATAGCAAAGCCGATGGCGGTGTTCATCCTATTCGCTGTGTGCGTACCGGCCAGCCCTATAGCTGCTTCAACCCCAACGGGGTCGAGGGGCAGATGATCTACAACACCGATTTCAATGCCATGCAGTATTGCAACGGGGTGGACTGGATCAAGGTCGGGAAATAGGCAAAACAGCTTTTTCCTATTCTCTCTTGCATTTTTAATTGTTTCCGATTATTTCTATTCGCTCCTCAGGTATGCGGGTATGGCGGAATTGGTAGACGCGCCAGACTCAAAATCTGGTGTCCGCAAGGACGTGTCAGTTCGACTCTGACTACCCGTACCATCTATAGCCGTTCCTCTTTCCTTTTTTACATCGTTACATCGTCGCTTACGTATGTTTAATACGTTTCGCTCCTTGTGCCTTGTGAAAAAGAAAATTGAAACGCCTATAGGCTCCCAAAAATTATTTCGCTTTTAGCATTCCTTTTAAAAACCGCCCCGTATAACTTTTGGGCGCCGCCGCGATATCCTCGGGTGTGCCGGTGGCAATGACCATCCCGCCTTTATCGCCGCCCTCCGGCCCGATATCGATAATGTGATCGGCTGTCTTGATAACGTCCAGATTATGCTCGATCACAACGACGGTATTCCCCTGATCGACGAGGGCATGCAGAACCTCCAGAAGCTTTTTGACATCGGCGAAATGCAGGCCCGTTGTTGGTTCGTCAAGGATGTAGAGCGTTTTGCCGGTTGAACGGCGGGACAGCTCCTTGGACAGCTTCACGCGCTGCGCCTCCCCGCCCGACAGGGTTGTGGCTTGCTGCCCGACCTTCAGATATCCCAGCCCGACGGATTTCAGGGTTTCCATCTTGTCACGAATCGACGGCACGGCTTTGAAAAATGATGCTGCTTCTTCAATCGTCATATCAAGGACATCGGCTATCGATTTGTTTTTAAATTTAATATCCAATGTTTCACGGTTATAACGCGCGCCTTTGCATTCCTCGCAGGTCACATAGACATCGGGCAGGAAATGCATCTCGATCTTGATAACACCATCACCGCTGCACGCTTCACAGCGCCCTCCCTTGACGTTGAACGAAAACCGTCCCGGCTTGTAGCCGCGCATTTTGGCCTCCGGCAGACCGGAAAACCAGTCACGGATTGGTGAAAACGCCCCGGTATAGGTCGCCGGGTTGGAGCGCGGTGTCCGGCCAATGGGGGACTGGTCGATATCAATGACCTTGTCGATAAACTCAAGACCTTCAAGCGTGTCAAAGGGCAGGGGATTGTCGCGTGTTTTGTTCAGGCGCTGGTTAACCGCCTTGTACAGCGTGTCGAGCGTCAGAGTCGATTTTCCTGATCCCGAAACCCCGGTGATGCAGGTGAACGTCCCCAGCGGAATTTGGGCGTCGACGTTTTTCAGGTTGTTCCCGGTAGCGCCGGTGACGGACAAAAACCGTTTGGCTTTTCCTTTGCGCCGTTTGGCCGGTAGCGGGATTTCTTCGACGCCCGTCAGGTACCGCCCGGTAATACTGTCCGGGCAATTCATCACGTCTTGCGGCGTGCCGCTGACAACGATCTCACCGCCATGTGTTCCGGCTCCCGGCCCCATATCGATCAGGTGATCGGCCAGCCGGATGGCGTCTTCGTCATGCTCGACCACCAACACCGTATTCCCCAGATCGCGTAGCCGTTGGAGAGTCTCCAGCAGGCGGTTGTTATCACGCTGATGCAGGCCGATCGACGGTTCATCCAGAACATATAAAACACCCGTCAGGCCGGAACCGATCTGGCTAGCCAGCCGGATACGCTGGCTTTCCCCGCCTGATAATGTTCCTGATTTCCGTGATAGTGTCAGGTAATCGAGTCCGACATTGGTCAAAAACGTCAGACGCTCGTTGATCTCTTTCAGGATTTTTTCGGCAATCGCCTTTTGCTGTTTGTTCAGCTTGTCATGAACGGCGGCGAACCATGTCTGTGCTTCTCCAATCCCCAGATCAGCAATTTCGGCAATGTGCTTACCGGAAATCTTGACCGCCAGCGCTTCGGGTTTCAGGCGTTTGCCTTCACACGCTTCGCAAGGCGCACCGGCGCGGTAGTTTTCCAGTTTGTCGCGCTGGCTGTTGCTGTCGGTTTCGAGCATGCGGCGTTCAAGGTTCGGGATAACGCCTTCGAACGGTTTGTTACTCTTCCACGCATTGTCGCTTTTGCTCGTGTAAACAATTTTGATCGGTGTAGTGCCCGACCCGTAAAGAATGATTTCCTGATGTTTCCTATCCAGATCCTTCCACGGTACATCGATCCGGAACCCGTAATGTTCGCCGACCGCCTTCATGGCTTGCAGATAGAACGTCTTGAACCCGCCGTTCCACGGGGCAATCGCTCCTTCTTCCAGCGTCATGTTGACATCGGGTACCACCAGGGTTTCATCGAAATACATCCGCATCCCCAGACCGTCACAAGACGGACAGGCCCCATGCGGGTTGTTAAAGGAAAATAGCCGCGGCTCGATTTCCGGGATCGTAAAACCGGACACGGGACAGGCAAATTGCTCGGAAAACAAGGTTTGTTCACCGCTCGTCGCGTTTTCGGCGATGACCAGCCCGTTTGCCAGAGATAACGCGGTTTCCAGCGAATCCGCCAGCCGCGTCCCAATGTCATCGCGGACGACGAGGCGATCGACGACGACCTCGATATCATGCTTGAATTTCTTGTCGAGCACGGGGGCGTCTTCAATCTCGTAAAGCGTACCGTCGATTTTGACACGCTGGAAACCTTTCTTGCGGAGATCGGCCAACTCCTTGCGGTATTCACCCTTACGCCCGCGCACGATCGGGGCCAGCAGGTATAACTTCGTGCCGTCTTCCATCGCCATGATCCGGTCGACCATCTGGGTTACCGTCTGGCTTTCGATCGGTTTGCCGGTCGCCGGAGAGTAGGGAATGCCCACCCGCGCCCATAACAGGCGCATATAGTCATAGATTTCCGTGACCGTGCCGACCGTCGAACGCGGGTTTTTGGATGTGGTTTTCTGTTCGATGGAAATGGCCGGGGATAGCCCCTCGATACTGTCAACATCCGGCTTGGACATCAGCTCAAGAAATTGCCGTGCATAGGCTGACAGGCTTTCAACATAACGGCGCTGCCCCTCGGCATAGATGGTGTCAAAGGCAAGGGACGATTTCCCCGATCCCGACAGGCCGGTAATGACCACGAGCTTGTCACGCGGGATATCCACGTTGATGTTTTTCAGATTATGTTCCCGCGCCCCGCGGATGGAAATGGTCGTCAGCATGGGGAAAAACGTCTGTTCCTGTAAAGTTTACTCTTTTCATCTGCCGGGCAGAGTCTATAGTTACCTATATTCCACGCACCCTTTAGTAAAGAGAAGAAAGAAGAGAATATGGCTGGCAGTGTCAATAAAGTTATTTTGATCGGGAACCTGGGCAACGAACCGGAAGTGCGCACGATGCAGTCCGGCGACAAGGTTGTGAATTTGTCGATCGCCACATCCGAGAGCTGGAAAGACAAGGCAACCGGCGAGCGCAAGGAAAAAACTGAATGGCACCGCGTGGTTGTCTTTAATCAGGGCTTGGTCAATGTGTGCGAAAATTACCTGCATAAAGGCTCCAAGGTTTATATCGAAGGCCAGCTGGAAACCCGTTCATGGGAACAGGACGGCCAGAAAAAATACACGACGGAAGTTGTGTTGCGCCCGTTCCGCGGCGAACTGACCATGCTGGATTCCCGCAATCAGGGCGGCTCCGGCTTTGGCGGGGGCCAGCAAGGCGGCGGGTTCCAGGATAACGGCCCGCAGCAATCCTATGGCGCGGCTCCGGCACAGGCTGCTGCGGCGCCGGCCCCGGTCGATGATCTCGAAGATGAAATACCGTTCTAGGCTTTAACCTGTTTCCAAGGAGTAATACTGAAATGATGCGTTTTTTATGGGCGTTCGCGCTGGTTGCTTTTTTGCCGCTTGCCGCTATGGCACAGGATGAGGCCGTTTCGGCAGATATGCAAAAACGTCTGGAGCTGGCGCGGCAAATGCACATCATCAAACCGGTGTACCAGCAGGTCGAAGCCGTTGTGACGCAGATTGTCCGCAATGTCCCGCCGGAAAAACAGGAAGAATTTGTGAATGCCATCAACCAGTCCGTTGATAACGAAAAGCTGGAAAAGATATCGGTCGAGGCTATGGCCGAAACCTTCACCGCTGCGGAATTGGAGAAAATGGTGGCGTATTTCGGATCGGACGAAGCTAAGTCGATCACCGAAAAGCTGCCGGTTTATCAGGCGATTGTCGAACCCGAAATCCAGAAGATGATGGATGCCGCCTTGATGAAACTTCGCACGGGCGCCCCGGCGGATGAGGCAAAATAGCCTCTCTTTTCCCCGTTATCAAATTTAACCCCTGATATCATCGAAAAACCTTGGTTTTTTGTGCTTTTTCCGTTGTTTTAACGGGGGGGATTTGCTACTGATAAACGGTTAATTTGAATCGCGGAAAGCCACGGAAAATCATGACCGACACGACGACGACCGAGAACGAAAAATTCCCTACGATTGCGCTGGAAGAGGAAATGAAGACCTCTTACCTCGATTACGCCATGAGCGTGATCGTTAGCCGGGCGCTGCCCGATGTGCGCGACGGTCTGAAACCGGTGCACCGGCGGATTCTGTACGCCATGAAGGACGGGGGCTATACCTCCGATAAATCCTACAAGAAGTCAGCCCGGATCGTCGGGGATGTCATGGGTAAATATCACCCGCACGGTGATAATGCGCTTTATGAAGCTTTGGTACGGATGGCGCAGGACTGGTCCTTGCGCTTGCCGCTGATCGACGGGCAGGGGAACTTTGGTTCCATGGACGGTGATTCGGCGGCGGCCATGCGGTATACCGAGGCGCGCCTGGCAAAATCGGCCGAAACCATTCTTGAAGATATCGACAAGGACACCGTTGATTTCACGCCGAACTACGATGAATCGATGATCGAACCGACGGTGCTGCCCTCACGCGTGCCGAACCTGCTGGTCAACGGGGCGGGCGGTATTGCCGTGGGGATGGCGACGAACATCCCGCCGCACAATCTGGGCGAGGTTATTGACGGTTGCTATGCCTATATCGACAACCCGGATATCACCAATGAAGAGCTGATTGAGATTATTCCCGCCCCGGATTTCCCGACGGGCGGTGAAATTCTGGGCCGCAGCGGCGCTCACAAAGCCTACACGACCGGGAATGGCTCGATTGTCATGCGGGCGAAAGCCTCGTTCGAAGATGTGCGCTCTGGCCGTGAAGCCATCATTATCCACGAAGTTCCCTATCAGGTGAACAAGGGGAAATTGCTGGAACGTCTGGGCGAAGTCGGGCGTGAGAAAATCGTCGAGGATATTGCCGAAGTTCGTGATGAATCCGACCGCGAAGGCGTGCGCGTGGTTATTGAACTGAAAAAAGGGGCCGTCGCCGACGTCGTTTTGAACCAGCTCTACAAGCACACGGCGCTGCGGACCAATTTCCCGGCCAACATGGTGGCGCTGAATCATGGCCGCCCGGAAATGCTGCTGCTGCGCGACTTCATCAAGGCCTTCGTTAAATTCCGTGAGGAAGTCATTACCCGCCGGACGATTTACGAGCTGGGCAAGGCGCGGGAGCGGGGACATGTCTTGGCCGGTTTGGCTGTGGCTGTGGCCAATATCGACGAAATCATTGCCCTGATCCGTGGCGCGGCCAATCCGACCGAAGCCCGGGAAGGCTTGATGGCCAAACGCTGGCCGGTGCACGATATCGCGCCGCTTATCGAGCTGATCGACGATCCCGAGTACCCGGTTTATGAGGACAATACCTATCAAATGTCCGAAATACAGGCGCGCGCCATTCTGGACCTGCGTTTGCACAAACTGACAGGTCTGGAGCGCGATAAAATCGGTGATGAACTGCGCGAGATTACCGATGCGATTGCTGAATATCTAGCCATTCTGGGCAACCGGGAAAAGCTGTTGGATGTGATGCGCGAGGAACTGCAGGATATTAAAGACCGTTTTGCCACGCCGCGCCGGACGCAGCTGGTCGATGCTGAATTCGAAGAAGACATCGAAGAACTGATCCAGCGTGAAGACATGGTCGTCACCGTCACCAACGGCGGCTACGTCAAGCGGGTGCCGCTCGACACCTACCGGGCGCAGCGCCGCGGCGGTAAAGGCCGCAGCGGGACAGCGCTGAAGGACGAGGATTTCGTTTCCGACCTGTTCGTCGGCAGCACCCACACCCCGATCCTGTTCTTCACGTCCCGCGGGATCGTGCACAAGATGAAAGTCTGGCAACTCCCGCTGGCGAGCCCGCAATCGCGCGGCAAGGCGCTGGTAAACCTGTTGCCGCTGGAGCAGGACGAATATGTGTCCGTTTATCTCCGCTTGCCGGAAGATGAAGAGTTGTGGGATCAACTCGATATCGTTTTCGCGACATCGCACGGCACGATCCGCCGGAACAAGCTGACGGACTTCAAAAATATCCGCTCCAACGGCCTGATTGCGATGAAGCTGGCCGATGATGAAAATCTTGTGGCCGTTAAAATCGCCCGCGAAGATGAAGACGTCTTCCTGGCTACACGTAAGGGGAAAGCCATCCGCTTCCCGGTCGATGCCATCCGGGTCTTTGCCGGGCGGGCGTCTACCGGTGTGCGCGGGATCAAACTGGGCAGCGGCGATGAAGTCATGTCCATGTCGATCCTGAAACGCGAAGCCGAAGGTGAACAGGGGCAAGCTCTCTTGTGTGTTTCCGAAAACGGCTTTGGCAAGCGCACCTACGCCAGCGAATATCGCATTACTGGCCGCGGCGGCTCCGGTGTTATCAATATGGATGTCACCGCCAAGACCGGCGAAGTTGTCGCGACATTCCCTGTCACGGACGAGCATCAGGTCATGCTGGTCTCCGATCAGGGGCAAACCATCCGCACCCCCGTCGCCGATGTCCGCTTTACGGGCCGTAGCGCGCAGGGCGTGACGATCTTCAAGGTCGCCAAAGACGAAAAAGTCGTCTCTGTTGCCTGGCTGGTTCAGGAGGATGAAGACGAAGAAGAGGGCGACGCCGAGGAAATCCAGACGGAAGAGGGCGCAAGCGTTGATGAAGCGCCGGTAGAAACAGCCGCATCCTCACAAGAGGAAGAGTAACATGCCCCGGCCACAGGTCGCTGCGCGCGCTGTGGTCGTGCATGAAAACCGGTTGCTTCTGGTCAAAGAGAGCAGCGGGTTTTGGATTACCCCTGGCGGCCGCACGGATTATGGCGAGGATATCCGCAGCTGTGCCCGCCGCGAAACGTTCGAGGAAACCGGTCTGTCCGTTGATATCGGCGATGTGTTCGCGATCTCTGAGTTTTTTAACCCATCCATAGACTTCCACATCATGCAAACGCTGTTTTATGCGCGGGTCGAAGAGGGCGCGGCGTTGCCCGAACAATGGACGGATCACGACCCGGAGGGCGCGGTGCAAGCCAGCCGTTTTTTCACGCTGGAAGAACTTCAAAATCTCGACAACGTGTACCCGTCCCTGCTGAAAGACGGGGACTGGTTAACAGGTAAACCCTGTGATCCGCTTTATTGCGGGATAGAAACGAAGGAATAAATGCTCTCTTACCAACATATTTACCATGCCGGGGGCTGGTTCGACGTTCATAAACACGCCGTGTTGTGCGCGCTGTGGGCGCAGATGGAAGAGCAAGCCGCCGGGCCGCTGACCTATGTTGATACTCATGCCGGGCGAGGCTTGTATGATCTGACCGCGCCGGAGGCCAAAAAAATTGCCGAATTTGAAACCGGGATTACCAAGCTGGACACTGGACGCCTGCCGCCGCCATTCGCGCCCTATGTCCACGCGGTACGGTCATGGAAACCGGAATACCCCGGCTCTGCGGGCTGTATAGCGGCGCTGAAGCGCGATGATGACATGATGGCGCTATACGAGCTCCACCCCGGTGAAATCAAGCACCTGCAAGCGGCTCTGGGCCGGATGCCCAATCTGACGATCGAACAAAAGGACGGCCATGAAGAAGCCGCCGCCAGAGCAGGGGGCGCGGATACGCTGGTTATGATCGACCCCAGCTATGAGGTGAAAGCCGAATATGAACAAACTGCCCGGACCGTCCGCGCGATCCTCGATAAAGCCCCGGAAACAAAGATTATGGTCTGGTATCCGGTGCTGGCCGGCGGCGGTTATCACAAAATCCTGCTGAAAGAGCTGGGACCGCTAACAGACGAAGCGCTCCATATCGTTATTGATGCGCCGTTCCCGGAAAAGCCGCATAAGGGCATGGTGCAAAGCGGCCTGATTTTGTTCAATCCCCCCGAAGGCGTGGAGAAAAAATCCAGCGCCATCAGTGAAGTTCTGATCCGGATTCTGAGAAAAAAGAACTAGCGGACGTCCGTGGTTTCCATACTCAGGAACATGCTGAGCAGGCCGTTGACGACCTGAAGGTTTTTGGTGGCGCTGCGCGGCAGGGGAATCTTGTTATCCATACAAAAACGCAGGATGGCCGCCGCCAGAAATCCGTGATCCAGGTTTTTCTCTTCGACCCGGCCGCTGACACGCTCCAGAGTGACGTCCGCCGAAATCGGAGGGGTGTCATGGACTTTCAGATCCTTGATGTGAAACTCGCGGCCTTGTTCATCCCCGCGCAATAGCTGGCGCATGACGGCAGATTTGAGTTCGCTGTTGCTGAGCGAGATAATTTTAATTTCCATGACCATCGGTAAAAAGTCCGTCTTGTTATAACCCATCGAAGAGGATAAGGGATAAAAAGTAAATTTTTTCTTATTGTACTGGATAACATCAGCGGTTAAAACAGCGAACTATGGACACGCAGACAAAAAATCAGCGCATGGGCGTCTATCCGGGGACATTCGATCCGGTGACCAAGGGGCATTTGCATTTAATTCGCCGTGCCAGCAAGCTGGTCGACCGTTTGACGGTCGCCGTGGCGGACAGTCCGCGTAAAGGGCCGTTATTTACACTGGAAGAACGTCTGGACATGCTGCGGACCGATATTGCGAACATGCATGACAAGCACTGCCCGATCGAAGTGCAAAGCTTTAATAACCTGTTGGTTCACTATGCGCGGGATATTGGCGCGTCTTTTATCTTTCGGGGCTTGCGCGCGGTGTCCGACTTCGAATTTGAATTTAAGATGACCGGGATGAATGCGCGGCTGGCGCCGGATATTGAAACCGTATTTCTGACGGCATCGGATAAATGGCAGTTTGTGTCGTCTTCGGTTGTTAAAGAGGTCTGTTCTCTGGGCGGGGATGTCTCAGAGGTCGTTACCCCGGCGGTCGAAGCGCGCCTGAAAGAGAAATTCGCCAAATAATCCACTTTTAGGGCAAAGAAAACTTGACGGGCCGGGTTCAAATACATAAAGTGCCGCAGTCTATTTACGGGGCATAACCCCCGTATCTCCATGACCGTGTAGCTCAGCCGGTAGAGCAACTGACTTTTAATCAGTAGGTCCGGGGTTCGAATCCCCGCGCGGTCACCATTTTTCCTTTGTTATTTGCCCACCAGCATCGCTTTTTTGTGGATTTCCCCCCAGCCTCAAAAAAACTTAAAATCTTCCCCTTGCATTTTATTTGTGAATTATATAGGTTTGCCGCCTGATAATTACTCATGTTGGGGTGTAGCCAAGCGGTAAGGCACCGGTTTTTGGTATCGGCATGCGCAGGTTCGAATCCTGCCACCCCAGCCATTTATTTCCATAATAATTTAGCAAGAGAGATACCGCAGTTTTCAAGGGGTTTCGGGACATGGTCTTGAAACACTTCGAAGAAATGCGAGCGGTTTAAGCGCAAAGATTGCTACGTTTCGAACTTGCCAAAGGTAGCGATCTCGGCGACGAATTTGATAAGCACGGCATTTTATGACTAGAGATGCGGCTAAAATGTTGGTCATACCCTTCTTAACCCCTTGAAACCATTCATCCACGGCAGTGAGCAATCTTTAGAGACTGGAGACTGATGTCTTCTATGTTCTTGATTTGTCGCAATATATCAGCTTTACTCTTTTCACAATTATTAAGGCTGTATCATGATCAAAATTTCTAAACTTAACTTAGCGCTACTAATTGCAGGCATTCTTTTTACTATAGCCTCTGCTGTTTTATCCGTTGATGTTCCAAGTGCATTCACCGCAGCGGCATTGCTTGGAATTATCACGATTAAATTGCTTATTTCGGCACTTATTTTAGGATGTGTCGCTTTTGTTATTGGTGCCTTGCGAAAGAAACCAAAACAACTGTGGTTTCCAATATTCGCATGGTTTTTATGTATAGTCGGCTTAGTAGATCTGAGCGCAAGCGCATATAACGACTATGTTTTAAAACCAAGGCTCATGAGTACCCTTTCCCAAGCTGCCGAAAATGATGCGCTGAATAATGCAGAAAGTAAGGCATCTCAACCCAAAGATCTTTTTGAAGAAAATCCAGAAATCCTTTTTAAGATGGCCTATCAATATATGAGAGGAGATGGTGTCCCTCAGAGCCACGAAAAATCATTAGAGTTTTTAATTAAAGCAGCAGAAAGCGGTCATGCTGAAGCACAATATAATTTAGGATCTATGTACATAAATGGCGTTGGTTTTGAGCAAGATAGAGAAAAAGGTATGTCATGGCTTAAAAGGGCAAAAGAAAATGGAAGCAGCGAAGCAGCTGATTTGCTTGTTACGGTGGAATTCTCAAATCTACAACAAACTGCTTGCTATCATGAGGATGAATTACTAGCAGAAATACTCAATAATTTTATGTTTGCTCAAAATGATACAGCAATTAAATGTGACCAACTTTTAGCCACAAATTCTTACTCAGATTTGAGTATGTCTATTTCAAAAATGCATATAGAGCAGATAAAAGAATTCGGCAAACCTTTAACCAAATTTGCTGAGCGTAATGGTTTAGATACTGCTGATTTTCTTATACTTAAACAAATGCAAATATCAGAAAGTTTAAAAAGCTATAGCCCAAATCAAGAGGAATGTGCGCAATTCTTGAATGAATTGGAACAACGTAAAGATTGGACACGGATTAGGCAATCGATACTTGGGAGCTATGTGATGTTTAGTGAGAATTATAATATATGTGAAAGGGGCGAATAGAAAATTAGAGACTCTGTTCCCAAAAGGTCATTCCGGCATGCGGTTTTAACAGATCGATCTGTTTAAGTTTGCGGTATGACCATTGATGCAGTAGCGGTTGAGCTAAAGAACTTAAAGGAAGCAGTTAGAAAAAATTCTGAATTACGGCAAATAAATTTGCGCTAATTATTTGATTTTAAATACAAAAACCGGAGACTCAGTTTTTATTTGGTTAGTCAGCACAGCCATTTTCGATTTCCTTCCTGAAAAGAATCGTTAGAATGGGCGCTTCGGTAGTATACGAGTCGGGCGGGAGGCCTCTTAAATGGCAGATCAGAAAACCAGCGATAAAAAACAGGATGCCCATGAGGACGGGAGCCGTAAGACGGGGGTGTTTGCGCGTCTTCGTACCTATTTCCTGGCCGGGATTTTGGTAACGGCGCCGATCGGCATTACGATTTACCTGACCTATACGTTTTTGAATTTTATCGACCGTAAGGTCACCCACTTGATTCCCGATCAGTACTACCCGCACACCGCCATTCCGGGGATAGGCGTTATTATTGCGCTGGTGTTTTTTATCTTTGTCGGCTGGTTCGCCCGCAATTTTCTGGGTCGCCTGATTATCCGCGTATCTGAGTACTTCGTGCATAAAATGCCGGTGATACGGACGATCTACAAGGCGATAAAACAAATCTTCGAAACCATTATGGCCAGCCAGAGCCAAGCGTTTCGCGAGGTCGTGATGATGGAATACCCGCGCAAGGGCGTTTGGTCGATCGGTTTTGTGACGGGCCGCTCACAAGGCGAGGTTCAGCGCGTGACTGCTAACGAGACGATCAACGTCTTCGTGCCGACAACGCCCAACCCGACATCGGGCTATTTGTTGTTCGTACCGAAAAAAGAGCTGAAATATCTCGATATGACGGTTGAGGAAGCTGTGAAACTGGTGGTTTCCGCCGGCATCATCACGCCGCCGGATCGCGGGGTTGAAGGCGCTCCGGAAGATAAAAAAGCCAAGTCGTCTTCAAAATAAACGGAACGCTATACCTTGGGAACGAGACCGTCCTGTTTCAGTCGGCCCAGAACATAGCGGGTTTCATGCTCTTCCAGTTCATGCTCTTCAACGCAGGCCCGCAGGCGCAGACCCGTGGTTTTTTCGGCGCTGCCGGCAAAGGTCTGCTTGATTTTCCTGTATTGGTTTTCGGAAACCGGTCTCTGGCTGTCAATGACGTCATCTTCCGTCAGTTTCAGCGGGGCTGCCGGTTTTTTCTGTGGCTCGCCAGCGACAGAAAGCTCCAGTGCATCACCGTCAACGATCAGATAAGTCTTGGAATCGCCTTCCAGAGGTTCGATAACGCGGCCTTCAATCCCCATAGCGTGAAGAATATGGTTCGCCCGGCCCACGCCAACTCCTTGCTCGCGGTATTTCTGAGGTTTTGCAATGTCGCGGGGAAAAACGACAGGGCCATCAATCGCACCACGGGAAATATCTTCGGCGACCATAGCGCTTAACCGGCGGTAATGTTCAACCGTCAGGTTAGTTTTCTCCCGGATATATTCTTCCGCTTTTTGTTCCGGCGTCTTTATGGGCTCGTCGCTCTCGGGCGCTTCAGCGGATGCAAACTCCGCACGGATGCTGTCGAGTTCTTCACGTGTGAGAAGCGGTTCCGGTTCCACTGTGTTTTTCCGGGGAGCTTCATCCGCTGGGATCTCGCGGAACTCGGCATCTTCAATGGCGGAAACATCTTGCGGCGCAGGCAATGGTGAGGTCTGGGGCGCTGCTTGGGCTTCTACAGCCACATCTTCGATAACGCGTTCTGAACGACCCTCAACGACGACCGGTTTGGAAGAAGGTTTCTTCCCGGCATCGGAACGGATAACGTCATCCCAGGCTGCTCTTGAAAGGCCGTGGGGTAAATCTGTGAAACTGTCATCGTTGTGAGCCGTAGCAGGGCCGACAAGCTGTTGTTTCGGAGCGTCTTGCCCCAGCAGGATAACATCCGGCCGGTCGTTTTTCAGCGCTTCGGGAGCGTTTTCAGCTTCAGCAGACGCAATGTCCTCGGAAACAATAATCTCTCCGGCGGCCTCTTCTGTGACTTCAGGTGGCAGCAAAGGTATTTGCGCCAACTCCGGCGTCGCATCGGACGGAGCGGGTTTACTGTAGATCGTTTGGTGACCGTCTTTTTGGGTGTCAAGCAATCCTTCAGCCGTCAAGGCTTTCAAAACGCCTTGGGCCTGCCATGTTTGTACGGGGGTATCTCCCAGCCCTTTGATATCATCAATCGTAACGGTGCCGGGCTCCCTGTTCTCAATATCATGGCGGGCTTGTCTGTAAAGTTCTTCCGGCGCTAGGTATTCTGACAGTATCTGGCGGGTTTTCTGGGATATGTCTGATTTCGGCGCTACATCTTCCCCCGGGATGTCCAGAGAAATATCCTCGGTAGCATCCGCAGCTTCTGGTGCAGGCGGCGCAGCCACCGGTTTTTTAGCCATTGCCAGATAGTCTGGGCAGGTGATCGGTCCGCCCTTGGCATAGCTGGCGTCAAATTGCGGTGCTTTTGGCCCGTTCAGGAAAGCATCCCATTCCGCACGATAGTTCTCGATGATTTCTTTGGGAAGGGGAAGGGTAGCTTCCAGTCCCATATGGTCAATGGCCAGATACAAAAGAGCTTTTTCGCGCTCGTTACCTTCCAGAGTAACCGGGTTGGCGTGCATATCCGGGTCAAAACTGGCAATCCATGCCATTTCAAACGCATCGCTGGCTTCAAAAAGTGCGTTGTTGTCCGTAAAAGTGATCTTGTCGTGAGTTACATCGTAATGACGATCTTCGCTCACGCCCTTGGTGTTTTCAACTGTATGGGTGAATCGGACGGGCTGGCCGTCCTTTAAAGTGCTGAAGTTGGCTTGTGGCTTTAAATGCGCCGCAGCCCATGGCAGATAACCACGGCTGGATTCCGTATGTACAATTTCCTGCGGGTGAATAGCCTTGGTCAAGGCATCCAGAATTCTTTTAATCGGGTCCGGTTCGTTGGTGTAATCAAAAGATAGCTGTTCCGGCTTCCTTCTTACATCTTCTTCCGGGGAGGCTTCAGGAGCGGCCTGCGCAGCCTTATGAATGCCGGGCTGTTTTTGTTCAGCCAGATCCACCTCTAGCCGATCTTTCATATCGTCATTAGCTGTCGCCATTTCTCTCGTCCTCTATCCCTGCCGTTGCCGCTTTTATAAATATGGCAAATATATACCGGATTTTTCCCGAAAATACAAATTTAGTTCGATTTTATAGCTCTAATAATTAACGATTTATTACTTTTAAGGCCTTTATCCAGTTCTTAGATACGATATAGCCTGATCGCGTTCAAATAAATACAGCAAGGTACGCAAAGCCTTGCCGCGCGGCGTTTCCAGCTCCGGGTCTTTTTCAATGATAAGCCGTGCATCGTCGCGGGCGGCAGGCAGGAGAACCGCATGATCCTCCAGATCGGCGACTTTAAAACGGGGCAGGCCGCTCTGGGCCGTGCCGAGGATGTCACCGGCGCCACGCAGCTCTAAATCCTTCTCGGCGATCAGGAACCCGTCTTCTGTCTCCCGCATGATCGACAGGCGCTCTTTGGCATTTTCGCCCAAAGGACCGCTATAGAGCAGGAAGCAATATGATTTATCCGCGCCGCGCCCAACCCGGCCGCGGAGCTGATGCAGTTGCGACAGGCCAAAACGCTCGGCATGTTCGATGACCATGATTGTGGCTTCGGGGACGTTGACGCCAACCTCGATCACCGTCGTGGCGACAAGGATATCCAGATCGCCCCGTGCGAACCGGGCCATCACGTCGTCCTTTTCGGTGGGCTTCATCCGGCCATGGACAAGGCCGACACGTTCACCAAACCGGGCCTGTAAAACCTCATAACGCTCTTCCGCGGCGGCGAGGTCCAGAACCTCTGACTCTTCAACAAGGGGGCACACCCAGTACACGCGGGCGCCGGCTTCGATTTGCCGGGCGATCCCGTCAATCATCTGCTCCATATGGTCTTTGGCAATCAGGCGCGTGTCAACCGGTTTACGGCCCGGCGGTTTTTCATCAAGGCGGCTGACATCCATATCGCCATAGGCTGTCATGGTCAGCGTTCGCGGGATCGGCGTGGCCGTCATGACAAGGATATCGGTGCCTTTGCTTTTGGTCGAAAGCTGCATCCGCTGATGTACGCCGAAGCGGTGCTGTTCGTCGATGACGGCAACCCCCAGATCGGCAAAGGCAACATCTTCCTGAAACAAGGCATGGGTGCCGATCACAACCTGTGCCGCGCCATTGCTGATTTGCTGGAGCAGTGTTTCGCGCTCTTTCCCCTTGTTCCGCCCCGTCAGTATAACAAATCGCACCCCGGCAGCCTCCAGCCATGGTTTCAGACTCTCGGCGTGCTGGCGGGCGAGAATTTCCGTCGGGGCCATGATGGCGGCTTGTGTGCCGCACTCCACGGCCTTCATCATCGCCAGCGCCGCCACGACGGTTTTACCACTGCCGACGTCCCCCTGAAGGAGGCGAAGCATCCGTAGCGGCGCGCTCATATCGGTTTCAATTTCTTTTAATGAACGCTCTTGTGCCCCGGTCAGGGTAAAGGGCAGGGCAGCCCGCAGTTTTGCCTGTAAGCGCCCGTCGCCGTTGAAGGCGCGGCCCTGTATCTTGCGTTGTTGCCGCCGCACCAGCATCAGCGTGAGCTGGTTGGCCAGTAATTCATCATAGGCAAGGCGCGCCCGGACCGGGTGCATCGGATCAAGCGCACTTTCATCGGGGGGATTGTGTGCGGCATCCAGCGCTTTATGCCAGTCGAGCCATTTGTTTTTAGAGCGCCATGCCGGATCCAGCCATTCCGGCAGTTTGAGGGTAAACCCTAAGGCCGCCTGCACCGCCTTGCGCACGGTTTTGTTGGTCAGACCCGCCGTCAAAGGGTAAACCGGTTCGACCGTTTCAATGGTGGCCCGGTCTTCCTCTGGCCCGATCGCATCCGGGTGGGTCATCTGCAGCTTTCCCTGATAATGCTCGACCTTGCCGCTGATAATCACGGTCGCGCCTTCGGGAAGCTGTTTTTGCAGCCAGTCCTTATGCGGGTGAAAGAAAATAAGGTTGATTGTCCCGGTTTCATCAGTGCACCAGACTTTGTAAGGCTGGCTTTTGCGCTGGTTCGGGAAGTGTTTGCCCACAGTAACTTTTAAGGTGCAGATTTTTCCATCCGGGGCGTCGGCCAGTTTTGGGGAGAAACGGCGATCAATGAAATCAATCGGCAGATGCCAGAGCAAATCCACAACCCGTTCCCCGCCGCACAGCTTTTCCAGCAGCTTGGCATTGCGCGGCCCGATGCCAGGCAACTCGGTTACACGCCGGAACAGCGGGTCTATTTCAAAGGGACGAGGCATGCCAACCTTGCTAACTGTCATCCTGAGCGAAGCGAAGGATCTGTTTTTTAGTTCAAAGAGGATTCTTCGCTTCGCTCAGAATGACATTTTTGTTATTGTCTTGAACCATGACTGTAGAAAATATTGAAACCAAACGCAAACGCTTGATCTTTCGTTCCGGCCACCGGGGGACAAAAGAAATGGATTTATTCCTGGGGACGTTTGCTGCCAGGAATATCGCAGATTTCAGCGAAGCAGAGCTGGATTTATATGATGAACTCCTCAAGGAGCCTGATCTCGATATCTATAACTGGATCACGGGGCGGGAACCCGTTCCGGCCAATAAAATGAATCCGGTCATGGAAAGGTTGCTTCAGCACCGGTTTGCTGCTTAAAAGGGCCGCATGGAAACGGCATCACAACCAGATAATGCCCTGACGCACAAAACTCTCTTCGGGTGCCCGGAGGGCCAGGACGCCCGCATTCTGGCGGAAAAGGCGCGGGCCTTGATGCCGGAGGACCGTGTGCTGGTTCATGTGGCGCTAGACGATACGCGGATTGCGGCGCTCACGGAATTGCTGGGGTTCTTTGCCCCGGATGTAAAGATCGTAACGTTCCCGGCGTGGGATTGCTTGCCTTATGACCGGGTGTCGCCCAACCCGGAGATTGTTGCGCAGCGGGTGGGGGCACTTACGGAACTGCTGGCATGGGAGTCTGAAAAAAAACGCTATCCCCGTATCTTGCTAACAACTGTTAATGCGATAACTCAAAAAGTGCCTCCTAAAGCATCTCTGGCGTCTTCATCCTTCTCGGCAAAGGTCGGGGAGCGGCTTGACAGGGGGGCGCTGCAAAGCTACCTGTCCGGCAATGGATATGATCGAACGGACACCGTGCGTGAACATGGGGAATACGCTGTACGCGGTGGTATAATTGATCTTTTTCCGTCCGGATATATAAATCCGGTCCGTATCGATTTATTTGGGGATGAAATCGAATCAATCAAGGAATTTGATCCCGCCAGCCAGCTTACCGATAAAAATTGTGACGGGTTTTCTTTGCGCCCGGCAATGGAATTTACGCTGGATGAAGACTCGATTGCCCGCTTCCGGTCCGGCTATCGTGAGCTGTTTGGCGTTCCGCGCAGCGATGATCCGCTCTATGGCGCGGTCTCGGAAGGGCGGCGCTATAACGGCATGGATCATTGGCTACCGCTGTTTTTCGAAAGCATGGATACGCTGCTTGATTATACTCCCGGCGCGGCGATGACTCTCGATCATGAAGCGCCGCAAGTGCAAACCGAGCGGGGCGAGCAGATCGCTGATTTTTACCAGTCCCGTAAAACGCTGGAACAAGCGGCGGGGGCTGGCCAGAAAAAAGGTAAAGACGTGTCTTTGTCCGGCACGATTTATCATCCGCTGCCGATCGAGCGCCTTTATCTGGGGGCGCGGGACTGGGAGGTCCTGACGGCGCAGGCGGAAATTTTGTCTCCGTTTTCCGGCGGTGAAGAAACGGCAAAGAAGGGCCGTGATTTCGCCGATATCCGTGCCTTGCCCGATGGCGACGTGTTTAAGGCGTTGTCGGAATATATCGCCGCCCACCGCAGGGCGGGAGAGAAAATCCTGATCGCGGCTTACTCCGAAGGCTCGAAAGAGCGTCTGAAAGGGCTGATGGAGCATGCCGGGTTTACCAATTTGAAAGACTGCCTGTCATGGGGGAATGTGAAAAAACTGGCGCCCGGTCAAACCGGGATGGCGGTTTTGGCGCTCGAACATGGCTTTGCCGCCCCCGATCTGGTGGTGGTGACAGAGCAGGATATCCTCGGCGACCGTCTGGCCCGCAAAGCCCAGAAACGCAAAAAAGCGGATAATTTCCTGACGGAGGTTTCATCGCTTGCGCCGGGGGATCTGGTTGTCCATGTAGATCACGGTGTCGGGCGCTTCGCGGGGCTGGAAACGCTGTCAGTTGGTAAAACGCTGCATGATTGCCTGAAAATCGTCTACAGCGGTGATGATAAGCTTTTTGTTCCTGTCGAGAATATCGAGGTTCTTTCCCGTTTCGGCAGTGATGAAGGCACGGTCCAACTCGACAAGCTCGGCGGAGCAGGCTGGCAAGCGCGTAAAGCCCGCGTGAAAAAGGATTTGATGCGGATTGCCGATCATCTCCTGAAGATTGCCGCGGCTCGCACGTTGCAAAAGGGTGAAAAACTGCCCGTGAACGATAATTACGAGGATTTCGCCGCACGCTTCCCGTATCAGGAAACCGACGACCAGCAGCGCGCGATCAGCGCCGTTCTGGCCGATCTGGAAAACGACTACCCGATGGACCGCCTTGTCTGCGGTGACGTCGGTTTTGGCAAGACGGAGGTTGCTCTGCGTGCCGCTTATGTGGCGGCGATCAACGGGGTCCAAGTTGCGCTGGCCGTGCCGACAACCTTGCTCGCCCGCCAGCATTTTAAAAACTTCTTTACCCGTTTTCAGGGGACAGGCCTGCGCGTCGAACAGCTCTCCCGGATGGTGAACGCCCGCGATGCCGACAAAGGTGCGCCGGGGCTGGCGGACGGCAGCGTCAATATCATCGTCGGCACCCACGCGCTGTTCGGCAAGGGCATCAAATTCGCCAATCTGGGGCTGGTCGTCGTCGATGAGGAGCAGCGTTTCGGCGTGAAGCAGAAAGAAAAGCTCAAGGAGCTCAAGGCCGACGTGCATGTGCTGACCCTGACCGCCACGCCGATCCCGCGCACCCTGCAAATGTCGCTGACGGGCGTGAAGGAAATGAGCCTGATCGCGACGCCGCCCGTGGACAGGCTGGCGATCCGCACTTTCGTACTGCCCTATGACCCGGTGGTGATCCGCGAAGCGCTGCTGCGTGAGCATTACCGCGGCGGCCAGAGCTTCTATGTCTGTCCGCGCATCAAGGATCTGGAAAGCGTCAAGGAAGCGCTGCAAGAGCTTGTCCCCGAAGTCAAAGTCATCGAAGCGCACGGCCAGATGGCCCCCGGCGACCTCGAAGACCGCATGACCGCCTTTTATGACGGGCAGTACGATGTGCTGCTGGCGACCAATATCATCGAAAGCGGGATCGATATTCCGACCGCCAATACGATGGTCGTGCACCGCGCCGATATGTTTGGCCTCGCGCAGCTCTACCAGATCCGCGGGCGGATCGGCCGTTCCAAACAGCGTGCCTATGCTTACCTGACCTACGACCCCGGCAAAAAGCTGACCGACCAGGGGCAAAAGCGGCTTGAGGTTATTGAAACGCTCGACACGCTCGGCTCCGGCTTCCAGCTCGCCAGCCATGACATGGATATCCGTGGTGCGGGGAATTTGCTTGGCGAAGAGCAGTCAGGGCACATCAAGGAAGTCGGCGTGGAACTGTACCAGCAGATGTTGGAAGAAGCTGTCGCGATGGCGCGCGAAGGGTTGGACTGGGAGCATGGCGAGGTCGCCGAAGAAAAATGGTCGCCGCAAATCAATGTCGGCATGTCGGTTCTGATCCCCGATGGCTATGTCGAAGATTTGAACGTCCGGATGAGCCTCTATCGTCGCTTGTCCGAATTGCATGACAAGGACGCGATTGAAAGCTTTGCCGCTGAATTAATCGACCGTTTCGGCCCAATCCCGGAGGAAGTCGAAAACCTGCTACAAATCGTCGAGATCAAACAGCTTTGCAAACAAGCCGGCGTTGACCGCGTTGAAGCGGGGCCGAAAGGGGCGGTCATCGGCTTTTACAAGGATAGCCCGCCCAATATTCCGGGGTTAATGGGCTGGATGCAGGAAAAGGGTGGGGCGCTCAAGCTCCGCCCCGATCAAAAACTCGTTGCTATCCGCCAATGGGACACCGCCGCTCACCGCGTCAAAGGTGTCCGTAGCCTGATGAAAGAAATGGCATCTTTCGGTCAGGCATAAAAAATTTGTGTTTTTCCAGAAAATGCCATAAAAGCATTTTTTCATAAACCGGGAGGACGGAATGGAACGTAAAAATCAGGAATTGTCATGGCAGGGAAAAGAAATGCTTTTAAGGCTTCATTTCGGGCCTGTTTCTATGCAGACAAACGACAGTGGCTACGTGACGGCTAATCTGGGGCCGGATATAACATTGCTGCGCGATGCAGATAAAGTGCCTTTCCGGCCAATGGCCCAAGCCGTGACTGGACCCGATGCGGTTTCACAATTATTTGGTATCTGTACGGCTGAAGGCGTTACCGTTAGACGTCAGCAACATAAAGATTGGGCGCCGGTGCCGAAAAAGTTCGATCGGAAAAGGCAAGACTTTGTGATTGTCGGTTAGACGCTAAGGCAAACTATTTGGCCTTTTCCGGAAATTATGCCATCCTGAAAGGGTAGAGTCTTGCTTTCGTCATTGCGAGCGACCAGCGGGAGCGTGGCAATCCAGTGTTAAACAAAAGAATCTTGGATTGCTTCGTCGGCTTAGCCTCCTCGCAATGACGCGCTTTTTAAAAGAGGAAACAATGCTATGAGCCGCGAATATGTCGAAGAGCGCATCCGCGCCGCCCTGAAAGCTACCAAGGGGCACCCCCTGAAGGCGCAGCAGCGCATTATTGCTGAAGTTGCGCAGGATCACCGCCTGCTTCTGGGCCTGACGCAGGGGCACCTGACTGGCATTGTTGCGCTCTGGGTCAACCGTATCCTGAGCCGCCCGCAGCGGGATGCCGCTGATGCACCGCCGCCGGCCGCTCCAAAGTCACTCGATATGGCGCCGGAAACCTTCGGTAAGGAAATCCTGCAGGCGCTGCAGGGCAAAGCCACGCCTCAGTTTGGTCAAGAAAGCTATGCCGCGCGCCCCGGCCACAAACAGGCCTCGCAAGCCCACATCAATGCCATCAAGTCTATGGCTCGCCGCGTAAACAAAGATGGTGATAAGCATTAGAGTTTAAGCACTGTGTTTTTTGTGCTTGTTTCAAGGTGATGGCGATGAGCCCGGATGAAGCATAAGGTCATGAGCGCGCCAACCGGGTTGTTCTCAAAATCAATGGTTTCCCGAATACCCTGTTCACCGGGATCGTCGCTGTTTTCTTCCCATTCGGTATCAACTATTCTGACAAAAGCGGAGATATGGCTTTGATGGATCTGGCCATCACGCTGAGCATGCCAAAGAAAATCAATTATTCTCTTACTTTTCATCCAGTCTTCTTGGCTATCGGGAATAAGAGGCGCTTCCAATGCGACAAAAGCTGACGCCATTGTAGAAAGCCTGAGCTGCATCTCTGATGGCAGATTCCTCAGCATGGCACGCCGGTGGATATCAACTAAAGAAATGTCTTTTCCCGTCATTTTTAAAACTCTAAGCTAAGCAAGCGAAGCAACCTATATAAAAAAGGTGAAAATATTTTGCAAATTTTATCGCAAATAAAAGGGTCGTCTGCCGAAATGTTTCTGATGAAAAGTGGGTGGGGCGATGCATCACAGGTTAAGTTCCCGGCGGATTGGGGGACACGGACGTATGCCCGCTTGACACAGGATAACGGTCAGACAGCGCTCTTGATGGATGTAGGACCGGACACCAGCCTCGATGATTACCTGAAAACGGCCAGGTATCTGGGGTCAATCGGCCTGCATACCCCGGAAATTTATGCTGTGGATGAAGCCGCCGGGCTGGCCTTGATTGAGGATTTTGGCGCGGCATCCTTCGGCGCGTGCCTGAAAAATCCGGCGATTGATAACCGTGATATCTACACGATCGCAACGGAGGCGCTGATCCACTTACGCCAAAATGCCGATATCACGGCGCTTGATCTGCCATTTTATCCGGACACGGCCTATCATATCGGAAAACGGCGGCTGGCGGACTGGTATATTCCGGCGCTGCGGGGAGAAGCAAACCCCGATGGTTTGGTCGAAGGCTTTATTGATGTCTGGAATAAAATCGAGGCCGGATTACCCGAATGTCCGCAAACCATATGCCATGCCGATTACCATCCCGATAACCTGATGTGGCGGGGGGATAAAACGGGTCTGGATCGCTGCGGCATTATCGATTTTCAGGATGCCTTTATCGGTCCGCTGCCGTACGATCTGGTGAACCTGCTCGAAGATATCCGCAACGACATTCCCGATGATACGCGCGCCGCGATGAAAAACCGCTATTGCGAAGGGATGAGCGCAGAAGAAAAAGAAGCCTTCGAGTCATGGTACCAGCTTTGCGCCGCCCATTTCCATTGCCGGATCGCCGGCCAGTGCTTTAAGCTGGCCGTACGAAGCGGCCGGGACGATTTGCTGCGTTTTCTGCCGCGGGTCGAGGGGTATCTGCGCAAGGATCTGCAAGCCCCTGTCTTAAGCTCCCTCAAGGCGTGGTGTGATGAGCAAAAGCTCGATTTTCTTGAAGCCCCGTCCCTAAACGGCGAGGATATTAAATTCTGCATCAGGGATGATGCTTACTAGGCATAACGGGGCGTGCCAGCGCCATGCCCAGTAACAGCCAGAGATAACGACTGTAAAGTAATTCATGGAACAGGCTCATAACGGTGAAAGCCAGTAGGATGAGGGCGACGGACTGACCGAAAAGGCGATCATTTTCATCGTCGTCTTTATGGCCGCGCCACAAACGGTAAAGGACGATCAGGTAAAAGCCCGCAAACAGGGAAAAACCAATAAGACCGGTTTCTGTGAGTAGCCACAAGGGCGTGCAATCGATGATATCGATGACAAATTTTTCTTTATCGCCATAGCGCTCAAACTGATTGCTAAGAAAACGCCCCAGACCAATGCCGGTCAAAGGCTTTTCTTGCCACAGGGAGAAGGCATCAAGAAAAACACGCATCCGTACGGTTTCGCTGGTCATGATGCTGGATGCTTTTTGATGAAGGATTTCTGCATCATCGGCGCTTTCTTGCAAAAAGCTGTAGGCAATTTCGGTTTTCGTCCCTTGATGTTCGCGTAAGACCGGCGCCCCGCTCGTGCTGAAAAGCAACATGGCAAGCATAATGCCGGCAATGAGAGGCGGCCCGACACGGCGAAAGGTGTTTTTCAACCGGATCATGGAAAATACCAGCAAAAGAACGAAAACCGTCAAAGCGAGAGTTCGTGAATTGTTATAGATCAAGGCCAGCGGCAGCATCGCCCAGAACAGTGTGAATAAAAAAGGCCTGTAAAACGGTTTCTGATTATTGAGAACTGGCCACGTGATCAGGCAAAGAACAACACACAGCAAAAGCCCGTAGGCATTTCTATTTCCACTAAGTCCTGCCAGACGTTGGCGGTTTTCTTCCAGATAGGAAAGGGGGATGAAAAAATCAAAGTCACGTAACACGGAAATAACTACAAGCGCGGTCATGAAAAGAATAAAGAAACTCAGGAAAGGCCGTAAAAACACCTGAATTCCAAGGGACCCATAATTGGTAGTCAGCCAGCTGCCCGCCATCATGTAGGCCATCAGGACAAACCAGCCCGCCCCTTTGTTGACCAGCGCCCATTGATTCCATTGATTCATGACGAGATAGCCGTTAATCAGCGCCATGATTATGACGCCGCCTAGAAGAACCAGAAACAGGTAAACGGAACGCAACTTCCAACAAGGCCAATCGGATCGCTTTTTCAGAAGGGAGAAAAGGATAAAGAGTCCGGCAAACGGAAGAAGAAAATCGGCGCTGTTCAGGGTTATTCCCTTATAGGTGCCATCGGCAAACAGCGTTAAAGCCCATTGAAGACAGAGCGCCAGACAGAACAGGAAAGCTGTGAGGTATGCAGGTATTCCGGTTTTGGACAAAGCAGGCATTACAGTGTCGGTTTTATTTTCTCGGGAGCAAACCGCAGAGAACGATGGAAAAGTTTTTGCACGTTACCGCCAAGAAGCCCCGGAACCCCGGCGACAACCGTTGATAACATGCTGAGGATGCCGACTTGGACAGACACGGAAAAAGCGGTTTCCGCAGGAACGCCCAAAAACCCAAGCCCGACTATAAAGGCGCTTTCCCGAACGCCCCATCCGCCGATGCTGATAGGCAGAGCGGCAACCAGAGCGATGACAAGAAGAACACTTAACAGCTGCACCAGCGTAATGTTGGCTTCCGTCGGAATGGTCAGAGCATAAACGGCGACGAAATAAAAAAGCTGGGCGGCAAGGCTGACCGCCAAAACCTTGCCAAACAAGGCCGGGCGGCTGAGCAGGGTACGGGTGTTTTTATATATCTTGGCGATTTTTCGATTGCCGTAGGCAAAGCGCCGGACATAATCGTGAAAAAATAAAGGTGTGAACACAAAGGCCGTCACAGTCAAAATTCCGGCCGCCAGACACAGCGTTGTAAAGGTTTTCCCTTCAACATGAGGGGCCAGACCGGGCAGAAAGGCCAAGGTCACCAACGCCAGTGCCGCGAAGGTCATGATCCGGTCGATAACAGTAACGAAAATAGCATGAGTCAGTTTGGCGCCTTCCTGAACCGCCAGGGCAATCCGGACAAAAACACCGCTGATTGATGTGAACAAAAGCAAATTAGCCAGCAGGCTGGCAATCGTAATCCGCATTGATGTTGCAAAATCGGTTATGTGGCGTTGCATGTTAATGAGCAGATGCCAGCGCCATGCCAAAGCAATAATCTGTGCCATCATGAACAGCAGGGCCGCCGACAGGTAGAACAGGTTGATATCAAAAGCTGTTCGCAGAATTTCATGAATATTCATCCGGGTCAGTAACAACCCGATGATGAGGACGGAGATAAGGCTCCGGAGGGGGGGGTTAAAATTCTTGATCCAATGCATGGGGGTAAACTAACAGATTCACAAGGAAAAATACAAAGAAGTTCTGCCCTCTATACATCATAAAAAAACAGGGGCAGGTAAGTCCTTCTCTCTCAAAAAACAGGGATGATCCACTTGGTCGCTTATCCGTGAATAATTCCCGGCGACAAGGCTTGCGCCACGGGGCAGGGCGTTCTAATCTCTTGTTTCAGTTTTATCAATACCGAGAAGAGGGGAGTTTTCCATGTCCATTATCGCCGACCGGGTTAAAAACATGAAGCCGTCCGCCACGATTGCCATGGCGGCGAAAGCGCGGGAATTGAAAGCCGCCGGGAAAGATATTATTGCGCTGGGGTTGGGGGAACCTGACTTCGACACCCCTGATTTTGTCAAGGCGGCCGCGAAAAAAGCGATCGACGAGGGACAGACAAAATATACGGCCGTACCGGGTACAAAAGAGCTTTTGGAGGCGATTCAGGGCAAATTCAAGCGCGATAACGGGCTGGATTACGGGCTGGATCAACTGGTCGCCGGGACGGGCGGGAAACAAATCCTGTTTAATGCCTTTATGGCGTCGCTCAACCCCGGTGATGAAGTGATTATCCCCGCGCCGTATTGGGTATCCTATCCGGAAATGGTGGAACTGTTTGATGGTAAACCGGTCTTTGTCGACTGTCCGGAGGAAACAGCATTCAAGCTCCAGCCCGCCGCGCTGGAGGCCGCCATCACCCCGAAAACCAAATGGGTGTTGTTTAATTCGCCCTCTAATCCAACCGGGGCGGCGTACACGAGAGAAGAGCTGAAAGCCCTGACCGATGTCATCGTCAAGTACCCGCATGTCTGGGTGATGACCGATGATATGTACGAACATCTGGTCTATGACGATTTTGAATTCACCACCCCGGCACAGGTCGAACCATCTTTGTATGACCGCACGCTGACGATTAACGGCGTGTCGAAGGCCTACGCTATGACGGGCTGGCGTCTGGGCTATGCCGGCGGGCCGAAAGAGCTGATTAAGGCGATGGTGAATATTCAGGGGCAATCAACGTCCGGTGCCTGTTCGATCACGCAAGCGGCGGCGGCGGAAGCGTTGAATGGGGACCAGTCGTTCCTGATCGAGCGCAATGCCGTTTTCAAACGCCGCCGGGATATGGTGGTCGAGATGCTTAATCAGGCCGAAGGGCTGCGCTGTCATAAGCCGGAAGGCGCCTTTTACGTTTATCCGTCCTGCGCGGGCTGTATCGGCAAGGCAACGCCGGAAGGAAAAATCATTGAAAATGATGAAGATTTCGTGAGTTACCTTCTAGAAACCGCCGGTGTGGCCTGCGTACAGGGGGCTGCGTTTGGCTTGTCGCCCTGTTTCCGGATTTCCTACGCGACATCGGATGATTTGCTGGAAGAGGCTTGCCGCCGTATTCAGAAGGCATGCGCCATGTTGACCGGTGAAGCGCGGGCGGTGGCTTAATTTTTGCCGTCGCTGTCCCGTTTGCCGGCGAAGCGGAAATAGGTCTTGCGGGCCTGAGCCTTTAACGTGCGCTGTTGTTCTTCCTGACGGCGGTCGCGGCGATTGACCAACAGGTGACAGACAGCCTCGAATTTGCCTTTGTGCTCTTCTAAAAGCTCATCGGTGAACCGGGCCAGCCGCTTCAGGTTTTCGGGGCTGGCGTCGTCGATCTGGACGCTGGGATTGTCGGGTTTGTTGATGTCCGGCAGCATGGATTTGTTGAAGATATACAGGTTATTACCCATTTCCTCTTCGAAGCTGTCCATCAGGGCCGATTCAGACGCATGGAAAAAGATGTTAATCAGCGGCAGGTCATTGACCGGATCAACAACGCCCAGAGACCCATAACGATTCCAGTCTTCTTTCTTGATCGAACGGTTGGTGTACCCAGTGCCGAGAACAATCATAATCAGCTTGTGATCTTCCGGTACGTGGCGGCGGATAGCGCCGAGATAACTGATGCACGGATTGTCGAAAATAACGCCGTCAATCCCGGTATAGGCTCGCTTGCCGCGCCGGTCCGGGTATGTGACATCAAAATGGTGACAGGGGAAATAGGTCGGTGCCGCGGCGCTGGCCATGACGGCATCATACATGGAAACATCGGGGGTCCGGTTGATCTGGCCTTCCGGATAGCCGGTCTTGATGTTTTTAAGCCAGACGGCATGTCCCCCGTGGTCAATGAAATTGTTTTTGGTGTGCGCCGGTGTTTCAAGGCTTTCACCGACTTCCTGAACGATTTCCAGCTGTTCGCCGTCAATATTGTAGGTCGGGATAATCAGACTAGAGAGTGTCTCCGACAGCCGTGTTTCGCCGTACATAGCCCGCAGGGCTTTGGAAAGATTGCCGGGGTCATAATGGCCGTGCCGGAACAGGGCGTTGAGCTGGTTTAGTTTCAGGGTCCGGTTGTTGAAGTCATGAACAATGCCGCGGAAATCACGGAAACGATCCGGCGGGAAAATCTTGGCACCGTTGCGTTCATAAAAATAGACCAGGTTTTCAGCCTTGTAGGCCGGTTTGTCCGGTTCCTTTTGATTGGGTCGGTTGAGCGCCGCATTAAGAATCGCACCGGTCGAGGGACCCGCGAAAATATCGACCATGGCGCTCATCGGCAGGCCTGTCATTTCTTCGATCCGGGTCATGATCCGGGCAGGGATAAGGCCGCGAATGCCGCCCCCATGGTTGAATATAGCGATGCTGGTTTTTTGTTCTGTGCTCACGCGGTTTTATTTTCTTGAGAAGTGTTTGTTTTGCAAAGGTAATTATAACTGAAAATAGAAGGCAAGTCAGCTTGCAGTGCAATATCAGACAGGGAAAGAGCAAAAAAAAACCGGGTCACACGACCCGGCGAGTTGAACAGGGAGGTTTCACGTCTGGGAGACGTCGGAACCCTAAGGAGGGTCCCGGTCAACATGCATAAAGCACGCTGATCCGGCCTTTATATACTGGGCGATCAGGAGAAACTATAGCAATTTAGGAATGACAGGCATGCGTTTATTGCATATTAAAAATTGGCGTGACTGATGTTTTCCAAAAGAAAATCCCTGAAGACAGAAATGCGCTGGGAATGGCGCTGTTGTTCCGGATAAACGAAGTACATCTCGACGCCTTTGGGCTGGGTGTCGGGCAGGACAATCTCGGTGTTTTTATTGTTGGCCATCAGGTAATCGGGCAGGGCCGCCAGACCGGCGCCGGTTTCAACGGCACAATGGATGGCGTGCATCGAGTTCATCATCAATAAATTATTATCTTTGTGCGAATCAATGCCGGAAACGCGCAACAGCCAGTTCGGATCGGAGAACGGGGCGGTAATGCTGTCCGGATAGCCGATCAGGGTATGGTTTTTCAGATCGGCGACGGTTTTGGGCGTGCCGTGCTTCTTCAGATATTTTTTCGAGCCGTAAATGTGAAAGTTAATTGTGGCCAGATGACGCTGGATCAAATCCGGCTGTTCGGGCTTGTACAGGCGAATGGCGGCATCGGCTTCGCTCATGCCCAGATTATAGATCCTGTTGTCCAGCAGCAGGGTTAATTGCAATCCGGGGTATTTTTCTTTCAGGTCATGGATGAGCGGCGCCAGCCATGTCGATCCCAGAAAACCAACGGTCGTCACCCGCAGCGGTCCTTCGGGCAATTGCTTCGAATCGTGAAGCCGTCCCTCGATCATCGCAAGCTTGCCAAAGATTTCACCGGCCGTTTGTTGCAATAATTCGCCTTGCTCGGTCAAAACCAGACCGCGCGCATGCCTGTGAAACAGGGATACACCCAGCGATTCTTCCAAAGAACTAATCTGGCGTGATACGGCTGACTGGCTGAGGTTCAGAGTTTCGCCCGCATGGGTAAAACTCCCGGCCTCGGCCACAGCGTGAAATATGCGTAATTTGTCCCAGTCCATGAAACGGTTTTACCATGAAGACGGGAAGACGCGAAGGGAAAAAGAAAGAACCGGCGTTCCAGATGGCTTCACTGTCAGGCCGGGACGTTCCCCTGTTTTTTTAATTTATGCTGGGCCTGCTTTTCCCGGAAACGGTCTATGTGATGACCGTCAAGCCCGATCAAACGTGCCTCAAACTGCTTTTCCAGCCATTGGTCGCTGGGGCGTTCTTCCAGAGGTCTCTCGACCCAGTTTTCAGGACGTTCTTTCAGACCCCAAATCCGGAGATCATTGCCATTGCTCATGACATGATCGCGGCGGGTTCTGAATTTCATGAATTTATCACCGGGCAGTTCATTAAACCGGGTATGCGCCGAATCCTGGAAATAACGAGGATGAAAAGGGACGCGAACCAGGCAATCTGCAACTAAAAAACCGGGGTTTAAGCTTCTCGTATAAAGAGGGTTGGCGGGCATCTTGTACTTGAAATTGTCCGCTGAATTACGGGTGCATGGGTGGAGTTCCATACCCGCCAGCTCTCCGGTATTTCTATCTTCGTAAAGTTTCCAGACAATGCAGGGGCGAAACGCATTTCCGGAAACAGATTCATCCATCAGGCTATTAATTTTCATTGAAATGTAGCGTCCTTGCCATAGAAAGGACGGTAGCTCTATATAGGATCGGCCCGACTTTCGTTGTTCAAATTCTTGTTGCAAGGCGGACAAGGCTTCTGGACCATTTTTTATACCATCCAGTAAGGCCAGCACGTATTCGTATTTCTCACGATGTGTGGGGTCACGTTCCATTTTCGCGAGTTGTTTATCGATACGCTGTGACAGGTCGCTTCTTTGTTCTTCGGTGGAAAAACAGGTTTCTCGTTTGTGGGAAATATAAAACCGTCTGTCTTTTTGTGCCTTCTCGGTCATGCGATTGATGTATCTTTCGTGCCGTGCCGTTTGTTGGGCGCTCAGATGAAGATCACTTATAAATTCAGCGACACGATTGCCGCTAAGCGTATTCATACGGCGATGAACATCGGCTAGCTTGTACAGCTCTTCCGTCTCTTTATCCAATGAATGGATAGGGTGGTGGGGAATGACATCGGCAACAGAAAGGTGACTTTGGTGGGGCGCAAGCAAGGTATAGTCCGTGCCCTGAATTTTTGGAGCCCCGATGTGTTTGATTTTGTGTCCGGAACTTTGGTAGTTGCGAATCTCTTCACAAACTTCGGTAAACAAATCTTCACTGACATGCCCCCGCAGGGCCATATTCCAGTAAGTGAAATTCTTAATGTCCATGGGGACGTAGTGTATCTCCCCATAGGGCATTTGCGCGGGAAGCTTCACGCCGGAAACATTTCCTTCTTTTTCATGGTATCGTCCCAATGAGAAGGCGTGCTCATCGTTATCATTGATACCAAATCTTAGGGGAAGGACGTGCAAGCCCGTGTAAGAAAAATCCTCTGGATCGACCTGAAAGCCAAGGATCATGGCGCTTCTTGAAAAAGGGCGGTATTCACCGTTAGCGTGCGTCATTAATTGACACCCAATGATGCTGCCGGCTCTTACATTTTCGGGCACCCAAACATCGTTATGAAACATCAAATCAGTAAATTGATCGTGGTTCACATGGTCTCTTTTGAAATGTTCCGACATACACCCTGTTCCCTTTATCCGTATTATAGAAAAAGGGAGCTTAGTAGAATGGGCGATTATATGTCAATAAAAGTTTAGATTAAACAGAACACGGCACTTTAAGCGGCTTCCGTTTTTTTCTCTGCTCCTTGGCCATGAATAAACCGGTCGGCTTCCAGAGCCGCCATACAGCCCATCCCGGCGGCTGTGACAGCCTGACGATAGGTTTTATCCTTCACGTCACCGGCGGCATAAACGCCGGGAATGTTGGTCGCGGTAGAGTCGGGGGCCGTGATAATATAGCCGTCATCGTCCATATCGACCTTGCCCTTGAACAGCTTCGTTGCCGGATCGTGGCCAATAGCAATGAATACGCCGTGAACAGGCAGTTCGCTTTCCTCATTCGTTTTGACGTTTTTCAGGCGCAGGGCTGTGACGCCTTTGCCTTCCTCTCCAAGAATTTCTTCCAAAACAGTGTCCCAGACAACCTCAATCTTTTCGTGTGCGAACAGGCGCTCTTGCATAATGCGCTCGGCCCGGAATTCATCGCGGCGGTGGATGATCGTTACCTTGGAACAGAAATTCGTCAGGAAAAGCGCTTCCTCAACAGCGGAATTCCCGCCGCCGACCACGGCGACTTCCTTGCCGCGATAGAAAAAACCATCGCACGTCGCGCAAGCCGATACGCCAAAACCCTGATATTTCTTTTCGGATTCCAACCCCAGCCAGCGCGCTTGCGCCCCCGTCGAAATAACGACAGTGTCGGCGGTATATGTCGTGCCGGACTCGCCCTTGGCGGTAAACGGACGCTTGGAAAAATCGACATCAGAGATATAATCGTTGATGATCTCTGTGCCAACGTTTTCGGCCTGTTTTTGCATTTGCTCCATCAGCCACGGCCCTTCGATCGGATCGGCAAAGCCGGGATAGTTCTCAACTTCCGTCGTAATCGTAAGCTGTCCGCCCGGTTGCATCCCGGTAACCAGCAGAGGCGAAAGGTTGGCGCGCGCCGCGTAAATCGCAGCCGTGTATCCGGCAGGCCCGGAACCGATAATCAGAACCTTGGTGTGTTTCGTATCAGACATGACTTCTTTCTTTTATTAGACAGGGATAATGTTTCTTAAATGATCTGGGATAGAGTTAGCGTTTTTCAAGTCTTCCAGCAAGGGTTTCATGTGTTTGTAAGCAATTTTCCGCCCTTCATGGATGGTCCGGGCATTAAGCGGAGAAACACGGTCCTGTGCATGCAAATGGAATTTTGCGGCAAGCGGATTATTCGTCGGATTGAAATAACTGTGACGACGCTCTTTCCTGATGGCATCCATCCAGTTCATAAGGTGAGCCGTGGGGGCGTGGTTGTCAGCTTTCAAAATATCGTCTTTGTTCGCGTAACGGACCGGATAATAAACCGAATCGTCGGAGGTCGCACTGTAGTTACTCAGGTGATATTGCCGGACAGTATTAATGGCCGGGGACGCCGCCAGTGACCAGGCTTCGGCGACGCGATACGTGCTTGTTTCGCTACTGCCGTTCAGCAGGCAAAAAACTTCGTCATCGCTGATGGTGGCGATAACCCGCATGGCAACGATATAGCCGGCCAGATACAGGAGTTCCTTGTTGTGAATGAAACCGCTGACGAGGTTAAGAAAGAATCCGGCAGGCGTTGTATCAATAGTGTCATACTGGGGGTAGCGTATAGCGAGGTGTTCGGCTTCCTTTTTGCACTCCTGCCCGGAAAACAGGACAAGACGATTGGTGTAGGCGTCGGCTCCGGAAATAATGTCACAAACTTTGTCGTAACTATTCAGAAAACGGCCCTGCGAAGCGGGACTTTTGAATTGATTTTCTTCTATGACAAGCGTCGATAACTTATGAAGCGCAACGGCCATAGGATCCGCGCCGCATCGGTCTGTAATCTGGTCGAGTTTTGTATGGCGGCTTGTTTGCTCCTTCAGGCGGGGCAGGGCCGGAAAACGATAAAGGGTCAGGAGCGCCCTGAATTTTTGCTGGCGTTTGCGTTGATCTTCATCCATACAGCTTCCCCGATTTGATGGGCGTCCCTTAAAGGTTTATAAGTCCAGCTTTCCAGATTTCCGTTAAATTTTCGGATAAGCCCACTTTCTAGCAAGTTTTTGTGAAATATGTCAAAACGTTTCGTGCCGCCGGCCAGCGGGATCATGTAAACCGGTTTCCCGGTGGTGGCGGCCTCGGAGAGCATCGAGGCGCTGTCGGCTGTTACCAGAAGATAATCTGCCCACGCCAGCATGCCGAAATAGGGGTTGTCGCCATGCCCGTCCCAGAAAAACATATGCTCGCGATCTTTCAGAATTTCATGCAGCAAGGCACGATTTGTCTCTCCCGTTCGGCGGGACGCTGTGATCATCAAACTGGCATCCATCTCCTTTAATTGTTCGGCCAGATGTTTGGTAATTTCCGGCGTCATGTCATAGGCTTTACTGCTGCCGCCGATCATCACGGCGACGCGCGGGGAGGGCAGCCCGGAAAATTGTCCGTCCCATTCTTCTTTGGCGGTAGCCAGGCGTTCAGGTGTAATCCGGTTGGGGGTGGCTGTGGTGACGATCACATTATCACCGCGTGTCGGGTCGTGCGCCGGAACAGCGACCAGATCAAATTGTTTTGGGTTTATCCGCGGATCTTGCAGGAACACGGTAAATGTTTTGCCGCTACTTTGTTTTTTGATGTAACGGGCAGCGGCAATCGCCTTGCGTCCCGCGGCGATTAGAAGGTCGGGGTAGGGGCCGTCAAGCGCGTCGCCCGTAAAGGTCCACCCTTGTTCAAACCCCAGCCAGGGGGACAGAATACGCCACGGCCAGCGTAACCCGATCCGCTTAACGATCGGCATCACGCCCATGGCCTCGGCAACGCCCAGACACTGGTTTTCGGTTCCGGTTAAGCCGTCTTCTGTGACAATCCAGCAGGTCGTCATGAAATTATCTTTCAAAAATGCTTGCACTCTTCGAGGCACAATTCTATACCAACTCCTGATGATTTGAAGACAAGTCTTTTAGAGAAAGTTTCCATGAAACGCATAAAACTCGACAAAATTGACCGTAAAATTCTTAAAAACCTTCAGGACGATGGCCGGATGACCAACGTGGAGCTGGCCAAAGAAGCCGGTATTTCTGCGCCGCCCTGCCTGCGCCGGGTGCGTGCCTTGGAGGATGCCGGTTTCATCAAAAGCTATCATGCCAAAATTGACCCGGTTGTTATGGGCTACGGCGTCACGGTGTTCGCTATGGTCACGCTGGACGGTCAGGCCGACGAAGTGCTCAAAGGCTTTGAAGAATTGGCTGCCGGCTGGCCGCAGGTTCGCGAATGCCATGTCTTGTCAGGAGAAACCGATTTCCTGTTAAAGATCGTGGCGCATGACTGGGACGACTATCAGTCATTTCACCGGAATTCCCTGACGGCGGCACCGCATGTGGTTTCAGTCAAAACGTCACTGACGATCCGCACCAGCAAGGACGAGCCGGGTATTCCGATCGAGGTTTAACCTCTTCTTATTCGTAGATAACTTCCAGAATCTCGTAGGAGCGCTCGCCTTGTGGCGCATGTACGGTAACGCTGTCGCCGACCGCTTTGCCGATCAGTGCGCGGGCAATCGGTGCGTTCAAAGAGATCTTTCCTTGATCGGCATTGGCTTCGTGGTGGCCGACAATCTGATAGGAAACTTCAATATCCGTATCTTCATCGACGATCAGAATCCGCGCGCCGAATTTCACGGTATCGCCGCTCATGGTCGCCGGGTCGATGATTTGCGCTTTCGAAATCACGGCTTCCAGCTCCTGGATCCGGCCTTCGATAAAGCTCTGGCGCTCGCGGGCGGCATGATATTCAGCGTTTTCAGACAAGTCCCCATGCGCGCGCGCTTCGGCAATCGCTTCAATCACCGCCGGGCGCTCGACAGATTTCAGGGTCTTCAGTTCTTTTTCAAGGGCATCATAGCCCACTTTTGTCACAGGAAACTTGTCCATAATCCTATTCCTTGGTTCTGCAAAAATTAACGCCGCGCGGACGCGGCGGTAAAGCATATTTATTTCGCTGTTAAAGAAACTAGCGCAGAGAACATCCGGCGTCAAGATTGACACGCTCAGGCCGCTTGTTCGCTATCCTCATCGTCATCACTGAAATACCCTTGCAACGGCCGGACACGGATCGTTTCGGCTTTCAGGGCACGGATGGCCTGAATACCGGCGCGGGCGGCAGTCAGCAGGGTGTAATGCGGTACCTTGTACATCAGGGCAATACGGCGGATGTTATTGGCATCGGCCACGGCTTGCGGTCCCTTGGCAGTTGTGTTGATAACCAGATCAATCTCGCCGTTAATCAGGGCATCGACAATATTGGGTTTGCCTTCCATCACTTTGTTGACGCGCCTGACCTCAAGGCCGTTGGCGATCAGGTGAGCGCATGTTCCGCCCGTAGCGATGAGCGTAAAGCCCATTTCGGCCAGATCCCTGGCAACCGGAATGACTTCTTCCTTGTCTTTGTCTTGTACGGACAGGAAGACTTTTCCCTCGGTCGGCAGGTAAACACCGGCACCGATCTGGGCTTTGGCATAGGCGTTGGCCATTTCATAGGCAATCCCCATGACCTCGCCGGTCGATTTCATTTCCGGCCCCAAAATCGGGTCGACGCCGGGGAAACGGTTAAAGGGGAAAACCGGGGCCTTCACCGCTGTATGATCGGGATTCATGCCGTGCAGCTCGCCGCGCTTTTGGAAGGCGGAAAGCTTTTCACCAGCCATTATACGTGCCGCGATCTTCGCCACAGGCGTCCCGGTTGCTTTTGCCACAAATGGAACTGTCCGCGATGCACGTGGGTTGACCTCCAGAATGTAGATGTCAAATTCTCCAGTGTTTTTATTCTTTTTGATGGCGTATTGAACATTCATCAACCCCTTGACGTTTAAGGCTTTTGCCAGTTTTATCGTTTGTTTTTCTATTTCCCTAACGGTTTTATATGGTAAAGAGTGCGGTGGCAAGACGCAAGCGCTATCGCCGGAGTGAATGCCCGCTTCCTCAATATGTTCCATGATCCCGGCGACGTAGACATCCTTGCCGTCACACAGGCAGTCCGCGTCAATTTCGATGGCGCCGCGCACATAGCGGTCAAGCAGCACAGGGTTGTCCCCGGAGACATGGACCGCCGTGCGGATGTAATTCCGTGTTTCTTCCATACTGGCGACAATCTGCATGCCTTGTCCGCCCAGAACGTAGGAGGGGCGCAGAACAATCGGAAAGCCGATCTCTTCGGCGATTTTAAGGGCTTCTTCTTCGGAACGGGCAAGCCCGTTATAAGGCTGGCGCAGCTTGAGCTTCTTCAAGAGTTTCTGGAACCGTTCCCGGTCCTCGGCCAGATCGATCGCATCGGGATCGGTGCCCAAAATCGGAATGCCGGCTTCCTGAAGCGTGTTGGCCAGTTTCAGTGGCGTTTGCCCGCCCAGCTGAACAATCGCGCCCATAACCTGACCGTTTTTGCTCTCGGCTTCGATCAGCTCAATAACGTCTTCTTCGGTCAGCGGTTCAAAATACAGCCGGTCGGACGTGTCATAGTCGGTCGAAACCGTTTCCGGGTTACAGTTAACCATAATGGTCTCAAACCCGGCTTCTTTCAGGGCATAGGCCGCATGAACGCAGCAATAGTCAAACTCGATCCCCTGACCGATCCGATTGGGGCCGCCGCCGAGAATAATGATCTTCTTGCGGTCGGTCGGATTGCATTCATCCTCCGGCGGGTTCAGGCCGTCGCCTTCGTAGCAGCTATACATGTAAGCCGTTTCAGAAGGGATCTCAGCAGCGCAGCTGTCCACCCGCTTATAGACCGGGCGCACCCCGTGTTTCAGACGGGCGGTGCGAATATGTTGTTCGGAAACGCCGACCAGATTGCCCAGACGTTTGTCGGAAAACCCCATTTTCTTGAGCGCCAGCCAGCCTTCGGCATCAATCGGCAAGCCGTTCTTTTTCACGTGGTTCTCGGTATTGACGATGTTCTGGATACGTTCGAGGAACCAGCGGTCATATTTGCTGATATCGTAAATATCATCAATTGACAGACCGTAGCGGAGCGCTTGTGCCACGTACAAAATCCGTTGCGGTGTCGGGCGGGATAGGGCGGCGCGCATCAAATCGGGGTGCGGCGCTTCATCCGGGTTGGAGTGGCCGGGCAGGGGAATCGGATCAAAGCCGGATAGCCCTTTTTCCATGCCGCGCAGGGCTTTTTGCATGGATTCCTCGAAATTGCGACCGATCGCCATGACCTCGCCAACCGATTTCATGGCGGTGGTCAGGGTGTTGTCCGTACCGCTGAATTTTTCAAACGCAAAACGCGGGATTTTGGTTACGACGTAATCAATCGTCGGCTCGAAACTGGCCGGAGTTTTGCCGCCGGTAATATCGTTGCCCAGTTCATCCAGCGTATAGCCAACCGCCAGCTTCGCCGCGACCTTGGCGATCGGGAATCCTGTCGCTTTGGAGGCCAGCGCGGAAGAGCGCGATACACGCGGGTTCATTTCAATGACGACCATTCGGCCATTATCGGGATTGATCGAAAACTGGACGTTCGATCCGCCGGTTTCCACGCCGATCCCGCGCAGAACCGCCAGCGAAGCGTTCCGCATGATCTGGTATTCCTTGTCCGTCAGGGTCAGCGCCGGGGCGACCGTAATGGAATCCCCGGTGTGAACGCCCATCGGGTCGACGTTTTCGATAGAACAGATGATGATGCAGTTGTCATTTTTATCGCGGACAACTTCCATCTCGTATTCCTTCCATCCCAGCAGCGATTCTTCGATCAACACTTCATGAACGGGGGAGGCATCCAGCCCCTCACGGACGATTTCCTTGAATTCTTCCTTGTTGTACGCGACGCCGCCGCCGGTCCCGCCCAGCGTAAAGGACGGGCGGATAATCGCGGGCAGGCCGGTATGCTCCAGCGCTTCCAGCGCCTCTTCATAAGATTTGACGGTCTGGCTGCGGGCACTTTCCAGCCCCAGCTCATCCATGCATTTCTTGAATTTTTCGCGGTCTTCGGCCCGGTCGATTACATCAGCCTTGGCCCCGATCAGCTCAACGCCCAGCCGGTCGAGAGTCCCGTTTTCAGCCAGCGCCAGCGCCGTGTTTAGCGCCGTTTGCCCGCCCATGGTCGGCAGCAGCGCATCCGGCTGTTCCTGTTCCAGAATTTTTGCCACGATGTCCGGCGTGATCGGCTCGATATAGGTGGCATCGGCCATGTCCGGGTCGGTCATGATCGTCGCCGGGTTCGAATTCACGAGGACAACCCTGTAGCCTTCCTCTTTCAGCGCCTTGCACGCTTGTGCCCCGGAATAGTCAAACTCGCAGGCCTGCCCGATAATGATCGGTCCGGCGCCAATGATACAGATGGATTTTATGTCGGTTCTTTTAGGCATTGTCTTCAGGCGGCTTTCGCTTCTTTAATTGTGTTTACAAATCTCTCGAACAAATAATGGCTGTCCTGCGGGCCGGGGGAGGCCTCCGGGTGATATTGCACTGAAAACGCAGGCTTATCTTTCACTCTTAATCCTTCATTTGAAGAATCGAACAAGCTGACATGCGTGACTTCCGCATTCTCAGGTAATGATTCAGGGATAACACAGAACCCATGGTTTTGACTGGTAATTTCGACGATGCCGGTTTGTAAATCCTTGACCGGGTGGTTGGCGCCGCGGTGCCCCAGATGCATCTTTGTCGTTTTACCGCCCAGTGCCAGTGCCAGCAGTTGGTGCCCGAGACATATCCCAAATACGGGTATGTTTTTATCCAGAAGCGTCCTGATCGTCGGCACGGCGTACTCACCGGTGGCGGCCGGATCGCCGGGGCCGTTCGACAGAAATACGCCATCGGGCTTCAGGGCTAGAATTTCATCGGCTGTCGTTGTCGCCGGGACAACGGTAACCTTGCAACCCGCCGTGGCCAGACAGCGCAGAATATTCAGCTTGGCGCCGAAATCCATGGCGACGACATGGCAGGCCGGTTTGTCCTGCGTGCCGTATCCGGTCTCCAGCGCCCATTCGCTCTCCGTCCACTCATAGGGCGCGGCGCAGGTGACATCCTTGGCCAGATCCATACCGTCTAGTCCTGGCCAATTATTGGCCTCTTCATAAAGTGCCTGCAGATCAAACTTTCCATCCGGGTTGTGGCAGATAACGCCGTTCGGCGCGCCGCCATCGCGAATGCGGCGGGTCAGCGCGCGCGTATCAATGCCGCAGATCCCCGGCAGGTTGTTATCCTTGAGCCATTCGTTCAGATGTTTTTGCGCCCGCCAGTTCGAAGGCGTCGTGATATCTTCGCGGACGATCAAACCGCGCGCCGCCGGTTTTAGCGATTCGATATCTTCGTCGTTCGTACCGACATTACCAATATGGGGGAAGGTGAAGGTGATGATCTGTCCGGCGTAAGACGGGTCGGTCAGGGTTTCCTGATAGCCTGTAAGCCCCGTGTTAAAACAGATCTCACCGACAGATTTGCTCTCTGAACCGATACCGCGGCCCCAGATTACAGTCCCGTCGGCCATAACAATAACGCCCGTTGCATTGGCAGGCTGTTTTAGTTTAGAAAGGTCTTTCATTTGATTCCTCTAGCAGATGGCCGCTAGAGACAAATTTCTTAAAGCCTTTGGGCGTGAAAGGGAAGTAAAAAAGTGGGAAAAAGAGAAGAATTCAACAGCGCATTGAAAGACGCCCTTAAAAGTAAGGACCAAATTGCCATGGCGACGATCCGTTTGATGATCGCCGCAATGAAGGACCGTGACATCGCCGCGCGCGGTCAGGGCAGCGCTTCGGAGGGTATTTCCGACAATGAAATTCTCTCCATGCTGCAAACCATGATTAAACAGCGTCAGGAAAGCTCTAAAACCTACCGCGATGCCAGCCGCGATGATCTGGCTGACCGCGAGGAAGCTGAAATCGAGGTAATCCAGCGCTTTATGCCCAAAGCCCTAAGCGAGGATGAAATGCAGGAAGCCATCGCGACCATTATCACCGAAACCGGCGCCGCCGGGATCAAGGATATGGGCAAGGTCATGGCCGAACTCAAAACCCGCTACGCCGGACAACTCGATATGGGCCGCGCCGGCGGTGTCGTGAAGCAAAAACTGGCGGGGTGACACCTGTTATTGCAAGAAACGTCATTGCGAGGGAACAAAGTAACCGAAGCAATCCAGAACGCTTATGGCTTAATAGGCCTGATCGCGACATTAATTGCCGCAACATGGCCTTGCCCTTGCCTTAAAACGAGAGAGGTCTCCGGGTCTGTTCGGGATAAGGTATGAGGAATATATAGCTGTATATTTTTACGAATGACAAAACCATTTTCGTGCATCTCATCGCCGTTTATAGAGATGTGAAGGCGGCTGTTATCATAGGACGCTGGCTCAGCCGTGTAGAATAAAAATTCACCATGATGCTTGAATTTTAAATAAACATCGTCGTTATCAGAGAATAATATCCCGATTTCCAGAGCGTCGGATGGTTCCTGCTTTTCTGAATTTGAAGAAACCAGAGGAATTGTCAGGCCACAAATTTTATCATCGCTGTCGCAAATAACGCTATGTTTTATACCGTCGGGGTCGTTTTGCTGAGCTGTTATTTTGTAGGGGGCTGCGTGAGCAGGCAAGATCGCAAGCAACAAAACAACGATAATAAATATGTAAAAAATGGGCTTCATATGTTCCACTGTAACAAAAAATAGAAAAGAGGCCGGATTATATATTTCTTTTGCGGCGACCGGAAGGGATGACAGGATAGTTTGGATCAAAAGGTAACATAATATCTTTATCCATTGATGGCGGTTTTTTCCAAACATCAGGGTCCATCTTGTACCTGTATGTATCGGTGTCAATGCCGGGAATGCGTGGTCGCGGTTTAGCCCCTTCCGCAATTCCTTGGTCCGGGATGTTGGTTCCGGGAATGTTGGGTGGAGGCAGCTCTTCCTTTTCCATAGTGCCTCGTGGTAAAGCAGGCATTTGAGACGGAGCCTGATTATCGCTGACTTTTTTTAGAGCTATATTCATTGCCGTTTCTGTTTCTCCGCGTGGCGTTATTACCCCATCAATTAGGAGCTTGTTATTTTGTTGAAATTGGCGAATAGAACTATCAAGCGGGCGATCTATGTACCTTAATTCTGTATCACCATCATAATAGCCTAAGCGTTTCATTTTTCGACGTGTGGTTACAACATCTTGAGGGTTAGAATTGAGACCATCCCCAATGGATGTGGTTATATTTTCTGGAATATTAAAATCATAATTTATAGGAATAATATCCTATTAAATATTTAAAGTCAAGTTGTAAATCATAGCGTTAATCTCCACGTGCAATTGCGGCACAGTTTTGCTAGACACATAATATGACCATCACGCCACGGTTTATGGATGAACTGCGCAACCGCCTGACGCTGTCCGATATTATCGGCAAGCGCGTCAAGCTGCGCCGTGCCGGGCGTGAGTTTTCCGGGTGCTGCCCGTTCCATAATGAAAAAAGCCCGTCCTTTACCGTTAATGATGACAAACAGTTCTACCACTGCTTTGGCTGTGGCGCGCACGGGGACGCGATCGGCTTTGTTATGCAGCACGACAATGTGTCCTTCATTGATGCTGTGGAACAGCTTGCCGCTATTGCCGGGATGGAAGTTCCCAAACAATCGCCGCAGGACATCAAAAAGGCCAGAGAGCAAAAAGACCTTCACAGCCTGACCGATGAAACTGCCCGGTTTTTTGAGCAAATCCTGCGCAGCGGGGAAGGGCGCGTTGGTCTGGAATACATGCATGAACGCGGCGTGACCGATGAAATGCTGGCGGCGTTCCGGATCGGCTACGCGCCCGCCGACGGGCAGGCGCTTCGTAATTACCTGAAGCAGCAAGGTTACACCGATGCCCAGATGATCGAGGCCGGGGTGTGCCGTCCCTCGAACCGGGGAACCGACCCGTATGCGTTCTTCCGTGACCGGATCATGTTCCCGGTCACTGATCGCCGTGGTCGGGTGGTGGCTTTCGGAGGACGGATACTGCCGGAACATCTGCGCCCGCCCGAACGCGGGGATTTCAAACCGCCGAAATACATCAACTCGTCCGATACGCCGCTCTTTCACAAGGGACGGATGCTCTATAACGAAGCGCAGGCCCGCCAGGCGGCTATTGACGGCCAGCCCGTCATCGTCACGGAAGGCTATCTGGATGTAATGGCGTGTAGCGCCGCCGGGTTTAAGGGCGCTGTGGCGCCGCTGGGGACGGCGCTGACCGAAGACCAGATATTATCATTGTGGAAAATGATCCCGGAAACGCCGAAAATCCCGGTGCTGTGCTTTGATGGTGATAATGCCGGCCGCCGGGCGGCCGAGCGGGCTTGTGAGCGTATCTTGCCGCTTTTGCAGCCCGATCACAGCGTCATGATCGCCTTCTTGCCGGAGGGGCAAGACCCGGACAGCCTGATTAAATCACAAGGCCGTAAGGCGTTTCAGGGCGTTTTGGATGGGGCATTGCCGCTCGCCGATTTTCTATGGAGCCGTTATACGGAAGGCCGCCGTTTTGAAACGCCGGAGGCGCGCGCCGGTCTGGAAAAAATCTTGAACGATGAAATCGCCCGCATCGCCGACCGCAGCGTCCAGCAATATTACCGCCAGACGATCCGCGATCGTCTGTACAAAGTCTTTGGCCCGTCCCGGAACGTTCCGAATAAAAAAGGGCGGAACGAAAGGCCTGATCCGGGGGCGTTCCTAAAGGTGCCGCGCCCGGTGGAGAAGAAGTCATTGTTGCCGCAAACGATCCTTCTGGCGACGTTGATAAACCATCCGGATGTCTTTGAAAGCGTCGAGGAGATCCTCGGTATGGCGGCGATTCCGGATAAAAGACTTGATTTGTTGCGGCAGGCTGTATTAAACCTCCTCGGCGAATATCCGGCGCTTGACAGGGAAGGGCTTCATAGCCATCTGATTGCGCAGGGGTATGAAACCGACCTGGCCGCTTTTTTGACGAACGCTCTCTATGTTCATGTCGGCTTTGCCCGGCCGGGAACGGCCCCTGAAAAAGTTGTGGAAGGCGTCGGTGATTTTTTAAGAGAGCTGGAGAATAACGGTCACAACAAAGCCTGCCGGAACGCGGGGCAGGATCTGGCGCGTGACATGACACCGGAAAACGAGGAACGATTACTGGCGCTCTATCGGGCGCGCGGATCGGCGGATGGATAAAACCGGCGGTCATAAAATCAGGTATTTGATTTTATTTGAAAATGCGTTCTAATCACTAACTCGGGATGATGATTCGGATAGGAATTAATGGGATCGACAAGCAATATTGGAAATGCGGCTGTGAGTGACAAGGAAACGGATACGGCGGAATCAAAGAAAAAGGATTCGCTGGAAGTTACGGTAAAAAAGCTGGTAAAGCTGGGGAAGGAGCGGGGTTTTGTCACGTATGACGAGATCAATGAAGCGCTGCCTGCCGAAGAATTTTCTTCCGAACAGATCGAAGATGCGATGGCGATGATCACCGATGTCGGCGTGCAGCTCGTCGAAAGCGACGATGCCACTGACGATTCGGACGGTGAAAAAAATTCCAAAAACGATAACGACAACGATTACGAATCCGGCGGGAATATTTCCGCCGACGATACAGGTCGTACCGACGATCCTGTCCGCATGTATCTGCGCGAAATGGGCTCTGTTGAACTGCTCTCCCGCGAAGGCGAGATTGCGATTGCCAAGCGGATTGAAGCCGGCAAGGAAATGATGATCGGCGGAATCTGCGAAAGCCCGCTCGCGATCGAATCCCTGATCGCATGGTACAAAGCGCTGCAGGATGGCGATATCCTCCTGCGTGAAGTTATCGACCTTGATGCGACATACAGCGAAGGCGATGAAAGCGAAGACCTCGACGATGACGAAGAAGAGGGCGAAGGCGAGGAAACAGAAGGCAAAGAAGGCGATAGCGGCGATGATGAGGAAAACAGCATTTCCCTGTCCGCTATGGAAGAAGAGCTGATCCCGCAGGTTTTCGACAATTTTGCCAAAATCCAGAAATGCTACAAGAAGATGCAAAAAGCGCAGGCCCCCCGCCTCGAAGCGCTTGCAAAAGGGAAAGAGCCGGCTGCCGCCGCCAACAAGAAATACGAAGACGTCAAAACCGAGATGATCGGTCTGATGAACGCGGTGCAGCTCAATAACGCCAGGATCGATCAGTTGATCGAGCGTCTGTATAAAATCAACCGCGAGCTGGTGAGCCTCGAAGGCAAGCTGATGCGTCTTGCGATTGATTGCGGCGTGAAACGCGAAGAGTTCATGGAAGAATATTTCGGTTCCGAACTTGACCCGCGCTGGCTGACCAAGGTGAAGAAAAAGTCCAAGAAATGGGAAAAATTCGCCGACAAATACAGTGATGAAATCAAGGATATCCGCGACCAGATTGCCGCCGTTTCCGAAGAAGCCGCGTTGCCTATGAAAGAATTCCGCCGGATCGTGTCCACGGTGCAAAAAGGCGAAAAAGAAGCCGCCCGCGCCAAAAAGGAAATGGTCGAAGCCAACCTGCGTCTGGTGATTTCCATTGCCAAGAAATATACCAACCGCGGCCTGCAATTCCTCGACCTGATCCAGGAAGGCAATATCGGCCTGATGAAAGCCGTCGATAAATTCGAATATCGCCGCGGTTATAAATTCTCGACTTACGCGACATGGTGGATCCGGCAGGCGATTACCCGCTCGATCGCCGATCAGGCCCGCACGATCCGGATCCCGGTCCACATGATCGAAACCATCAACAAACTGGTGCGGACCTCCCGCCAGATGATGCACGAAATCGGCCGCGAACCGACCCCGGAAGAGCTGGCTGCGCGCCTGCACATGCCGCTGGATAAGGTCCGCAAAGTCCTGAAAATCGCCAAGGAACCTGTCTCCCTCGAAACCCCGATCGGGGATGAGGAAGACTCATCGCTCGGCGATTTCATCGAAGATAAAAACGCGATCCTGCCGGTTGAAAGCGCGATCCATTCGAACCTGCGCGAAACCACAACCCGCGTACTGGCATCCCTGACCCCGCGGGAAGAACGTGTCCTGCGGATGCGTTTCGGGATCGGCATGAACACCGATCACACGCTCGAGGAAGTCGGCCAGCAATTCAACGTGACCCGCGAACGGATCCGCCAGATCGAAGCCAAAGCGCTCCGTAAACTGAAGCACCCCAGCCGCTCCCGCAAACTGCGCAGCTTCCTGGATACATAACTACCCTTGTTTTATGAAAAGCTTGCGTTAGGGGAAGTGTTTCCCCTAATATCCCGTCTTTATTTTTAATAATAAAAACGGATGTGTTTATGGACAGGGAACATCTTTCTCAAATTAAAGGCGTCGATATCGTTCCATACGATGATCTGCGCCGTGAGGAAACAGGCGAGGCCCGGACGATCATTCGCCAAAATCGTATTGCCGTCGTAAACTTCAACAACAGGAGGGCGACCGGCATTGCTGTGCCCTATATAACGGGGCTGGCGATTGCCAACGGGGGAACCAATCTTAATCAGATTAACGTCAGATCGTTTTTCAATCAGGATGTTAATACGTTAAAGGGCGCCTACACCGTAACGGTTAGCGAACAGGCAACCAAAGGCTTTGTCTACATGGACAAAGACTGTGTAGAGAGAAAATGGGAGGAGTTCCAGGTTATGCTTCCGCCTGCTATTGTCCATGATCTGGGTGAAAAGCTGGAAATCCCGGTCTGGCCGTGGGTTGAGCTGGAAGCCGGAGGCTATGATGTATTGCGTGCGACAAGCCAGCTCGAATTTCCTTATGTAACAAACAAGGGTGTGCATGACGCTGGAAAGAGTAATTTTCTGAACCAGCTCCATAACTATGGCAAGCCGGTTTACATGGCCCATGTGAACGGTCGTGAAATTATGCCCAAGGCATTGATGATGTCACCGCAATATCAGGATGAAATACAGGAACTGAGTGCATCAAAACTTGTCACAGTTCCGGACAGCTTGCTTTTGCATACGCGTATATCGGATTGGGATATTCCGGATGACGAGATATGGGTCATGAAAGATGCAAAAAGACTGGATCCGGAAACGGAAATCGTCTTTTTGCCCCCCCGGCCGAAAGCGCAGGTCAGAGATTTTTTGCGTGAAAAATCACATTGTATACCGATGAGCGTCGATGATGTAACACAGATCAAATTCTATGATATGTATGCTGGAAAATCTGAGTTTTGGCAGATGTTTGAAATGGCCGCCACGGCGTTACTGGCAAGCGAAAATGCCAGCGCATCCTATATTAACGTGAATTCGCGTTTCAAAAGCAAAGCGCCGCACCGCGTTATGATGTGCAATGACCCGCATGGCGGGATCGATCTGCTGTCAAAAACCCAGATCGAAGGCGGACCGGTTCAGTTGCGGAGCCTTCAAAGCCAAAGATTTCAGAAAACGCTGAACAATGCGTTTTATACCGTGTCGGCAATTCCGGGGAACGTCGTGGAAATGCGGGCTGTCAAAGAAGGGCGCCCCGTTTACATGATCCGGGATGACGAAAGAACCATGGGGGCAGTCCTTCATGCCCGCAGGCTTGCCCGGCTGGTTAATTCGTAAAAGAACGCCCGGAAAACCGAATTTTAGGTGGCTTCCCGCGTAAAAGTTTGATAATTGATAGCGGTGCTGCCTGGCAGCGTGGTGGGGCCAGTAGCTCAGTTGGTTAGAGCGGTCCGCTCATAACGGATTGGTCGCTGGTTCAAGTCCGGCCTGGCCCACCATCATTCTTACGTTGCTTATCTCCTGAAACCATCGGCCAGCGCGGTGAAGTGAACCGGCGGAATCTTAAAGACTCATTCGCGGAGCGAATGGTGTTATGAAAACGCAGTTGGGCGGATATCTGGACGAATTTGAATTCCTTGTTCTCTTTCAGACGTTTCCTGAGCTTGTGAATTCTTAACGGCGTTATCAAATGTATGGCTCGTACCTGTTTTTATATCTTTAGGCCCTACGCTTGCCGACCTACGAAAATCTGGAGAGGCGTTTACCGAAAAGGCTGCATCAGCGGCCTGTTTTTCAATGTGCCCAACAACCGAAAATTCAGAGGTTTCTATGGTCCGGTTGGGGACGTTATCAAGTTTTTGTACAACATTTTTTGAAAAACGGCGGCTATTAATCCTTTCATAGGCAAAAGAACCGTTTTGGGATGCAATTATGCCTCCAACTTCTGTGTTTTGTTCCGGGTTATAAAGTGTATCCGTCCGCGTGATGAGGGATTTATTTATGAGTATGCCGTCCACATGGTTATTATTTCGATACGGGTATTTTTTGACATCGCTGGCATATAAAAATTGCTTTCTGAATTCTGTCGTGTCGAGATTGTCCATAGCATAAGCCCATTGCGCACCGGCCCACCTCGGGCCAACCCGGTTCGGCTTTTCATTCGGGTCTTTGTACAGGTTAACCTCTCCTATAGGATTTCCATCTAAGTCGTAGAATTTTGCAATTCCTTTATTCCCAAGGGGGGCGTTATGATCTTGCTTGAATTCAATAGATCCGACTTTTAGGGCGTCGATCGAAAAAGGAAGGCCTATCTGTTTCCTAACCTTCTCGATATTTCGGGGGCTCTGGATATCTTTTTCGAGCATTTCACCTGCGGCAGCACTGGCAACGGATACAGCCGAACCGACGACGCCCACAGTGACAGCGGCTGTTGCGGAGAGGGCGGCAATCGTGACAAAAGCCGCTGGCCCGGCAACAAGGGCGGCTGCCCCAGAGAGAACTAGCCCTGCGATGGGAAGCAAGCCAGCACTTCCAGCGGCGCTCATTGTTTCTGATAAATTCCCTTTAAGCCGGGACCAAAATGTTTTCTCTTCGCCCGCTTCGAAAGGGTTTGGTGGCGCGGTTTTTTTATCACTATCTGCAAAGTGTTTGATCTCTACTTTGGGGTTAAATATCATATGTCTTCAAAATCCTTATGTTTACAAAGTCGCCCCCACTGTAACCGAATATTATTAACATAATATAAAAACAAAAACCGTGTCCGAAGAAAATATTCAAGGCACAGGCTTGTTTTTCTTTGACAAAGATCAAAAAATCCCTATAAATCCTCATATTCCTGAGAAACAGGCTTGGTCTGTGTTGGTTTTTTGCCAATCCCGGAAGGGAAATCGGGACATAAATTTAAATATAATGTCTATGAAAGGACTTGAAAAATGAGTGAGAAAAAGCGTCCTACCGCTAAATATAAACTCGACCGCCGCCATGGCTGCAACGCCTGGGGCCGTCCGAAATCCCCGTTTAACTCCCGTCAGACCCGTCCCGGTATGCATGGCGTACGTCGTGGCAAGCTGTCCGACTATGGTGTGCAGCTGATGGCCAAGCAGCTTTTGAAAGGCTACTACGGCAACATCGGTGAAAAACGTTTCCGCCGCTACTATCAGGAAGCCGCCCGCCTGCGCGGGAACACGGCGCAAAACCTGATCGGTTTGCTGGAGCGCCGTCTGGATGCGGTTGTATACCGCGCCAAGTTCGTGCCGACCGTTTTTTCCGCCCGCCAGTTTGTTAACCACAAACATGTGACCGTAAATGGTCAGGTTGTGAACATTCCCTCCTATCAGGTCAAAGAAGGCGACGTGATCGAAGTTCGTGAAAAAGGCCGGACGATGCCGCTGGTTATTCAGGCGATCGAAAGCCCGGAGCGCGATGTTCCGGAATATATCGACGTGGACCACAAAGCATTCAAAGCGACATTCCTGCGCGCGCCGCAAGTGGAAGAAGTTCCCTATGCCGCACAAATGGAACCGCACCTGATCGTCGAGTTTTACTCACGGTAATCATAAGAATTTGTCGATGAGCCGACATATGAAGAAAGCCGCTTTCAAGCGGCTTTTTTTATGTCTTCCCGGTCGCGGCTTTTTTGCCGATCAGGGCGCTGATAATCCCGTGAAAGGTGCGGATTTCCTGCTCACTCATCTCGGCGCGCCCCAGGGCCGTCCGCAAATTACGGATCATGATCGGTTTTTGACCGGCGGTGCGAAAGAAATGATGGGCCTCCAGCTCGCTTTCCAGCCGTTCAAACAGCTCGTTCAGATGCTCATGCGGGGCAGGGATATGCTCGTTTTCTGCGGGTTCGTAATGGGCCTGCGACCATTCATAGGCCAGCAGCAACACCGCTTGTCCCAGATTGAGGGAGGAAAAAGCCGGGTTCAGCGGGATCGTTACCACCGCATGCGCCAGCGCCACATCGTCATTGGTCAGGCCCGTGCGTTCCGCCCCGAACAGCAACCCGATCTTTTGACTCTGAGCGGCCCGCGCTCTCCCGTCTGCAGCGGCTTCCCGCGCTGTTATCACCGGCTTGGCCATTTCCCTCAGCCGCGCTGTGGTGGCGTAGACATAGTGGCAATCGGCTACGGCGTCCGCTGTTGTCTCGTAAATCTTCACCGGCGGCATTTTATCGAGAGCGCCCGACGACATCGCCTGCGCCTTCTCATTCGGCCAGCCATCACGAGGCCGCACGAGACGCAATTCGGTTAACCCGCAATTCAGCATCGCCCGTGCCGCCGCGCCGATATTCTCACCCATCTGCGGATCGACAAGGATCACGACGGGGGCGTTCTCATCAACGGACAGGGATTGAGATTGATCGGTGCCGCTCATTGGTGCTAAGCCGCCAGCATCCGCTGCGCCGTGGCATCTTCGACCGGGCGGGCGGTCACAACGGTGGTTTTCAGGACATCAAGAAACTGTGCTTTTTTCTCCGGGCTTTCAAATTCAAAAGCCATCAGCGCACGCCCGATGGACTCGCCGGTGTACTGGTAATTGAAATAGCAGATATTCGCCACGCCGGAGATCTTGCGCAAGAGATCACGCAAAGCCCCGCGCCGCTCGGGGAAGTGGATATGCATCACCAGAGGGTCTTTGAATAAAGCCGGATTGTAATTGATAATGCGGTAGCGAATGTCCGGCTCCCCTGTCACATCTTCGAAGGCGGCATGATGCTTCATCATCCCGTCATGGAGCTCATCCAGCTTGTCCGGGGCGGCTTCAAAAGCGATAACCGGATAGGCGTCATGTTCGCTGCATTTCCCGTACTGGAATTCATGAACACTGACATCGGCAAAGATACTATCGAGAATGCCGAGCAGGCTACCGCCTTGCTCATTGATGTGAAAGCGGTAAAACCGTTTCCGGTTGGCCCCGACCGCCGAACTGGCGACGAACAGGGGGATTTTCCCGAAATCGGCATTGGCGCCCGATACGATTGCCAGAACCTTCTTGCCTTTCAGCTCTGCCGGGTATTGATCGGCGTATTTCATAAGGCCCGCCAGCCCCAAAGCGCCGGAAGCTTCCGGGATCACGCGTTTGCTTTCCCAGAATGTCTGGATCGCGGCGCAAACCTCTTCGTTGGAGACGGTGATATAGCCGTCAATAAATTCACGGCACAGGGTAAAGCAGGTGTCGCCCGCACGGGTGACGGCTGTCCCGTCGCAAAAAGTGTCGACTTTCTCAAGCGTCACAGGTTCACCGGCTTCGATCGCGGCTTTCATACAGGCCTGATCGTTTTCCTCGACCCCGATGATCTTTATGTTGGGGTAATGCTGCTTTAGCCATAGCGATACGCCGGCCGCCATGCCGCCGCCGCCGATCTGGATAAAGGCATAATCAAACGGCCCATCGCCGGACAGGACAATTTCATCGGCAATCGTGGCTTGCCCGGCGATCGTGCGGATATCATCAAACGGATGGATATAGGTCAGGTTCTTGTCTTTGGCGTATTGCTTGGCCGCGGCCCCGGCAACGTTGTAATCATCACCTTCAAGAATAATCTCGACATGATCCCCGCCCAGCCGTTCAACCGACATCTGTTTCATGCGCGGGGTGGATAGTGGCATAAAGATTTTGGCTTGAATGCCCAGCCGCGCGGCGGCGAGCGCTACGCCCTGCGCATGATTTCCGGCGCTGGCGGCAACAAACGGGCCTTTTTCCCCGGCATCGACCAGAATTTTCATGCAGTTATAAGCGCCGCGCCATTTATAGGCGTTAATGGGCGAGAGATCTTCGCGCTTGATAAACAGGGAAAAATCTTCGCCGTTCAGACGCATCGGCTCCAGCGGTGTTTTCTGTCCGACATGATAGACCCGCTCCCGCGCCTGCAGGATTTCGTGGATCAGCCTGTCTTTCAACGCATCGGTCATCTATGCCGCTTTCTTGCCTTTCCCGAGGCGGTTCGCAGCTTTTTCCGGGCCGATCAGTGGCAAAAGAACAGCCAATTCCGGGCCGTGATCCATACCGGTCAGGGCTTGACGCAACGGCATGAACAGTTGCTTGCCCTTACGGCCTGTGGCTTCTTTCACGGCGTTTGCCCATGTCATCCATGTGTTTTCATCCCACGGCGCCGGTGGTAGCAAATCGAGTGCCTGCGCGATAAACTCAGGCTCTTCGATAACCGGATCGACTGGACCGTGCGCTACACGGGCCCATTCCTTGATATCGTCCAGCCGCGACAGGTTCGGACGAACAGACTCCCAGAAATGCTCATCAAGCTCCGGAAAACCCATGTTGGCCAGCCGCACGTTAACATCGTCAAAAGCCGTGCTGTGCAGGATTTTGGCGTTGAGACGCATCAGCTCCTCGACGTCGAATTTCGGGGTGCCGCGCCCGAATTTGGCGAAATCAAAGCTGTCGATCAGGGGCTGGAGGTCTGTGAACGGCTCAATCGGATCGGAAGAGCCCAGACGGGCCATCAGACTAAAAATTGCCATAGGTTCCAGCCCTTCATTGTCGCGCAGTTCATGAACGCTGAGCGATCCCATACGCTTGGACAACTTTCCGCCTTCGGAGTCGGATAGCAGCGGCAGGTGCGCAAACAGCGGGACCGGTGCGCCGAGCGCCTCAAACATCTGAATGTGCGCCGCCGTGTTGGATACGTGGTCTTCACCGCGCACAATGTGGGTCATGTTGTAATCAATGTCGTCGATGACCGAACAAAGGTGATAGAGCGGGCTGCCGTCTTCACGGATCAGGACCGGATCGGACAGGTCGGCCCCGTGGAATTTAACCTCGCCGCGCACCATGTCCTGCCAGATGATCGGTGTGTGCTCCAGCTTGAAACGCCAGTGCGCCTTACGGCCTTCGGCTTCGTAGGCCGCGCGCTGCTCGGCGGATAATTCCAGTGCCCCCCGGTCATAGATCGGCGGCAAACCACGGGAAAGCTGGCTTTTGCGCTTCAGGGCCAGTTCTTCCGGCGTTTCATAGCAGGGATACAAGCGTCCATCGGCTTTCAGCTTTTCAATCAGCTCGGCATAACGCGCCGTACGGTCGCGCTGGCGTGCTTTTTCATCCCAGACACAGCCCAGCCATACCAGGGCATCTTCGATCGCTGTTTCGTATTCGGCTTTTGAGCGCTCAAGGTCCGTATCGTCAATCCGCAGCAAAAAATGCCCGTTCTGGCTCTGGCAGAACAGCCACGTAATCAACGCTGTGCGCACGTTACCAACATGCAGGTAGCCAGTGGGTGAGGGGGCAAAACGAACTTTTACACTCATTATTCTTATTCCTTTGATAAGCATTTAAGCACCACTGAATAGCGGGTTTCTCAAGCTTTTTCAATGATATTTACAAAATGATTGGTGATCGGATAACGGCGGTCGCGGCCAAAGGCGCGCGATGTGACTTTAACGCCGGGCGGGGCTTGCCGGCGCTTGTATTCCGCAAGGTCGAGCATCCGCCAGACCCGCCGCACGGTTTCGGGCGCATGCCCGCGGGCCACGATGCCGTCAACGCCCAGATCAAGCTCGATCAGGCAGTGCAGGATATCGTCCAGTTCCTCGTACGGGGGCAGGGTGTCCTGATCGCACTGGTCGGGCTTGAGTTCCGCCGTTGGTTTTTTGGTGATGATACTCTCCGGGATGACCGGGCTTTGTGTGTTCCGCCAGCGCGAAAGTTCATAAACCTGTACTTTATAAACATCCTTTAACACATTGAAACCACCACACATATCGCCGTAGAGAGTGGCGTATCCCACGGCCATTTCCGACTTGTTCCCGGTTGATAAAACCATCCGTCCGCTGGCATTGGACAGCGCCATCAGGATCAATCCGCGGCAGCGTGGCTGGATGTTTTCATGTGTCACAGGCGGCGCGTCTTTCAGGAACGAGGCCAGTTCATTTTCAAAGGCGGTAACGGCGCTTTCAATGGATATGATTTCATAGGAAGCCCCTAGCGCCTTGGCGCAGTTTTCCGCATCGTCAAGGCTTTCCTGTGATGTAAATTTGCTGGGCATCATCACGCATTGCACGCGCTCTGGCCCCAGCGCATCAACGGCGATTGCGGCGGACAAGGCGCTGTCGATCCCGCCACTCATCCCGATAATCACGCCGGGAAACCGGTTTTTGCTGACGTAATCGCGCAACCCGGTAACAAGGGCTGTGTAAAGGACTTTGTGCGGGTCTTCGTCTGGTACGTCTGAGGGAGAAGAAGCCAAAGGGTAAAAGACCGTCCGGGCGGATTCCTCAAACTTAACCATCTGTTCAAGAACGCGGCCATCTTTATCAAGCACAAACGATGCCCCGTCAAAAACCAGTTCGTCCTGCCCGCCGCATTGATTGACGTAGAGCAGGGGCAGGGCGTTTTCCTGTGCCCGTCGGCGGGCTTGCTCCTGCCGCAAATCGTTTTTGTCGGCCTCGAACGGGCTGGCATTCAAAACGATCAGAAGCGCCGCGCCCCGGCTTTTCAGATGAGCGGCAACGTCTGGACTCCACATATCTTCGCAAATCATGATGCCCAGATTGACCCCTTTGAAGGAAACCGGATCGGGCAGGGGGCCGGGTGTAAAAACCCGCAATTCATCAAACACTCCGTAATTGGGAAGCAGGTGCTTGGCGCGGACGGCTTTGATTGCGCCGCCTTCAATCAACAGCGCGGCATTGTACGTCTTGCCGTCAATCCGCCACGGCGCGGAAATCAACAGCGCGGGGCCGTTTTTTTCACTTTCCGAAACGAGCGCACGTACGGCCGATTCAACCTTATCAAGGAAAAAGGGCTTGAGGATCAGGTCTTCTGGCGGATAGCCGCATACGGAGAGTTCAGGGAACACGATCAAATCGGTCTGCGCAGACATTTCGTCGCGTACACGCCGGATTTTATCCAGATTGTATGGCATATCCCCGACAATCGGATTGATCTGGGAAAGTGTGATGGAAAGGGGTGTCGTCATGGTTTGCTATTTAACCACTAAGCCCCGCAGCCACCAAGTGAATTTTACTGATTTGTAAAGCGCGGCTCTCCATGAAGGCGATGCTTCACGGACGTCTCAAGGGCCGGCCAGTAACGGGCTTTATCACAGTCATAACGCATCTCGCCGTCAATAAGTATTTTTTCGGCAACCCATGCATTGCCGCGCGCGGAGCGATTTGACGAATTTCTGAGGTCACCGAGCAAGCGCTCTCCATCCTTGAGATTTACGGTAGAGCGTCCTTCGTCTTTTATCGCCTCGACAACAAACCGTGAAGCCCGGTCAGCAAAGTCCGTGCAGACATCGACTTCCTGAGGTTTTTGCAACGGAGACGCGCAGGCGGATGTTGCAAAGGCAAAAGCAAAAGCGGGGGCAAGAAATTTCATACTTGATCCGATCGTTATTCTTGTTAATTAGGCTTCAAAACCTGTTTGTATTGCTCATCCGTGCATCCGTAATTGACCTTTCCATCTGACAGGATGGCGAACCCGGTATCCATAGCCACCTCTGCCAGACCTTCAATCTCTTCACCCGGCTCAATAGCAGCGCCCACTTGCGCCTTGAGTTTTTGAGAGACAACAAAAGAAGCTTCCATGAAGAAAGGTCGCGCGCGTTCTACAAAATCGGCGCAAACATCATTTTCCGGCTGGGCGTTGGCCGCGCCACCGGTAACCAAAAGGGTAGCCAAGACAGGTGCTAGTTTATTCATTTTGTTATCCTCCCTATATGAGATATGGGAAAGATATATGTAAACAAATAAGCTGTCAAATTTATTTGATGGCCTTTAACTCGTCCGCTACCAAAAACGCCAGTTCCAATGCCTGGTTGGCATTCAAACGCGGGTCACACGCGGTGTGATAACGTTCGGATAACTGGTCTTCGGCCAACTCCTTGGCACCGCCCGTGCATTCGGTCACATCCTGTCCGGTCAGTTCCAGATGAATCCCGCCGGGGTGGGTGCCTTCGCTCTTGTGAACGGCGAAAAACCCTTTGATTTCGGCCATGATGTGGTCGAAGTTCCGGGTTTTATAGCCATTCTCGGCTTTGTAGACATTGCCGTGCATGGGATCGCACGACCAGACAACACTGCGGCCTTCTTCCTTGACCTTGCGGACCAGTGGCGGCAGTTTGTCGGCGACGCCCTCATGCCCCATGCGGGAGATCAGAGTCAGGCGTCCGGGGTCGTTATCCGGATTCAGAATGTCAATCAGCTTGAGCAGGGTATCGGTTTCCATGTGCGGCCCGACTTTCAGGCCAATCGGGTTTTTGATGCCGCGGACAAATTCGATTTGCGCGCCGTCGGTCTGGTGCGTTCGTGCCCCGATCCACAGGAAGTGTGCCGAACAATCATACGGGTCGCCCGTCGTGCTATCGGTCCGGGTTAACGCCTCTTCATAAGGCAGCAAAAGAGCCTCGTGACAGGTATAAAAATCGGTTTGCTTGACGATTTCCGGGGTTTTTTCGCGGGTAATGCCGCAAGCGCTCATGAACGATAGCGTCCGGCTGATTTCCTCGGCCAGCGCGTTGTAACGCTCTTTCAAGGGGCTGTCATCGACGAAATCGAGGTTCCAGCGGTGAACTTGATGCAGGTCGGCATAACCGCCGCTGGCAAAAGCCCGTAAAAGGTTCAGGGTCGCGGCTGCCTGATGATAGGCTTCGATCATGCGCTGCGGATCGGGTTCGCGGGCTTCGGCGGTAAATTTCAGGGCATTAATAATGTCCCCGCGGTAGCTGGGCAGTTTAAGACCGTTTTTCTCTTCGAAATCGTCCGAACGCGGTTTGGCGAATTGCCCGGCCATCCGGCCCATCTTGACGACCGGCAAACCGCCGGCAAAGGTCAATGTCACAGCCATCTGCAGGACAACCCGAAACGTGTCGCGGATTTTTACCGCGCCAAATTCGGCGAAACTTTCCGCGCAATCGCCGCCTTGCAGCAGAAAAGCACGGCCATCGGCAACCTCGGCCAGTTGTTTTTTGAGCGTACGGGCTTCCCCGGCAAAAACCAGCGGCGGCATTTTGGCAAGGCGGGCCTCGGCGGCTTTCAGCGCCGTTTCATCCTTGTACACCGGCAGTTGTTTGGCCGGTTTGTCTCTCCATCCCGATGGGGTCCAATTTTGTGTCATGCGGTTTTTTCGCCTTTCTCTAACAGGAATGTATCTGTTTATGAAATTCCGTCCATAGCCGCAAGGCAAAAACGTTTTCAAATCTGTGCCAGAATGAGGTATAAAGAAAGACAGGCTGTTCGGCCATTCTTGGAACCATGTCCCCGCAGGAGAAGTTTTTTGCCACAGGAACAGATTATTTCCGCGTCAGCGCCGGATTGTTTTTATGACCTGTTTGATGAGTTGAAGGCTCTTTGTCTGGACGTTCCGCCTGAGGGCGCGTATACGGAGCCATCAATTCTGTCTCTGGTTTTTGATGAATTGAAAGCCCAGTTCGGCAAGGAATATAAATGCCTGAACAAAGCGTCCGAGGTTTTATTCGGGCCGGCGTCGGATAACTTTGGCGCACAGGCTACGGAAGTATTCTTACAGTGGGAGGATGGCGATGGCTGTGTATCGCTTCCGGCGTTGATTGCCCATGCCATAACCGCGTTTGATCTGGACGTCGGCCTCCCCGAGGTCAAAGCCGTTTTCCTGTCTTCTGTGCTGGCGGAAATCCCGAATTCCTTACGCTATCACGGCAACGAACATTACCGTAAGGTTCTGTTCCACGCGATCCGGCTGATTTCCACCCATAACCGGCTGGCGGCGGGAACGGACGACGTGTTATCGGGGCATGAGATTGCCTTGTTGCTGGCGGCATCCTGCATTCATGATCTGGGGCACGAAGGCGGCGACAATATGCGCGATGGCGTCTATACGCCGGGCTATATGGAACAGCATGCCTATGATCTGGCGCGCCCTTATTATGAAGCGCTGGGGATGGATAGTGATTCCTGCGGCGAGATAGAATCCATGGTGTTTTGCACCGATATTACGTTTTTTGCCGGTGAAAACAGCCCCTGTGTGCGGTTGAAAAAAATATACCGCTATATGTTCTGGGGAGAGGACAATGATGATGTCCTGATGATGATGGTCGGGAAACTGCGGCGCTATGCTGATAACCCCAAGCTGGTTTTGATGGCGATGTTTCTGCATGAAGCCGATATTGCCTCATCAGCCGGGATGAGCTACGAGTGGACAATCCGTGAAACCATAAAATTTATGGAGGAACGGGGTATGCGCTCGGCAGGACCAAAGGTTGTTCTGGCGTTCCTGCGGGAGCAGCTCGGCGAGACCATGTTCACCGATGCCGCCAAGCAGCTTTATGGCCCCGTGATGAGCGCTGTGGTTGAACAGGCCGAAGCGGATAAGCGCGAGACATACTACGAATAACGGACAACGAACGGCGTACCACCTGATGCGTCCTATATCATCCGGGCCAGCGGCGATGCAGCCACAGCCATTGCGCCGGGTGTTCGATAATCCATTCTTCCAGCATTTTATGGGCATCGCCAATGATGTCTTCGAGCGTACGTTCCGTACCCTCCGGGGTAAAGAGTGGCAAGGGGGGATAAATGGTGACCCGAAAATGCGCCCCCTCCAGACGCTCTATACGTCCCGGCACCAAGGGACATTTGAATTTTTGCGGTAATTCGGCAAAAGCCGGGCTGGTCATGGCATCCCGGCCAAAAAACGGAATAGCCAGCCCCTCGTTATATTTCTGGTCAATTAAAATCCCGATATGGCGGCCTTCCTTCATGCTGCGCAAAATCTGGCGGGCGCCGGTTTTCGATTTGGGAATAGCTTTCAGATCGCCGGTAATGTTTCGGGCCTTTGTCAGGATATGGTCAACCGCGGGATTGTTCGGGGCGCGGTAAATCGCATCGGTTGGTAAAAAGGTCTGGATCGTCAGGGCCGCAGCTTCCCAGTTAGCCAGATGGGCGCCGAACACGACACCGCTCTGGTCATCATTTTTAAGGGTTTCCAGTATATCAGAGCCGATAAGCTCCACCCGTTCCGAAAGGATTTGCCGTAGATGCGGATACTCGGCCATGACCCGCCCCAGATTGTCCCACATCCCGGCAAGGATTTCGCCGTACTCCTGATCGTCACGGCCTGGCAGGGCCGTTTTGATGTTGGCCAGGGCTTTCCGGGACGTCGCCAGGCGTGGGCCGATGGTCCGGCCCAGCCAGCCGCCAAGGGCCGAGGCAGCATCGAGCGCCATCAAGCCGAACAAGGCCATAATCAGCCAGATGAAAATATACTCAAAAAAATACCTTATATTTTTCATCATGTTATTTTGTTTTTTTAATCTTGTCTGTCAATGTATTTTCAAGATCATCCGGGGCATTCCATACAATCTCGATCGGCATGACGATCGGCTTTTGTTCCCGGATAAAGGCCGCCGGTAATTTGACGGCATCTTTTTGTGTGGTGATAAGGCGGGCCTTGCGGGCCGTCGCTTTGTCTATCAAGGTCTGCAAATCATGCGCCGTATAGGCATGGTGATCTGGAAAGCTTTGAAAAGCCGCGATATCCAGTCCGTAATCTTCCAGTGTAGCTTTGAATTTTTCTGGCCGTCCCAGTCCGGCAAAGGCAACGTATGGGATCGATCTATCCGTTTCGAAGCCTTCCGGCACCTGTATGTGCCCGGAAAAGGCTGGTTTATCAAGCGGAAGCAAGGCATGTACGTCTGTTTTATCATCGCCAATAATCAAAAACGCATCGGCTCGCGCCAGCCCTGTTTCCAGCGGCTCGCGCAGTGGTCCGGCGGGCAGGGGGCGACCGTTGCCGAAACCGGCGCTGCCGTCAATTACCACCAGCGACAGGGTCTTTCGCAAAGACGGGTTTTGCAGGCCGTCATCCATGATAATCAGATCAAATCCCTGTTCCCGTGCCAAAAGCGCGCCGTGTTGGCGCTCTGTGGCAACAATGGTGGGGCCGGCCGCCGCCAGCAGCAAGGCTTCGTCTCCGACCTCTTGAGGTGTATGCATGGCGGGATCAACCAGCAGCGGCCCTTTTTCCGTGCCGCCATAACCGCGGTTAAGAAAACAGGGACGCTCAGAGATTGCTTTGGCGGTTACCAGCTTGTAAAGCGCCAGCGCGGTCGGGGTTTTTCCCGATCCCCCAGCCACCAGATTTCCTACGCAAATAACCGGTATCCCCGGATCATAGGCGGGGTGTACGCTCCGTTTTCGTTGATGCAGGGCTTGGGCGCCTTGATACAGCCATGAGAGCGGAGCCAGAAAGCAGGCCGTCAGGCTGGGTTTTTTATACCAGAATGACGGGGTGCTCAGGCGCATTTCTGGCCGTCCGCTTTGGATTCAACAGGGGGGGCTGCCAGATAAGGAGCAAGTTTTTGCATGATTTTTTCAAGGACGGTGGCCTTGTCGTGAGCAAAACGGGCGGCCTTGTTTTGCAGCGCCGCCAAGCCTTCTTCGTCATGAAGCAATTTTTCAAGGCGCGTGTGGAAATCGGTTTCGTCTTTTAGACGCAGGGCTGCCCCGGCCTTGTCCATTTCATCATAGATAATTTGCAGGTTTTGAACCCGCGGCCCGTGCAGAACAGCGCAATCCAGCTGCGCCGCCTCAATCGGGTTATGGCCGCCGCCGCCATCCATGCTGAAGGATCGCCCGATACAGACCAGCGGGGCCAGCCGGTAAAACAGGCCAAGATCGCCCATGGTGTCGACGATATATACGGACGTTTTATCGGTTATTTTTTGGTTGTTATCTGACTTTAAACAATAGTTTATAGAGTTTTCTTCGCAGATTTTCTTTATTTCATCGCGCCGTTCCGGGTGCCGCGGCACAACAATCGTCAAAAGATCAGGAATCTTTTTGCAGGCATGACGGTGCAGGCGGCAGGCCAGCTCTTCCTCGCCGCGGTGCGTGCTGGCATAAAGCCAGAGCGGGCGGCCTTCAAGGGTTTTGCTAAAGGCTTTGAGTTCTTGAGGGTTACAGGGAAGCGGCGCCGCGCTGTATTTAAGGTTTCCCGCCGTAAAAACATGCTGGGCCCCCAGTTTTTCAAAGGCTTCTTTGTCGGGAACGCTCTGGGCGATAATCAGGGCAAAGCTGTCCAGCAGCTTTCTGATCTCTCCGGCTGCCAGCTTCCAGCGTTTTTGTGAACGGTCGGACAGGCGTGCATTGAGCAGGATTGCCGGAATATGACGCTTTTGCAGGGTTAAAAGCATATTCGGCCATAATTCCGATTCAAGCCACAACGCCAGATCCGGTTGCCAGTGATCCAGAAAGGCTTCCACCCACTGCGGATGATCCAGCGGATAGTATTGGTGAAAAGCCGCCGGCGGCAGGCGCTTTGCCATCAGGTCCGCCGATGTGCGGGTGCCCGTCGTCACCAGAATATGCTTGTCGGGAGCTTGCTTTAAAAGAGCGTCGATAACAATCAGGGCGGATTGTGCCTCACCGACGCTGGCAGCGTGCAGCCATATCAGGGACCCGGCGGGGCGGAGCTTTGAAGAAATCCCCATGCGTTCGGACAGACGTGCAGGATCTTCCTTTCCCAGCCGGCAACGCTTTTTTAAAATCCGGCGCAGCAACGGCGCCGATATGCGGGTGAAAGCGGAATAAAGTTTCAACATTAAAAGGGCCGGGCGTTCATTTTCTGTTAGGGGTTTTCCGTGTACCTTGTAGATATACGGGTTTTCCCCGGTTTTGCAAAGAGGAGGGCGTTATGCGCCGTGTTTTTTATACGGATAACAATCCGGATCGTAAACAACTGCAGCAGGAACTGTTGATGCGGATGCGCGCCTTGCGCTCCCGGATTGCTCCTGATGTGCTGGCGCGGGCGCAAGCCTCACTATCCGGCATTTCTTTTGATGCACAGCAAAAGCCCTGCGAAGAGGATATCGATTCAGAAGGCAACATTAGAATCGACCAGAAAAAGAATCTGCAAACGGTGATGCAATTTTTGGCCCTGAATCCGGACAACACCAAAGTTCACAAAGAAATAAGTCTCTGGCTCACGGAAGACAATAGCCGCTAGTCAACTCCGCGCTTTAGAAGCTTTATGCTCTTTTACTGACAGCTATTGGCGGCAGCATTAAACCAGCAACCCGGGTTCGGACAAACGGCATCTCCATAAGCAGGCGGTGCGAAGTTGTTTCTCTTTACCGTTACACCGGTTTTGATCGGTGGGTTATGACAGACCGGAGCCATCGGGTGCCCTTTATACATGATCCAGGCCAGATAGGTCTTGACCGGGTCTTCCAGATAAGGCGCGGCATCATTTGGGTTCTCTGCAGCCAGGGTATACAGGGCTTCTTTGCCATTAAACGCAATGGTCAGATGAATCGGGTTAATAGATGGCAAGCATGATGCCATGGCATGCGGAAGATCTCGGGGGTCGTCGGAGCCATACCAGGGAAAATCAAAGAATCCGTCCTTGTCGCTTCTGTCGCTATAAGGCAAATTATAAAAATCAATACAACGGGCGGCTTGCCAGACTTTAAACATGTTTTGACAGTGATAGCCGCCCCCGCCGACACCACCAATCCCCCCCCCAAAGTTTAGGCGGTCACCAATAAAATTGTGACTAAAATTCCATTGAAGATAGAGGCTTAGGGCATCGCCGACCATTAAGACCAGCAAATCTCGCGTTTGACCGGGCAGGCGGACTTCCGGGGTCCCGATATGACTGTTTTCGCTAAACAGGTCTTCACCGGCCAGATGCCCGACCAGGCTGCCAAAACAGGAGTACGTCAAAACACTATCCGGTTTGGCGATCAGGTTCTGGTTCTGGGCGATTTCCCGCTGCGCCTCCATGCGGCCGCGCGCTTCCAGCGCATCCATATATTGTGGGTCACAGGCTGTGTCAGCGGCAGCGTACGCTTGGTGTGTCGCCGTGGAAACAATCGTAATCATGAGGAAGGAAAAACAAAGAAGATAACGGAACATCATGGAGTGATGGTCAGCCTGATTGGTGCGTCCGTTCATGGTTAATTGCCCCCTCTGTTGGTTCTTCCCCGCATTGTAGTACAGTTTTACGGCCCTGTCATGCCTCGCATGAGGAGAACTGCAAAAATAAGCCTACATTAAAATTTTACTAGAAATGGCAGGGGAAGAGCAAATTTTATTCAATTTTTATGAATGGGCGCGGAGAGCTCTTTAAACCATAACCGGCAGATCAATATCCAAAATGGCCATGTTGAAATCATAGGAAATTTCGCCATCTTCGTCATCTTTGTAGATAACGCCCAGAAATTCACCATCAAGGAGAACTTCGACGGAATCGTCAGCCTGAGCGCGCGTACGCAAGGTAATTTTGTCATTGCCGAGTTTGCGGCACAGGTATTTTTGCAGACGCTGCGCGTCCTGAGAGGTGAAAGCCATAAATATCTCCTTGATTGCGAACAGCCCTATGCTGCTTGTTTTTGGGGGGGCGTGTCAAGTCCGTCAGCGACAATTTTGTGGCAGTGTTGTGACAAAGCCCGCCGGTCCTCATACAGCGAAGAATCGCAAGGCTCATGAAAACGGATTTTGACAGTCGCGCCCCGGCTTTTGGCAAAAGCCCATAAATGCGGCAACAAAGTCATGTCGCCATACCAGGCATACAGGTCGCGCAGAGCTTGCTTGTGTGCGGGCTGTCCGTCTACTTCCAGAATACTGATGGTAACGGGTTGAACGGCCAGCGGCGCCAGCCCGTCCTGATGCTTGAGGGCAATACTGAACAGGCTTGATTTGAAGGGAACGACGGCGGTGCCGTCTGTGGATGTGCCTTCTGGAAACAATATAATGTTTTTGCCGGAGGCCAGCATATTGTCGAGGGCGTTTTTACCCTGAACGGCTTTACTGCGGGAACGGCTGATAAAGGCCGTCTGGTGCAACCGGGCTAGAAACCCGAATAGCGGCCACCGCGATACATCTTCCTTGGCTACAAAACAGGCTGAAAGCTGGCAGCCCAGAATAACAATATCGAGATAGGAAATATGATTGGCGACAAAAAAAGTCTGCCGCTTGTCTTCGTTGTGAGAACCTTCGATCACGGCCCGAATCTTAAATATATGGCAGCATCCGGCCATAAACAGGTGCGGTATCACGAGAGCCGCTTTGCCTTTGCCGCCGGTGATGAAAAGGACGAGGGGCTGTGTTGGAATAACGGCCACGCAGATCAGCAAAAAGGCGCACATTTTGTAAAGGGCGACCAGTGTGCGCATCAGGCGGTTTCTCCCGCTTTCCGGGATGGTTCGGTTTCCCAGCTTTCACCCGGTCCGGGGACATGCCGCTGGACTTTACGGGCATAGAACCGGCGATAGCTCTCGCTGGCATTGCGGATCGGAAAGATAATGCAGACATCCGTCGTGTTGAACTGGTGATCGATGTAGGCGCCATCGCCGATATAGGCACCAAGACGAATATATCCCTTTATCAGAGCAGGCAGCTCGCGCAGGGCTTTGTCCGGGTCGATCTGGTCCTTGGGGATAATGTTCATGTCGACGTAAGTCGCCTCTACAGCGCGCGTCCGGAGATTTTCGGGGGCTAAATGATAGTGGTACAGGTACGATAGCGATTCAGCGATGGAATCAATATTCGTTCCGTGGAAGCTGGCGCAACCGAACATCAGGTCAATCTGGTGGTCGATCATGTAATTGGTGATCCCTTGCCAGAGCATCTGGAGAACCGGACGAATGCGGTATTCTTCCAGAACGCAGGAGCGCCCGAGTTCCAGCAAGGTCTGGTCGCTGCTTAAAAGCGGGGAAATGTCATATTCGTCGCTGGTGTAAAAGCGGCCATGCTTTTCAGCGATTTCCCGACGAATCAAACGGTATGTGCCGACAATCTGGTCCTGCGGGTTATCAATGCGCTCATCAATAACAATCAGGTGATCGGCGACATCGTCAAAGGCGTCAAAGTCTCTTTTCTCACGGGCGACGTCGGCGCTGGCCTGTGCGGCGCATTCTTCATAAAAGACTTTGTAGCGCAGCCGTTGGGCGGCTTCAATCTCATCACTGGTCCGGGCAAGGCGGACTGATATCTGTCTAGGGGAGGCAGGGGGGGCGCTCATGATCATATTGCGGGTGCCGTATAACGGTTTCTCGTCGGGGTTTACGCGGTTCCCATAATCACAAAGGGGCCAGCTGACCCCGGCATATTCACCATTCTCGGCAGGAAGTGTCAAGAAACAATTTCCTTTTCCGAAAGGAGAGGGGCAGACAAACATGGATTTTCTGCTTAAAATGGAAAACATCGAGGGACGAGCGAAAGGAAAACAGGGTGTCGGAAAAGAGCACGAAAAAGCAAGCCAGGGGAACCGGTGGCCGGGATATTGTTATTTTTCTGGCGTTGATCGTAATCGCTGTGGTCGGTGTGCATTTCTATCTGAAGGAACACCAGATCGCTCCTCTGACAGTTGTGGAGACAACGGGCACCTCGCTCCCTGCCACAACGCAGGAGACATCTTCCTTGCCGCCGCCCGTCGTTGTCGAGGAAGAATCCCCTGAAGCAATTCCGGAACAAACGATGATCGAAGAGCCAGCGAAGGAGATCGAGAGCACAGAAGAAACGATCCCGGAAGAGCCTGCGCCGGTTATCGAACAGCCCGCGGTAGCGCCTGAGAACGACGAGACAATCACTATTGATGTCCGCAATCCCGGAATTGTATTGCGTAGCTCCGTGATGAAAGAAGGCCGCCGTATTCCCCTGAATCATACATGTTATTGGGAAAACACCTCTCCGCCTTTGTCGTGGAGCAATATACCGGAAGGCACGAAGAGTTTTGTTATTACCATGGAGCGCCGGGAAGACGGCAAAAAACCGTTTTTGAATTGGCTGGCTTATAATATTGCGGGGGATCGTCAGTCAGTTCCGGTCGATATGGCGGCCTCATCGGCAGCGGAAGGCGGCGCGCTGGGGCTCAATGGTCACGGCAGCTACGGCTATGCCGGTCCGTGCGAACCCAAAGGCACATATCCCTATGTCTACACAATCTATGCGCTGGATACGGTTCTCGACCTGCCGGACGGGGCCAGTTATGTTGATGTCACGCGGGCGATGGACGGCCATGTCCTCGATACCGGCGCCTTACGGGTGAATCACTATTTCAGGATGTAAAAGGGCTAGAGAGCCTCGGTTAGCTCCGGCAAGACATCAAACAAATCCGCCACCAGTCCGTAGTCGGCCACCTGAAAGATAGGCGCTTCTTCGTCTTTGTTGATGGCCACGATAACCTTTGATTCTTTCATCCCGGCAAGATGCTGGATAGCTCCGGAAATTCCAACGGCAATATAAAGCTGCGGCGCGACGATTTTCCCCGTCTGCCCGACTTGCATGTCGTTCGGGCAGTACCCGGCATCCACCGCCGCCCGCGAAGCGCCGATGGCGGCGCCGAGCTTGTCGGCGACAGGTTCCAGCAATTTGTGGAAATTCTCGTTGCTGCCCATGCCGCGGCCTCCGGAAATAATGATCTTGGCGGTCGCCAGGTCCGGGCGTTCGCTTTTGGTGAGCTCTTGCCCGGTAAAGGTTGTCAGGCCAGTATCGCCGGCACTGTCGATATTTTCGACCGGGGCGTTTCCACCTTCGGATTTAGCTGGATCAAAGGCCGTCGGGCGCACCGTCAGAACAACTTTTTTATCGTTGCTTTTAACCGCCGCAAAAGCATTTCCGGCATAAATCGGGCGAACGAATGTGTCGGAGGATTCGATGCCCGTAATGTCGGATATTTGCTGGACATCCAGAAGTGCTGCGACACGAGGCATTATATTTTTACCAAAAAATGACGCCGGGGCGATGATATGACTGTAACCATCCGCAAGCTTTACAATCAGGGCTGCAAAGTTTTCCGCCAGCGGATGAGCGTACGCGGCATCATCGGCATGCAAGACACTCTTGATACCGTGAATAGCTGAGGCTTGGCCCAGCGCGCCCTGACACTGATGACCGGCAAGAAGGACATGCACGTCAGGATCAATCTGCCGCGCGGCGGTGACCGTGTTGTAAACGTTGGGATTAAGAGCGTTGTTGTTATGTTCGGCAATGACGAGAACGGGCATATCAGATCACCTTTGCTTCGTTTTTCAGTTTATCAACCAGCGCCGCCACGGACTCCACCTTGATCCCGGCTTGCCGTTTCGGCGGTTCGCTGATTTTCAGGATTTGCGTGCGCGGAGCTATATCGACACCCAGCTCATCCGGGGTTTTTGTATCCAGAGGCTTTTGCTTGGCCTTCATGATGTTCGGCAGCGACGCATAACGTGGTTCGTTCAGCCGCAGGTCAACTGTAATGACCGCGGGCAGGGCCATAGACAACGTTTCCAGGCCACCGTCAATTTCCCGTGTAACGACGGCCTTGCCACCATCAATGTCGATTTTTGAGGCAAACGTGCCTTGGGCCCAGCCGAGCAGACCCGCCAGCATTTGACCCGTCTGGTTGTTGTCGTCGTCAATCGCCTGTTTCCCCATAAGGATCAAGTCGGGCGTCTCCTGCGCGGCTATAGCTTTGAGCAGCTTGGCAACAGCCAGCGGCTCCAGTGTTTCATCCGTCAGGATATGTATAGCGCGGTCGGCCCCCATGGCCAGAGCGGTGCGCAGCGTTTCCTGACATTTATCAATGCCGGCGGTTACAGCGATGACCTCGGTCGCTTTACCGGCTTCTTTCAGGCGCACGGCTTCTTCTACGGCAATCTCGCAGAACGGGTTCATCGACATTTTGACATTTTGCGTTTCAACGCCGCTATTATCGGATTTAACCCGAATCGTAACGTAGGCATCAATAACGCGTTTGACGGGAACAAGAATTTTCATGGATATGACCAAGGTTATTTTTGGGATGGTTTCATAGTACTTGAAACGGTATGATAGCCCGAACTGGTCGATTCCGGCAAGGGGAAGCTGTGCAAAATTTTAATAGTTTCCTAAACGGTTCGACGCTATCATGGAAACACGTAGTTTAGAAAAATATAATATAAAACAGGACGCATGAATAATCCCGCTCAGCCAAATGCCGGCGTACATGGCAAGCCGAAACAAAATGACGCTTATAGTCTTAGCAACTTCCGCATCCTGATTGTTGAAGATTACCCCTTTATGGCGGATCTGATTGCCACGATGCTTCGCGAATTCGGCGTCGGGAATATCGTTATGGCCAATAGCGGTTCCGAAGCCAAAGAAATGCTCGTGATGTTGAACACAGACCCCGGTTCGCGCAACCATATCGATATGATCGTCACCGACTGGTTGATGCCCGATGGGGATGGCACGGATTTGCTGGATTGGATCCGGGGTCATAAAAAGGATACCGTAAAATTTATTCCGGTTATTCTGTGCAGTGCCTATACCAGCGAAGAAGTCGTGGAAATAGGGCGCGATCATGGTGCGAACGAAGTGTTGGTTAAGCCTGTATCGGCCAAGAAGCTGGCAAGTCGCTTGCTGCATATGATTGACCATCCGCGGCCTTTTATTAAAGCGCCGGACTTTTTTGGACCGGATCGCCGCCGTAAAGTTGAACCTTTCGATGGGGAAGATAAACGCAAGATGAAACCGGAGGAAATTAAGGAGAGTCATGAGCGAATCTGATTTTGAAAATGAGGGGACGCAGGACAATCAGCCAGAAGAAGAGCGCGCTGATGAAGGTCAGCAGGTTGAGATACTTCACCGTGCCAACCGGCTGAAGCTGAAAGCGGGAGCCTCTTCTTTATATGCGGGGCCGGGGTTCTTGGATCCGCGGGCTGTAAATCGTGCGGAAACCGTTATCCAGCGCAAAGAGGCGGCCTATACAATCGAGGTTGAGGATGTCTTGAAAAATCTGGAGCGTGCATGGAAGGAAGCTCTTTCCCTGCCGCCGGAGGAAACATCGTCGGTTATCGAAGAGCTTTACCATTACGCGAATCACGTGAAAGATTTGGCGGCGACATTTGGTTATGAGTTAATGCAACATTTTGGCTATTCTCTTCGCTCTTTTGCTTCAAAAATCGACATGTCTAAAAAGGCCCACCATATCATAGTGCGAGCCCATCTGGACGTGATGTGGGTGGTGTACCATGAAAACATCAAAGATCACGGTGGCCCTAAAGCCGAAGAGCTAAAGAAAATTGTGGCGCAGGCTATTGAAAAATACAGTTAAGGAAGACGGCAGCAATAGAAACGAAAGGGTAATTGCTATGGATGACACCCCTAAAAAGAAGGTGACAAGGATTCCGGCCTCCCGTGAATTGCAATCCCGGGTTGGAACGGGAGAAGTTGACAAAAAAGCGATTGGTCAGGCTCAGGACGTTATCGAAAACAATAAAGTCGATTTTGAACCGATTGCCAAACCGTATTTGGCTGAATTACGCCGCATTGTTCAAGATGCACGTGATGGCAAGCTCTCTGGTCCCGAGTTGGCGGATCTGATTACGCAGCCTATCATGAACCTCAAGGCAAATGCCGGGACGTTTAATTATCCGGTGATTAGCTCTCTGACCGGAACCGTCTTGATGTTTATGGATACGGTCAAAAAGGTCGATAATGACATTATCGACATTGCCGACAACCTTCAAAAAGCGGTGATGGTTGTGATCCACCAGAAAATGAGCGGCGATGGTGGTCCGGCGGGTCAGGCATTGGCTAAAGAGTTTGCCAGCGTTTGCCAGCGTTATATCGATAGAAAGAAATAAGAAAAAAACAGGTCTTTTGTGGCTGTGGCGTCCCCGGCGGGATTTGAACCCACGGCCTCAGGATTAGGAATCCTGCGCTCTATCCTGCTGAGCTACGGGGACGTCTGTCGTGGCTCATGTCTAGATAGCGGATTATATGAGGGGGACGCAAGGCTTGAAATGATATTAGGCGTTTGTCAGTTATCCAGAGAGCGTGCTAACATAAGACGTTAGGAGAGAGCGTCATGTTTATTCGCCGCCATGCATTAGCTGTTTTTTGTCTGGGCATTTCTTTGCTCGGTCATGCGGCATTCGCCCAAACTCCGCCCGGCGGGGTAAATGATATTCACGTCGATCAGGCAGAATTTGATGCGAAATTCTCCGAATGTCAGAGTGAATATATGCGCAATAACCCTGATGTGCTGGATATGAGTATTTGGACGGATGAGTTGGAATCCAGTATGCGCGGATGTATGACCCGAAAAGGGATTGCTTACCAGCTCACGAAACAGGGGCTTTCCGCCCGATATCTTGAGAATGCGCCTTCTGTAGCGGCACCGTCTACGCCATCTGAAGCTGTGATAGAGACGGACGGCGTTGTGTCTGGTACAGCGACTGCGCCTGCCGTTCAGAAAAATGAAAAGCCGCGTCCTGTTTATGTGTCACCCAACCGGGATGACAGCAAACGTTCAAAGCCAATCCGGATATACAAGGGTGCCCCATGATAAAACAAAAATCCTGCGGTTTTAGACAATGGGCTTTTTGGGCATCAATGGGGGCGGCGACTTTTGTCGGCCCAGCCGCTCTGGCACAGGACCAGATGCAAAACGTGGCATCGACACTGGCTGTTTCCGCAATTTCGAACGATGATTTGTACCGGGATCAAACTGCGGGCGAAGCGGGGGCTGTGGTCGCAAATAAAAGCGTGGAGGGCGCCGTCGGGATTCTGGGTGACGAGCTTAATAGTGCCGTTGATATGGGGTTGACCGGTGATACGGCGGATGAACAAAAAAGCAAAGTAAAATACAAGTACGGACAAACGCGCGAAGATTATAGACATCTCCCCATTCCGCCGCGGGTTTTTAACAACATAGACTAATTGCGCAGACAAGTGACCGTCGCATCATCGCCTACGTCATCATTATAAAAACTAGAGAACGTTTTTCCGTTAGCGAATATAAAGGTGGACTTCGCTGGTGGAGGCTTGCGGGCTTGGCGCATAGGACAGGTCAATCCGGTCAAGATCCATCCCCATCTCCGTCAGCGTCCGCAAAACGCGCTCGGCATTACGGCGGGCGCGGGTGCCCTCGATAGCCTGTTTGGCGGCATTACCCTCGCTGGGGTGAACGGCAACCAGCTCAAACCGGGCATAAGGATAACGCTTCAGGGCTTCGTTGACAGCCATATAAACGGGCTGTTCATAAGAAACATCCGGGCGGTCAAATCTGATTTTCACCAGCGGCCGTGGAGCCGTCAGCCCGCTTTGCGGCGCAACAGCTGCGGGTTGAACACCGGCAGACGGCGCATCCATCATGTAATCAGTTTCAGCTTCTTGTGGCGAAAAGCTTGCTTGCTGGACACCTGAAAAAGGACGGTTCGACAGGCTTTTACCCATCAGATCACCTGTGCGGACAGCCATTGAAATCGTGCGTAAATTGGAACGCTCGCTGCCCAGATACGCCGTCGTGCGTGTGATGTCGTCATTAATGTTGTTCAAAAGGCGGTCGATCATAACAACCGTGTTGTTGATGGCATCTTCCAGCTGTGCGAGCTGCACATGGTCTTCTTCGACCGCGCCGGAAAGGGCATAGGTCGAACGGGCCGTCTCTAGCATATAACCGGCGAGGGAAGCCGTCCCCGAAATTTCTGTGGCCAGATCATTCAGTCTGGTGATGTTCCCGGATAGCATTTCAAGGCTGCCCTGGGCTTTTTTCAGGCGATCGACAAGGCGGGGATTGCCCGGTGTTGTGCCAACCTGCAGCTGGGTGTTGATCGTGGCGATGCTGGCATAATAGGTAGCCGCATGCTGCTGACCGTTTGTTTCCAGTTCAGCCAGAGATTGGGACAATTCCGATACGCGGCCTTGCAAGGCAAACAGTTCGCCGCGCAACTCGCCGAGTTTGCGCCCGACAACCGTGTCGGTTTTCTGAAAGTATGACTCACCTGAAATCTCGGCAGGCTGAACGTCCGGTGCACGGAAAGGCTTACGGTACAGCTGGCTTTTCAGATTTTGCGGCAGAGGCTCGTCTATAATCATCAACGCCGGCGCATTTTCAACCGCGCGGGCCGAAGCCGGGGCTGCGAGACCTGACGCCGATATAAGAAGCAACGTTGTCAGGGTTAAACCTTTTTGCAGGCCTGCAGGCAGGACAAAGCGCATATTCACCTTCATAATATTGTTATCTGTCGTTAGTTATATATTCGTTTTCGATTTTCGTGAAAGTCGCCATATTCAATAATGACGAACCCCTTTACCAAAAGAATCCTTGTTACACTTCGCCTGAATCGCCGGATTGAGTCAAGGAAAACTCTGAAAAAATTATAGAAAAATGCACAGAAACAGGAAAATCGATTTTATTTACACTTGCATTTAAAAAAGCCTTCGCGTAATGTGCCGCCCTCTGATAAGAGATATGGCCGTTTCCGGCCCTCTTCAGGCGCCCGTAGCTCAATTGGATAGAGCACCTGACTACGGATCAGGAGGTTAGGAGTTCGAATCTCTTCGGGCGCGCCATTCCCCAATGTCTTTCCGACAATGTAATGTTTTCATAACGTATTATCACTTTTTTTAGGTTTTTATTATAAAACTAATGTCATAGGCTCATGTTCAAGAGTCTTCTATAATAATCGGGATACACAAGAAAACAGATTGTCAATTCGAATGGAAAAACGGCCAAACACTATTGAAGGCAACGTATTGTCCCCTTCATCACAGGAAGATGGGCAGGCCCGTGCTGAGGAAAATGATGCTGAAACGAAGTCGTCGAATGCGAAGGATATCATTTCCTTTGGGCGCGGGGATATTCAGCAGGCGCACGGCGAAGGGCCGCGTGGCCATGGGGATGGCAGCGGCCGGATCGGGGACCGTCTGGTTGAAAAAGGACTCATTAGTGAGTCACAGCTGAATGTTGCGCTGCAGGAAAAAAAGGTCAGCGGAAAACTGCTGGGCGAGGTGCTCGTCGATTTGGGGTTCATTACCCAGGAAACGCTGACGGCGTTTTTATCCGAAAGTTCCGGGTTTGGCATCTTTGATCCCAAAAACACAATTCTGGACAGCAAGGCGCTGGATTTAATCGAAAAAACGGTGGCTCTTAAATATCATATCTTGCCGGTCTCTATTTCGGACAAGGAAGCCGTCGTAGTTATGTCGGATCCTTATGACGTCTTGGCAATGGATAAGCTGCGCCAGTTTATCCCCCGCAACTTGACAATCAAACAGCTGGTGACGACTCCGAGTATTTTGTCGGAAGCCATTGATGCGGCTTACGGCTATGCCAGCAACGTCAATGACATCCTGAAGGAGCTGGAAGAAGGGAAAGCGCCGGATCTGGCCGGATTGTCGGAAGAGGATGCCTATACCCACCCGGTTGTGCGTCTGGTGAACGCGCTGGTGTTTGAAGCCGTTAAAACCGGCGCATCCGACCTTCACTTTGAGCCGGAAGAAAATTTTGTTCGTCTGCGGTATCGTAAGGACGGTGTGTTGTTCACGGCACAGACCCTGCACAAGCAGCACTGGAGCGCCATTTCGCAGCGCCTGAAAATTATTTCTAATATGAATATCGCCGATAAGCTAACGCCGCAGGATGGCCGCTTTCATATGAATGTCGGGGGCCGTATGGCTGATTTCCGGGTGTCGTCGCTACCAACGGTCAACGGCGAAAATATCGTCCTGCGTGTTCTGGACCAGAGCCAGAGTATTATGCCGATGGAAAAACTCGGCTTTAGCGAGCATAATCTGGGTTTGATTCGTAAAGCACAGAGCCGCCCGGAAGGGATCATCATCGTGACCGGCCCGACCGGTAGCGGTAAAACGACCTCGCTCTATTCCATGATTAACGAGATTAATGACGTCGAGGTCAATATCCAGACTCTCGAAGACCCCGTGGAGTATACCTTGCCGATGATTCGCCAGACGCATGTCCGTGAAGGGGTGCTTGAATTCGCAGACGGAATTAAAGCGCTTTTGCGGCAGGATCCCGACATTATCTTTATCGGTGAAATCCGTGATGGGGAAACTGCGAACATGGCCCTGAAAGCTGCGATGACAGGGCACCAGGTTTATACGACCCTGCATACGAACGATTCTTTCGGTGCGATCCCGCGTCTTCTTGACCTGAACCTGAAGCCGGGCATGATTGCCGGGGCGATTATTGCTGTATTCGCGCAGCGTCTCGTGCGCCGGGTCTGTCCGGATTGCCGTGTACCGTATCGCCCGGATGCGGAGGAGTGCAAGATTTTAGGCGTTGATGCCAATGACCCACCGGAGATTCATAAGGCGCGTCAGGGCGGCTGCCAGTCCTGCGCAGGGCAGGGCTACAAAGGCCGGACGGCTGTGGTGGAAATTCTGAGCTTCGATGAAGAGCTTGATGAAGTGATCGCCAACGGGGGGTCAAAAGCAGATTTAAAGACGACGGCTGTACAAAAAGGCTTCAAAAGTATGAAGGATGATGGCATTCTAAAGATACTTGAAGGGGTAACCACCCTTGAAGCCCTCGCCAGAGTCGTTGACGTCAATAAATAATCTTTAACTGCTTTTCACGTTGTTGCCGGAGGATCGGTCATAGAGCGTTTTAAATACAGAGCGATTAACTTAAAAGGCCGGCCCGTTCGCGGTGTGATTGCTGCTGCGAACGAGGTTGATCTGCACAACCAGTTGCAGACAGCCGGGCTGGAGCTGGTTCAGTGCTCGCCGCTTGATCGCCGTAAGGGAATGTTCGATTCCCTGACCTTCCTGCAAAAGAAAGTGAAAGTCCGTGACCTGATCCAGCTGTTCCTGCATATGGAGCAGATGCAGAGCGCCGGTGTGCCGCTTCTGTCAGCGCTGGGGGATATCCGCGATACGACCGAGCATGACCAGTTGCGCGATATCATGTCCGAAATTTATCGGGACGTGTCTGACGGGAGCTCTTTGTCCGAGGCTATGGCGCTGCACCCGAAAGTCTTCACCAATCTGTATATCTCTCTTATCGCTTCCGGTGAGGAAACCGGTGATCTGACAGCGTCCTATCGCCAGCTGATTAAATACCTGAAATGGGTGGATGCCATGCAGGTCAAGGTTCGCAAGGCGACACGTTACCCGACAATCCTGCTGATTGCCGTGTTGGCGACCGTCGTGATTATGATGTCGTATGTTGTGCCCCAGATCGTTGGGTTTATCGAAATATCGATCAGGAAGTCCCTATCTATACAACGGCGCTGATGGCGACTTCGAAATTCTGATTTCATCACCGATTTACTATTGCGGGCGTCCCCGTCGCGGGGGGCGCCTGTTTTCGACGGTTATTTTGTTTGCGATTCTGATGTTTCTCCGGCGTATCGGATGAAATTGCATATCGCTTTGACCTTTGGGCGCTGAATATGCCGATTTTCGGCCCGTTGATTCGGAAGATCAACATTGCCCGCTTCGCCCAGACTTTTGGGGCGCTGTTTGCCAGTGGTATCGATGTGCTGCATAGTCTGGAATCTTCGCGGGAAACTGTATCCAATCTGGCGCTGGCGGAGGCGTTGGAAGTTGTATATGACCAGGTTCAGGCAGGATCACCCTTGTCGGAGGCGTTCAATGAAACGGGCGAAGTTCCCCAGCATGGTCGTGCGGATGCTGAAGGTCGGGGAAGAGTCCGGTAACCTTACTGCGGTGCTCGATCAGGTGGCTGAATTCTATACTAATGACGTCGATGAAGCGATTCAGGCTCTTATTGCCATGATTGAGCCTTTCCTTACCCTTGTCCTTGGTGTTATGATATTATGGATTGCGGTGGCGGTGTTCGGGCCGATCTACTCAAGTTTTGAAACTATGGACTTTTAATACACAGGGCGCTATCGGGCTATGTCTCTATCTATATTATCACCTTCACGCTGCGTACTGCTTGTAAGCGATGAGGTTCTTTCCATTTATGATGTGACGGCGCGCACGGTAAAGCTTGTCGACACGGTGTCGTGGGATACGGAGGGGGTCGAGAGTGCCGTCGCCGATATCATTCGTAAGGAATGCAAGGGCAAACCTGTTCTTATCTTGAATGATATGACCGACCAGCACTTCAAGGGCGGCCAGAAGCTGCCCAAGGTCGGCGTCCTCGACAAGCAAAATGTTTTACGCCGTAAATTGCAGGTAGCTTTCCCGAACTATCCAATCCGGGCGGCCCTGCCCATGAAACCGCCGCGTTCAAGCAAGGCTCCGGGCGGGGCTTCAGCCTATAAGAATTTGTATCTTTTTGCGGCGGTCCCGCTTTCGGCACCGATTGCCAAAACGATGAAAGCGGTGCGGGAATCGCTGGCGTCTATCGCGGGCCTTTACATGTTGCCTGTGGAAGCCTCGGATATGGTCAAAAGCCTGTCCGAAAAAGTGGCGGAGAAAAAACGGCCGCCGTCTACGTGGACGATCTTTATCGGGCAACACCAGAACGGGGCTTTGCGTCAGGTTATTATTCGTGATGGCCAGTTGGCCATGACCCGGATGACACCGGTGATTGATACCGACACGGATCACGAACAATGGGCGCAGGAAGTATTTCAGGAATTCAAGGCGACCGTTAGCTATCTATCGCGTTTCGGATTCTCGTCGAATGACAGCACGGACGTTATTGTCGTTTCCCATCCTCAGGCCGGCGAACTGCTGGAGGAAAAAATAGATATTCCTTGTCAGTTCCGCTCCTATACGGTAACGCAGGCCGCATCCATTCTGGGGATGAAGATAGGAACACAGGCAAGCGTACGGTATGCCGATCCACTCCATGTCGCATGGGCGGGACGTAAAAACCGCTTTATCATGCCCTTGTTTTCGCCGGACCTTGAAAGGGTTCATAAGGCGCGTCAGGGTGCGATGCTCCTTTCCTTGTTGTTGCTGGGAGGGGCCTGTTATCTGGGCTGGCAACTGTGGAACTATTCCGGGAGCGTTCTATCCGCCCGTCAGGAAATTCGTTCTCAAAGAGAAAAGCTGGTGCAGGCCGAACAGGATTATAATGCTGAAAAGAAACGGATGGCGGATCTGGGCGTGGACGTCGAGCTTATTCGCGGAACGGTCGAGGCTTATGACTCGTTCGAAGCACAGCGCATAAAGGTTTTGCCTGTTATAAAAGGTGTCGTTCAGGCCTTGGGGCCGGAGCTGCGGTTGGATTCTTTCCTGATAAAGGCCGTTCCCCCCAAAACAAATGTGATGGAATTTGTTGATTCTCGTGTCCGTGGTCAAACGGGCGGCGCTGACGGGAAGCAGGCATTTGAAGCCTCTTTGAAGCTCAGTTTCCCGCGGATGATCGACCCGGAAAAAGGGGTCGAGGAAGTCAATGAACTAAGAGACAGGTTGCAGGAAAAGCTTCCGGCTTATGAAGTGGTCGTTGAGCGTAACCTGATTGGCCTTGATTATAGCGCTCAGTTTTCCGGATCGGCGGGGGTTAAGGCCGAAGATATTGCCAAGGAAGATTACGTAGCCGAAATACAGATCAGGGGAGTGGCCGAGTAATGAATGTCGTAGGGATACAGCGTTTACTTCTGATCGTTATTCTGGTGGCCGTGAATGCGGCGCTGGCGGCGGGCGTATATGTTTATTTCATGCCTCAGGGCGAAAAAATGGAGCGTGAATCGCGGGCTTTGCGCGCGCAGGTCGGCACGATGCAGGCCGACACCGATATGATGCGGACGCAATTTGACGAAATCAAGGATATCCAGGATCGTTATAATAAACTGCGCGCCGCCGGGTTTTTTAGCACGCAAAGTCGGGCTTGGATTAAACGGGGAATGGATGACCTGCAAAAGAAATCCCATATCCTGAAGGTTGACTATAAAATTGACGCGGCGCAGGTGACGGAGAGCGAAGATCTGAAGAAGGCCGGTTTCGTTATGCTGGATAGCGTGATCACCGTTGATCTTGAAGCCGTCGATGATGCGGATATATACAATTTCATTTTTTGGGTTGAGAATGCTTTTCCCGGACATGTCTCTGTTAAGTCCCTGAAAATTGACCGGGCTATGGATATTAATGAGGCATCTTTACGGCGGATTGGGAATGGCTCGCCCTTGGTCCTTGTGACGGCCAAGGTTGTATTCTCATGGAAAACGCTGGCGCCAAAAGACGAAACGGCTGCGGCTGCCGAAGGGAGCGTGTAGACTATGAGAAAGCAAGGTATAGCTTTGAATATGTTGGTCGGGGCTTTTAGGGTTGCGTTGTGCGGCGTTGTTTTTTACGGGCTGTCTCTGGGAAATGTCTGGGCTCAGGATGGTGCTGGTGTGCAGACTCAAGCCCCGGCAGCGATGATTGACACGTCATTTCCCGCCGATGGGGGCGCCAGTGCGTTTTCCGATCTGGACGCCATGTACAAGAGCAAGGCAGCTGTGCATGAGCCGGAGGTTAATCCCAACGACATCGGGACCATGTTTTTCACACTGTGGCAACATACCTTGCTGCAGGAAGCCAAGCGCGGTTTCGTTTCCCGGGACGCCACTCAGGGCGAACTTGATCGGCAGGCTGATATGGATTTGCTTCCCCAGAGTGAGCGCCCCAAGGGGATACGCGAGCTTTCATTGGGCGGGATTGTTTATGTTTCGTCTAATGACTGGGTTGTCTGGCTGAATGGCCAGCGTTTGACACCCAAAGCGATTCCCAAAGAGGTGATTGATATTCATGTGCGCAAGGAATATGTCGAATTGAAATGGTTTGATGGCTATACGAACCTGATTTATCCGATACGTATCCGCCCGCATCAGCGCTTTAACCTCGACAGCCGTATTTTCCTGCCGGGCCAACCGTCTTGATGGGCTAATGACAACAAATTCTCTTTTACCCCGAAATGATGAAACGGCGCCGATGTTGTCGCTGGATGATGTCGTTGTTTCCTATGGTCGGACCCCGGTTATAAAGGGCGTGTCTTTTTCTGTTGGCCGGGGTGAAACATTTGGCTTTATCGGGTTGAATGGCGCGGGAAAGACGACGCTGATTAAGGCGATTCTCGGATTGCGTGAACACGGCGCAGGCCGGATCGAGATAGGGGGGCAACCCCATACCCACGCCGAAAGCAAGGAAATGCTGGCTTATTTGCCGGAAAAATTTGAGCCGCCCTGGTTCCTGAAGGGGCGCGAATTTGTTCATTTTTCCTGTTCTTTCTCCCGGCAGGCGATTTCCGACGAGGATATCGACCATTTGGCAAACCGTCTGGGGCTGGCATTGCCGGCATTAGAGCGGCGTGTCCAGACCTATTCCAAGGGAATGCGTCAGAAGCTCGGCTTGCTGGCGACCTTGATGACGGGCTGCCCGTTTCTGATTCTGGATGAGCCGATGAGCGGTCTTGATCCCAAGGCCCGCGTTGCTGTGAAGAACGTGATTCTCGAAGCCGGGCAAGCCGGACGCACGATCTTTCTTAGTTCTCACATTCTCGCCGACATGGACGAAATCTGCACGCGCGTGGGGGTTCTGCATGGCGGGCAGCTTGTCTATGAAGGCACGCCCGGGGGATTGCGGGATATCTATGATGAGAGCAGCCTTGAGAAGGCTTTCCTGAAAGTTATTGAGGATCATTAGAAGATCATTAAAAGAATGCTTGTTAATCTGCGGATTGGCGATAAAATAGATCGTGGTGCTACAAGCGTGTTGAACGCTGTATTGTGCTGTTCTTTTTAACCGATCAAGGTTGCACGGAAATGTCTGATAATCATAAAGCCGAGGAGAGTGAAGCTGCTATGGATTCTGAAAAGAAAAAGGATGAGGAGAGCGTTTCCGTTGAGCCTGTGGTAGAGCCAGAGCTTGTTATTGATCCGGATATTGAAGAAACGGCTGAATTTACGACGTCGGAGAGCGCAGATGATGCCGATGTAACGGACAGCTTTGAAGCTGATTTTTCCGATGATTCCGATGACCTTGATGCGGATTTCGATGACGAAGAAATCGACAACTTCATGGAGAAAAAATCCAAAGGCAAGGGCAAAGGGCTGCTTGTCGCGGCTGTCGTCGCTATAGGCGTTGTCGGTGGGGTCGGTTACGCGGTTCTGCAGCCGTCCGGGCCGGGCGGGAATGCTCTTCCCGGATCACCCGCGGCAATGGCAACGAATGAGGCGCCATCTGACGATATGTTCGCTACGTCTGATGGTGGCATGGGCGGTGAAGGTGTATCGGCGGATATCGCCGGAATGAGTGATTTGCCGCAACCCTACGTGAATCAAAATGAAGCGGCGACGCCAGAAACGGCCACGGAAGAAATGCCGTCTGAAATGCTGATGGATGTTGCGGATGTTGCCGCACCTGCTGCCGCGGAGCTGGAAGATATACCGGATACGCGTGGCGAAGCTGCTGATCTGGCCGCTGGGGATAATGTTTTGGCCGCGCCGGAAAATGACGACATGTTGCTGGCCGAGCCGGTTGAGCCGGTCATGGATGATGTAATGGAAGATATGGGCGCTGGCGAAGGGGATGCGGAGATGGCCGCCGATCTTATGCCGTCTTCCGATGTGGCTGAAAAAGAGAGCGTTCCTGAAGTGGCTGTGGAAACCGTATCGGATGATATCGCCAGCAGCGTTACGCCCAGTATGGACGAACTGCAAGAAGCCGCTCATCAAGATTTGATTTCCTCGATTGTGTCCGAAGCGGAACCGATCGAAACAGAGGCCGCCCTGCCGGGGGCCGTCGCAGGCGTTAGTGCGCACACAGGCTCTGTAAAGGACTTGGCCGATGACGATAAAGGCGGAGCGGATACGTATTATGATTCGGGCCTCAATGTGCCGCAGGGGAAAGTCGAGCCCGTTGGGCCTCGTAAACTGGACCCGTCTCAGGAGCCGGCCTCCAAATTTGTGATTTCTCACAAAACGCACGACAAGAACGATCAGGAATCAATGCTGGTTTCGGCAAATCGGGCGTTAAAGCTGCAGCGATATGATGCCGCGGCCGAAATGTTCGATCGTCTTTACGAAAAAAACAAGCGTGATCCCCGGATTTTGATGGGGCGGGCTATGGCCTTGCAAAATACAGGCAAGACCGCCAGCGCCATTGGTGTTTATGAGGAACTTCTGGAGCTGGAGCCGGATAATGCGCCGGCAATGGTGAATATGCTGGGGTTGATACGTCAGCAATATCCGTCGGTGGCTCTGCGCCGCCTGATGGATATACAGGAAAATCATCCCGATAATGCGGGAATCGCCGCCCAGATCGGTGTGACGCTGGCGGACCTGCAGGAATACGATGAAGCGCTGCGCTCTCTGGGGGTGGCGGCGTCCATCGAACCTCAAAATGCCCAGCATCCTTTCAATATGGCGATTGTTGCCGAACGGATGGGCGACAAGAAAAAGGCTATCGCGTTGTATGAAGAAGCCCTCGAGCTGGATGCTGTGTACGGAAACAGCCGTTCTGTGCCGCGGGAAACAATTTACGACCGTCTTCATGTTCTGCGCCGCTAGGCCGAACAAGGTTCGGGGGACGGTTGGTGACTGTTGTTGATGCCCGTAGCTTTTGAAATCATCATTATATCGTTACTGGGACTGGTCCTGGGCAGCTTTGCGACGGCTCTGGTGTGGAGAATCCCTCGTAATCTGTCATGGAAAGCCGTTCGTTCGTCATGCACCGCCTGCGGTCATAAGCTGAGGGTGTGGGAACTCATCCCGTTCTTTTCATGGGTCTGTCTACGGGGACGGTGCGGGGCATGCGGCCGGGAAATCAGCTGGCGCTACCCTGTGATAGAGATCATGGTCATGGCGGCGTCCCTTGGTCTGTACGCCGTATGGGGTTTTTCCGTAGAAACAGGAATATTGATGGCGGCGCTGCCTTTTTTGGTGGCGTTGCTGGTTATCGACATCGACCGTTATATCCTCCCGGACCAGCTGGTTTTTTTCAGCGGGGCGCTGGCCTTGATTTTTGTCATCTATACAGGGCTGCCTGAGGGGGCGGAAGCGATTGCGCTCAAAAAACTGCCGGCGGCGATCGGCGCGGCGGCTTTGTATGCGGCTGTGGTCGCGGCTGCCGGGTTTGTGATTGGTAAAATAAAGGGCAGGGCAGCCGTCGGTCTTGGGGATGTTAAGTTTTTTGCCGTTGTTGGCTTGTGGCTGGGGATCGGATCATTGCCCTTTTACCTGATAGCTGCAGGGATAACAGGTCTTTTATGGGGGCTGGGCTGGCGATTTATCAAGGGGACGGCGGTTTTCCCGTTTGGCCCGGCTTTGATAATAGCGCTTTATCTGTTCTTTTTGCTGAAAGGTATGGAAATTCAAGGTATAATAGAATTCGCGTATGTATGACGTATCTTTTTTTGATAAACAGGGATTTGTTTACCTTCCGTTTGTAAATTTACGTTAAAACTAGAACTGTAAGATAATACCCTGTGTGGGGGTGGAGGTTATCAGTGGATATTACACAGCTTTTGGCGTTTGCGATTCAGAACAACGCGTCTGACTTGCATCTCAGCCCAAAAAACCAGCCGATTATCCGGACGCATGGTGAATTGAAGCGCATCAAGACCGACGTTCTGGAGAGTGATGATATCCGGAGTATGCTGTACTCGGTGATGACGGAAGATCAACGGGCCGAGTTCGAACGCGAAATGGAGCTCGACTTCGCGATCGCCTTCGGTGAAAAAGCCCGTTTCCGTGTCAACGCATTTACGACGCGGACGGGGACTGCAGCCGTTTTCCGGAGTATCCCGTCCCTGATCCCGACGATGGAGGAGCTGGAGCTGCCGGCGATCATGCGCCGCTTTGCCGAGCTTGAAAAAGGCCTTGTTCTTGTGACCGGTCCGACCGGTAGTGGTAAGTCCACTTCTCTTGCGTCGATGATTAATCATATTAATGAACATGACGCCCGGCATATTGTCACGATCGAAGATCCTGTTGAATTTTTTCACACGTCCAAGAAAAGCCTTGTGAACCACCGGGAAATCGGCCAGGACACCAAATCGTTTGCGCGGGCCCTGCGAAGTGCTCTGCGGGAGGATCCTGATGTGATCCTGGTTGGGGAGATGCGGGATTACGAGACGATTTCCCTTGCGCTGACGGCCGCGGAAACGGGGCACTTGGTTTTCGCGACGCTGCACTCCAACTCTGCGGCTAAAACGATCGACCGTATTATTGACGTGTTCCCGACGGGGGATAAAGAAATGGTTCGCGCGATGCTCGCGAGTTCGCTTCAGGGCGTTGTCGCCCAGACCCTTTTGCGCCGTGTCGGTGGCGGGCGTGTCGGGGCTTATGAAGTCCTCGTCGGGACTAACGCGGTACGAAACCTGATCCGGGAAAACCAGGTAGCGCAGCTTTACTCAATGATCCAGACAGGATCGCGTTACGGCATGGTGACGATGGAAGATGCCGTGGATGCGTTGCTGGAAGAAGGCGTTATCAGCCGTAGCGAAGCCCGCCGGGCCTTGCTTAAAACCACCGATGAGGGCGATGAGGTCGAAGATGAAGTGTCAGCGACGCTCGGTGGAACGCCGACGCACTATGCGGATAACGCATCGGATGGCGCTGTCGGTGTGCCGGGGCTTTCCCGCAGCAGCAGTGGCGGTGGCGGTAATGATGAGGGGTATTCATTTTGAGCGAACCGCTGATACTGCAATATTTCAATAAAATGAACGAGGCACAGGCCAGTGACCTGTACCTGACGGTTGGTTATCCGCCGAGCATGCGTACCGACACCGGAATCGTGCCGCTGAGCGAAACGACCATGACGGCGGACGATGTAAATGACATTTTGTCCTCGATCCTGACCAATCGGCAATTACGTGAATTTGAAGTCAACATGGAACTGAACACGTCTTTGGATGCCGGGAAATTCGGACGCTACCGTGTGAATGTTCTGCGGCAACGGCAGGCGCCCGCCTTGGTTATTCGGCGTGTGATCTCAAAAATACCGAGCTTTGAGGAGCTGAAACTCCCGCCGCTTTTGGAAAAGATTGCCATGGAAAAACGCGGGCTGGTGATGTTTACCGGGATGACGGGATCCGGGAAGTCAACCTCTCTGGCCTCGATGATCGACCACCGGAATACCCACGCGGAAGGCCATATTGTCACGATCGAAGATCCGATCGAATATTTCCATGAGCATAAAAAATCGGTTGTGACCCAGCGGGAAGTCGGCGTTGATACGGAATCGTATGCCACGGCCCTGAAGAATGTCTTACGCCAGCGCCCGGACGTGATCCTGATTGGGGAGATTCGTGATCGGGAAGTAATGGAGCAGGCACTTATGGCCGCTGAAACAGGGCATTTGTGTCTGGCGACCCTGCATACGGCAAACGCGTACCAGTCTATCGACCGGATCGTGAATATGTTCCCGGAAGAATACCACCAGCAGATCCGTTTGAACCTGTCGATGAACCTGAAGGCAATCATTTCACAACGTTTGTTGCCGACGGTTGATTCAAAAATGCACGTCGCAACGGAAATTATGCTTAATCAGGCCTTGGTCAAGGAGCTGATCCAGAAGGGCGACATCGCCAAAATCAGGCCGGTGATGGAGCAGAACAATCAGCTGGGCATGCATACATTTGACCAGTCTTTGCTGGATCTGTACAGCCGGGGAATTATTTCCGAGGAGACCGCTTTATCGCACGCCGATCAGGCCGGTGACTTGCAAATCAAAATCCGCCAGATGAAAATGGGGGATAAGGGGCAGGGCAGTGGCGGATTGCAGGGGATGGACACGTCACGTTTGCGGTTTTCCGAATAAAACAGGGCCGAAGTTGTTCTGTTTTCCTTTTTTATTCTTTTGATCTTTGAATTATGCGTATTGCTGCTTTTGCGGATTCTTTCTCTGTGTTATAAATACGGGGTATATATGTCGCACAGATTCGCCGTGTGACTATTCGGGTTCACTCCTAGCAATGCGAAGATAACATGCAGATTATTCAATTTACTCCGGCAGCGGGCTTCAAGGCTTGCATGACAATTTCTTTCCTGATGGCTTTATTGATGGTTTCCGGCTGTGATCTTGCTAGAAATCAGGTGAAAATGGATCGCGCCGCCAACATGGAGTTTCAGGATTTCCGTGATGCGCTGGAACCGAATCTTGATGAACAGGATATGGCTGCTGACGAGGATGGCGCCGGGATCCCTGATATGAAACCTTACATGGCGCAGCCTTCGGATGATCTGAAAGCGATGCCGCTGGTATCGGTCTCTGTGAACCAGACCGTGCCTGTTCGGGATGTCTTGTATGATCTGGCTCGTGAAGCGGACTATGATATCGAACTGGATCCCCGGATTCGCGGTTCCATCATTTTCTCGGCGCGTGAAAAGCCCTTTGATGTTGTCGTTGACCGAATCGCCGAGATCGCAGGGCTTCGTTACAAGTTTAACGATCACTCCCTGCGCGTGGAATTGGATACGCCTTATAATAAAACCTATAAAATTGATTATCTGAGCTACGTTCGTAAAAATAAAAGCTCTATCAGCAATAACGTTGCTGTGATGACCGGCGGCGGCACCAACACAGGATCGCAGTTTACGACGGAAGCTGAAAGTGAAAGCGATTTCTGGGGTGAGCTGAGCGCGAATATTGAGCAAATTCTGGGGGTGGCGCCGAGTACGGGAACGCTGAAATCGAATCGTGATCCGCAAGTCACCGCCGTTGAGCAGAACCCTGCGCCGGTTGCGCCGGTTGTAACCGAGGGTGAGGACGGCGCGCCGGAAGTTCAGGTTCAGGCGCCGGAAGCTGTTTTGCAGGTATCTTCTGTCGCTAACGATGATCTGGAGGACGATGAACAGGCTAAAAAACGTCAGCCCATGTTTACAGTTAACCGTCAGGCCGGCCTGGTTTCCGTCTATGGGACGGAGCGTCAGCAAAAAGAAATTTTCAGCTATCTTGAAGAGGTGCGCCGGTCTGTAACCGCGCAGGTTCTGATCGAAGCGAAAGTCATGGAAGTGGCTCTGACCGATGAATACGCGGCGGGGATTAACTGGAACGCCGTACTAGGAAATAGCGGCAAGGGGAATATTGGTTTTGATGTTACGGGCGACAGTTTGCGCCCCTCCCTTGATCCTGTGACAAGCCCCGGTGCTAATTTCCTCGTATCCTATCTGGGAAGCGATTTGAGCGCCGCCGTAGAAGCGATTTCGCGGTTCGGGACGGTGCGTAGCCTGTCCAGCCCGCGGATGACGGTTCTTAATAATCAGAGTGCGGTTTTGAATGTCGCGAAAAACGAGGTTTATTTCGAAATTGATATCGACGTGACAGCGGCAACGGATACAACGGCTCCGCAAACCGAAATCCAGAGCGAGATCCGCAACGTGCCGGAAGGGGTTCTGATTAACGTGCAGCCGTCGATCAACCTGGACGACCGGACTGTGTCCATGGCTATTCGTCCGACGGTGACCAAGATCGTTGACCGCGTTCCTGATCCGGGCGTCCTGTTCGTCGTGCGTCAGGCCGCGGCCGATGCGCCTGGCATTGATCTTGATGGCGTTGAATCTCTTATCCCTGTTATCAACGTGCAGGAAATGGACTCTGTTATCAGCATGCCCTCCGGTCAAACGGTTATTATGGGCGGGTTGATGCAAGATGAGATTTCTTCCGAGCATAAAGGTGTGCCGGTTCTCTCTGAGCTGCCGATTCTGGGGAGCGCTTTCCGTACGCAAAGTGATAAAATCCAGAAAACGGAGCTGGTTATTTTCCTGAAAGCGACGATTATGGATGGCGGCAGCAATGTTCATCCGTATGACAAGGAACTGTACAAAAAGTTCTCTGGTGATCGCCGGGCGGCAACATTCTAGGGGCTTTGTGAACAAAACGGGCGGAATTTCGCTGTGCTGATTTCACTTCCTTTGGTTGGTTACGTTCTGAAGGCGGCAGTCAGGGACCGGTTGTTCCTATCGCTTGTTGTTCTGGTCGTTATAGGAACCAGCCTTTCCATCTTCCTCGGCAGTGCGGCCATCGTAGAAGCGGACCGGTTTGCGTTGGTCTTTGCGGCCAGCGGCCTGCGTCTGGCGGGGGTTGTCGGCCTGGTCTTGTTCGTGGTGTTCTATCTGCGGCGCTCTTTCGATCATAAGGATGTCGAATATTTGCTGTCCCGGTCGGTTAGCCGCACCGCGTTTTTATTATCCCATGCTCTGGCCCTGTCTGTTTTGGCTTTGTTTATGACCGTTCTTGTCTGTGGCGGTGTGTTCGCCGTTGCTCCTCATTTAGTAGCGACAGGATACGTTTTATGGAGCCTGAGCTTGCTGGTCGAGTTTATCATCATGGCTTTCGCGGCTCTTTTCTTTGCCATGGTTTTATCCAGTCCGACAACGGCCGCTTTGGCGACACTGGCGCTTTATGTGCTGGCGCGTATTATTGGCCAAATTCTGGGGATTATCGACGAGTATAATAACTTACCGATAATGGAGCGGACCATGGAGGTGATTTCCATGGTTGTGCCGCGGCTGGATCTTCTGGCCCAATCGAGCTGGCTGGTCTACGGGGACGCCACGCTATCGCCCGTATTTGTTATGGCTCAAGGTTTGTTTTATGGCGGCCTGCTTATAGCGGCGGCCTTGTTTGATTTAAAACGCAGGCAATTCTGATGCATCTTCGTCAGAATCATTATCCCGTTTATGTTTTCCTGTTTCTGGCTTTGATCGCCAATATAGTGATTTGGTCTTATGCGCGGGGAATTCAGGCGCAGTGGCTCAATGTGCCACCGGTTCCGGGGGAGAAGAGCGGCGCTATCATGGCGCTGGGCGACCCGGAATTTGCCTACAGGATGAGCGGTATAATGCTGCAAAATCTGGGAGATACGGGCGGCCGATCGACAAACCTGTCGGCTTACGACTATGACCGGCTGGGGCGCTGGCTGATGCTGATGGATCAATGGGATCCCCGGTCTGATTTCGCGCCGTATCTGGCGGCGTTTTATTTTGGCGCGGTGCCGGACACGGAAAAACTGACTCCGGTCGTTACCTATCTTGAAAAAGCCAGCGAATATCCGGGGGCAGAGAAGTGGCGCTGGCTGGGACAGGCCGTGTATTTGGCCCGTTTCCGTCAAAACGATCTGGAGACAGCCCAAAGACTGGCCAAAAAACTGGCGGCGATGGCTGAAAAAAATGATGATATGCCCATGTGGGCGCGGCAAATGCCAGCATTTATTATGACGGCAAAAGGGGAAAAAGAAGCAGCCTATGATTTGATGGTCGGCCTCTTGAAATCCCGTGCCGACCGGATGCAGGCGGCCGAGATCAATTTTATTCGCGATTATGTATGCCGCAAAGTGTTAAGCGAGAAAGAGGCGGAGAAAAACCCTCTTTGTGAAGACCTGCCTTAGGCGCTATGATAATGTCTGTGAAAAGCGGGGAGGGGCGTGCGTGCCGGTTTCTATCGAACAATTAAAATTCACAATTCCTGAAATACTCTCTCTGCTGGGCGTGGCGCAGTGTCTGTATGTTCTGGTCTATATGACGTTCCATGCCGGTGCCTGGCGTCAGGCTCTGGTGCCGTTCGCCTATTTTACGGTGATTGCCATTGCCTTTTTTCTCGATTTTGCCCAGCGCTTTATTGCTGAAATTATTCCGGCCTATGCGGTTTGGCAGCTTATAGAGTGGTTTCTGAGTATTCCGCTTGCGGTTTTGCTGATTATCCAGATTTTACAGGTCGGCCATTTACCATCGGGGCGGACGCTTTGGATACTTCCCTTGATGTTGGCTGCTTTTGGCGCGGCATGGGGCTTGGGGGCCCTTGATTCAGGCTGTGAAGGTGGGCGTGCGGATTGCACCGTGTACCATGACTGGATTATTGTGCTGGGGGTCGCCGCGGGAAGCCTGTCTATGGCGGTTTTATTACGGCATCAGAGCGAACTTCTCGGGCTGAAAAGCGGGGCGCACCAGAAACAGCAGCGTTACTGGCTGGTGCTGGCGCTGGTTTTCTCGTGTCTGGCGTTCCTGTTTTTCATGCTGGTAAGTATTACGCCTTTAATGGGAAATGTTGAAAATGCGGACATGGTGCGTACCTTCATCGGGCTGGCTTTCGTGTATCTGGCGGGAACCAGCTTGTTCCGCATTTATCCGCAGGCAGTTGTCACTGTTGCGACCCGGGGGAAAAATGAAACGCAGGATTTATCTGCGGATGAGGCCGCGCTGGCCCGGCGGATCGAGGCATTGATAGAAAACGAGAAAATATACCACGAGCCATCTTACACCCGGTCCGATTTGGCCCGGGAACTTGAGATTTCGGAAACGCAACTCTCGAAAATCATTAATATTCATTTCGGAAAGTCGTTTCCGCAGCTTTTGAATGAGAAAAGGATTGCCGATTCACGGCATTTTTTAGAGAAAACGGACGCCTCCATTCGCAAGATTGCCCTGGAATGCGGGTTTAATTCGGTCAGCTCCTTCAACCGGGTTTTTCGTCAGGTTTCCGGACAAACGCCAGGGGAATACCGTAACCGACTGAAAACAGTCGATAATAAATAAGCATTTTGTGATATTGTTTATTTAATATGGTAAATGGTCTCTATACCACTGATTTTCTTAATACTTTTTTTGCATTTTTGCAGCGAAACTGGACAAATGAGGGTGCAGTTTCGACAAAACCATAGTATACTGTGCGACGCAGGCTACTTTTGGGGAGAAGCTTGTTCCCACCAATGTCCCAAATGGACAAAAATTTTTAACTTACCAAATTGAAGGAGATGGAGTATGTCCCACTTTACCAATAAGGCCGACAGCAAACAGGCGGGTTTTACGCTTGTGGAATTGGCCATCGTTATGATTATTATCGGTCTTCTGATCGGCGGCGTCCTGAAGGGGCAAGAGCTGATCGGGAACGCACAGGTTACGTCCACCGTGGCCCAGATCAAGGCGATTGATGCCGCAACATCGTCATTTGATGATATGTATGACGGTATCCCCGGTGATATTGACGGAACGCGCTTGCCCGACTGTGCCGCTGCTTGTGCACCGGCTGTTGGCGCAACCACGAACAACGGCCAGATCGACAGCAGCTTTGCGGCAGCTCCTGCCCCTGAAGGGCGCGCCGCGTTTCTTCAGCTGAGTGCGGCTGACCTTCTGTCTGGTGTTGATATCAACGCCGGTCAGGTTTGGGGCGGTGAATTCCCTGAAGCTAAAATCCCCGGTGCCGGTTTCCATGCCGCATTCTGGGCTGGTGGCGCAACGCTTCCGAGCCAGCAAGGTGGGGTGGCTGCCGCTGTTCGCCGCGGTCATTACCTGGCTCTGCATGGAACGCAAAACGGCGCTGTTGACGGGGTTGGTACCCTGACGCCGCAGCAGGCTTTCCGGATCGATAACAAAATGGATGACGGCGTAGTCAACAGCGGTGGTGTTCTGGCCGCTGGGGCTGGTACCTGCATCAACGGTAACAACTACAATGAATCGAATGCGGGTGGTGTATGTAACCTGTACATCCGCTTCCAGAACTAAGCTTTTTAGTTCAATACGAATACGGGAAAGGCCTGCAGATGCAGGCCTTTTTCTTTTGTCTGAAAGAGGAAAGGATTAAGCGGCTTTTGCTTTCGATTGCGTCAAAGCATCAATCAGGGCATCGCCCATGCCGCCTGTTGAGACCTCTGTGCAGCCATCGGCCATGATGTCCGGTGTACGGATGCCGGAACTTAGAATGCTCTGTACGGCATTCTCCAGTGTATCGGCAAGATCACCGCGCGATAAAGAATAGCGCAATAGCATCGCAAAGCTTAAAATCGTGGCCAGCGGGTTGGCTTTGCCCTGACCGGCAATATCGGGAGCCGAGCCGTGCACAGGCTCATACAATCCCGGCGTTCCGGGGGCACCAAGCGATGCCGACGGCAGCATTCCCAGAGATCCGGTCAGCATCGCCGCCTCATCCGAGAGAATATCGCCAAACAAATTGTCTGTAACGATCACGTCAAACTGGCGCGGATTGCGGCAGAGCTGCATAGCGCCGTTATCGGCATACATATGCGATAGCGCAACATCGCTGTATCCTTCGGCATGCAGCTTTGTGACTTCTTCCCGCCACAAGATTCCGCTTTCCATGACATTGGATTTTTCCATCGAACACACCCGTCCCGCACGCTTCCGGGCCAGTTCAAAGGCGACCTGTGCGACGCGGCGAATTTCATTGGTTGTATAGACTTGCGTGTTAACGCCGCGGCGTTGACCGTCGGGCAGGGTTTCAATCCCGCGCGGTTCGCCAAAATAAACCCCGCCTGTAAGCTCGCGCACGATCAGGATATCCAGACCCCGAACAATCTCTTCCTTGAGCGTAGAGGCGCCCACAAGCGCGTCAAATACGATCGCCGGGCGCAAATTGGCAAACAGGTCCAGTTCCTTGCGCAGACGCAGTAACCCGGCTTCCGGGCGCTTGTCATAGGGCACGCCATCCCATTGCGGGCCGCCGACCGAAACCATCAGGATCGCATTACTGACTTTGGCTTTCTCAAGCGTTTCATCGGCCAGCGGCACGCCGTACGCGTCATAGGCATGCCCGCCGATATGGTCTTCCGTGATGGAGAAGGAGATATCCGTATTGTCTTCCAGCCAGTCAATCACTTTGCGGACTTCGACAATAACTTCCTGACTGATCCCGTCACCGGGCAGGAGGAGCAGGGAATGGGAACTCATCAAAAAATCTCCTTAAAATCTTACATCCACGACCGTTTTTGGCGATCTTGTTCTTCAAAGGCGGCAATCTTGCTTTCTTTTTCCAGCGTCAGGCCGATATCGTCCAGCCCGTTCAGCAGGCATTTCTTGCGAAAGGGATCAATATCAAAGCGGTATTCGCAGTTCGCCGCCCGGATAAGCTGTTTTTCAAGGTCAATCGTCATTTCATGGCCGTTTTCGGCATCCTTCATCAGGATATCAACCTGCTCAGCGGGCAGCTTGATCGGCAAAATCCCGTTTTTAAAGCTGTTGTTGTAGAAAATATCGGCAAAGGATGTCGAGATGATGCAACGTATGCCGAAATCCAGCAGCGCCCACGGCGCATGCTCGCGGCTGGACCCGCAGCCGAAATTATCCCCGGCGATCAGGATTTCCGCGCCGCGATACGGCTCCTTGTTCAAGATAAAATCCGGGTTTTCCGTACCATCTTCATCATAACGCAATTCATAAAAGGCACTCACGCCCAGCCCCGTCCGTTTGACAGTTTTCAGGAATTGCTTTGGGATAATCATATCCGTGTCGATATTGGCCAGCGGCAAAGGTGCGGCAATCGCGCTCAGGACGGTAAAGGGGTTCATTCTCTATTCCTCGTTCTTTTCCATCGTGTTCGACAGGCTACTATATTCATCCATTTTCATTTCGGCAAACGCTTCGAACAATGTCATATCGTAAAGCGCCGATTTTTCTTCGCGCATGCGTTTGAGAACGCCGGGGGTGGAGATATCTCGGTCGCCGAAATGCGGTCGCCACGTCTGGTAACCGTCAAAACTCTCGATAATCGCCGCCAGCCGCACCGGGGTGGAGAGTTGATCCCCGACCAGCCCTTTAAACCCGCTGCCATCCATGTTCTCATGATGGTTTGAAATGATATCGACCATCAGGTCAATAAAGGGGTGCGTAATGTGCCCCAGATGCTTTTCCACGATCTTGACGCCCAACTCCGTATGTGCCCGGCGCTGGTTTTTAATATCCTCGGACGGTTTGTCTTCCATGTCCCAGAGAGCCACGTCAATTTTCCGTTTGCCTATATCATGCGGCAACATCGCCCAGTAAAGATTCGTGCAGACCTGATAAGGCCATTTCAGGTGATGACAGGTCAGTTCCATCTCCCGCGCCGCGCGGTGAATATGCTCATGGAAGATATAGGTGGCGTCGGCCGGACGGTCGCGTTCGTAATCTTCAAGCCGCATAACCTCCAGCTCGATAAACGGTAGTATCTCGTCACGGAACACAGGGTCCGTTTCGACGTTAAAATGATCGGGCAGGTCGTTTTCCATGGAAATGGACCTACCACTAACCACAGATTTAGGCAATGGCATAAGCGGAATTTTGTGCAGGTAAAGGCGCGGAGAAAGCGTCTTTGGCAAGACGCAGCGCTTTTTGCCAGGGGGTCGGGCGGCCCGTTTCATACGATTGGCTGTGTGTAACGCCTTTCTGGGCTAAAAACGGCATATCTTCCAGTTTGGCCTGCTCGGCGACAACTTTGAAGTGACGCCCCAAGGTAGAGGCTAACGGTTCCAGCTCTCCGGATTTGCCGTTCATTATGTTCTTGACGCACGCACCGTCCAGCTTGATGCCGGAAAGGATGCCTTCTTTGTGTAGTAATCGCGCCAGCCGGGCGTTTTGAGCGGAATTGTTGATATAGTCGTCCATCACAACCGGATGTCCGTTTCCGTGCAGGGTTTTCAGGCGCCCCACGATGATATCTTCCTGACCGGCGGGAAAGGGGGCTTCGATGACTTCAAATTGAATATGTTGAGGCGGAATACCGTATGACCGCACAATTTGAGGCAGATTCTCGTAATCATTCGAGGCAACCGTATGCGGGTGAAGGTTAACGCTGATAACAAAATCAGATGGCAAATTGGACAACTGTATGCCTTGCTCCGGCAGTTTCTGTATGAAGCGGCAGGCGTGTTCCAGCATGATACGGTCGCAATAAGGTTCATGACCTTTGACAAAGGAGCCGGGACCGAGAATATCGCCGTTCTGGTTGATGCGAGCCAGAAGTTCGAAACCGACAAGCTTTCTGGAGCCGATATCGACGATCGGCTGTAATTCGGGGAACAGAACACCGTCAGGAAGCGTGCGCGGGCGCTTGACAGCTTTCTTGAAATTCGACCTATACATTAGTTACCGCAGTTTCTTGTGTAAGCTTCTGATAATAAAAAAAGCTAATATTATTTTCTATAAGGTACGTGAGAAAAGAAAGAAAAGTCAAACTTTATATGCAGCTTTCCGATATTTATAATGTTCGGATATCCGTAAGGTAGCCAGTGATGGCGGCGGCAGCGGCCATGGCCGGGGACATCAGGTGCGTACGGCCGCCACGGCCTTGTCGCCCTTCAAAATTCCGGTTGGATGTGGAAGCGCATCTTTCCCCCGGTTCCAGACGATCAGCATTCATCGCCAAACACATGGAGCATCCCGGTTCCCGCCATTCGAATCCGGCCTCGATAAAAATTTTATCCAGCCCTTCGGCCTCCGCTTGTTCTTTGACGAGGCCGGAGCCGGGTACAATCATCGCCAGCTTAACATTTTTAGCAACCTTGTTGCCTTTGGCGACATCAGCGGCCGCCCGCATGTCTTCGATCCGGGCATTGGTGCATGATCCGATAAATATCTTGTCTACCGGGATATCTGTCAATTTCGTTCCCGGTGTCAGGGCCATGTAATCCAGCGCCCGTTTCATCGCCTCATTCGTTGGCTCCGGCACACAGGCCGTAATCGGCAGGGCATCTTGCGGGCTGGTACCCCATGTAATGGTTGGGGCGATATCTTCGGCCTTGATAATGATTTCCTTGTCATAGGATGCGCCGGGATCAGAGGGCAGGGACGCCCAGTACGCCACAGCCTTATCCCATTCTGCGTCTGTGGGGGCATAGGGACGACCTTTCAGATAGACAAAGGTCTTGTCATCGGGGGCCACCATCCCCGCGCGGGCGCCGGCTTCGATCGCCATATTACAGACCGTCATGCGGCCCTCCATCGACAGGTCGCGGACAGCCTGCCCGGCAAATTCGATAACGTGGCCAGTCCCACCGGCGGTTCCGATCTCACCGATAATATGCAGGACCATGTCCTTGGCCGTTACCCCGGCAGGCAGGGAACCCTCGACGCTGATCCGCATGGTTTTGGACGGGGACTGGATAAGCGTCTGGGTCGCCAGAACATGCTCGACCTCTGATGTCCCGATCCCGAAGGCCAGCGCTCCAAACGCGCCGTGCGTTGCCGTGTGGCTGTCGCCACAGACAATCGTGGTGCCGGGCAGGGTAAAACCTTGCTCCGGGCCGATAATGTGGACGATACCTTGCCGCTTGTCGTTCATATCGAACAGGGTGACGCCAAATTCGTTGCAATTCGCACTCAGGGTATCAACCTGTATGCGGCTTTCTTCTTCCTTGATCCCTTGCGAACGGTCGGTTGTCGGCACGTTGTGATCGGCCACGGCCAGCGTCTTGTTGGTTGCGCGGACTTGACGGTCAGCCATGCGCAGCCCCTCAAAAGCTTGCGGACTGGTGACCTCATGCACCAAATGCCGGTCGATGTAGATCAGGCACGTGCCGTCTTCCTGCGTGTCGACCAGATGATCGGCCCAGATTTTTTCGTATAGAGTGCGCGGTTTTACAGGAGTTTTGTTCATTTTATTTTTAATAATATCTTAAAGTTTAATGGCTATATTCTAGGTAGTTTTGCGGTTAGGCCGCTGAAAAAGTATTTAGCATGAAAGACGCGGGCTGTGTCAATTACGGTGATGCACGTGGCTGGTGCCGAGGGAGATAAATTATGACAGAGTATGGTTTTAAAACAGGCGGAGGCATGGAAGATCTGATAGAAGCCGATATTGCTTCTGGTCGTGATGTTGCTTCCAACCGTGAGGCTTCTCCCAGCCGCGAGGTTGCCGTTAAACCTCAGGATCATGATATTGTCGCTGACGGCGGCGTAAAGGCCGCTATGAATACGAAGGCGCCCTTCAATGATGCGGGAATAAAAGCATCTATGGACTATGATGCGGCCAAGGATATGGTGGCAAACATGGATGTGAACAAAATTCCCGTTGTCGTTTACGACCAATCCCAGCGAGCCAAAATGCTGTTCGTCGACAAGGGGAATGATCGGGCCGAAGGCATGTCAGTCAGAAGTTTTGGCCGCAGATATGGCGAGGACGGCGCCACAACAATACAAGATTATAAGCAGGCGTACGAAAAACTTCAGGAAAACGAAAGTATTCTGCCGTCCAATATAGCGGATAAATTGCCGGCTATGGCGCAGAGAATAGAAGTGTTGGATGCTGAACAGCGGGACCTTGCGCGCAGCGCGGCCACGGGGCCGGCGTCTTCCTCGCCCGAACCGCCCTCTGTCGGCGGAGGCATAGGTGGCTGGGGTTAATGATAAATTAACTATTCAGCGATACCATCGTGCGCAAGCCTAGATGTGAACAGGAGAATTAAAGATGGCAAACAGATCCGTCCCGACCATTGCAAGTGCCGCCGTATTAGGATTGTCGCTTAACGCGTCTGCCTTTGGCTTTGGGCAGGTCGACGAAGATCTGCTCGTCGGTGAAGAGCTAAACAAACAGGGACAGGTTGTTCATCTCGTGCATGATTGCGGTTTCATGGATTGCGGTCTGGAAGAGCTTACCGATGATGAATTCGCGGATGAATACGGCGAAAAAGGGATCCGGACGGTTGATGACCGCATTGCCGATTATAATGATCGCCAGCAACAAATGGGTGAATATGCGGAAGATATTATCAAGCGCATTAATTCACCGGGCATCACGCAGATTTACAATGACACCGTAAAGAACGAAGGTCTGCAGTCCGCCGTTAATCAGGTGGGAATTGCGTTGGAACGCGGCTATTCACCGTCCCAGAGAGAAGAGTTGGGTTTAACGGAGTCATGGAACAAACTCAGAGAGCTTGCCGTGGAAAACCGTATGGATGAATTCCGTTTGAACGATCTGGCCGAAGAGCTGAAAGAGGAAGGGAAATCCTGGACGTTTAAGGGGTTCACTCCCGGTCTGTAATCCGGCCGGGACAAGAAAGCGAAAATAAAAAAAGCGCGGACATATCAGCCGCGCTTTTTGTTTGTTCCGATGTAAAAAAGAAAAATTAGTTCTTTTCTTCTTTCGTTTCGATGCTGTGACCGGTCGTACGCTCGGAAATACGGGCTTTTTTACCGCGCAGATCACGCAAGTAGTACAGTTTTGCCCGGCGAACGGAACCGCGGCGGATCAGTTCGATGCTGTCGATCCGCGGAGAGTAAAGCGGGAATACACGCTCTACGCCTTCGCCATAGCTGATTTTACGAACGGTGAAGCTGGAGTTAATGCCATCATTGGCACGCGCGATGCAAACGCCTTCATAGGCCTGAATCCGCTCGCGTTCGCCTTCCTTGATCTTCACGTTAACTTTAACGGTGTCACCGGCGGAAAAAGCCGGGAAATTTTTGTCGGCCTGAATCTGCTCCAGATTTTTGGCTTCAAATTTTTGCAGTGTGTTCATTGGTCTTTCCTTTCCCTTGTCAGGGCCCGAAATCCATGGCTTTCGCCACAGGCGGCCCGTTTGTCTTTTTACGGGGTTAAAAATCAGAGGGCTTTGTACAGGGAAATACAGGGCAATGCAAGTATTTCTTTTACTAAATACGCATGCCGATGCATGAGAACGAGACATTTTTTTGTGGCGCCCCATATAGATTTATGAGATAAACCATCAAAAGAATATTACAACAATATGAAAATATAAGGGTGTTTAAAATGTTGGCTCGTAAAGATACAATATATCTTGGTAATGAATGGTCCCGCGTGGCGGCGCGCATCTGGGACAGGCACAAGTCTAAAATAGTCGCAACAACCTTGACGGCTTTGGTGGTTACGGGGATGTCCGAACCGGAAAGCGGTCAACCGGCACAGAAGGGCCAGACTGCGGCTGCTGCTCACCAGCCAAAGCCTTAATCGCTCAGCAAATCCGGGCGCCGGGCGTGGGTCAGGGCTTTGGCCTGTTCGTGCCGCCATTCGGCAATTTTTCCATGATCGCCGGTTTTCAGGATATCTGGAACGCTTAAAACGCGGCCGTCGGCTGTTTCCCAGTCGGCAGGGCGGGTATAGTGCGGGTATTCCAGCAAGCCGCCCGTACTCTCGGCAAAGCTTTCTTCGCTGACGGTCTCATTATTGCCCATCACACCGGGCAGCAGGCGAATGCACGCATCCATCATCAGGAGCGCCGCCGGTTCTCCGCCGGATAGAACAAAGTCACCCACCGAGATTTCCTCGAACGCATGGGCATCCAGAACTCTCTGATCCACGCCTTCATAACGCCCGCAGAGCAGAGTGACTTCCGGCTGCGCAGTCAATTCCTCGGCCAAACGCTGGTTAAAAACCCGGCCGCGTGGCGAGAGATAGATTTTCCGGCCCGGTCGGGGCAGCGCCAAAAGGGCTTTTTCGATCACATCGGCCCGCATCACCATACCCGCGCCGCCGCCATAGGGCGTATCATCGACGGTTTTGTGGACGCCCTCGGCGAAATCGCGGATATTCACGGCCTCATACGACCAGTCACCGCGCTCCAGTGCTTTTCCGGCCAGTGAATGGCCCAGAAAGCCGGGAAACATTTCCGGGAATAATGTCAGCAGGTTGAATTTCATGTCATTAACGGCGTTAAATCGTTCATGTCGTTGATAATGAGGCGTGCGCCGGCATCAATCAAGCCCTGTATCCGGGCGGAATGATCGCCTTCGCGCTCGATGATAAAGCCGATGGGCGCCATTCCGGCATTTGTGCCCGCTGCCATATCCAGAACATTGTCTCCGATATAGGCGGTATGTAGGGGCGAAAATCCCATAGCCGCGGCAGCCTGAAGCAGGATATCCGGCGCGGGTTTGGGAGCTATGCCGTCTTTCAGGCAAAATACAAGATCGTTAAAGCGGGCTGCCAGCTCCGTCATATTATCCAGATCCATATGAATCTTGGCAGGCTTTTTATTGGTCGCCATCGCGTAGCGGCCCGGATGCGCGTCCAGAAAATCGAGGGCTCCGGTGGCATACGGGGGCTGATGGTCACGGAATAACGTTTTTCGCAAAGCCCCGCGGCGGGCAATAAAAGAATCCACATAATCGGCGGACTCTAACCCGAACTGTTGAAAAACAACGCTCAGCTTATCTTCTTCATTTTTTCCGGCCAGCGTCCGGACATAGGTGGGGGATAACCTCTCGGTTTTTCCGGCCATTTCCAAAGCTTCGTTCAGCAAGTCACAATCGAAATAGGCAAAAACAGATTCCGTATCAACCAGCGTCCCGTCAAAGTCAAACAGGACATTATCAAACGATAAATCATCGGGCCGACCGTATAGGATCATCGCAGCCCTTCCGGGATTTCAACGGTGACAACGCCGCCCTCTATATCCGTCTGCAAAACATACTGGTCGGCGAAAGGCAGGTAAAAACTGGCACCGCTTTCAGGCTTGATATCCAGTAACGGTCCGGCCCCGAAATCATCGACGCCAATGATGTGCCCGATGGTGCTACCGTCTTTGGCGACGACCGTTATGCCGATCATGTCTTCGAAATAAATTTCTCCGTCTTCCGGAGCGGGCAGGGCGTCGCGGTCGATCCACAACGCCGTTCCGTGCAGTTTTTCGGCGGCAGTGCGGTCGGAAATGCCGTCCACAGCGGCCAGCCAGTATTTGCCCATGGAGTTTTTCATGGTGAGGGTAACGGAATCCGTCCCCCCATCACTTGTATAGAGCGTGCCGTTCAGCAGCGTAACGTCCTCGGCATACACCAGAACCTTCACCAGACCCTTAATCCCGTGTGCGGCTGTGATTTTGCCAAGGAGAATACGTTTGCTCATAGTTTCCCTTAAAATAAAAAAGGCCACAGGCAGGGGCAGGGGTGAACCCGGCATGCGCTGTGGCCCTTGGAACCGATATTACTCGGCTTTTTTCTCTTCTTCAGCTTCAGCCGGTGCTTCAGCAGCAGCTTCCTCAGCCGGTGCTTCAGCAGCAGCTTCTTCCGCGGGAGCTTCAGCAGCGGCTTCCTCAGCCGGTGCTTCTTCAGCGGGAGCCTCTTCAGCCGGTGCTTCAGCAGCAGCTTTGGCTTCTTCTTCAGCCTGTTTGGCGGCTTCGGCGGCAGCTTCAGCTTTGTCCGCTTTGTCTTTTATCCGCTCTTGAGCTTTTTGGCCCGGTGCGGATTTTTGAGGTGTTTCGTTCCATTTCGGCATGTCGATGATACCGGCCTGGCCCAGGAAACGGGCAACGCGCGAAGACGGCTCAGCCCCTTGGGACAGCCAGTACTTGATGCGTTCCTCGTTCAGGACAATGCGGCGCTCGTCGCCGGTTGCCAGCAACGGGTTGTGCGTGCCCAGCTTTTCGATGTAACGGCCGTCACGCGGAGCGCGGCGGTCTGCCACAACGATGCTGTAGTGCGGGCGTCCTTTACGTCCCCCGCGGGACATTCTGATTGATAGTGCCATTTTAGTTTTCTCCTTTGGTTTTTAGTCAGTTCGTTTGTTAGATCAAAATTGAATATCTATCGCTTTTTCCCCTTCTTGCGGTCCTTTTTCTTGCCGCCGTGGGAAAAGCCGCCCAGACCACTAAGGCCGGGCATGTCAGCAAATGGGTTTGCGCCGGGTAGAGACTGGCCGGGTTGTAAAAACGGGTTCGCGCCCAGAGCGCCTTTGTCGGCCTGCGCCATATCGGCGGCCACCGCATCGGGGTCGAGGCTTTGCATCATCAGGTCGGCTTCCGCGCCGCCGCCCATCATGTCCTTCATCATGCCCATCATTTTGCCCATGCCCATTTTCTTCATGCGCTTCATCATGACCTGCATTTGCTCAAGCTGTTTGACCAGCTTGTTGACGTCCTGCACGGTCATGCCTGATCCGGCGGCAATCCGTTTGCGGCGGGACGCGTTCAGGGTTTTCGGCTTGCTGCGCTCTTCCGGGGTCATCGACAGGATAATCGCTTCCTGGCGCTTGAGAATTTTGTCATCCATCCCGGCTTCTTCGAGCTGGGCCGCCATCTTGCCAAGGCCGGGCAGCATTTTCATGATTGAGCCTGCGCCGCCCATTTTGCTGATCTGCTTCATTTGCGAGAGCAGGTCGTTAAAATCGAACTGACCCTTGCTGAACTTCTTGGCCATTTTGGCCGCTTCTTCCTGGTCGACCGTTTCGGCGGCTTTCTCAACCAGGCTGACAACATCCCCCATGCCCAGGATACGCCCGGTCATCCGGTCCGGGTGGAACGGCTCCAGCGCATCCCATTTTTCGCCGATCCCCAGCAGTTTCACCGGCTTGCCGGTCACGGCCTTCATCGACATCGCCGCACCGCCGCGCGCATCGCCGTCGATCCGGGTCAGCATCACGCCGGTAATGCCGACTTTCTCATCAAACTTTTGTGCGGTGTTCACGGCATCCTGCCCGGTCATCGCATCGGCGACCAGCAGCGTTTCAACCGGGTGCGTCGCGGCTTTGACGTCCGCGACTTCCTGCATCAGCTCCTCATCGATCGACAGGCGGCCTGCCGTATCGAGGATCACAACATCATAGCCTTCCTTGCGGGCGGTATCCATGGCGCGCGCGGTAATCTCCAGCGGCTTTTGGCCTCGACGATTTCCAGCGTCGCGACGCCGGTCTGCTCCCCAAGCTGCTTAAGCTGCTCCTGCGCTGCCGGACGGTGAATGTCGAGCGAAGCCATCAGCACTTTGCGTTTATGCTTGTCGGTCAGGAATTTCGCGATTTTCGCGGTGCTGGTCGTTTTACCGGACCCCTGTAAACCAACCATCAGGTAGGCGCTCGGCGGATTACCGAATTGCAGGTCCGCGGTTTCGTCGCCGAGCATTTCGATCATCGCATCGTGGACGATCTTTACAACTTGCTGAACCGGGTTCACGCCCTTGATAACGTCCTGTCCGATCGCCAGTTCCTTAACGCGTTCGACAAAGGCTTTGACAACCGGCAGGGCAACGTCGGCCTCCAGCAGCGCGACCTTGATTTCGCGCATCGCGGCATCGACATCGGCTTCCTTCAGGGCGCCTTTGCCTTTAAGCTTGTCAAATACGCCGCCGAGGCGGGAGCTAAGAGTCTCAAACATTTACAGTCCAATGCTAACAAAACAGTTTAACCGCCATGAGCGATCCTATTCGCCGGTGACGGAGTATCCTTGGACACGACTTTGCAATGCAATTTGCGGGCAATGTCATGAAATTTGTGGGTTTTATAAGCGCATTTCCCGTGATATGCAAGGATTATGTTGAGATTCAAAAAAATGCACGGGCTGGGCAATGATTTCATTATTATCGACCAGCGACAAAATCAGATTACTCTACCGACAGAAGCGATCCGGCGTCTGGCCAACCGTAAGAGGGGCATAGGCTGTGACCAGCTCGTGGTGATGGAGGCGTCTGAAAAAGCAGATGTCTTCATGCGGATATATAATGCCGATGGCGGTGAAGTCGGGGCCTGTGGCAATGCCACGCGCTGCGTTGCCCATATTGTTATGAAGGAACAGAATACGGAGCAATGTACGATAGAGACGGTTTCCGGCATTCTGGAATGCAAGATGGAGGGTGACCATGCGGTGACGGTTAACATGGGGGCGCCGCGTCTGAGCTGGCAGAATATCCCCTTGTCACAGGAAATGGACACGATGGCGCTGTCGGTGCAAATGGCGGGGCTGGAACCGCCGCTGGCCGTTAATATCGGCAATCCGCACTGCATTTTTATCGTTGATAACGTCGAAACCGCGCCGCTGGAGCAAATCGGTCCGGTCATGGAAAAGCACCCGTTATTCCCCGAACGCACCAATGTTGAGCTGATACAGGTGCTGGAGCCACGAAAACTGCGTGTCCGGGTTTGGGAACGGGGGTGCGGTGTTACCGAATCTTGCGGAACAGGCGCGTGTGCGTCTCTTGTGGCAGCCGTTCGCAAAGGCCTGTGCCGAAGAAATGCCGAAATTATCCTCGATGGAGGTTCGTTGTCGATCGAATGGCGGCGCGAGGACGACCATATCCTGATGACCGGCCCGATCGCTTACGTTTTCGAAGGGGCTGTTTAGGTCAGGGCTGGTTCAATGCCAGTTTTTCTAAAGGGGGAGGCTGTTTCGAGGGCTCATCATGAACGTCTGCGGCTTCATGGGCGGCTGTTACGCTTTGATTACTCTCATGCTGTTGGCTGATTTGCCAGGCCAAAGTACCACCAAACGCAAAGGCAATGGCCAGAATTCCTGGAACGATCGACCCTCCGGTGGCTTGGTCGTGAAACAGGCGCCGCATGGGCCGTTTCTCAAAACCGGATTTTTCCATTATGTTTTTTCCCTTCCGAATCCAGAAATGATCCGAAAAGAAGTCTATTCATTTTTGAAAAAATCTTTCAAGGAATATCGAAATATATATGCCGGGTTGTCATACTATGTTTGACGCAGACCGTAAGAATCCACTATAAAACGTTTTTTTATTTGTCATCCTGAGCGTTAGCGAAGGATCTTTAAACGTGAAGGCAGGGCAAAGATTCTTCGTTTCACTCAGAATGACAGAAGCAAAAGGCATCATGGAAAAGAAGGAACCGCAGGTCGTAACATTTGGCTGTCGCCTCAATACCTATGAGAGCGAGGTCATGAAAAAGCATGCCCGCAATGCCGGGTTGACCGACGCTGTGATTTTCAATAGCTGCGCCGTGACGAAAGAGGCCGAACGGCAGCTGCGTCAGGCTATCCGCAAAACCCGTCGTGAAAATCCGGAAACCAAGATCATCGTCACGGGCTGTGCCGCCCAGATTTCCCCAGACCAGTATGGCGGGATGGAAGAAATTGATCTCGTTATTGGTAACGACCTGAAAATGAAGGCCGAGACATGGGGCGCGCCGCCGGCCGAGAAAGTCATCGTCAACGACATTATGGCGGTCAGGGAAACGGCGCCGCAACTGGTCGAGGGGCTGGAAGGCCGCACCCGCGCCTTTGTTCAGGTGCAAAACGGCTGCGATCATCGCTGTACCTTTTGTATCATTCCCTATGGCCGGGGGAATTCTCGCTCCGTTTCTATTCCCGATATCGTTGCCGAAGTAAAACGGCTGGTTGAAAACGGCTATGCCGAAATTGTCCTGACCGGGGTGGATATTGCTTCTTACGGTACGGACCTGCCGGGCGAGCCGACGCTGGGTTATATGATTTCCCGTGTGCTCGCCTTTGTCCCGGATGTAAAGCGCCTGCGCTTGTCATCCATGGATCCGGCGGCGATTGACGATGATATCTGGAAGCTGATTGCCGAAGACGAACGCTTCATGCCGCATCTGCATCTCTCGCTGCAGGCCGGGGATGACATGATCCTGAAACGCATGAAACGTCGCCATAATCGTCAGGATGTGATTGATCTGTGCGCGCGGGCGCGCTCTTACCGTCCGGATATGGTGTTTGGCGCCGATATTATTGCCGGGTTCCCGACCGAAACCGACGAGATGTTCGAGAACACCCTGCGCATCGTTGAAGAAGCCGGAATTATTCACCCGCACGTTTTCCCGTATTCCGAGCGCGAAGGCACGCCTGCCGCGCGGATGCCCGCTGTTGATGTGCCGGTTCGCAAGGAACGGGCCGCCCGTTTGAGAGAAGCCGGGGACTCCGAATTGCAAAAATTTTTGAAGACACGGTTGAATAAGATTGAAAAAATTCTGGTAGAAAAAGATAATACGGGCCGAACTGAGCACTTTGTGATGGTGACGCTGGACAGGGATGTGCCGGCCGGCTCTATCGTGACGGCAAAGGTCACAGGGCAAGAGGGAGACAGGCTGACGGCCTGTATTGAACAAAACGCGGCATAAGAGCCGCCAACATTAAGGAAACATCATGTTTACAGGTATCGTTACCGACCTTGGCGAAGTCGTCCGGATCGACAAAAACAAGGGCGACTGGCGGCTTTTTGTCCGTTGCCGCTATGACCTTGAAAAGGTAAAAATCGGCGCTTCAATCGCGTGTGATGGCTGCTGCCTGACGGTCGTCGACAAGGAATATGGTGCTTTTGCCGTTGATGTCTCGCATGAGACGCTTTCAAAAACAACGATTGGCGACTGGGAAGAGGGGCGCCGCGTCAATCTCGAACAATCCCTGCATCTGGGGGATGAGCTGGGCGGGCATTTCGTGTTTGGTCATGTCGATGGACTGGCGACGATGGAATCCGTGACGATGGACGGTGATTCTCACCGTCTTAAAATCAGTGTCCCGGATAATCTGGCCTGTTATTTTGCCCCGAAAGGCTCCGTGGCTCTGAACGGTGTGTCCCTGACGGTCAACGAGGTTGAAGGCAACACCTTTGGTGTCAATATTATCCCGCACACCTGGACGGTGACCAATCTTGGCTACCTCAAACCCGGTGATAAAATGAATGTCGAAATTGATATGCTTGCCCGCTACGTGGCCCGTATTATGGGGAAAGACGCGTAAGTGATGGGCGAAGCTGCTATGAGTGTTGCAGGGAACCCCCCGGTGATTGTTGCTATTGATGAAATTCTGGACGATCTGCGGGCCGGCCGGATGGTTATCATGGTCGATGATGAAAATCGTGAGAACGAGGGTGATCTGATCGTCCCGGCTCAGTGCGCCACAGCCGATGTCATTAATTTCATGGCTATGCATGGCCGGGGGTTGATCTGTCTGGCGATGGAGGGGGCAATGGCCGACCGGCTGGAGCTGCCGTTGATGACCCGGAAAAACACCGATCGCTTTGGTACGGCTTTTACCGTGTCGATCGAAGCTCGCGAAGGCGTGACTACCGGCATTTCCGCTTATGACCGCGCCAGAACGGTCGCTGTGGCTGTTGATCCGGAAAGCGGCCCGGGTGATATTGTTGTCCCTGGTCATGTTTTCCCGATCCGGGCGCGTGAAAACGGGGTTTTGGAGCGGGCAGGCCATACCGAGGCCGCTGTCGATCTGGCGAAACTGGCTGGCTATTCGGGCGCGGGTGTGATATGCGAGATAATGAAGGATGACGGCACGATGGCCCGCCTTCCGGACCTTGTCGGGTTTGCCCGGCAACACGGATTAAAAATCGGTTCTATCGCCGATTTGATTGATTACAGAAAGGTATAGAATATGAGCGCCCATGTGCTGGTAATTGAAGCCCGCTTTTATAACGAAATTAACGATATGCTGGTTAACGGCGCCCAGATGGCGCTGGAAGCAGCCGGTGCGACCTATGATGTGATTACTGTGCCCGGCGCGCTGGAAATTTCAGCAACGCTTAATTTTATGACCAAGAACAAGGGCAATATCTATGATGCCTACGTTGTGTTGGGGTGCGTTATCCGCGGCGAGACCAGTCACTATGACATCGTTTGCAATGAAAGTGCCCGGGGGGTTTATGATTTAACCTTGCAGAACGATCTTGCGCTGGGCAACGGAATCCTTACAGTGGAAAACAGGCAACAAGCGATCGTCCGGGCCGACCCTGAGCAGAAAAACAAAGGCGGCGCGGCGGCGGAAGCAGCTCTGCGGATGCTTGAAATCAAAAGAGCGTCGCAAGAATAAAGAAAGATAAGAAGAGGTCTAAAATGGTTTTCTGGCGGAAAAATAAGAATGACGCGACGCAAGAGGCGGAAGATAAAGCCGAGCGGATACTGCATCGCTCGTCAGATCCCGATTTGGAGCCACCGACAGAATATGAGGCTGAGCTCAGCGAAGATCTGGAGCATGAGCTGTTTGAGGAAACAACCACGGAAATCCTTGATGACCTTGATGTTATTCCCACGCCGCGTCACAGCAAAATATCCGATATCGAAGAAGCCCGCGATCTGGGCGATCACGCTGCGGAAGGAGGCTGGCTGGCGCGTCTGACCAAGGGGCTGTCGAAATCGTCCAAAAAAATCGGGCAGGGGATCAGTGATCTGGTCACCAAGAAAAAACTGGATCAGGAAACACTGGATAGCCTTGAAGAACTGCTGATTAGCGCTGATCTGGGGCCGAAAACGGCCGCGAAGATTATCGAAGATTTCAGTCGGGATCGTTTCGGCAAGGAAATCGAGGAGCAGGAAATTCGGGAAGCACTGGCCAGCGGCATCGCGAAAATTCTGGAACCGGTGGCGACGCCGCTGACATATCCAAAGCCTGAAAACGGTGGCCCGTTTGTTGTTCTGGTGTGCGGAGTGAACGGCGTGGGCAAAACCACGACGATCGGAAAAATGGCGCATTATCTGCACGTGAAAAATCACCGCTCCGTTATGATGGCGGCGGGGGATACGTTCCGGGCCGCGGCGATCGAACAGCTTCAGGAATGGGCCAAACGTGCACATTGCAAACTCATGACCAAGGAAGTCGGTGCTGATGCTGCGGCGGTGGCCTATGAGGCATATGAACAGGCCAAAGCCGAGAATGTCGACGTTTTGTTCATCGACACCGCCGGGCGTCTGCATAACAAGGCGAACTTGATGGCAGAGCTGGAAAAGATCGTCCGCGTGTTGAAAAAACAGGATGAAAACCTGCCGCATGCAACCTTGCTGGTTTTGGATGCCACAACCGGCCAGAACGCGCATGAGCAGGTCCGCACCTTTAAGGAAATGGTCGATGTAACCGGCCTGATTGTCACCAAGCTGGATGGCTCGGCCCGTGGCGGTGTCGTCGTGGCACTCGCCGATGAGTTCAATCTGCCGATTAACCTGATCGGTGTTGGTGAGCAGGCACAAGACCTTCAATCCTTCCACGCCGAGGAATTCGCCCGCAGCCTTGTGGGACTTAAGGGATAAATTATGCTGTTAACGTGGTTGAAAATTCCGCCGGTGGATTACTTGCCACCGGAAGGGGTAAGGCTTCCCAATCGCCTTCTGCCTTTCTTGTGGTTTTTCCTGCGGCAGGTACGCGGGCCCATGGCATTTGTTCTGGTTTGTTTTACGTTACAGGGCGTTTTCTGGGCGTCCGCGCCGTATTTTCTGAAACTGTTTATCGATATTCTGGATAGCACATCTGATCCGCAGCAGCTTTGGGATCGGCTTCTGCCGGTTTTTGTCTTATTTGTCGTTGTGGTGCTGCTTTTGCAACCGCTGGTCAACCAGCTGGGGCAATGGGTGAAATTCAGAATTATTGCGCCGTTTGCCGATATGATCCGGCGGCAACTGGCGCTTTATATGCAGGGCCACAGCTCCCGGTATTATCAGGATGATTTCGCCGGGCGGTTGGCCAGCAAGGTCGTGGAAACACCGTTCGCCATATATGGCGTCATAGATATCGTCATGGGGCCGTTTTTGATTATGGCCGTGATTTTCGGCACTTTCATGGTCATGTTCGCGACGGCTCATATTTATTTGCTGCTGATTATGATCGCATGGCTGGCGGGGTATCTTTTGTGGATGAAGTATAATCTTCCGCATATTCTCTCAAAGTCCAAAGACGCCTCGGATACGCGCAGTATTGTCCGGGGCCGCTATGTTGATACGCTGACCAATATCCAGCAGGTAAAGCTGTTTGCCCGTAACCGCTACGAAGACCAGTATTTGCTGGAAAGCCTTAAGGCGAATGCCGATAAGCACTGGATACTCTTTGCCCGCGTCTTTTTGCTGAATAACGGCTTGCAGGTTCTGAACCCGATCTTTTGGCTGTCTGTATTGCTGACATCTTTTTCTTTATGGCAGGCCGGGGATATCACGACCGGCGACATGGCCATGATTTTTCCGATGCTGATTAATATGCGGAACCTGACATGGTGGGTCTCGGATAGCGCAGCCATGTTCTTCCAGAATCTGGGGCAGGTGGAAGAGGGTATGGAAACCATCTGCAAGGCCCAGGACGTACAGGATAAACCCGGTGCGCCGGACGCCGTTATCACAAACGGTAAAATAGATGTGCGTGACCTGACCTTTGCCTATGACAAGAGCAAGGTCTTCTCTCACCTTGATATAGACATTCCGGCCGGTCAGAAAATAGGGCTTGTCGGCCCCAGCGGAGCGGGGAAAAGTTCGCTGGTCCAGTTGTTGCTGCGGCTCTACGATATTGATGGCGGCCAGATTCTGATAGACGGCCAGAACATCGCCGATGTAACGCAGGACAGCTTGCGCAGCCAGATAGCCGTTATCCCGCAAATCAGTGACCTCATGCACCGCTCGATCCGCGATAATATTCGTTACGGTTGCCCCGATGCGACAGAGGCGCAAATTGTTGAGGCTGCCCGCCGGGCACGTGCGGATGATTTTATCCTTGAATTAACCGACAGTGACGGTCGTGCCGGATATGACGCCCACGTCGGCGAACGTGGTGTGAAACTGTCCGGCGGTCAGCGCCAGCGGATCGCCATTGCGCGGGCGATTTTGAAAGACGCGCCGATTTTGATCCTTGATGAGGCAACCAGCGCGCTGGACAGCGAAAGCGAAAAACTGATTCAGGAAAGCCTGAAAGGGTTGATGGAGGGAAAGACCGTGATTGCCATCGCCCACCGCCTGTCGACGATCGCGCATCTTGATCGTTTGATCGTGATGGAAGACGGGAAAATCGTCGAAGACGGCCCGCATAAAGAGCTTTTGAAACAAAAGGGCTTGTATGCCAAACTCTGGGAAATGCAGTCCGGCGGCTTTATCGGCGGCTAAAGGCGTCATTGCGAGGAGCCGCGCCATAGCAAAGCGGCGGCGGGCGACGCGGCAATCCATAAAAAACGGAAGTGGCACGGGATTGCTTTATCTGCGCTTCAGGTTCGCAATGACGGAATGAGCACGTTGATAAAAAAGGAAAACGGCTTCTCATTCAGCCGTTGTTTAATTATAGATTGATCCTATGACCGCCTCTCCGCAAAAACCGCTGCCCGATAAAGTTTTTCCGTTCATGGTGTCGTTTCTCGAACGGCGAACCGGCGCTTATCTGGGCTTGCTTTTCCTGTCGTCGGCGCTGGAATCTTTTACCCTCGTGGCTTTTTCATCCGTAATCAAAGCCTTTGTCGACAGGGCTGACGGGCTGGGGACCGCGGCGCAGCTTACCGATTTTTATGACCTGTTCGGCATCTCGGCGGCTTTGCTGATGCTCTACGCCATTTTGATTGTTTTGAATTTTCTGGGGTGGCGAAAGGGAAAACTGCCCTATGAGCTTAATCTCAGGGAAAAGTTGTTCCAGTTTACGCAGAGGCAGTCACAGCGCTATTTCGAAGACCGTCTGTCCGGTGATATTTCTTACCGGATTCTGGATATCCCCCAGAGCGCGATATGGGTGTTTGCGCATCTGAACTACAGCATTATTCCCTCGGTTGGCGCATTGCTCTTTGCCGTGTTCTGGATGGCGCAGATTTCCGGCGTCATGGCCCTGATAACACTGGCATGGGTTATTCTGTTTCTGGCGATTACATTTGTCTTCGTGCAGGCCTGCGTCGCTGCCAACCGGGAGCGCTCACGGGCCAAAGGGCAGGTTTCGGGAGCTATCGTTGACTCGATCGCCAACAATCCGGTTGTTCGCCTGTTTTCCGCCGGCCGTCATGAGAAATCCTATGTGTCGGAACGCATTGAGCGCGAAAGATCTTTTACGCTTAAATATTATGACATCGACGTGGTGATGGCCTTTGTTCACAAGCTGTTGCTGGGAGCGTTCTTTATGGTCATCCTTGTCTATGCCATCAATCTATACAGTCAGGGACAGCTAACGATCGGCGGCTTGTCGATGGCAGGCTCGATTTTGCTAATGGTTTTTTTGCGCGCCGGCGGTCTGGGGCAGGCACTCATTATGATTACGGAGTCTATCGGCTCCATTCAAAGTGGGATCGAATTGCTGAACGGCAGGATGGAGGTCGCCGACCAGCCGGGGGCCGTGGATATGTATGTCCCGGAAGGCCGGGTGACGTTCTCCCGTGTCTCTTTCCGGTATAACGATACCCAAAGCCGTCCCGTCTTGCAGGATTTAAGCCTCGACATTCCTCCCCGGCAGAAAGTGGGACTGGTGGGCTTGTCGGGTGTGGGAAAGACGACAATCGTCAGCCTGCTTTTACGGATGTATGATGTGCAAGAAGGCGTAATCGAAATTGATGGCCGGAATATCGCCGCCGTCACGCAAGAAAGCCTCCGCCGGAATATCGCCGTCATTCCTCAGGACACCAGCCTGTTTCACCGCTCCCTGATGGATAATATTCGCTATGGCCGGATGGAGGCCAGCGATGAAGATGTCATGGCCGCCGCCCAAAAAGCACACGCCCATGAGTTTATTACGGCGCTGCCCGATGGTTATGAAACGCTGGTCGGTGAGCGGGGCGTGAAACTGTCGGGTGGTCAGCGCCAGCGGATCGCGATTGCCCGTGCGATTTTGAAAGACGCGCCGATTTTGATCCTTGATGAGGCCACATCGGCACTGGACAGTGAGAGCGAAAAACTGATCCAGGAAAGCCTGAAAGACCTGATGGCCGGTAAAACCGTGATTGCCATCGCCCACCGCCTGTCGACGATCGCGCACCTTGACCGCCTGATCGTGATGGAGGACGGGAAAATCGTCGAAGACGGCCCGCATAAGGCCCTTTTGAAACAAAAGGGCTTGTATGCCAAACTCTGGGAAATGCAGTCCGGAGGCTTTATTGGTGGTTGATTATCTTATTGAAATAAAATGGAAAATCCTTTAATATAAGGGAATGGTAAAAACACTTAAGAAAATCAAAACCCGTCAGTTTTCCGATCCGCACGCGGCGTTTTCCGCGGTCAAAGAGATATACGACACGCATGTGAGTTATTTGCGCGAGTCTTTTTCCGCCTTTGCCGACGGCGCCATTCCCACCAAAAAGGTGCGGGCTTGTTACCCCTATATAAAAATCACGACGGATAAAATCAGGCGTTCGGATTCCCGGCTATCCTATGGGCTTGTATCCCGGCCCGGCACCTATATAACGACGGTCACACGGCCCGATATTTTTGATTTCTACCTGAAAGAACAAATCCGCCTGCTGATCTTAAATCACGATGTACCGGTTGAGATCGGGGTCAGCGATACGCCGATCCCCATTCATTTCGCGCTGGGTGAGGATTTCCATCTGGAGCATAACCTGAGCAAGGAACAGATTGACGCCCTGCCGGAATGCTTTGACCAGCCGGATCTGAACATTATGGATGACCAGATCGCTAATGGGATTTACCATGTACCCGAAGGACAACCCCGGCCTCTGGCGCTGTTCGATGCGCCGCGCACGGATTTGAGCCTGATGCGCCTGAAGCACTATACAGGCACGACGGCGAACCACTTCCAGAACTACGTGATCTATACCAACTACCAGTTCTATATTGATGAGTTTATAAAAATAGGCCATGAGGCCATGCAGCAAGACCCGGAAAACGGTTATATAGCGTTTGTCGAACCGGGCAATAAAGTCACCTTGAACCGTCATGGCGGCGCGGGAAACCTTATGGATGATGACTCGGATATTCCGCTGAGCCGCATGCCGCAAATGCCGGCTTACCACCTGAAACGCCCGGACGGATCGGGAATTACGATGGTCAATATCGGCGTCGGACCATCCAACGCCAAGAACATCAGCGACCATATCGCCGTGCTGCGCCCGCATGCATGGCTGATGCTGGGGCATTGCGCGGGACTGCGGAATTCGCAGCAACTGGGTGATTATGTGCTGGCACACGGTTATCTGCGCGAAGACAACGTGCTGTACAAGGATCTTCATCCCAGTATCCCGATCCCGGCGCTGGCGGAAATCCAGCAAGCGCTGGAGCAGGCCGTTGCGCAAGTGACCGACTACAAGGGCTATGACCTGAAAAAAATTATGCGGACGGGGACTGTCGCGACGGTTGATGACCGGAACTGGGAATTACGTCCGGCCATTCGCCAAAATCTGCGCCTGAGCCAGAGCCGGGCGATTGCATTGGATATGGAATCAGGCACCATTGCCGCCAACGGCTTCCGGTTCCGGGTGCCCTATGGGACGCTGCTGTGTGTTTCGGATAAGCCGCTGCACGGTCAACCGAAACTACCCGGCATGGCCGATGCCTTTTATCGCGAGCGTGTCGAGCAACATCTTAAAATCGGCTTGCTGGCTATGGCGCTCTTGCGTGATATCGGGCCGGGCCGCCTGCACAGCCGGAAACTGCGGTCCTTCGACGAAGTCGCCTTTCAGTAAATCAGTGTAATCTTTTGAATAAAACAAAAGGCGCCGGAAAGGGCGCCTTCGTAAGAACCGGTGTTTTTACAGTTTAGACCGTGATGTCAACAATGCTGCCGCGTTGGGCGGCAGGATATTCCCGGCTGCCGGTGCTTTGATTGTTGCCGGACGCTTGCAAAACCGTATTGGTGTTGTCTTTACCAGTTACGGCTGTTTTCTCCGGACCGGCAGAGGCCGCGCCAGAAGGCTGCGTTTTGTTTTCCTCAGGCTTTTTCTCATCCGGCTTTTGGAATTGCTCGGCGGCCTTGGGCTGAAACGGATTAACGTAAGCAGCTTGTTGCTGTTGAGCGGCATTATTTAAAGATCCGATCATGTGCGCCTTCCTCTGTAACCAATCTACCTCATCAAGTATAGACGGATAACTTTAACAAATCCTTGCCGGGATAGCAAAACAAACTGTTTTTGTCATGAACATTCTTTTTATGGATTACGTTAACTGGTTGTAAATAATTTTCCTGTAAATAGGAAAGGGTAAGACGGCAGACAGGCGGTTTTAGACTTTGGGGACCTTGTCATTTTACAGTCTTTACGGCTCCGCATAATAAAAAAACAAACGGGGCTTTCCGAAGAAGAGTTTAGAGGTGAAGGGCGTGTGTAAGTCATGAGGTACAATCAAGTGCCCATGGAATGGATTTATATGTGCTTGTTTAAAGGTTTGGGGAAATGTTTGAGACATCACCGGAAGTAACGCCGCTCCTTGTGCGTTTATATGACAGCCAAAGGCTGTACAGCATGCTGAAGGATAGCGATCCTTCGGTCAAGCTGGAGCTGACCGGCGCTGTTGTTGATCTTCTTGAGCGGGATTTGTCTGAGAAAGAACAGGATCTCCTGACCGATGTGATGGTCGCCTTGATTAAACAGGCCGAAAAAGATTTGAAAGAAGCGCTTTCCGAGCGCCTTTCGTTTCTAGACAAGCTGCCTTTGCGTCTGGCCTTGTATCTGGCCAACGATGAAATTTCCGTGGCAGCGCCGATGCTGAAAAACAGTCTGGTTTTTAGTGATCTGGACCTGATCTATATTATCAAATCACATGGCCCCGCTTACTGGCAGGCCATTGCCGGACGGGAACATCTGAGCGATGAGCTGATTGATATTCTGGCCAGCACCCGTGATATGGACACCGGCGTGGCGTTGGCGGCAAACGACCGCATTATTTTAACGCGCAACGCATTGGAAATTTTGAGCGATCTGGCCAAACGGGCCGACGATCTGGCGGAACCTTTGTTGTTGCGTCCGGAAATGCCCGATGATCTGGCGCAGCGGATTTACGAGGAAGTCGGCGAAGCCATGCGCGATCATATTCGTCGTCTGCAAGGCGAACAGTGGCAGGAAATCGAACTTGTCCTGAGCGATGTCGTCGAAGAATTCTCCCGTTGCTCAAGAGGCGTGTCGAAGGACAGCAATTATCTGCCCTCACCAAAAATGAACGAAGCCGCCAACGTATTGGCGAACAAAGGGCGCTTAACTCTGGGCACTTTGCTTAAGCCGCTGAAGCGCGGGCAAATTGCTTCGTTCATTGCGATGTTTGCCAAATATACCGGCATTTCGCCGCAAAAAATCCATGCCATCTTGATGCAGCCGTGTGGCAAAGGACTGGCGATCACTTGCCGGGCTTACGGCATACAGAAAAGCGACTTCTCCCGGATTTATTTGCTGACGCACCGGATGCGCTCGAAAAATATGATGGTCGATCAAAAAGAGATGCTGCGGGCGCTGGGCTATTTTGACCGCCTACGGCCGGAAGTCGCCCAGCGTATCCTGTTCAAGGCCGCTGATTTTTAAGGAATTCGTGGGGATGTGGGGTTATGCCGCACTACGATACGCTGCCAGCGCCGCAATGCCTGGCAGCGTTTTTCCTTCCAGCCATTCAAGGAAGGCACCGCCCGCCGTTGAAATATAGCTGAAATCGGCCGTAACGCCGGCATTCTCAAGAGCCGCGACCGTGTCGCCGCCACCTGCGACACTGACAATATCTCCGGCTTTGGTGCGTTCGGCAACCGCGCGGGCCAGATCGTTGGTACCCTTGTCAAACGGTTTAACTTCAAAAACGCCCAGCGGTCCGTTCCAAAGCACAGTCTTGCATTTGTTCAGGGTAGCAACGGCGTCCGCAATGGCCTGCGGTCCGACATCGACGGCTTCGCGGGCAGGCGGGATGGCGCTGGACAGCGTAATTTCGCACGGGGCATTTTCCCCGAATTCTTCCACGGTAATCCGGTCCGCCGGCAGGATAATCTGACATCCGGCATCTTCAGCCTCTTTTGTAATCTGGCGGGCTTCATCCGCCATATCCTGCTCACACAAGGATTTTCCGACTTCATGCCCTTGCGCATAAAGAAACGTTGTGGCCATGCCGCCGCCGAGCACCAGATAGTCGACTTTTCTGACCATGTTGTGCAGCAAATCCAGCTTGGTCGAGATTTTAGAGCCGCCGACAATCGCCATTACCGGTTTCTGGGGATTTTCCAAAGCGTCATTGAGCGCGCTTAATTCGCTTTCCATCAAAAGACCGGCGGCCGTGGGCAACAGGTGCGCGATAGCCTCGGTCGAGGCATGGGCGCGGTGAGCCGCGGAAAAGGCGTCATTGATGTAAATTTCGCCAAGAGAGGCCAGCTCATGGGCGAACGCCGGGTTGTTTTCTTCTTCTCCCGGATGAAATCGCAGATTTTCCATCAGGAGAACATCGCCGGGCTGCAACGCATCGGCTTTTTCCTTGGCGGCCACACCAATGCAGTTTTCGGCGAATAAAATGGTGCCCCCCCAGCTTTTCTCCAGCGCCGGTGGTAAAAAGGCGAGGGAGTATTTGTCATTCGGCTGTCCCTTGGGGCGTCCAAAGTGGGATAAAACAACAATCTTGGCGCCTTTGCTGCGCAGGTAATCAATGGTGGGTTTCACCCGGTCGATCCGCGTTGTGTCGGTTACGTTTTTATGCTCATCCACCGGCACGTTCAGGTCCGCCCGCAAAAGAACGGTTTTGTTGATCAGATCAAAATCACGCATGGTTTTAAAGCTCATAATAATCTCCTAACGGATGGTTTTGGCGTTTTCAGTAGCCTCCAGCAAACGGACGAGCAGGGAGGGGTCGGATGAGGCATGCCCGGCATCGGGCACAACGATATAATCGGCTTCAGGCCATGCCTGATGAAGTTTGTAGGCCGTTTCTATCGGGCAAACCATGTCATAGCGTCCCTGAACGATCGTTGCCGGGATGTGCCGGATTTTATCAATCCCTTTCATCAGGCTTTTTTCGGGCGGAATGCACTGGTGGCGGAAATAATGAGCTTCGATCCGGGCGAGAGCCAAATTCTGGATTTTTTCATTCTCATCTTGCTCATAATCGCCGCGCGGAATCAGGCAGGCACAGCCGCCCTCATAAGCGCACCAGCGCTGCGCCGCTTCCATGGCGATGTCTTTGTCATCTCCAAACAGGCGGCTGTAATACGCTTCCAGTAAATTGTCGCGTTCGGCCTCAGGAATAAAATCGACAAATTGCTCGAAAGCTTCGGGGAAGACGCGGCCCATGCCATAGAGAAACCAGTCGAGCTCTTTTTGCTCGCACAGAAAAATGCCGCGCAGGATCAAACTGATGCAAGGCTTCGGATGGGCCTGTGCGTAGGCCAGTGACAGGGTGCTGCCCCACGACCCGCCAAACACGTGCCAGCGCTCGATATTCAAATGATGACGCAGGGCTTCCATGTCGGCGATCAGATCCGCCAACGTATTGTTTTCCGTTCCGCCATGAGGGTTGGAATTGCCGGCCCCCCGCTGGTCAAACAGGATAATGCGGTAGTGGTCCGGATCGAAATAACGCCGGTGTTTCGGGCCTGTGCCGGAGCCGGGACCGCCATGCACAAAGACGATCGGCACGCCGTCCGGGTTGCCGCTTTGCTCCCAGTACAGGGAATGCCCGCCCGTAACATCCAGAAAGCCGGTTGAGTAGGGGGTGATTTCCGGGAACAAGTCCCGCTTCATCGTATTTTGATTTATGTCCGCCATGGTTTTTTCTATTTCAATTCTCTTCTTCTGGCAAGACCTCTAGCCATGCGGAATCGCTTAAAACAATAGAGGGACCGTTGTAATCTTCTAGCCAGCCATGCACTCGCACGCGCTTGCCGCCGAACTGCAACGGGTCAATATTACTTTTGGACATTTGCCGCCGTACATCGGAATTCAGAACGATCGTAAAATCGCTGCGCCAGTCATCGCCGAAATTCAGGTAGACGTTGTTCCGCATCATCGCGGTTTTTAAAACGCGCCCCTCAACAACGGCCCAGCCGTCGGCGGCCTTCATCGCGGTGTCCGGGGTCAAAACCGCATAGCGCTCGTCCGCCCATAGCCCGCGTTTTTCTGTGCGGGCTTTTTCTTCCAGCGCCAGCATTTGCGCGGCCATCTCGGTGTTGCGGGCGGAGGGCAGGACACGGGCAAGGCCGTTAGCCAGCATCGCCCCCTGTATCCAGACATCGCCCTCTTTGCGGGCCAGATGGGCGAGGCCGTGCCCCATGCGGTTTTGGCGTCCCTTGTCTTTATCCATCGTTTGATAAATCGTGACTTGCTGGCCTTCAAGATTGTCTTTGAGGAATGTCAGGGCCGCCAGAGCATGCGCGCCGGGTTCCGGTAAATTCAGTTCCGGAACATCAAGGCTGGAAAGCTGGATAATCTCACCTTTTTTAGTGCGCATACGCAAAGGGTCGATAATCTGGTCGACAACCGCCGTATTGTCCATCAGGCGCAGCCCCGTGAAGTCTCCTTGTGGCAAAGGAATGTCCGCAGCCTCTTCCTGTGCGCGGGCAGACATGCTAAAAAAACTGGTCAGGATTAACAAACAAACTAATATGGTTTTCATGATGGCTATAAGATGTATCGCAAAGGGCGCATTTGGCAAGCATTTGATGATGTTGGCCATGGCTTGTACGGCTGTTTTTTCTCTGGCGGGGTGTTCGACAAACCCGGCAACCGGCCAGTCGCAATTTACCGCCCTGATGTCTCCGGCGCAGGAAAACAAGGTGGGCGCCGATGAACACCAGAATGTCATGAAAACTTACGGCACCGATAACGTCGATCCGGCGCTGCAGAGCTATGTCGGGCAGATCGGCGCCCGCGTTTCGAAAAACACCGAACGTCCCGATGTTCAGTACAAATTTTATGTGATCGACACACCGATGGTAAACGCCTTTGCCATACCGGGGGGCTATATTTATGCTTCGCGTGGTTTGGTGGCATTGGCAAACAGCGAGTCCGAGCTGGCCGGGGTGCTGGCGCACGAAGTGGGGCACATCACCGGTCGTCATTCGGCGGAGCGGTATTCCCGCGGGGTTTTGACATCCTTGGGCGCAACGGCATTGTCGATTGCGCTGGATAGTCAGGCCGCGTCGCAGGCGATTGGTATTGGCTCGGACCTCTATATGAAATCCTATTCCCGTGGTCAGGAAAGCGAAGCTGATGCTCTGGGAATCCGTTATCTTTATAAGGGCGGCTATGATCCTGATGCGATGGCCGGGTTCCTCAGCAATCTGGAAGCGCAAACCTCTCTGGATCAGGTCTTGGCCGGCCGTGGGGAAAAAACGGAAACCTCTGACTTTTTCTCCACGCACCCGAATACGGCAAAACGCGTACAGGAAGCCCGCGCCCTTTCCGCTAGTTATCCGCAAGGCCCGGATGAAGTTGACCGGGATCGCTATTTGAAGGCGCTCGACGGTCTGGTTTATGGCGACAGCCCCAAACAAGGGATGGTGCGGGGCCGGTCATTCTATCATCCGGGAATGGACTTTACCTTTCAGGTGCCTGCCGGATTCCGGATCGACAATCAGCCCGCGCAGGTCGTCGCCACTGATAAAAACGGAACCATCATTTTATTCGATGCGGCCGGTAATCCGGACAAACTCGACAGCGCCAGCTATCTGAGCCGCGTCTGGCTGAAGGGGGAAGTCCCGGCGGGCGGTATAGAGCGCCTCACGGTGAACGGCAAACCTGCCGCCACGACATCCTTGCCCGGCACAATTAATAACCGGAGCGTAACAGTGCGTCTGGTGGCTGTTGAGTGGGGGCCGGGCCGTATTTTTCGTTTCCAGATGGCTGTCCCGGCGGGTGCGCCCGCCGCATTGATCGAAGAGCTGCAACGCACAACGTATAGCTTGCGGCCCATGACGGCGCAGGAAAAACGGGATATCAAGCCATACCGCATCTGGATTGTGACGGCACAGGCCGGTGATACGGCGGCGTCACTGGGGCGGCGGATGCCGTTTGACAGCCTGCAAGAAGAACGTTTCCGGGTTTTGAATGGCTTGAAAGCCGGTGAAAATCTGGTTGCCGGTCGGCTCTACAAAATTATCTCCACGCAGTAAAACAGTTAGAGCAAAAAAACCGGATTGGCTGGGAGCCAATCCGGTCACAGAGGTGCTTACGGGGAAACTTTATAAAATCGTCTGGAGCAGGGTTTGAGAATCCGGAATATGGCGCCCAACGGATTCGCGTAATTTTTCCATCGCGCGGGATTCCAGTTGGCGGACGCGTTCCTTGCTGATGCCAAGCTGCTGCCCTAATTCTTCAAGCGTGACAACCTCGTCACCGAGATGCCGCTGGCGGATAATATTTTGTTCGCGGGCGCTGAGCGTGCCGAGGGCTTCGGCCAGCCAGCGGGAGCGTGTCTCTGCATCTTTCATGCCGATAACGACCTCTTCCGGGGAAGGGGACTCATCAGCCAGAAGACTTTGAAAATCATCTTCGCTGTTCTCGCCAATGGTCATGTTCAATGAGTGGTCGTTGCCCGACAGCCGTGATTCCATAGAGCGGACATCACGCACTTTCACGTTCAGTTTTTCTGCGATTTTTTCCCGGCCGTTCTCATCGAGAGGCGCGCCGTTATTGTCGTTTTCAATCTTGGACTTCAGGCGCCGCAGGTTGAAAAACAGCGATTTCTGCGCGGCCGTCGTGCCGGTACGAACGATCGACCAGTTACGCAGAACGTAATCCTGAATCGCTGCCCGAATCCACCATGTCGCATAAGTTGAAAAACGAACCTCACGAGACGGATCAAAGCGCTCAGCAGCTTGCATCAGGCCAATATTGCCTTCCTGAATAAGATCGCCCATCGGCAGGCCGTAATTCCTAAATTTGGCCGCCATAGCCACAACCAGCCGTGCATAGGATTTGATCAGGAGGTGAAGGGCTTTCTCGTCGCCTTTCTCTTTCCAGCGGAGCGCGAGATCATGCTCCTCACCACGTTCAAGCATCGGCTCATGCATAGCTTGCCGGATATAATCGAGATTTGCCTTCTGTGTATGTGCGTCGTCAATGTGTGCCATGATCGACTGCCCCCTTCTTGAGATAGACTCATAATCCTGTTTCAAATTAAAAACAATACCGATTTAGTATTCTTTATTTGTGAGAGTCATACGAAAGGTTTCAGAAGATAGTTCATAAAAAATGACATTTATTTTTTATGATTAAATATCAGATATATAAAGGTTATATTATAGAAAATAATAAGGAGGATCAGGATTCCAGTATTTCAAAAACATCCCCGTCCGGTGCAAAGCCGGCACAGATAAGGCCGCCGCCAAACCCGCAGCCACCGTCGATTGTCGCCGTTATGCAGTTAATATGAACGCCGGCATGGATGGGATCATACCCCCGTATGACTTTTTGAAAAGGCTCGTAGGGCAGGGTGATGTTGCTGAACATTTTCCCGCCCCACCAGAAGCTATCCCCCTGATCGCCGAGTTTGCGGGCCGGATCAAGACCGGCATTGACGAAAAGCATGGGATAGAGGGAGTCTTGCGGCGTGAAGGCCGCCCGGCGGAGCTGGGTATAAAAGGTGTCATGACCAGGCTGGCGGCGCAGGGCATCACGGACCTTTCCCGTCCAGCGCGTCAGGCTCATAACACCCTCCTGAGCGGCGATGATACCGTCATGGGGGCTGAGGCCGTAAGACTCAAGAGCCGGGCTCAGGCCGTGGCCGAGCATCCATAAAAACGTATCCGAGGGATTGGGCGAAAATTGTAATTGCAAAAGCTTTTGCCAGATTTCTTCCTGACCGCCGCGCAGATAGACAATATCACTGGCCATCATGCCGGGGCGGGCCATGACAGAGCGTCGAAAAGTCAAAAGCTCGTCGACGACCTCACGCGATTCCATGCCGTAACCGCTGTAATTCCCCAGATAAACCAGCCGGTCGCCGGGGCGGATGTGGGGGAACAGATTGTCATGAAGGGCCATCAGCCGTTCGCAGTCGCCGTGAACGGCGGAAAGCGCCCAAATTCTGTTAGGGCGACCGAGAGATGTAAAGCGTGTGTCTGACAGGTCCTGATACACGAAAGGCTCTTTTAAAAAATGGTCAGAAGCGACCGAAGGAAGGAGGGAATCGATAGGTTCCCAGAATCACTGTTATTATACAGGAAGATCAGTAGGATACAAAATTTATCCACATCTTGGCGCAGAAAATAAAAAGCCCCCGCTTTTAAGGCAGAGGCTTTTTATATGGAGGAGGTCTATAAAACTTTTGCTTAGGCGGCTTTGGCGTCTGCCGTGCCCATCATCTCTTCAAGCTGTTGAGAGGCTTCACCTTCCGTGATTTTCTCGACGGCGGCCACTTCACGGGCCAGACGTTCAAGAGCGGATTGGTAAATCTGGCGCTCGCTGTAGGATTGCTCCGTGTCGTCATTGCTGCGTTTCAGGTCGCGCAAGACTTCGGCAATCGCAACCGGGTCGCCGGAATTGATCTTGGTTTCGTATTCCTGAGCGCGGCGGCTCCACATCGTACGGCGAATGCGGGAACGACCTTTCAGGGTCTCAAGGGCATCTTGCAGACGATCTTCGGTGCTCAGCTTGCGCAAACCTACGCGGGCAACATTCATAGCCGGAACCTTCAAGCGCATACGATCTTTTTCAAAAGAGATCGTGTACAAGGTCATATCCATGCCGGCGACCACTTCGGTCTTAATATCCTCGACACGGCCAACGCCATGTACCGGGTAAACAACATAATCGCCTGTAGTGAAATCGAAGTTATCGTTGCCAGCCATTTATCTTCCCTTTTCGTTATATGATGCATTTTTTATTTAACTACGGGCCAAAAAACAGTTTTTTAGCGATTACAAAAAGTTAGCCCATTGACCTAAAGCTCTTTGTGAAGCCACGGTCACCGTTATTTCTCTTATACGGGCAAAAACCTCTTGTCTTGCAGTGAAGGTGAGTATAGTAAAAAATTTGTAAATTTTCAACTTTTAATTCCAGAATTCTCATACAAAACGAATCGGATCGTAATTGACCCGTTCTGAGACTCGGAATATACGGAGGTTTTTAATCGCCTTCGCCGGGGTTGGGGCTGAAGTCGCTTTCAAATTTGCCGGGCTTGTCTTTGAATTCTTCGGCTTCCGGCAGTTTGTCTTTTTTACGCGTAATGTTCGGCCATTTCTCAGAGTATTCCCGGTTCAGCTCCAGGAACTTCTGGCCCAACGGGTGGGAATCGTCAACGATGGCTTCAATGGGGCATTCCGGTTCGCACACACCGCAATCGATGCATTCATCCGGATGGATCACCAGCATGTTTTCGCCTTCGTAGAAACAGTCAACCGGACAAACCTCGACACAGTCGGTATATTTGCAACGAATACAATTATCGGTAACGACGAATGTCATGGCGGATAGCTCCTTCTTGCCGGGTTTCGTTGCTGCGTTTATGACATGGTTCGGAGAAGATTTCCAGTCCCTAAACGGCAACCACAGGATCAGTAAGTTCTAATGTGCACTTGTCAGCGTTTGCGGTCAAGCGGGCTTTACCACCAACCGGGAATGTAAGTAACTGTCCGAGATGCCCAAACGGAGCGTTCATGATAACAGGAATATCTCTATCACTTGTATGCTCCCGAACAATGTCTTCTAGTGTGAAGCCAAACGGCATACCTGTATCCAAAGGCTTGCCGAAGTCTCCAAGGATTAATCCTGAAATTTGATCGAATACACCCGTATTGCGTAAATGAATTAACATCCGATCATACCGTGATAGCTCATCTCCAACATCCTCTATAAACAGGATAGCCCCGTTAAAATCGGGCTGATAGGGCGTCCCCATCAGGCTCATAAAAACGCTAAGACATCCTCCGACAAGGTGTCCCTCAGATTGTCCGGCAGCGATAACTTTTCCATTTTCTAAAAAAAGAGACTGAGCCTTTCCGGATAAAAGCGATATTCCTTGATCCAAGTATTTTTTATCGAGGCGAAACAGGCGCCCCATGTCAGGGCCGTGAAAACCGATAAGGCCGACTTTTGTGTACAAACCGTTCAATAAAACAGTCAGGTCACTAAAACCCATAATGATTTTAGGGTGAGATAACAATAAACCGTAATCAATACCATCGAGCATTAATCCGGAACGGTTACCACCGCAGGCTGAAATGATCGCTTTAATATCAGGATTAAGCAAAAGCTCTCGCAAGGCAGAACATTTCTGATCGGGCGATCCGGCAGATTGATTGCAAGTTTCATATGTCTGAGGATGAATAAAGACGTTATATCCGTTTTCTTTAAGAAGCGCCGCTGACTTTTCAATACTATCCGGATTGGCTCGGCTTGACGGCGCCATAATGCCGATCGTATCGCCAGGGCGCAGGGCAGGGGGAAGGATAGGGGGATGGCTCATGCTTCTTTCATCTCCTGATAGGCGGCCAGCGCGCGAACGCGCGCGGCTTTATGATCAATCATCGGTTTAGGATAATCCGTTGTTCCGTATTCCGGTAGCCATTTCTTGATATAGGCTTCATCCGGATCAAACTTTTCGGCCTGCATATACGGATTGAAAATCCGGAAGTAGGGGGACGCATCGGCCCCGCATCCTGCTACCCATTGCCAGCCAAATGCATTATTGGCCAAATCCGCATCGACCAGCGTATCCCAGAACCATGTTTGCCCCGCGTGCCAGTGGATCAGCAAATGCTTGACCAGAAAGGACGCCACCACCATCCGGGCCCGGTTGTGCATGGTTCCCGTTGCCCATAGTTCGCGCATTCCGGCATCGACCAGCGGATAACCGGTCAGCCCTTTTTGCCAGCGTCGAAGGGTATCGTCATCCTCATACCACGGAAAGTTCTTGAATTCCTCGTGCAGAGGTTTCTCCGGCAGGGCCGGAAAATGATAGAGCGTATGATGCGCAAACTCCCGCCAGATCAGTTGCCGCCGGAAACTTTCCGCTCCCGGCCTGTTGGTGAGTTGTTCCCATACGCGATGTGGCGCGATTTCGCCCCAGTGCAGGTAAGGGCTTAAATGCGAAATTCCGTCAAAATCGTCCACCCGGTCGCGGTTAATCGCGTACCCCGAAAGGCCGCCTTCAATGAAGTGATGCAGGACTTTATGGGCACCATCTTCACCGGGCTGCCAGTGTTGTTCGAGTTTTGATTGCCAAGGAAAACCGGCCAGCAGATCGAGATCCTCAAGGGACGTTTGATTGCCAGGGAAAGGCTCCGGTATAACATCATCAATCAAACCCGAAGCAATACGCTCATCCAGATGATCCAGAGCCAAAATGGATTTGTAATAGGGCGTGAAAACCTTGTACGGCGTTCCGTCCGCTTTCAAATGCTCCCAAGGTTCAAACAGCAAATTGGCTTTGAAGCTCTCAGCCTGAATGCCGTCATTCTTTAGGGTGGCTTTAATTTGCTTGTCCCGCTCTGTACGCCAGGGTTCGTAACAGCGATTCCAGAAGACCGCCTGTGCTTTGTACTCTTTTGCCAGATCGGGGATGATCTGCCGGGCATCGCCCCTGTAAAAGCGAAGCGTCCCACCGAGTTTTTCGTTGAGGGCTTGTAAACTTTTATGCAGCCACCACCGGCTGGCGCCGCCATGCTTCCATACGCCGGCATTTTTATCATCTAGAATAAAGACGGGGAAGACCGGACGGCGGGCTTTGTAGGCTGCCAAAACAGCGAGATTATCGCCAAGTCTCAAATCCTGACGGAACCAGAGAATGACAGGGGAATGCGACATAACGGCCGATCAGCCGTCAGCGTTGATCCGGTCAATCAGCTCTTTTCTGATGTCTTCAGATCTTAGATTTTCAACCTGGCATGTCCCGGCGGCATTGTGACCGCCGCCGCCATATTCCAGCATCAAATGACCGACATCGGTCTGGCTGGAACGGTTCAAAATGGATTTCCCTACGGCGAAAACGGTATTCTGCTTATTTTTCCCCCACAGGATATGCATCGAGATATTGCATTGCGGAAACAGGGCATAAAGTACAAAACGGTTCCCGGCCCAGATTGTATCTTCGTTGCGCAGATCAAGCACGATCAGGTTTTGATGAACCTGCGCACAGCGCTGAATTTGCTCTTTGAACTTGTTGTTGTGCTCGAAATAAAGATCGACGCGTTCTTTAACATCGGGCAGTTCTAGAATTTCATTAATCGAATGATTCTCGCGAATATAGTCGATCAATTCCATCATCAACTGGTAGTTGGAAATATTGAAGTCACGGAATCGCCCCAGCCCCGTACGCGCATCCATGATAAAGCTCAGTAGTTCCCAGCCTTGCGGATTCAAGATGTCATCCTTTGAAAAAGCGGCGGAGTCGGCCTTGTCGACAGCTTCCATCATGTCTTCGGAAATGTTTTTCATCAGGACGTTGCCGTCGAAATAATTATAAACCACGCGGGCGGCGGAGGGAGCCTCCGGGTCAATGACATGATTTGCCGGGCGGTTTTCGACGCGGGCGGCTTCGCTGGCATGGTGGTCAAAACAGATGTAAACGCCCTCGACATAAGGCAGGTTCGTCGTAATGTCATTCGGCCCGACTTCGATCTTGCCGTCCTGCATGTCTTTGGGGTGGGCAAACGAAATCTCGTCAATCATGCCCAGCTCTTTCAAGATGATGCCGCAGACAAGGCCGTCCATGTCGCTGCGGGTAATCAGGCGGTATTTTTTTGCGGGATCGGGTTTGATTAGGGCTTCGCTGCTCATAGGGAGTCGCTCCTTAAAATCGTCTGTGCTCTGTAAAACAAGGTTGAAAGAATAGAATATCCTTTCAAATCATAATACACGGTTAACGACAGGGAAAGCGATTTCCGAAGACTTAGGCTTCGACCGCTTCCGCCTCTTTGTCATCATCTTTTTTGGAAGCTTTTTTCTTTTTCTTGTCGGACAGGACTTTTTTCGGGGCTTTGCCCTCTGTCACGGTTTTTTCCTCAACCACGATTTCTTCCAGATCATCCAGATCGGGCAGATCAAACATCGTATCCAGCAAGATAGCCTCTAGAATGGAGCGTAGACCCCGGGCCCCGGTTTTGCGCTCGATCGCCTTTTTGGCGATGGCCACAAGCGCCGTTTTCGTGAAGGTCAGCTTGACGCCTTCCATGTCGAACAGGCGTTGATATTGTTTAACCAGAGCATTCTTCGGCTCGGTCAGGATGGTAATCAACGCTTCCTCGTCCAGGTCCTGCAAGGTGGCGATGACCGGCAAACGGCCAACAAACTCAGGAATAAGACCGTATTTCAAAAGGTCTTCCGGCTCCAGTTCCATCAGAAGCTCGCCGGTTTTACGGCTATCGGGCTCACGGACGTCCGCGCCGAAACCGATCATTGTGCCGCGGCCTTTTTCCGACAGGATTTTGTCGATTCCGGCAAATGCACCGCCGCAGATAAACAGGATATTCGCCGTGTCGACCTGCAAAAATTCTTGTTGCGGGTGCTTGCGCCCGCCTTGCGGCGGAACCGAGGCAACCGTGCCTTCCATCAGTTTCAACAACGCCTGCTGGACGCCCTCACCGGAAACATCGCGGGTGATGGACGGGTTGTCTGACTTGCGTGAAATTTTGTCGATCTCATCAATATACACAATCCCGCGCTGGGCGCGCTCAACGTTATAATCACTGGACTGCAGCAGTTTGAGCACAATGTTTTCCACATCTTCACCCACATAACCGGCTTCGGTCAGTGTCGTGGCATCGGCCATCGTGAACGGCACGTCAATAATCCGGGCCAGCGTTTGCGCCAGCAGCGTTTTACCGCAACCCGTCGGGCCGAGCAGCAGAATGTTGGACTTGGCCAACTCTACATCCGATCCGCTCTGACCGTGTTCAATCCGTTTGTAGTGGTTATGAACGGCCACCGACAAAACGCGCTTGGCCTTGTCTTGCCCGATCACATAGTCATCGAGAAAATCTTTAATTTCCTTGGGCGAGGGAACGCCATGGCCGGTCCGGACCAGCGAGGATTTGTCCTCTTCCCGGATGATGTCCATGCACAGTTCGACGCACTCGTTACATATGAACACGTTGGGGCCGGCGATCAGCTTGCGCACCTCATGTTGGCTTTTGCCACAGAAGGAACAGTATAGCGTGTTTTTGCTGTCTTCTTTGTCTTTGCTCATAAGTGCGCCTTAAATCCGTTTCGTAAAACCATGTAGAATCATCTACACCTCAATCTAGCGAACACCGGGGAAGCCGCGCAAGCCCCTTTAACGGGTAATTGCATGATTCTGTGCAAAAAGCTTTGCTTCACGATGGCTCATACTATAATCAATGCCTGTAAATATTTAAGGAACAGTGAATCCCCATGGCCGGAAACCTTGAAGAACTGGTTGATTCTTTCGCCTTGTTCGATAGCTGGGAAGACCGCTACCGCTATCTGATTGATTTGGGCGGGCGCTTGACGCCGATGGACGAGGCCGACAAAACCGAAGAGAATTTCGTGCGGGGCTGCACCTCCAAGGTCTGGTTGATTGCGGACCGCAACGACAACGGCACCTTTCATTTTACGGCCACCAGCGACGCCCAGATTGTCCGCGGACTGATTTATTTGCTGCTGCGGGCCTATCAGGATCAAAGCGCAGCCGATATCGCCGCCTATGATATTGAGGGCGCGTTCGAGCGTCTGGGGCTGCACCAGCACCTCAGCCCCAATCGCCGCAACGGCTTCTTTGCGATGGTGGAGAAAATCAGGACTCTGGCGGCGGCGTAGCCTCATCGCCGGCATCATCCTTGAGTGTGTCCGCTTCAGGCTCCTCAGAAACGGCTGGCTCTTTTTCGTCTTTGGATGTTTTTTCCTGTTCCTCGGCCGCTTTTTCCTTGTTCTTCTTCAGGTTGATGCTGCGCAGGATGTCGGTGAATAGAGCCTCGGCCTCTTCGGGCGGCTGATCGCCGATCAGCTCGGCTTCAACGGTAAAGACCGATTTTTTGCCGATCCATAAATGCGTGCTGTATATCATCTCGCTGCTGCCGGTGCTGCCGGCCCCCAGCAAAATCGCATTCTTGGCGCCGTCGACTTCGTTGTAATGCGTTTCCATGTGCTCCAGATGGTTGCTCGCGGCCATCGCCATCAATGTCGCGCGCATGATATCGCCGCTATAGCGGTCATACATGTTTTCAGTAACCGGGTTGCATGTGACGTTAAAATGAACCGTGGCGGCCATCCCGAAGACCTTGGTATAGCTGGTGATCTTGCTGCATTTGTCCGGATTTTCTGGATCGCAGCGCTGGGCGGTATAGGGCTCTTCCGGGAATACAATCGCAAATTCGCAATCATCCGGCGCGTACAAAAACTCTTCGGCTTGCGCTGAAACCGGCAGGAGCAAGAGTAAGGCAACGGCGAAAAAGCGTATCATACAGTCCACTCCCTTGGATCGGCTTTGGTCTGTTCATGCGTGTTCATGCATTTAACCTCATGGTCTGCGCCCGCTTCAAACGGCGGAAACCAGACATACGGAATGCCTTTTTTCTCGGCGTACGCGAGCTGCTTTTTCAGCTTTTGCGGCGCGTGGTACAGCTCAACATTGTAACCGCGACTGCGCAATGTCCGGGCTGCTTCGGCGGCGACCGCGCGCTGTTCCTCGTTCGGCAAAACCATCATGATCTGTGCCGGGGATTTGGCACCTGTTGGCAACTTGCCTTGCGCCTCCAGCCGGGCGAACAGGCGGGAAAAGCCGATCGAAATCCCGACGCCGGGCAGGGCTTTGTTGATGTACGAACTCGCCAGATCGTCAAACCGCCCGCCGGAACAAATCGATCCATATCCCGGATCGTCGACAAACACCGTCTCGTAAACCGTCCCGGTATAGTAATCCAGCCCGCGAACAATCGACAAATCCGCGACGACAGCCCCTTCAGGCAGGTGGGAGAGTTGGTTCATGACGTAGGTAAGCTCATCAATACCCTCTTGTAAAAGAGAGCCTTCTTCGCCAACGACAAACTGAGAAATTTCAGAATTAATGTTTTGAGGTGTTAATTTGCATTTTGCGAACGCGAGGATTTGAAGTGCTTCCGGTTCAATCATACTAAGTTCATCAATAAGAATTGATTTAACGGCGTCCTCACCAATTTTTTCAAGTTTATCTACAGTTCGAAGGACTTCCGGATGAAGGTCCTTATCCAGATCGCAGCCATCTAAGTATCCCATCAAAATCTTCCGGTTACTGATCCGCATCTGGATGTTTTCGCTCTCCATGCCGGGCAGGGAAGAGAGAATTTCCCACATCACCGCGGGCATTTCGGCATCGAACGATAGTGGCAGGCCGTCAACGTTAATCACGTCGATATCGCACTGATAGAATTCCCGGAATCGTCCGGCCTGTGGACGCTCGCCGCGCCAGACGCGCTGCATCTGGTAACGCTTGAATGGGAAAGTCAGATCGTTGAAATGCTGGGCCACATAACGCGCTAGCGGTACCGTCTGGTCAAAGTGCAGGGCCAGCCGTGCCTCGCTGTCATCACCTTCGTCCTTGTGCAGGCGCTCCAGCACGTAAATCTCTTTATCAACCTCGCCCTTGGCGCGCAGCACATCCAGCGCCTCCACAGACGGTGTTTCGATGTTGCAAAACCCGTATGACTCGAACACCTTGCGGATATGATCGAACCATTGCTGCTCGACCAGCCGCGTTTCGGGAAGCCATTCGGGAAAGCCGGAAATCGGCGCCGGTTTGTGGATTTGTTTTTTCTCGCTCATGACTTTTGATTTACGGGAAAGCGCAGAGGGAAGCAAGTATCTATTCGTCATTGCGAGGGAACTATGTGACCGAAGCAATCCAGTGCCAAACAAAAAGAGTCTGGATTGCTTCGCTGTGCTCGCAATGACAGCGGATGGAGAAAATCCCGAATTATTTTTGGAAAAAATGAAAAAATTTGTTGCACATAATGACTGATTATTTTTATAGTCGTGAAAATTTTGTAATTAAATTCTAAAAAATAGAGGGAAATTGAAATGCCTTTACCATCTGAGCCAGCGAAAATTATTGTGCCAAAAGAAAACGATATAACAAAAAGAATTATTGATGCGGGGCTGAGCTCGCAGTGGCGTAGCATAAATGAAGGCGCGCATTTTGAGATGGATATTTCTGGTCCAGGCGGGAATGTCTTGGCAACGATTGAAGTGCCGAATAAGTGCCGTCAGGATGAAAAGGGGTGCGCTGAGATGTACAGCAAAGTGGATGAAGTTATCCGCACGGCAGGCGCAAACCAGAAGCTTGCTCTGGCATAATCAGTCATCAAACAACCCAATTAATTCATTGGTAAGCGTCTCGGCGAGAGTCGAGGCGTCTTCGATGGTCACGGCGTGGCTGTAATAGCGCGTGACGTCATGCCCGATGCCAATCGCCATAAGTTCTATTGTTTCTGATTTTTCAATCCATTGAATAACATTCTTAAGATCAAGGTCGAGGATGTTGGCCGGGTTGACCGACAAGGTGGAATCATCCACCGGTGCACCGTCCGATATCACCATCAGGATTTTGCGCTGTTCCGGGCGGGCGCTGATCCGGTTGTGCGCCCATGACAACGCCTCGCCGTCGATATTTTCTTTCAGCAACCCTTCCTTGAGCATCAGCCCGATATTCCGGCGCGCTCGCCGATAGGGCGTTTTGGCCGATTTATATATAATGTGCCGCAGATCATTCAGGCGTCCCGGTTCCGGCGGGCGGCCGTTGGTGATCCACAGCTCGCGGGCTTTGCCGCCTTTCCACGCGCGGGTCGTAAAGCCCAAGACCTCGACGGATACGCCGCAGCGCTCCAGCGTCCGGGCCAGAATATCGGCGCACATTGCGGCAATCGCGATCGGTCGTCCGCGCATGGATCCGGAATTGTCGATCAACAGCGTCACCACCGTATCGCGGAACTCCATGCTTTTTTCCTGCTTGAACACCAGCGGCACCGTCGGGTTGGCAATTACCCGCGCCAGTCGCGCCGTATCCAGAACCCCTTCGTCCATGTCGAATTGCCAGCTATGCTGCTGACGGCTCATCAGTTTACGCTGAAGCCGATTGGCCAGCCGCGTAATCATGGCGGTCAGGTGTGAAAGCTTGCGGTCGAGCAGGGCGCGCAGCCGGTCGAGTTCTTCCGGCTCTGCCAGATTTTCGGCCCGGACAATTTCATCGTATTTCGTGGTGTAGATCGTATAACGTCCGTGCAGGCCGGGAATAAACCGGTCGCCATCGGGCATACTGTCCGGCGGCGCGGTGTCCATGGTTTGCTCGGCGGCTTCGCCTTCCATGGCTGTATCGGCATCCATCTCTTCTTCACCCAGATCGGCCGTGTCGTCAGACGGGCTGGAGTCGTCGGCCGCGTCCTGGGCCTGCGAACCGCCGCTGGAGTCGCTGGTCGTATCGTCTTGGTCTTCGTCCTGCGGTTCGGCTTCCCCGTCGCCATCCTCGGCGTCCTGTTCGGACGGCGATTCCGAATCAAGGGAATCGCCATCGCTCACAATAGAAAGCTGTTTCAATATCTGGCGCGACATATGGGCAAAAGCCGCCTGATCGGACAGGCATTCCCGCAAATCATCCAGCCGCGCCGCGCCGAGCTGCTCGGCCAGCCACGGTTGCCAGAGCGCCACAGTTTTTTCCGCCGGGGCGGGGGCATCCTCACCCGTCAGGGATAGGCGTGCCAGCAGATATAAAGCCTCGGCAGTATTTAAATCCTCGCGGGAAGATAATCCCTCGTAAGCCGCGCTTTTTTCTTCAAGCTCCGCATGAAGATTTTTTGCTATCCCCTTCATTTCATTGTAGCCAAGCGCTTCACATCGGGCGCGCTCAAGGGCGTTGAAACATTCCTGCGCCGTCAAATCCATCGGGCGGTTGCGCTGGTGCAGGGCCGGGTCGTGGTGCCGCAAATGCACAGCGCGCGCATCGGCCCGTCCGCGGGATTCAAGCGTCGCCGCATCGGGCTGCTCGTCTTTCTTGCGTCCGATCGCCCTCAGCGCCGCGGCAATCGCCGTCGTCTTGGTGTGGTCTTTTTCGCCGGTATCCATAGGCATATTTAAACACAGAGCGCCCGCCGATCACAGAAGGAAATAAGAAGTAGGGGGACAGTTAAAAAATCATATTGCAAATGATTATCATTTTAATTATTAGTTGAGAATGGTTTTCATTAAGAGGGTGAAAAGAGAATGGAAAAGACACCTGTAGATGCAGTGCTGGCATGGCAAAATCGGCGGTCATCCAGCCGTGCTAAATGGGGCGCTATGGGGCTTTTAGTCTTGGCGTTCGCCGGCGCGACGACGGGCGGTGATGGTAAAACGATGAAAATGGAAAGCCGGATGAGCGCTGCCGGAAATTGCACCGCGCCGCTCGCCGTAAATCTGCAAGAACCTCGGAATCGCTTTTAGGCCAGTTCTATTCCAAAACAACGCTGGTAATATTCAGCGACAATCGGGCGCTCGGTTTCATCGCATTTGTTCAGGAAGGACAGGCGAAACGCCATTTCCCTGTCTTTGAAAATTTGAGTGTTTTCAATCCAGCTAATCACGGTTCGCGGGCTCATGACAGTGGAAATATCGCCGTTGACGAATCCCTGCCGGGTCAGCGAAGCCATTTTAATCATGGCGTCGATTTCTTCCTTGCCTTTGGCATTGTCCATGTCTTCGAACTTGGCCAGCATGATGTCCATCTCGTGATCGTGGTCCAGATAGTTCAGCGTCACGAGGATATTCCACCGATCGAGCTGCGCCTGGTTCATCTGCTGCGAGCCATGATAAAGGCCCGTCGTATCGCCCAGACCGATCGTATTCGCCGTGGCAAACAGGCGAAAGGCCGGGTGTGGACGAATCACTTTGTTCTGGTCGAGCAGGGTCAGGCGCCCTTCAGCTTCCAGAACACGCTGGATTACAAACATAACGTCTGGCCGCCCGGCGTCGTACTCGTCGAACACCAGCGCCACCGGGTTTTGCAACGCCCAGGGCAAAAGGCCTTCCTTGTATTCGGTAATCTGCTTTCCTTCTTTCAGGACGATCATGTCCTTGCCCAGCAAATCGAGACGGCTGACGTGAGAGTCGAGGTTAATCCGCACACACGGCCAGTTCAGACGCGCCGCGACCTGTTCGATGTGCGACGATTTGCCTGTACCATGATAGCCTTGGACCATTACGCGGCGGTTATGCTCGAACCCGGCCAGAATGGCCATCGTCGTATCAGGATCGAACTGGTAAGTCGGGTCGATTTTCGGGATGTTCAAATTCGTGTCGTCGCTAAAGCCGTTCACAACCCAGTCAATATCAATGCCGAATGTTTCCCGGACATTAAATTTCTTGTCGGGGATACTCGTATATTTACCTTCCTTCTGCTTGATCTGGGTCAGGTCAAACGAGGCGGCGATTGGTTCCTTGTCGATATTCTCGGTCATGTTTTATGAGCGCTCCGGTAGATCTTCAAATTTCTCATAGGCCAGCTTTAATATGGTATAGGCCATATTGATGCGTTTGAGAAGTTCTTCGGACTCTGGATTGTTTTTGTTCAGGTCCGGATGGTGTTGTTTTGCCAGCGTCCGATAACGCAACTTGATCCTGTCGAGGGTCAGGGGTGGTTCCAGCCCCATAATAGCCATGGCGTCATATTCCGGGGTCGTGTAGGCAGGGCCTGTGGCCTCTGCCTTGTCCTGTCCGGGGTCTTTTTCCGTGTAGTGATAGTTTTGCCAGGCTCGTCGATAGAGGTTTTCTTCCAGACCGGCAAAGCCGTCATAGCGCCATGTTGGCCGCTCTCCGGTCATAGAGCTGACGATGTGATCTTCGATATCGCATTGCGCCATACCGGAAAAAAAGTTCCACGCCCGGTTGTATTCTTGTACATGTTCCAGACAAAAGTGGTAGTATTCATTAAGCAGTCGGTCTTTCGGGGCTTTAAAATCCCCGGCGGCAGGACACCCGGGCATGTCACAGGAAGGGGCTGTCTTTGCCTCTGTCTGTGGTGTTTCGAATTCAGGAGAGTTTCGTTTCAGGCGTATTCTGGGCATCGTCCCCGGATTATGATAGCCCGCAGGGCATATAGCAAGTGTAACATCTGGACAGCGTTACTTTTTTGAATGTTTAAATAGATGAAGGGAACAATATCACCCTAGGGTTGTGTTATTCGAAAAAAATGTTATCATCGCGTGTGTCATTATCGTTTTTTCAAAGTGTAGAGACAGAAAAATGAAAAATCATAGCGAAGCCAGACCCCCCAGTTCCTTGGTTAGCCGGAATATAACAATTCTGGGGCGACGAACGTCCATTCGTCTGGAACCTGAAATGTGGGGCGCTTTACGGGATATCGCGGGCAGAGAAAAATGCCGTATTCATGATATTTGCTCGTTGGTTCATATGAGGAAAAATAGTGATACGTCTTTGACGGCGGCTATTCGTGTCTTCTTAATGCTCTATTATCGAGCGGCGGCGACTGACGAAGGTCACAGAAAAGCCGGTCATGGTCATTTTGAACGAATGCTCAGTCGTGCCCAGATGTCGGAAGGGGACCGCACCTTATGGGACAACCGGAAAGTCCGTAAATTAGGAAGCCGTAGCGTGTCCAGTCAGGACGAAGCGCTGCCATCAAAACGTCTGGCGCATAATTAAAATCTAGGCGGCCCGTCCCATGGCCAGAAACTTCTGGCGGCGTTTCTGTTTCAGGGATTCGCCATCCTCGGGGCACAGTTTTTGCAGTGATTTTTCGATATGATTCCCGACGGATTCTATGGTTTCGGCTTTGTTGCGGTGCGCGCCGCCAATCGGCTCGGCGATGATCCCGTCGATCAGCTTGAGTTCGTACATGTCCTGGGCCGTCATTTTCAGGGCCGCCGAGGCATCGTTGGCATGCGACGCGCTCCGCCAGAGAATAGAGGCACAGCCCTCAGGGGAGATGACGGAATAAACGGCATGCTCCAGCATCAGGATTTTGTCGGCTGCCGCAATCGCGATAGCCCCGCCGGAGCCGCCCTCACCGATGATCGTCGATACGATCGGTGTTTTTAATTGCAGGCAGACCTCGATGGATTTGGCAATAGCTTCGGCTTGCCCCCGTTCTTCGGCGCCAACGCCGGGGTAGGCCCCTGCCGTATCGACAAGTGTAATAACCGGCAAGCCAAATTGTTCAGCCATTTTCATCAGGCGCTGAGCTTTGCGGTATCCCTCGGGCCGCGCCATGCCAAAATTATGTTTGATCCGGCTGGCGGTGTCCGCGCCTTTTTCCTGCCCCAGAATAACGCAGGAACGTCCGCGAAACCGTCCCAGCCCACCGGGCATGGCATGGTCTTCGGCAAAATTACGATCACCGGCCAGCGGTGTGAAATCCTCGATCAGGCCTGCCACATAATCCATGAAATGGGGGCGCTCCTGATGCCGGGCGACCTGAACTTTCTGTTGTGGTGTGAGCTTGCTGTAAATCTGGACCAGAAGTCTTTCCGCCTTGGTTTGCATGCGGTTGATTTCATCCGATATGTTGATATCGCCGTCGCTGTGCACTTTGCGGAGTTCTGCAATTTTAGCTTCCAGTTCCAGAACCGGTTTTTCAAACTCAAGCTTGCTCATAAAAATCTCACTGATTATTTCTTTGAAAGGAGATACATAGCAAATCAGGCAGACATATTCAAACCGAATGTCTGCCTGAGAAGAATGTTTTGTTATCGGCGGACCGCCACGGCGTTCCTATTTGGAGCCGGAACCGCTTTTAGACAGCGGATGCTTGTCTTCCACGGTCTTTTTCGCTTTTTCACCAATAATGTGCGTGTAAATCTGCGTCGTGGCGATATCGGCATGCCCCAGCATTTTCTGTACGGAGCGCAAGTCGGCACCGCGAGACAAAAGATGCGTAGCAAAAGCGTGCCGCAAGATGTGCGGGCTGACGCAGCCGGCTTCAATGCCCGCACGGTCAGCCAGATCCTTCAGGAGCTGGGCAAAACGTTGACGTGTCAGGTGACCGCTTTCCGATGTACGGGACGGGAACAGCCATTGAGCCTGCACGCCCTGATTTTCGCCGCCAATAAACTGGCTGCGGATTTCAATATAGTTTTTCAAGGCTTTCTGGGCCGGCTCGGACAGGGGAACCATGCGTTCCCGGCCGCCTTTGCCTTCAACCATCAGGAACTGGACATCTTCACCGATAGCAGACATCGGCAAGCCAACCAGTTCGGAAACCCGAAGGCCCGTGGCATACAGCATTTCCAGTAAGCAAACCAGACGGACACTGTCGCCGCCGCCGCCTTGAGCCGCGGTTTCGATCAAGTTCGTAACTTCTGCTTCGCTCAGGGTTTTCGGCAATGTGCGCGTTTGTTTCGGGCTTTCGACGGTCGAGGTCGGATCGTCCTTGCGCGCATTTTCAGAAATCAGGTAGCGGTAGAACTGACGCAGAGCCGACAAACGACGTGCCACAGTCCGGGAAGCAATTTGTGCTTTGTTCTGTCCTTTTACATGGATCTTGTTGCCAAGTTCTTTAAGGTAAGATTTGATTTCATCGGTCGAGGCATCGACGACTTCGATCTTTTTCTTGTCACGCAGCCAGAGGCTGAAGTCGGCAAGATCTCTCCAGTATGCCTGACGAGTGTTCATGGCAGCGCCACGTTCTGTGGTCAGCATATCCAGAAAGGAATCGACCAACGGGTGTAAATCAGGTTTCGGCATTGCCGGACGTCCAGGACGTGCCATCTTTTGTCTCCTTATTTATTATCAAGGCTCAATATTACTTCTTTTGTAAATAACTGAGCTTCTTTTATTAGCCCCACAAAGGTATAACTGTCTAGTATTTCCTGCATTAATTCACCGTTTATTTTTGCAGACGGTGTTTTCTTAAACAATATTCCACTTAACAGGACAACTTCGCCGGTATGGCCTTTTTTGGCCGCCGTCCGTAGTCGTTGCACTAAACTCTCAGATGGCATTACATAATCTTCGCCAAAAGTCAAGCCTTCCGGGTTTTCATAAAAGCTATCGGCGTCAATATTATGTAATTTCGCGTCCGTGTCAAGTTTTTCAAACAAGGCATGGAGGATAGCGTGTTGATAAGGTGATAAGGCATTGTAATCAAAGGATATGTCTTTATCCTCTCCGGCGGGTAATGCCGGGGGTTGATGGCCGACGACCCCGGCGGCATACAACAGAAAAAGCGAAACATCGTCTTGGTTATTTTCTGAAGATAACTGCGCGCGCCAGAAATCGCGCCACGAATCCGGTAAGGGAGAATCGGTCAGCAGCAATAAATGCAATGCGGCGCGTACGGCCTTTTCCGAAGACAATGTTTCCGGCGGCGTTGACCGGATAATGTCGGCAAAAGGCAACAGGGACACCAGCCCGTACCGGTTGCCTTCCCGCAGGGTTTTGACGATCAGTGTACTGTCAATTTCACCGTGGATTTTCCGGAGCGTTTGATACAAATAGGGCAGACGTTTCCAGCCGGCTATGTCGTCAAGCAGCGTGCCGGGCAGAGGAGCCTCCGTCTCAATAATCGGGAAGGCAACAGATTCGTAGAACTCTTCCAAATCATCTTGATGACGCAGCCCCGCCTTTACGGCGGCAATTAGAAAACGCATCCGCAAGCCGGGCGGTAGCCCTTTATCCTGCAGGGCCACAGCCAAAATAAAAGGCGGCAGCGACAGGGTGTCTTCTTCGGTCAGGCGGCTGTAGTTTATCCGTCCGGAGGCCGAGAGAATGCCGTACGTTAGAAGAGGAAGGGTTTGCAACTGGTCCACAGTTTGCGGCGTGAAAACGTAGTTATCGCCATAAATAAATTTATCGAGAAGAGGATAAGCAGCCGTTTTTTCTTCGCCGTCTTTTGAGGCTTCCGGTTCTGCAACGGGTAAATCATTGATAATCCGGCAGGCGTTATCAAGACCGGACCAGAACGCTGCGGAATCAAAGTCTGGGTCCACGCTACGGGAAAAACGGTCTTCCAGGGAAAAACCTTCCAGACAGGCCAGTGTTGGTTGCCCGCTGAACAAAAAGGCGAGGATGCCGGCACGGGCCAGCCGTTCGTGATAGGGGGGCTCCGTCATCCGGGTGTATAAGGTGGCGGCTTCCTCAAAAGCGCCAATCCGAATCAAGGCTTCCAGCCGCAGGGTCAGAAGGTCATGTCCGGGCTGGGGCCGTTTTGATTCTTTTACCATCCGGCTGTCGATCCGGCTGAGCAACACCCGTTTGACGGTGTCGTAAATAACGGCATTTCCTATATCGCCGGGTAGATCAATCAGAGATGATTCGATGTCGGCGCGTTTCGTGCCGTCCCACAAGGTAAGGGGCAGGGCGTTAAAGCCGGGTTCATGGGTAAACCCCAATGATTCGAGCTGTGGAAGGTCAACATTGCCCAAATGGCTTGTGGGCGCTGATCCCGTATGCTTGCCCGGCATACTGCCGGCAAGTCGGTTTCCGGCCATTCCCGGTGCCGGGATAAAACCAAAAAGGGAAAAAATAAAACAGGAAATAATGGCAAAGCGTGTCGTTCGGGACATGGGGGCTGCTTTTACTCTGGCGTTGAGAAAAACCGTTCGTTTGAAACAGTTTTTGTAATGGTCTGTTTTTCCAACGGTAGGTCGGTAACGGCGAAATAAGAAAAAACGCCGGCGAGGACGACAAGAACAAGAACAGTTATGACGACGGCTTTTTTCATGCTCAGTTTGTTTTCGTTGTGACTTATTCTCCAGCGGGTGAAAAAACACCCTAATCAAAATAGAGACAGATGACAATGGGATAAGTTTTCCTGTGGTTTTCAAAAGGTTTTTTTCATGTCATAACAGGGATCGCATGACTGATTTTGATACAGATAAAATTTCCTATATTCGTCAGCGGCTGGACCGCCCCATTGTTTTGATCGGACTGATGGGCGCCGGGAAAAGCCGGATTGGCCGGATGTTGGGGCACGCGCTGGAGATGTCGTTCGTCGATGCGGACGACGAAATCGAGTGTGCCGCCGGCATGAGTGTGAGCGAAATTTTCGAGCGCTATGGAGAACCTTATTTTCGTGACGGGGAAAAACGTGTGATGGCTCGCTTGCTGGGGGAAGGCGTGCAGGTGATCGCTGCCGGCGGCGGGGCCGTCATGACGCCGGAGACAGCAGATGCCATATGGAAAAAATCACTCTCGCTTTGGATAAAGGCGGATATCCCGGTGATCGTCGAGCGAACGGCGCGCAACGACCGGCGCCCGCTTTTGCAGACGGAAAACCCCGAAAAAGTGCTGAAAGAGCTGGCGGAGAAGCGCTATCCTGTTTATCAAAAGGCTGATATCGTTGTCGAAAGCGATGAGGGCAGCCCGGAAACTGTTCTGGCCCAAGCGATCGACAGGCTTTATGATTTTTTACATGAACAGCAAAGAACGTAATCGCAGGAATAATCTGTAAATGAGTGAGCAGCATACTATCGCAGTCGATCTGGGCGACCGGTCCTATGACATTCATATCGGGCAGGAATTGCTGTCTGATATTACCGCCTACATTCCGTTGGATCTGACGGGACGGTCGTTGTTTGTCCTGACGGATGAAAATGTTTCCAATCCCCATGCGATGAAGGTTTACAGCGCCCTGAAACGGGCCTTGCCGGAAAGCATCCAGATGTTGGCGGTGTCGGCGGGCGAGCAAAGCAAATCATTTGAGACATACCAGAGCGTAATCAGCTGGATGCTGGATCATGGCGTAACGCGCCAGTCTGTTCTGGTGGCGGTCGGCGGCGGCGTGGTCGGTGATCTGGCGGGGTTCGCGGCGGCGACCGTTATGCGCGGCATCCCGTTTGTACAGGTGCCGACAACATTGCTGTCTCAGGTCGACAGTTCCGTGGGCGGCAAAACCGGAATTAACGTGCCGCAGGGAAAAAATCTGGTCGGGGCGTTTTACCAGCCGGTCAGCGTTGTCTGCGATCTGGATACGCTGACGACCTTACCGCGGCGGGAGCTGTTGGCGGGATACGCGGAAGTCGTCAAATACGGATTGATTAACGACCCGGAATTTTTCATCTGGCTGGAAAAAGAAAGCCCCAAACTGCTGGAGGGCGACCGGCAGGCTTTGGCCAAGGCTATCGAAACATCGTGCCGGAAAAAAACCGAGATCGTCGCACAGGACGAACGGGAAAGCGGCGTGCGCGCCTTGCTCAATCTGGGGCATACGTTCGGGCATGCGCTGGAAGCGGCAGCGGGGTATGACGGGCGGCTGCTGCATGGCGAAGCTGTCGCGATCGGAACCGTCATGGCTTATAACCTGTCGGCACGGCTGGGGCTGTGCCCGCACGAAGATGCTCGGCGTGTGCAGGATCATTTTGCGGCAGCAGGCCTGCCGACCAGGGCCGGCATGATCTTTCCGCCGCTTGAAAATATCGACGCGGAAGGGCTGGCGGCTCTCATGAAACATGATAAAAAGGCTACGGCACAACGGATCAACTTCATTTTGACGCGCGGGGTCGGACGGGCCTTCATAGCGCCGGTGGATGATATGAACGACGTAAAAGAAATTTTGAACGAGTCTTTACAAGGGGCAGCATAAAAATGGACACGGGTTTGCTTTTTTCAATTTTGGCGGTTTTGTTACTGCTGGTTTTGTCCGGTTTCTTTTCCGGATCGGAAACGGCACTGACGGCGGTGTCACGGGCGCGGATGCATGCGCTGGCCAAGGACGGCAATAAACGTGCCGCCATGGTCAATGACATACGGGAACGCAAAGAGCGCATGATCGGCGCGTTGCTGCTGGGGAATAACCTTGTCAATATTCTGGCCACAGCCCTGTCGACCAGTATCCTGATTACTCTGGTCGGGGAAGCCGGTGTATTTTATGCCACGATTGCCATGACCCTGCTGGTCCTGATCTTCGCGGAGGTTCTGCCCAAGACCTATACGCTCCATCATGCCGATCAGGCCGCCATGGCGATTGCCCCGATTATCCGCGTCATCGTATTTGTTTTTGCACCGGTGACACAGATGGTATCGGCGATTGTACGGCTTGTCCTGAAAATGTTTGGCGTTGATATTTCCGTTGTGGCGGTCGGCAGCAATGTCGAGGAATTGCGTGGCGTTATCGAGATGCATCAGGGTGAGGATGAAGAGGTTCAGGAACAACGGGCGATGTTGCGCTCCATCCTTGATCTGCCGGATGTCGACGTGGGCGAGATTATGGTTCACCGGAAAAATGTAATCATGATTGATGCCGGTTTGCCGATCGACAAGCTGGTGGAAGTCGTTCTCGACAGCCCCTATACGCGGCTGCCGTTGTGGAAAGATGATCCTGAAAACATTGTCGGGGTGATCCACGTCAAAACCCTGCTCAAGGAAATGCAGTCCCGCGATGGCCAGATCGGTTCGATCAAGGTTGAAGATTTTGCATCCGAGCCATGGTTTGTGCCTGAAACAACAACCTTGAGCGAACAGCTCAAGGCCTTCCGCCAGCGCCGGGAACATTTTGCGCTGGTCGTCGATGAATATGGCTCTCTGAAGGGGGTTGTGACACTGGAGGATATTATTGAGGAAATCGTCGGCGAGGTCGAAGACGAATATGACGAGCGCGTCGCCGGTGTGCGCCGCCAGTCCGATGGCAGCTATCTGGCCGAGGGTACCGTTACGATCCGCGACTTAAACCGGGAATTTGAATGGAACCTGCCGAGCGAGGATTATTCAACCATCGCCGGATTGATCTTGCATGAATCGCAAATGATCCCGGATGCCGGTCAGCGCTTTACATTTTTCGGCTTCCAGTTTGATGTCGTCCGCCGTCAGAGAAACCAGATTACGCTGGTTCGGGTTGTGCCGCCGGCGGAGCCTGACAAGGGGTAGGGCGCTCTCCGTCATCAAGTTCGACTTCTACGGGCACCAGAGTATAAATCTCTGTTGCGTTTGCCGCCGCTACCGTAAAGCCTTCAATGCGCTTCAGGGGGAATGTCTCCGGCAGGGCATCCTGCGGATAGCCTTCAGGGTTTCGCAGCATCAGGGAAAATTCACAAATATTATCCCTTGAATTGATCGGCAGGATACAGGCGATCATGGCGCTGGCTTGCGCTGTCGTCACGTCAATATCATTGAGTTTCAAATGTTCGCGGATTTGCCGGATGGCCAGAACTTGGAGGGCGTGCGCCAGAGAGGTGTTTTTATCGTCCCGGCGTTCAGGAGCGTGCTTGTTGAAAAGAGCCGACGGATCCCTGCGGCTCGGTATGTCGTGAAGGGATTCATGCATATCGACGCCGGGGCGGCTCATCTGCAGATGCGTATGCATGGACGGTTTTTTCACAACGGTTACCTCTGTTCTGTGCGCGTGTTCAAGATGCGCTCCAGCTAGAGATAGAACACCGTTTAGTGTTATGTCAAACTATTTTGCCGTGACAGTGTTTGTATTTATTGCCGCTACCACAAGGGCAAAGGGCGTTACGCTGAACCTTGCCCCATGTTTCCGGGTCGTCCTTGTTAAAAGCCCGTCGTTCCGGGAAGGGCGCGACATTGGACCGTGCCTGTTCGGGGCGGGGACCGCCGCTCCCCATCAGGGCCGGGTCTTGCCGTGTTTCGCGGGTCGGCGTGGAGGCCGCGCGGCGCATCAGCAAGGATCCCGCATCGGCGTCGACATTCAGCTCAACCAGGGACAAAAGCTGCGTTGTGCTCTCGCGTAACTGGTCCAGCATGGCTTCGAACATACCGAAAGCCTCTGTTTTATATTCGTTGAGCGGATCGCGCTGGCCAAAGGCCCGCAGGCTGATCCCCTGCCGTAAATGGTCGAGATTGAGCAAATGCTCTTTCCAGTGCTTGTCGAGCTGTTGTAAAAGCAAAGCCTTTTCCATTTTGCGGAAAATATCCGGCCCGGTATTGGCTGCTTTTTCGGCCATTTTACGGTCGGCGGCATCGTTGATGCGTTCGCTGACTTCTTCTTCAGTGACGCCTTCTTCCTTGGCCCAGTCTTCTATCGGCAGGTCGAGAGCCAAAACCCGTGTGACTTCGGATTTAAGCGTGTCGATATCCCATTGCTCGACATAGGAACGGAACGGAATGCAATTATTGATGATGGCTTCAATAACGTCATAGCGCATTTCCGATAACAGCTCTTCGGCGTCGTCGGCGGCCATGATTTCCCGGCGCTGGTCATAGATCACCTTGCGCTGGTCGTTCATGACGTTGTCGAATTTGAGCAGGTTTTTACGAATCTCGAAGTTTTGCGCTTCGACCTTGGCCTGCGCCCGTTCCAGAGCTTTGGAAATCCACGGGTGGGTCAGGGCTTCGCCATCGCGCAAACCGATATGCTTGTGCGACAGCAGCATTTCCATTTTGTCGGAGCCGAAAATCCGCATCAGGTCGTCTTCCAGCGACAGGAAGAAAATCGTGCCGCCGGGGTCGCCTTGCCGTCCGGAACGTCCGCGAAGCTGGTTGTCGATCCGGCGGGATTCGTGACGCTCGGTGCCGATGATAAACAAGCCGCCGGCTTCTTTGACGGTTTCCTTGTCGCGGGCGACTTCTTCGCGGATTTTGGCAATCGCTTTTTCTTTTTTCGCGTCTGTCCAGCTCTCGTCAACTTCGTCGGCAATCCGCATTTCGGCGTCACCGCCCATTTTAATATCGGTCCCGCGGCCCGCCATGTTGGTGGCGATTGTCACGGCGCCGGGGCGCCCGGCTTGCGAAATGATCTGGGCTTCCTGCTCGTGATAACGGGCGTTCAGGACGCTGTGCGGAATTTTGTGTTTTTTGAGCTGTTCCGCCAGCTTTTCCGATTTGTCGATGGAAATCGTACCAACCAGCACAGGCTGGTTGCGCTCCCGGCATTCTTCAATCTGCTGGATAATGGCTTCGTCTTTTTCAGCCAGCGATTTATAGATTTTGTCATCATGGTCGATACGGGAAACCGGCACGTTGGTCGGGATTTCCACTACGCCCAGATTATAGATACTGGCGAATTCGGCCGCTTCGGTCATGGCCGTCCCGGTCATGCCGGCCAGTTTGGGATACATGCGGAAATAGTTCTGGAAGGTAATCGAGGCCAGCGTTTGGTTTTCATTCTGAATCGCGACTTTTTCCTTGGCTTCCAGCGCCTGATGCAATCCTTCGGAGAACCGGCGGCCTTCCATCATCCGGCCTGTGAATTCGTCGATAATCACGACCTTGTCGTCTTTGACGATATAATCCGTATCCGGCGCAAACAGTTTGTGGGCGCGAAGAGCCTGGTTCACATGGTGGACAAGGGTAATATTCTGGGCATCATAAAGATTGCCTTCCGTGATAAGTCCGGCTTGATCCAGCAACGTTTCGACATGCTCGGTCCCGCGCTCGTTCAGGATCACGGTTTTCATCTTTTCATCGACTTCGTAGTCAGCTGATTCAAGCTGGGGGATGATTTTATCGACGGCGACATAAAGCTCTGACGAGTTTTCCGACGGACCGGAAATAATCAGCGGCGTCCGCGCTTCATCAATCAGGATAGAGTCAACCTCATCGACAATCGCAAAATTGAAATCGCGCTGGGACATATCTTCCAGCCGGTATTTCATGTTGTCACGCAGGTAATCAAACCCGAATTCGTTGTTGGTGCCGTACGTCACATCGGCGGCATAAGCCGCGCGGCGATCATGGTCCTGCAGGTCATGGGTGATGCAGCCGACACTTAGGCCAAGAAACTTGTAAATTTGCCCCATCCATTCGGCGTCCCGTTTGGCGAGGTAATCGTTAACGGTCACAACGTGAACGCCCTTGCCGCCGACCGCATTCAAATAAGTGGGCAGGGTTGCAACCAGCGTTTTACCTTCCCCGGTTTTCATCTCGGCGATTTTGCTGTCGTTTAGAACTAGTCCTCCGACCAACTGCACATCGAAATGCCGTTGCCCCAGCGTCCGTTTTGCAGCTTCCCGTACGACCGCGAATGCTTCGTGGGTCAGGCTGTCGAGAGGCTCGCCGTTATCCAGTCGCTGGCGGAACTCAGCCGTCATGGCCTGCAACTCGGCATCTTTCAATTTCATGAACCGGCTTTCCAGTTCATTGATCGGGGCAACATGCTTGTAGAAATTTTTTAAAACACGGTCATTGCTGGAGCCGAATATTTTTGTGGCCAGATTAATCAGCATTCAAAAGTCCTCGAATTCTTTATTTATGATTCACGCCCTTTGTATTTAAGACTCACAGCGCGAGGCTCTCATGGATATAAAGCGCCATTACCGGCCCGTCAATGCGCCTTTTACAGGAAGCCATGTGAACAATCACAAGAAAAGGCTTTATTTCCACTTGTCCCGGCGATAGATTGATGCAGTTTCATTCACTTATTTATATCTGGAAAAGGAAGGAATTGTTCGAGATGGAACAAAAGAAATCAAACAAAACGCTGGTCGTGGTGGCAATCGTAGCCATCTTGGTGATCGCCGGGGCCGCGTTGTTCATGCTGTCGGCGAACGGTGTTGCGGAAAGCGAAGAAAAAGGTGAAGCGCCCGCTTCGGCTGAAGTGCCGGAAATTCGTCCGGGTAACCCTGTTGTCGGGAAAATCGGCGATCAGGACATTATGCGTGTTGATGTTTTGAATTTCATCAGCAGCCTGCCGGAGCAAGTGCGTCAGATGCCGATTCAAAACCTGTTCCCGATGGCTCTGGAACAAGTGATTAACAACAAGATCGTCAGTCAGCGTTCCGCCGAAGCCGGTCTGGATGATGATGCCGAAGTTAAACAGCTTGTCGCACAGGCAAAACAGCAGATCGTCCAAAACGTATATATCGAGCGTCAGGTTAAAGAAAAAATGACCGAAGAACGCCTCAAGAAAGCCTATGACGATGCCGTCAAGAAAATGGGCAAGGTTGAGGAAGTTCGGGCCCGTCATATCCTGGTTGAGGATGAAGCCAAAGCCAAGGAACTGATTGGCAAGCTTGATGAAGGTGCGTCTTTCGAAGAACTGGCCAAGGAAAACTCCACAGGGCCGACTGGTCCAAATGGCGGCGATCTGGGTTACTTTACCAAAGAATCCATGGTGCCTGAATTTGCCGACGCTGCGTTTGCCATGAAGCCGGGTGAATACTCAAAAGAACCGGTTAAAACCCAGTTTGGCTGGCATGTGATCAAGGTTGAAGACAGCCGCGATCGTCCGGCACCTGAATATGAAGCTGTGAAACCGCAGCTGCAAGCTCAGGTTCGTCAGGAAATCGTCGCCGAGCTTATTGAAAAATGGCAGAAAAATGCCAAAGTCAAAAAGTTCGACATCAACGGCGACCCGGTTAAAAAATAAGCGGGTACAGCTAACCAGTTAAAAAAAACCGCAGTTTTTTAAAGCTGCGGTTTTTTTGCGAAAGGAGAGAAAAATGGCTCAATTTATGGGATGTTCGCAGGCTCTGGAAATGGACAAGCCGGTTATGCCGGAAAAGCCTGTGGTGCTGGTCGCCGCCGCCGCCCTGATTGATACGGACGGGCGCGTGCTGTTGGCGCAGCGTCCGGAGGGCAAAGCAATGGCCGGGCTGTGGGAATTTCCCGGCGGCAAGGTACATGAGGGGGAGACACCCGAATATGCCTTGATGCGCGAACTGGAAGAGGAACTGGGTATTGAAACGCGCCCGTGTTGCTTTTCTCCCGTGGCTTTCGCGTCCCATGACTATGACGACTTTCATTTGTTAATGCCGGTTTTTGCCTGCCGGATGTGGAAGGGAATCGTAACGCCGCGCGAAGGGCAGGCACTTAAATGGTTGCTGCCCCGTGATCTCGGTAACGATCCGATGCCCGACGCCGATATCCCGCTGGTCAGCCAGTTACAGCTTGTATTATGATGACGGACAATGGATTGCTCGGTTTATGATCTGAAAGCGTTTTATGAGTCACGGGCCGGTCGCTTGATGCGCCGGATTCTCGGCGCGCATATTTATGAATTTTGGCCGGATTTAAAAGATATGCGGGTTTTGGGCTGCGGCTATGCCATGCCCTATCTTTCGGCGTTTCAGGATAAAACCGAACGGGCCGTAGCTTTGACAACGGCGCAGGCCGGCGTTCATCACTGGCCTGCTGGCCGTCCGGGCAAGGTGGCGCTGGCGGAAGAAGCGCTCTTGCCGCTGGAAACCGAATCGGTCGACCGGATTTTGCTGATACACGGCTTTGAGTTCAGCAGACACCCTGATGAATTGTTGCAAGAGCTGTGGCGCGTTCTCAAAAGCAATGGGCGGCTTTTAATTGTTGTGCCCAACCGTCTGGGAATGTGGGCGCGGGCCGACTGGACGCCGTTCGGCCATGGTACGCCCTATACGGCCGGCCAGATTACCCGCCATCTGGAACGGAACCTGTTCGTGCATGAGCGCACAGATCGCGGCCTGTTTATGCCGCCTTTCCGGTCTTTTATGGTGCTGCGCACGGCATATTCTCTGGAAAGCTTCGGGCATTTTTTCTTTCCGGGACTGGCGGGCGTTCATCTGGTCGAGGCCAGTAAACAGCTTTATGCCGGGGCCGGGCGCGCAAAAACGGCGAAAGGGCAGCGGGTTTTGGTGGCCAAACCGGTTACGACCAGCTAAAAAGATAAATCTTGTGTAATCTCGTTTGAATATTGGAAAAGCCGATGTCAAAAACCGTAGCGGCCTTGCGGCAACAAATAGATGTTCTGGATAACCAGATGCTTGATCTGCTGATGCAGCGGGCGGATCTGGTTTTAAAAATCGGCGAAGAAAAACGCAAAAACGGCATACAGGTTGTCCAGCCTGACCGTGAAGCCGTCATGGTGCGGCGCTTGCTGGATCGTCACCGGGGGCCGCTGCCGCGCGAGGCCGTCGTGCGGATATGGCGGGAGCTTGTCGGCGCTGTATCGCTGCTGCAAACCGGCCTGAAGGTGATCGTGACCGTGCCGGAAGGACCGTCCGGCATTACGCACTGGGACATGGCCAAGGATTACTTCAGTTCTGTTTTACCCATGGCGCGGGCCAGCAATGCTCTGGCGGCGGTCGCCGCTGTGCGTGAAAAAGAGGCAACCTTTGCCGTTTTGCCATGGCCGGAAGATGGCGATACAAACCCGTGGTGGCGCTTTTTGATCGAAGAAGACCCACAGGACGGGATGCGGATTGCCGCGCGTCTGCCGCTGGGCGACCGGAGCGCGCAGGATAGCAATCCCGAACATAAAGCCTTGGTCGTTGCGCGTTTGAAATTTGAGCCTTCGGGTGCGGATCGGTCCTTTTTGGCGCTGGAGGACGGTCAGTCCATCAGCCGCGGTCGGCTGGTTGATAAGGCCGGAGCCATCGGCCTGAAGGTGCGGAGCATCCATAGCTCTTTGTCTCCGGCGGGGAATTTGCATTTGCTGGAAGTCGACGATTACGTGGCCGCGGATGATCCTCGGCTGGAAGAGCTGCGGGAAAAACTCGAGATGACAACAGGCAAGTGCGTTTGTCTGGGCGGGTATCCCGTGCCGCCGGTTTACGGCGATAAAGTGGGGCGCAATGCTGTGGCGGGTGCAAACGGAAAATCATAAATGTTCAAGCAGGTCACGATTATTGGTTTTGGATTGATCGGCTCGTCATTGGCCCGGGCGATCCGTATGCATAATCTGGCGCAGCGCATTGTCTGTCTCGATAACGTGCAGGCTGTCTGTGACCGGGTGATTGAACTGGGGCTGGCCGACGAAGCCACCACAAACCCGGTGACGGGGGTACGTGGCAGTGATCTGGTTATTCTGGCCGTGCCGGTGGGGGCTTGCGAAGCCGTTGCCTCGAACATCGCCGCCTCGCTGGAGGAAGGGTGCATCGTCACCGATGTGGGGTCGGTCAAACAAAGCGTAATCGAATCTGTTGAACCCTATATTCCCGATCATGCGCACTTTGTCCCCGCGCACCCGATTGCCGGGACTGAAAAATCCGGTCCCGATGCCGGGTTTCCCGAACTGTTTATCAATCGCTGGGTAATCATCACCCCGACACCGGAAACCGATGTGCAGGCCGTCGGCAAAATCGTCCAGCTATGGGAGGCCTGTGGCTCCGTTTGTGAAATCATGGATCCGCGGCACCATGATTTGATTTTGGGCGTGACATCCCATTTGCCGCACCTGATTGCTTATACGATTGTCGGCACAGCCGATGACCTGGAAGACGACATTAAAAACGAAGTCGTTAAATTCTCGGCGTCCGGTTTCCGGGATTTCACCCGGCTGGCGGCATCGAACCCGGTGATGTGGCGGGATATTTTCCTGACCAACAAAGACGCTGTTCTGGAGATGCTACAGCGCTTTTCCGAAGATTTAACAGCTCTGCAAAAAGCCATTCGTAAAAATGACGGGCGGTTTTTGCATGATTTTTTTGCCCGCACCGCCCATATTCGCCGTGAAGTGATTGAACAGGGGCAGGCCACATATGTCTATCCGGACAAGGAAAGCCAGAAAACCGTCCCGGAAGCGCATTAGGCTTGGGGTTTATACCCGGCCTCGGCCATCAGGCGATAACTCGTGCCTTCCAGCGTTTCTTCCAACTCTTTTAACACGGCAGCCGTATCTTTTTCCGGCATAATCGGCGGCAGGAATTCGAATACAACCGTCCCCGGCTTTTTGACCCAGCTATGCCGCGGCCAGAAGGCACCCGTGTTAAGCGCCAGCGGGATGATGGGCAGTTGCGTGGCTTCCTGAATACGGGCCACCCCGGCACGGTAAGGTTTGTCTTTGGGCGTTTCATATGGCCAGACCCGCGTGCCCTGCGGGAAAATAACCATCGGGCGGCCTTGCTCTTTGACATGCAGGGCCCCCTCAACAATCTGCTGCATAGCAGCTTTACCGGCGCTGCGGTCGATGGCGATCGGGTCGATCTTGGCTAGAAACTGTCCCCAAAGCGGGATTCTCAGCAATTCCCGCTTTAAAACAATCGCCGGATCGTTGAACAGGATATTGAGCTTGAATGTCTCATAGGGCGACTGGTGCTTGGCCGCAACGATATAAGCGCCGCTTTGCGGCAGGTTCTCGATCCCGCGCACTTCGTAATCCAGACCGGCAATGTATTTTTCAAGAAAATGCACCGTGTGAACAAACAGCGCCACAATTCCCATCGCCTGTTTTTTCGGCAGTAACAACCCCGGCAGGCATACAACGCACATAAGCGCTGTCGTGCCGTACAGAGCCATATTGAACAGGGTGGAACGCAAGAACAGGATCATGATTTTGTCTTTTTGAGTTTTGTTCTAAGCCACGTCAGGATGGTTTTGTTGTATTCGCTAAACACCAACTGGCGGTACGCCTGCTTCGTTTCTGCCGGGGCCATGGTTATCAGGGGATGCGGAACAATCGTAACGTCATCCGGCAGCGCCGCCTCAAACTCCAGCCGGGCGCGCGGCATGTGATAGGCCGCGGTGAGCAACCGCAGGGATCTCACATTGTTACGGCTAACCCACAGGGCGCTTTCTTCGGCATTTTGTGTGGTGTTGCGGGCCTTGTGTCCCAGCGTGATACAGCACGGAACCAGAACGACCGGGGCTTCCGGTCTCCACAGCGCGATTAAATCGTTGAGCGTTACGGAATCATGAACGCCGCTGATGAAAAGTTGCCCTGATTTCTTTTGTTCCAGCAAGTCGATCCCTGTGTTTACCCGGTCGGGACCGCCGGTCAGGACAATAATGGCATCGGTCTTTTGATCCGGCAGGGGTGTCAATGCCTGCCGATCAAGGGCGGCACTGAAGCATACAAATCCTGCGATCCAGACAAACAGGCCGAGAGAGAGAAGAATGACAGTTATTTTTAGAAAACGGATCAAATTTAATCTCCCTTAGGGCATCTGGGCCAGAACGCGGTAAACCGTCAATCGGGCGGTGAAGGTGGCAATCAGGGCGGCAATGACCGGCAGCGCCGCGAGAACAGCCATTTGCATCCCGGTCAGGTGAAAGTCAGGCAATAAATTAATATCCATGCGCCCGGAAAGCCAGCCAATGATAAACAAAGTAAGGGCGCCGATCATCATGCCCGCCAATCCGCCCTGAAAAGCCAGAATCAACGAATGACGCTGGAACTGCCGCGCGATATAACGGTCGGCAGCACCCATCAGGTGCAGCAATTCAACTTCCTCATGATGAATGGCCATGCGGGCCTGAATGGCGCCGGCGACCGCGGTGACGGTTGTAATGGCAATGACAAAGGTCAACAGCGCGGCGGCAAATTGCAGGGCGCCGGTAAAACGCAGCAGGTCTTTCAGCCAGCCTTCATGCGTTTCCAGCCGCGCGTGCGGCGCGATGTCCTTAATGCGGGCCGCGAGAGCGTGCAGCGCTTCGGGTTTCGTGTTTTTAACCAACTCGGCGCTAATCAGGCCGGGCAGGGGTAAATCGCCGGGAAGCTGGCTGTCGCCCAGCCATGGCCGGACCAGTTCGCGGATATCGCTTTCGCTCATGACGGTCGTGCGGGCGATTTCCGGACGATCATTCAGCATCGCCGCAATTTTTGAAGACAACAATTTGATCTCGTCCGATGTTAAAAGCTTGCCGTCAGTATCCTCCGCTGGAATTTCAACCGTAATACGCCCTTCCAGCCCCGACGACCAGCGTTCGGTCATCGCCTGCAGGGCAAAGGAACCGGACAGCGCCAGCATCCCCAGCCACGTCATAAGGGCAATCAAAAGCAGCAAAAACCGCGTACCTGCGCCTTTGTTCAAAGGCAGGTCATAGCGGCGTTTATGGCGGGCGACCCCAAGGGATCTTTGTTTTTTTGTCATCTAGAAAACCCCGTCCAGTTTGCGCTTGATCCAGCTTTTAGGCTCTTCGGTACGCAGACCTCCGCCATCCAGAACCAGCCGCATATGAGCGAAACGGTCCATCATCTGTTGGCTGTGGGTGGCGACAACAATGGTCGTGCCCATGCGGTTGAGCTGTTCAAACAAATTCATCAGGCGCATGCCGATTTCATCATCGAGGTTCCCGGTTGGCTCGTCAGCCAGCAACAGGCGCGGGCGGGTAATCACGGCGCGGGCGATGGCAATGCGCTGTTGCTGCCCGCCCGACATGGTGTGCGGCAGGACATGCATATGCTCCCCCAGCCCGACCCATTCCAGAAGTTCGGCAACGTTGTCGCGAATTTCTTTCTCCGGTTTGCCTTGAATCCGTAGGGGCAGGGCAACATTATCAAATGCCGACATGTGGTTTAGCAGGCGAAAGTCCTGAAAAACCACGCCGACCCGTTGGCGCAGGGGCGCGAGCTGTTCGCGCGTCATGCTATTGATATTCTGCCCGAACATGCTGACCAGTCCGCGCGTCGGCCGCCGCCCCAGATAGAGCAGGGACATCAGGGAGGTTTTCCCTGCGCCGCTTGGCCCGGACAGAAAATGGAATGATCCCGGCTCCAGTGAAAAATTGATATCGCTGAGAACCTCCGGGCCAATCCCGTAGCGCAGGCCGACATGTTCGAAAGTAATCATTGTGTGTCGGCCTCTTCGGGCATGATTTGTTTTGTCAGGATCAAACGCAGGGCATCGGCGCGGGTATAGGCGTTTTCAATAGCGCGCGCTGCGGTCAGTGCTTCTTCATATTGCCCCTTGCCTGCAAAAATCCGGGAAACGGCACTGCGGGCACGGTCGCGATAAGGCGGGCTTTCAATCCCGGCAATGCTCTGCAAGGCTTGATCCAGCTTGTTTTGTTTGGCCTCTACCTCGGCAATTTCCTCATAGGCTTTGTCACGCTGGGAAAGATTGTCGATGGAAACCGTCGTTGCCCGGCCATCGTCATCGAACCCGGCCAGAACCTGGCCTTTGGCGACATAACGCAGGGCAATCGGACGGGAAGCATCGCTTTCAATTTCCTGTGCGGCCAGAATCAGGCTGTCATACAGGGCTTTTTTCTCTGTATCGGATAAGTCCGTTTCCGCGGCGGCGACGCCGATCCCGCGAATGGTCATGGCCCGCGTATCGGAATTCTCGACTTTTTCGATCAGGGCCAGCGCTTCATCGGTCTTTTTTTCATGAGTTAAAAGCTTCGCCAGTTCGCGGTAGGTTTGATCCCGCCAGCGCGCCTCATCGATTTTTTCACTGACTGTTTCCAGTTCCTTCAACAGGCACGCGGTATCTTTCGCGGCGCAGACCTTGGCGTCCTGACTCAGCGCTGTCAGGGGCATGCCAAGGACAAAGGCAAGAAAAAGTAACATATTCATAGACTTCGTATTCATATCCGCTAACTTCCCGATTGTTCAAAATCTTTTATATAGGTTATACTTACGCTTTGGAATGTTCATCTGGCTAATCCATGATTTTAACCTGTGAAAAATGCGCGACAAGATTTCTGGTCTCGGCCTCGGCTTTGGGGGCAACGGGCCGTCGTGTGCGCTGCTCCCAATGCGCGCATGAATGGTTTCAGGAACCGGAAGAGGGCGCTGACACGAGCGGCGCATGGGATGAATCGGATGATGATATGCTCATCGATCTGGGGGAACAGGCCGTAGATTCTGTCGAGGAAGAGCCTGTTGCACAGGAAATGTCTGTGGACGAATTCCTTGCTGACGAGCCTGATGACGAGGAGTCCGCAGAGGATGAAACGTTCGATGATGGCGACGAAGAAGACTTTTCGGGGGACGATGTCGCGGATGAACTGGACGAAGACATCCCCGATTCGATCAAGCCGTTGCCGGTTACAGCCGACGAAGAGGCCGCACCTGTCACGGGATCTGGGGAGCCATGGACGGGCTATGCCGCCGCGGCTGGCATCTTCGTTCTGATTTTTGTGGGTTTGCTGGCTTTGAAAGGGCCGTTGACGACGGCCATGCCCTCGACGGCCGGGCTGTACAAGCTGCTGGGGATTTCGACAGCCGTGCCGGGCGAGGGGCTTATCTTTGACGGTGTGCGGGCCGATATCGAAACGGACTCTCACGGAGCGCCCGTCCTCAGGATCAAAGGCAACCTGATAAATCTGGGTGAAAAACCCATAGATGTTCCGGCGCTTTTGGCCTCTGTCCGCAAAGAGGGCGATGAAGTATTGCATAGCTGGGTCATTGACGCCCCGCAGCCGGAGATCGCCCCGCATGAGGAACTTACCTTTTCTGCAGAAACGGTCGATGTGCCGGAAGAGGCGCGCGCGGTGAACGTCACTTTCGTTCTGGGCGGAACGGCTCCTGATAAGGGGAGCGATGCGCTGGAAGAGGAGTATGCCGCGGACTCTCATGAGGAACCGGCCAAGCCGGAATCCTCACACGAAGCGCCTGCTCATGGTAATGACTCCCATGGCGGCGGACATCATTAAAGCCAGTCGGGAATAGTTTCCTGCGCCAGAATATCTTCCACGCTTTGCCGCTCATGGATCAGGGCATGCTTGTCACCATCAACCAGAATTTCCGCCGGCAGGCTGCGCGTGTTGTAGTTGGAAGCCATGACATAGCCATAGGCGCCGCTGACCATGATTGCCAGCAAGTCACCGGGCATGGCGGGGGGAAGGTGACGGCCTTTGGCAAAAGTATCCCCGGTTTCGCAAATCGGCCCGACGATATCATAGGTTTTCATCGGCTCGTCCCGGTTTTCAACCATACGAATAGGATGAAAGGCGTCATACATCGCCGGACGTGCCAGGTCGTTCATGCCGGAATCGACAATCACAAAAGATTTGTGCTGCCCTTCCTTGACGTAAAGCGCGCGGGTCAGCAAAAGCCCGGCTTCCCCGGTAATCATCCGTCCGGGTTCCAGGATAATCTGTGTGTCCAGCGGATGGATGATGTCACGGACAAGGGTGGCATAGCTTTTCAGGCACGGCGCTTTTTCCTGATTGTAAACGACCCCAAGGCCGCCGCCGAGATCAAGCGTTGTAAGCGGCAAGCCTTGCTCTTTTATCCACTGTGCCAGATCGGCCAGCTTTTTGAAGGCGGCGGCAAACGGCTCAAGCGTTGTAAGCTGGGATCCGATATGCAGGCTCAGCCCTTGCGGCTCCAGCCACGGATGATCGGCGGCCCGGCGGTAAAGCACTTCAACTTCCTCGCGCAGCATCCCGAATTTGTTTTCCTTGGTTCCGGTGGTGATTTTGGCATGTGTTCCGGCATCTTCATCCGGATTAAGACGCAGGGCGATCGGAGCCTTGATCCCGATTTTTTCGGCCAGCACAGCGATATGTTCCATTTCCGGCGCGGACTCGACGTTGATCTGCAAGATGCCGGATTTAAGGGCCGATATGATTTCCGCATCACTTTTCCCAACGCCTGAAAAAACGGTTTTGGGCGCAGAGATGCCTGCCGCCTGCGCTCTTTTTAATTCGCCGCCGGAGACAATATCAATCCCCAGCCCCAGCGTTTGCAGCAGCTTTAAGACGGCAATATTGCTGTTAGCCTTGCATGCGAAAGCGATCAGGGGCTGTGCGTGTTCCGGCAGGGTGTCCAGAAAAGCCTGTTGCAGCGCCCTGACGTTGGCCCTGATTTTCGAGGCGCTGTAAACATACGATGGCGTGCCGTAAACGGCGGCTATTTCCGTCAGCGATATGTCATCGGCATACAAAACACCGTTTTTATCAGTAAAGCCTGTCATGAAAACGTCCTCAATAAGGTTCGGGAGACGGATCGGTCGAAACATCCGGATAGGTACGCGGATAGGTGTCGTTTTCGACTCCCGGCGGTGCATCAAGGGAATTCGGTTTTATTCCGCAAGCCCCCAGAAGCATCGTGGACAGGAACAGGCCCGCGAGGATATAATAAAAAGATAGAGGGCGCATGAGGTGCCTTTCTTGTTTGTCTTTCTGTATTCCTTAGAGGATAGGGGTCATGGTTTCAACCCTCTTGTCGGGACGTCGCGCGGTTTTCCTTCTATGCGGCATTATGCTGTTAGGGGCGCTGGCCCCGGCTTACGCCACGGATGCGCCGGCCCCCGGAAGCATTTGTCCAGCGGCGCAAGACAATAAACCGGAAGCAGGCCCTTTGTTTTTATCGACGAAGGTCGACGATAACGTTTTTGTCATGAATTACCCCCCGGCGCCGTTTTCGGATTCGGAAACGACGCTTTACGATGAAGCGGATAATCCGCACGCCCTGAAAGATGTCCTGAAAGGCCATTATTCCCTGATTAATTTCTGGGCGACATGGTGTACGCCTTGTGTGCTTGAAATGCCGACCTTGAGCCGGTTAAGCCAAACCCCTTTGTCCGAAACATTTCAGGTTGTTTTTATTTCGATGGATTATCCGGAAAATGCCGCCAGTCTGAAGGCTAAAATGGCACAAAGTTCGCTGCCGGAGATATCAGGCTATTATACGGCGGTAGATGACCGGTTGTGGCGGCAGATTATGATGTACGGTGTGCCGTCCAGCTATCTGATAAACCCGGACGGCGAGGTCGTGTATACGATTACCGGCGGCGTTGACTGGATGGCGCCGGATGTTCTTTCCTTCCTTAAAATGGTGATAGACCAAGACAACGGATAGATTTTATTGTATGAATAAGAGGACTTTTTTTGCCGTCGCTTATCTTTTGTAAAGATTTTTACAGTCATAATTGAAGAATTCACACCGCAGCACAGAAGTAGGGGTATGCAGGGGTATATACAACAAGATTCACGCCAGATTAACGTTCAAACCCTGACGCAAGAACAACTGAATGAGATTGTTGAGTTGCACAGGCTTTTTACGGAGGGGCGCAATGGCGGCCGTCGGGCAATCCTGCGCCGCATTGACCTGTCGGGACTGTCTCTGAAGGATAAGAACTTAAGTCAGGCAGACCTGAGCGGCTGTGACATGACGGATATGGATTTATCCGGCGCCAATTTCCATGAAGCCTGTTTATATGCCTGTAATTTAAGTCATGCCAATTTGCACCGGACATGCTTTGTGCGGGCCGATTTACGCGGATCGAAAATTGAAAACGCCGATCTGAAGGAAGCCAATCTCGATTCGGCGGATTTGCGGAGCGGCGGGCTGGCCAGTGACGGCGACTTTACGGCCCAGCCCCAGAACGTCAATTTCCGGGGGGCTAATCTGGCTGGCGCGAGATTGTCGGGAACGCTGGCGAACAACGCTGATTTCTCCGATGCTATCATGGCGAAAACCGATTTGAGCGGCGCCGATCTGAGCGGCGCCCGGTTTGAGGGGGCGGACCTGACCGAAGCCGAAATTCGCGGCGCCCAACTGGGCGGGGCCAATATGCGTTCGGCGATTTTAACCGGCGTTCGGCTGGAGGAAATCAAAAGCAGCGGCGTTGATCTGGAAGGCTCTATCACGGATGAGAATGTCGGAAAATCCATCCGCGATCTGAAAAGCCCGTTGCCTGTCATGATTAAGGAACACCGTAACTGGGTGGCCAGCGTCGGCAAAGAGGGACGGCAGCTTGATCTGAGCGGCTATGACCTGCGGACGTTGTTGTCCTTGTCCGGCGAGAAACTGACGGCTCTGAAGGCTGTGGGTGCGCGCTGGTGTGGTATGGATTTGACGGATATTCACTTGCAAAGCTCGATCCTTAATGACGGTGACTTCCGAAGCTGTTTTCTCAAAGGGGCTGATTTTCGGGCCAGCAGCCTTAAGGGCGCACGGTTCAGTCACGCTGATTTGCGCGGCGCCGATTTTAATCCGCTTTACTTCGAGGCCGGCGGTCAGAAACATGCTAGCCCGACAACGATGGACGGCGTGAATATGCGCTATGCGAATTGCACCGGCACCAAGTTCCGCCAGGTTTCCTTCAAAAATGCCGATTTGGCTAACGCGGATTTTGCAGCGGCGGATTTACGGGCGGCGGACTTCACGGGCGCGAATCTGGACGGTGTGAATTTTGAAGGCGCGCAAATGGAAGGCGCAATTTTTGATGAGGGGGTCGGGCCTTAATCAGGTTTACGGGCGCTCATAAAGTAATTCACATCAACATCTTTATCCGATATCTGAAATTCACCGCTTAATGGATTGATAACCAATCCTTTTTCGTTAACGGCGCTTAGCCCGGCGTGCCGGAGTGATGCCGCCAGTTCGCTGGGCCGTACGAACTTGTCCCAGCTATGCGTGCCGCGGGGCACCCAGCGCAGGATATATTCGGCGGCGATAATGCTCATGGCATAGGATTTGGCTGTGCGGTTCAGGGTGGAAAAAATAATAAGCCCGCCCGGTTTGCACAAAGCCGCACAAGACTCAATAAACGCATCCCGGTCGGCGACATGCTCGATGATTTCCAGCGCCAAAACGACGTCATACCGACCGGATTCTTTGGGAAGGAGGCTTTCGGCAGAACCGTTACGGTAGGCAATATCCAGTCCCGACTGGGCGGCATGGGCGATGGCGACATCAATCGCATTGCGGTCCGCGTCAATGCCGTTTACATCCGCGCCCAGACGGGCCATTGGCTCGCACACCAGTCCGCCGCCGCAGCCGATATCCAAAACCTTCAGCCCTTTAAAAGGCGCCAAAGAAGCCGGATCGGACAAACTGAAATGGTCTTCGATCTGTTGGCGGATATAGCTCATACGCGCCGGGTTCAGGCGATGCAACGGGCGGAACGGACCGCTCTCATCCCACCAGTGCGCAGAGTCCTTTGCAAAATTTTCAATTTCCTGCACATCAATAGTGTTGTTTTCTGAAGCAGGCATGAATCTTCCTTTGCATTTTCGTGTTCGGGTTTGTAAAGGTATTAATAATCCATTGAGGGTGCGAAAGCAATGAAACGAATTGTAGTGAAATTCGGCGGGACGTCCGTTGCGGATATAGAAAAAATCGAGCATGCGGCCGGGAAAGTGGCCGAGGAAGTGCGGCGCGGCAATCAGGTCGCCGTCGTGGTTTCGGCGATGTCCGGCGTGACCAATCAACTGGTCGATTATTGTCACCAGATCAGCCCCGACCATGATCCGTGCGAATATGACACGGTGGTCGCCAGCGGGGAGCAAGTGACCTCCGGCCTGATGGCGCTGGCTCTTCAGAAACGAGGGATTGCGGCGCGATCTTGGCAAGGCTGGCAGGTGCCGATCCGCTGCGATAATTCGCATGGCAAGGCCCGCATTCGCCGGATCGGCGGCGAGGCCATGGTTGAATCTCTGGAAAACGGCGAGGTTGCGGTTCTGGCCGGGTTTCAGGGCATCGGTGATGATAACCGGATTACCACGCTGGGGCGCGGCGGTTCGGATACCTCGGCTGTGGCGCTGGCGGCGGTGGTAAAGGCCGATCGCTGTGATATCTATACCGACGTTGACGGCGTTTATACGGCCGATCCGCGCATTGTGCCTAAGGCCCGGAAACTGGACGTTATATCGTATGAAGAAATGCTGGAAATGGCGTCCATGGGCGCCAAGGTTTTACAGGTGCGCTCCGTCGAAATGGCAATGAAGCGCGGCGTGCCTGTACAGGTGCTTTCAACGTTTGAAGGGCCGGTCGGCAGCGATATGCCGGGAACGCTCGTGACAAAAGAGGAGGATATCGTGGAAGATGAAATCGTCAACGGGGTGACCTGTGACCGGAGCGAAGCCAAAATTACACTGGTCGGCGTGACTGACGTGCCGGGGATTGCGGCAAAGATTTTTTCACCGCTGGCGGACGCCAATATCAACGTTGATATGATCGTCCAGAACGTTTCGCATGATGGTCGGTCAACGGATATGACCTTTACGGTTCCCAAAACGGAACTCAATCATGCACTGGGTATTATCAAGGCTATCGACGGCGTCGAACAGAAAGACATATTGTCAAATGATGCGCTGACCAAGGTGTCTGTGGTCGGGATCGGTATGAAAAGCCATGCCGGCGTGGCGCGGACGATGTTTAGTACCTTGGCCTACAAGGGAATTAACATCCACGTGATTTCCACATCCGAGATTAAAATCAGCGTCCTGATCGACGATGAATATACGGAACTGGCCATGCGGGCATTGCATGATGCTTACGGTCTGGATCAATCATAAATCTGGCTAATTTAAAAAAATTATCCTATACATAAGCCTATGCAGCAAAATACGGATCAAACCCAGCAATCCCAACAATGGGATTACTATAACGCGGATATCCCGGTGGGGTATATTCTGCGCCGTACGCGCGAGCATTACGGGCAAACGCTGGCGGATGTCGAGGCAATTTTGCGTATCCGGGCATGCCAGCTCGAAGCGATCGAAGAGGGACGCTCCGAAGATTTGCCGGGCCGGGTGTATGCGATCGGTTTTGTCCGGGCTTATGCCGAATATCTGGGGCTGCCGCCGGACGATATCGTTCATCTGTTCAAGATACAGGTAGCCGGGGCGGGTGGTCATCGGCCTTCGTTGCAAATGCCGGTCGCGGCGTCAGAGAGTAAAATTCCGGGCCGTTACATTCTGGCGGCGTCTTTGACGGCTTTGGTTGCCATCATTGCGGGCCTGTTGATGACAGCCGGAAATCATGAAATTCAGCCGGCGGCGGGAATTCCCCCGGTGCCCCAGACGATGAAAGAAAAAAGCGCTGATTTGTCCTTGATGGACAATATGCCTCTGGAAGGCGCGCTATACGCCGCGATTGAAACGGCGGCGGGCGATCCCGCGTGGCTGGAACCTGGCACAGATGTGTCTTCGGCCATGATTATCGAAGCGACAGACAAAGCCTGGGTGGAAATTCGCGCGAAAGATGATACGGTTTTGCTGTCCCGCATCTTGGAGAAGGGCGAAAGCTTCTCCGTCCCCGTGGCGGAAGGGCTGGTTCTCGATACCGGCAACATGGGCGCGCTATCCTTCACCATAGGCGGGCGGGCTCTGCCGGTTGAGGCGGCGGATGGTGAAATCCGCCGGGGCGTGGAACTGGATAAATTATTGCCGGCAAGCACGGAGCCTGCCGCAGGAGATGCCTATGAGTAAAGATCATACCCAAGTGCGCCCGTGGCGGCATATTGAACGCCGTAAAAGCCGTCAGATCATGGTGGGCAATGTCCCGGTCGGCGGTGATGCCCCGATTACGGTCCAGACCATGACCAACACCCTGACCTCGGACGTGCAGGCGACGATTAACCAGATCAAAGCCGCCGAAGCCGCCGGGGTGGACATTATTCGCGTGTCGTGCCCGGATGAAGAGTCCAGCGCGGCCCTGAAACACATTGTGCCAGCCGTAAACGTCCCGGTTGTGGCGGATATTCACTTCCACTATAAACGTGCGATCGAGGCCGCCCAAAACGGCGCGGCGTGCCTGCGGATCAATCCCGGCAACATCGGCAACGAACAGCGCGTCCGTGATGTGATTCAGGCCGCCAAGGATCATGGCTGCTCGATGCGGATTGGCGTGAATGCCGGGTCACTGGAACGGGATTTGCTGGAAAAATATGGGGAACCATGTCCCGATGCCATGCTGGAAAGCGCTCAGCGCCATATCCAGATCCTTGAGGATCACGATTTCTTTGATTTTAAAATATCGGTCAAGGCCTCTGACGTCTTTATGTCTGTGGCGGCCTATCAAATGTTGGCCGAGGCATGCGATTACCCGCTGCATCTGGGCATAACTGAGGCAGGTGGACTGACGACGGGGACGGTTAAATCCGCGATCGGGATCGGCAACCTACTCTGGGCGGGGATCGGCGATACCATCCGCGTGTCGCTCTCGGCCGATGTAACGGAAGAAGTCAAAGTCGGTTTTGAAATCCTGAAGTCATTGGGCCTGCGTCACCGCGGCGTCAATGTGATTTCCTGTCCGTCCTGCGCGCGCCAGAATTTCGATGTGATCGGCACGGTATCCAAACTGGAAGAACGCCTGTCGCACATTTCCACGCCCATGACGCTTTCCGTGATCGGCTGCGTCGTCAACGGCCCTGGCGAAGCGCTGATGACCGATATCGGCCTGACCGGCGGTGGATCGGGAACGCACCAGATTTACCTGTCCGGCGATAAAGCCCACCGCCTGAAAGAAGGTGACGAAAGCATCATCGACCACCTCGTCCGCATGGTAGAGGACAAAGCCGCTGAAATCGAAGCGCATAAAGAAGCGCATAAAGAAGCCGCGGAATAAGATGAGCTTTGTCGAGCGCGCCGAGCTGATTATCAACACGATCGAATATCTGACGATTGCCACGGTCTGCCCGGATGGCACGCCTTGGAATTCACCGGTTTATACCTCGTTTGATGAAAACCTGAACTTTCATTGGAAATCATGGACGGAAAATCAGCACTCCCGGAACATCGGTGCGGGTGCGACCGTATTTACGGTGATCTATGATAGCCGGGCCAAGGCGGGAGAGGGCGAAGGCGTGTTCATGAAAGGATTTGCCCGGCCTTTGATGGCGGAGGATGAAGCGGAAATCCGCCATGCCTATGACCTTTCGGTCCGCCGTGCGGGGCGTTCGGCCTCGACGTGCGATAGCCTGATAGAAGGCAATCCTCGCCGGGTTTATAAATTCACACCTTCACAAATCTGGATGAATGACGGCAGCACCAAAAATGGAAGCTTCATTGACGTCCGCCATGAACTCGATATAGAAATGCTGAAAAAAGAAATTCAGCAATATATTCCGGAATAAAAAAGAATGTCCCTTTTGGCAAAATTACAACCACTCAAAGCCCGGCACGAAGAACTCGCGGCGCTGATGAGCGCGGGCGGCCTGTCCGGCGATCAATTTACAAAGCTTTCCATGGAGTATGCCGAACTTTCGCCCGTGGTAGAAGCCGTCGATGCCTATGATAAAGCGCTGCAGGAACGCGAAGGTCTGGAAGACATGCTCGCCGATCCGGAAATGAAGGCGATGGCCGAGGACGATATGCGGGCGCTGGATAAGCGCATCCCGCAGCTGGAAGAACAAATCAAACTGGCACTGATCCCTAAGGATGAGGCTGACGCCAAAAACGCGATCCTCGAAATCCGTGCCGGGACCGGGGGGGACGAAGCGGCCCTGTTCGCAGGAGACCTGCTGGAAATGTATAAAGGCTACGCCGGGGCAAGAAGCTGGAAATTCGAAGTGGTCGAAGCGTCAATCAGTGATATTGGCGGGTATAAGGAAGTGATTGTCCAGATTCAGGGCACCAACGTTTTCGAGCGGTTGAAATACGAATCCGGGGTACACAGGGTACAGCGTGTCCCCAAAACCGAATCCGGCGGCCGGATCCATACCTCTGCGGCGACAGTGGCGGTGCTGCCGGAAGCCGAAGACGTTGATGTGCATATTGATGAAAAGGATCTGCGGATCGATACCTACCGTTCCCAGGGCGCAGGGGGGCAGCACGTCAACACGACGGACAGTGCTGTACGTATTACTCATATTCCCACAGGGATCGTCGTGGAAATGCAGGAAGAACGCTCACAGCACAAGAACAAGGATAAGGCCATGAGCATGCTGCGGACACGCATTTATGATGCGGAACGCCAGCGTCTGGCCGACGAGCGGGCCGCTGACCGGAAATCGCAGGTCGGGTCCGGCGACCGTTCGGAACGTATCCGGACCTATAACTACCCGCAATCCCGTGTCACCGATCACCGGATCAACCTGACGCTCTATAAGCTGGATGAAGTAATCGCCGGGGAGGCGCTCGATGAGATCGTCGAGCAACTGATCGCTGAAGATCACGCCGAACGCCTGGCTGAAATGGAGTTTTAAACGATGTCACAAGGTACGATCAGAGAGCTTTATCTGGAACTGCGCGACAAGTTGCGGCAGTCGGGGATCTATACGGCCGATGTCGAAGCTCGTGAGTTTATCAAGCATGCTGTCGAGGTTGCCGATATCGATATTATCGTCAGGTCGGATACGCCCATCGGCCAGGCAAAGAGAAACGAAATTGATAGCTGGTTAGCCCGCCGCCTGAAAGGCGAGCCGATCAGCCGCATCTTCGGTGAACGCGAATTCTGGGGGCTGCCGTTCAAAGTGACCCCGGATGTCCTGGATCCGCGCCCGGATACGGAAACGATTATCGAAGCGGCCCTGAAACGATTTCTGGGCGACCCGCCGGAAACGATTCTTGATATGGGTACGGGAACGGGCTGCATTATTATTTCATTATTGACCGAATGGCCGAAAGCCAGGGGCGTTGCTGTCGATGTTTGCGATAAGGCTCTGGCCGTAGCTAATGAGAACGCAAAACGGAATGGAACGGACAAACGTCTGAAGCTTGGGAAAAGCAATTGGGGCGAATCCATAAAAGGTAAATTCGACCTGATCGTTTCGAATCCTCCCTATATCACGAATCAGGAATGGGAGAATCTGGACGTTTCCGTGAAAAATTTCGATCCGATTCTGGCATTGAAGGGCGGCGAAGACGGTTTGGATTGTTACCGCACTATTGTTACGGAAACAAAAAAGCTGCTAAAACCTGATGGCGCGGCCTTTTTTGAAGTCGGGTTTTCGCAGGCCGATGATGTGGTGCGACTCGTGGAAGACTCTGGCCTTTGCTGCAAGGGCGTACATGCCGATATAGCAGGCATTCCGCGGGTTGTGGAAATCTCTTTTGGGGAAAAGTAATTTTTTTCTTGCCCCGGTTCTTGATCGTTCCGGTTGTCTCACGATACGGTCTAATCATTCACGACACAGTCGTAACGAACTTGTGACCCGAAACACTTTCTTGGGATATGTGTTTTTCGGCATAGGCGGCCTCTGGCCAAGTGTACGTGAATCAAGTAGAATGTACGTATGTCCAGTCAATTTGAAAAAGGTACAGGTGATAGACAATGAGACATGGAGCTTCAGGAAGAAGACAAAGAAACCGCGGCGGCCGCAGGGGCGGCAACAACCGCACACAGGTTTTTGACAGTAACGGCCCGGACGTACGCATACGCGGCACGGCCCACCAGATTCAGGAAAAATACGTAGCGCTGGCCAAAGATGCTGCCGGTATGGGTGATCGAATCCTGGAGCAAAGCTATTTGCAGCACGCTGAGCATTACCAGCGGATTATCAATAGCTGGGCTGAGGCAGAGGACTTTATCCGCGATGACGAGCCGTCTGAAAAGGCGCCGCAACGGTCACGGAAAGAAAAAGCAAAAGAAGATGATCTCGGACTGCCATCCAGCATCATTGGCGCTGAAACCTCAAAAGAGGTAACACTCGAAGACGCTTAGACAGAAAAGTTAAACCTGTACCTTAAGGAAAGCGGCCTGTGGGCCGCTTTTTTGCGTATGGTAACAAGGCTTGAATTTTAGGGCCTGCGGGTCCATTTTTATTCATAGATCTAAACGGGATGGTATGACTATGGACTTTGAACGCTTTACCGAAAAATCACGCGGGTTCCTGCAAAAGGCGCAGACGCTTGCCATGCGCCGGAATAACCAGTCTCTGGAGCCGGAGCATCTGCTGCGCGTGATGCTGGATGACGAAGACGGGCTGGTGAAAAAGCTGGTCCAGGCGGCGGAAGGCGATGTTGACCGTCTGGGCAAGGATGTCGATGCGGCGCTGGCCAAAATCCCGGAAGTGACAGGCGGCGGCAGCGGCCTGCGTATTTCAACCGATCTGGCAAAAATTGTGGATAACGCGTTGAATTTGGCGGAAAAAGCTGGGGATAAGTTTGTCACCGGTGAGCGGATTCTGCAGGCGATGAGCGTTGCCAAGGCTTCTGATATTGAAGGGATCCTGCAGGGTGCCGGGATCACCCCGCAACGCCTGAACCAGGCCATCAACGACATGCGTAAGGGACGTACGGCCGATACGGCCACGGCGGAAGGCCAGTTTGACGCGCTGTCCAAATATGCCCGCGACCTGACCGAAGCGGCACAGGACGGCAAGCTGGACCCGGTCATTGGCCGGGACGAAGAGATTCGCCGCACGATCCAGGTGCTCTCGCGCCGGACAAAGAACAACCCGGTGCTGATCGGGGAGCCGGGGGTAGGGAAGACCGCGATTGCGGAAGGGCTGGCCCTGCGCATCATTAACGGCGATGTCCCCGAAAGCCTGAAAGGCAAGAAGCTGATGGCGCTTGATCTTGGCGCGATGGTCGCCGGGGCGAAATTCCGCGGGGAATTCGAGGAGCGCCTGAAAGCGGTGCTGGACGAGATTCGCTCCTTTTCCGGTGAAATCGTCCTGTTCCTTGATGAAATGCATACGATTGTCGGAGCCGGCAAGGCGGACGGGGCGATGGATGCCTCGAATATGCTCAAACCCGCCCTGGCGCGCGGCGAACTGCATATGATCGGCGCCACGACGCTGGATGAATACCGCAAATATATCGAAAAGGACGCGGCCCTTGCCCGGCGCTTCCAGCCGGTCTTTATCGAAGAGCCGACGGTTGAAGACACGATCTCGATCCTGCGCGGCCTGAAAGAGAAATACGAAATGCATCACGGCGTCCGGATTACCGATTCCGCGATCGTGTCCGCCGCGACCTTATCGAACAGGTACATCACCGACCGTTTCCTGCCGGATAAGGCTATCGACCTGATGGACGAAGCGGCCTCGCGGCTGCGGATGCAGGTTGATTCCAAGCCAGAGGAGGTTGATGAGCTTGACCGCCGCATCATGCAGCTCAAGATCGAGCGCGAGGCGCTGAAGAAGGAAGCACAGGACAAAGCCACCAAAGACCGCCTTGATAAGCTGGAAGCCGAACTGGACGAGCTGGAAAGCAAGGCCAGCGATCTGACCGGCCAGTGGGAAGCGGAGAAAGAGAAGCTGCAATCCGGTCAGAAACTGACTGAAAAGCTGGATCAGGCGCGTATCGAGCTGGAACGCGCACAGCGCGCCGGGGACTGGACCAAAGCCGGGGAGCTGATGCATTCCACGATTCCCGATCTGGAGGAAAAGCTGGCCAAATCTGCGGAAATGCAGGGGCAGAACCTGATTAACGAAGAAGTGACATCGGATGAGATCGCCGCCATCGTCAGCCGCTGGACCGGGATCCCGGTCGATAAGATGATGGAAGGGGAGCGCGAAAAGCTGCTCGGCATGGAAGATAAAATCCGCCAGCGGGTCGTCGGCCAGGATGCAGCCGTTCACGCGGTCGCCAACGCGATCCGCCGTTCCCGCGCGGGCTTGCAGGCCCCGAACCGCCCGATTGGATCATTCCTGTTCCTCGGCCCGACCGGGGTCGGGAAAACCGAGTTGACCAAAGCGCTGGCTGAATTCCTGTTCGATGACGACAGTGCGATGGTCCGGATCGATATGTCCGAATATATGGAGAAACACTCCGTTGCCCGCATGATCGGCGCGCCGCCGGGCTATGTCGGTTATGATGAGGGCGGGGCCTTAACGGAAGCTGTAAGAAGAAGGCCGTATCAGGTTGTTTTATTTGATGAAATTGAAAAAGCGCACCCGGATGTTTTTAATATCCTGCTGCAGGTCCTCGATGATGGCCGCCTGACCGACGGGCAGGGGCGCACGGTTGATTTCTCCAATACCGTCCTGATTATGACTTCTAACCTGGGGGCGGAACATCTTGTGAATCAGCCCGAAGGCGAAGATGTCGAAGCCGTCCGGAACCAGGTGATGGATGTGGTCCGGTCTTCGTTCCGTCCGGAATTCCTCAACCGTCTTGATGAAATCCTGCTGTTCCGCCGCCTTGGCCGCGACCAGATGGCCGGGATCGTCGATATCCAGCTTAAATATCTGCGCGACCTGCTGGCGGACCGCCATATTACGCTCAATCTGGATGACAAGGCGACCAAATGGCTTGCCGATAAGGGGTACGAGCCCGCTTATGGCGCAAGACCGCTGAAACGCGTGATCCAGTCCGAACTGCAAAACCGCCTGGCGGAACTGATCCTGGAGGGCACGATTGCCGACGGCGCGGCGGTAAGTGTCAGCGTCAAGGGCGATCATCTGGATTTCAAAATAGACGGACCGAAAGCCGGCAAAAAGGAACGCTCTGTGGCTTAAGGCAAGCTTTCTCTTGGTCGGACAATATCTTGGTGGTACAGTTGTTCTGATTTTACTGGAACACCAACAAACCTGATGAAGTTCGCCATGATACGCTTTTCTGTTTTGTCCCTGTCTGTTTTGCTTTTGTCGGCCTGTTCGACCGTGATTGATAAATCACAGCAGGAAGTCACCGTTGAAACACCCGGCGCGCATGAGGCGCTCTGTACGTTGGAAAACCGTGATTTGAAATACAAAATCCGGGCACCGAAAACGTTGACCATCACCAAATCGAAAAAGCCGTTCAAATTGCGTTGTTTGGCGGCGGGCAACCGGGTGAAGGAAGTGGTCGTCGAGCCGACGATTAATGAAAACAGCCTAAGGATGAATGTGGCGAATGCCGGCATAGGGGCATTGGTCGATTATGAAACGGCCGCGATGTACCAGTTCCCGGACACGGTCGTTGTCGATTTCACGGATATCCCGGCAACGCCGATGCCTCTACCCGCGTACCAGAAATTCCTGAACGAAAACCCGTCCGTCATGGGGATGGAGGAATTCCGTCCGGGCCGCTCGGCGCTCCAGCGGGATCGTTATGAGCAAACACCGACCCTGCAGAGAATCGACCGCGAAGGGGAATTGATCGAACGGACTTCGGAAATGACAGAGGTTACGGGCGGTAGCTTTACCGTGCAGGGCGGGGAAGAAACGCCAGCGGCTAATGACTCCGAAGGTTTGACCCATTCCATGAACCCGCAGGTCTTCGATGTTCAGCGTGATTCGCAGGGCTATGAAATCCCGGCTACGATAACGCCGCCTTACGGGGAATGAGTAAGCAACCTGAAAACTATTTTTTGTGCGGGATCGGGGGCAGCGGCATGAGCGCGCTGGCTCTGTTGCTCCGGGCGCAGGGGCATGTTGTCAGCGGTTCAGATCGGGCGTATGACCGGGGCCAAAGTCCCGAAAAATTCAAATCATTGCAGGATAACGGGATAACGCTGTTTCCCCAGGACGGCAGCGGCATAACGGCCGATACCGGTCATCTGGTCGTCTCCAGCGCTGTTGAGGATACGATCCCCGATGTACGGGCGGCGCTGGATAAAGGCATTCCGGTTATCAAACGGGCCGAATTGCTGGCGGCGCTGTTTAATGCGGTGCCGATCAGTATCGGTATCGGCGGCACCAGCGGCAAAACCACGGTGACGGCCATGACGGGGCATATTTTTCAAAAATGCGGCAAAGCGCCAACAATCGTCAATGGCGGCTTAATGCTGAATTTTTTAGATAAAAAGACACATACACCGACCAATTTGGTGATAAATGATAAAAAAAGTGACGTTTTTATCGCTGAATTGGACGAAAGTGACGGTTCAATCGCACTTTTTACCCCCTGTATAGCGGTTTTGAACAATGTAACGCTCGATCATAAACCCCTGAGTGAGCTAAGACCGCTGTTTCATGACTTTGTAAGCAAGGCCGGGCAGGGCGCGGTGATAAATCTGGATGACCCGGAAGCCGCGCAGTTAAAAGCTGTTCATCCGCAGACTGTTACTTACGGAATTGAAAACATCAACGCGGATTTGAATGCGGTGAATTTAAAGCCATCCCCCACCGGCATGGACTTTGAACTCGACGGCCAGCGTGTATCCCTGATCGTGCCGGGACGGCATAACGTATCGAACGCTCTGGCCGCGATCGCCGCCGCGCGGCTGACGGGGATTCCTGTGAAAGACGCCGCGCAGGCTATGGAGAGCTTTACGGGTGTTCATCGCCGTATGGAAGTCGTCGGGACGGCCAACGACATCACCGTCATTGACGATTTCGCCCATAACCCGGATAAGATCGCCGCGTCTCTGGCAACGTTGCGGGCATTTCCAGGGCGGATTCTCGCCGTGTTTCAATCACATGGTTTCGGCCCGACAAAGTTATTGCGCGCCGGACTGGTGCAGGCCTTTGCGGAAGGGCTGGGGGACGATGATATTCTCTTGATGCCGGAAATTTATTATGCCGGCGGCACGGCTGACAAAGTCATCTCTGCCCGTGATATTATTGAGGACGTCAAAACAGCCGGCAAACAGGCGCAGTTTTTTGAAACCCGCGCGGAGATTATCCCGTTTCTGACAGAAGAAGCGCGACCGGGCGATCGCATCGTCATTATGGGCGCCCGTGACGATACCCTGACGGATTTTGCAGCGGCGATTTTAGCTCACGTCCGGTAACGCTCTTCCAGCAGGGCAAAGACCGCGCGCAGACCCATATCGGTGCCGCCCATGGGCTTACCGGGGGTCCCGGAATCCTGCCACGCGTACACATCCAGATGAACCCAGTCTTGCCCGGCTTCCACGAAGCTTTGTAGAAACAGACCGCTATAAATCAGGTCACCCGGCGATTTCGCGCTGTTGACCAGATCGGCAATCGGGCTTTTGTTTTTATCGTGATAAGGCTGCCATAACGGCATGCGCCACAGCGGATCTTCGTTGCTGTCGGCACATTTTTGCAGGCTCGTGGCGACTTTGTCGCTATTACTGAAAAAGGGCGGGACATCCGGCCCCAGCGCCGCCCGCGCCGAGCCTGTCAACGTGGCGAAATCAATCAGCAGCTCCGGTTTATCTTCACAGCCATAAGCCAGCGCATCGGCCAGAATTAGACGGCCCTCGGCATCTGTGTTGGTGTTCTCCACGGTCAGTCCTTTACGGCTCTGCAGAACGTCACCGGGCCGGAACGCGCCGCCGGATACATCGTTATCGACCGCCGGAACCAGCACCCGCAAGCACACGGGCAGTTTCAGGCCCATAATCAACTGCGCCAGCGCCAGAACATGCGCCGCGCCGCCCATATCCTTCTTCATCAGGGCCATATACGTGCCGGGCTTCAAATTCAGGCCGCCGGTATCAAAACACACACCCTTGCCAACCAGCGTGATCTTGGGGTCTTTGGGCTTGCCCCAGCGCAGCTCAATCAGGCGCGGAGCACGCGGGCTGGCCTTGCCGACGGCGTGAACCAGCGGGAATCCTTTTTCCAGCGCCGCGCCTTTTGTGACTTTGATCTTGGCGTCAAACGGCGCCGCCAGATCACGCGCCGCCTTTTCAAGCTCTTCCGGCCCCAGATCGTTGGCCGGGGTGTTAATCAGGGTGCGGATCAGGCTGATCGCCTCGATAAAGGCCTGCACCCGTTTTTTGTCGGCCCCCTTGGGCCAGAGCAGCCGGGGGCGGGGAGCCTCATTCTTTTTGTAGGTGTCAAACCGGTAACCGGCCAGTCCCCAGCCCATACAGGCCCGGTTCAGCGCTTCGGCCGTCAGGCCCGTTTCATCCAGAGCAAACGCGGCTTTTTTCAGAAAATCCGCCGCCAGTGATTTTTCCAGCGCGGTAAACCCCGCCGCAAGATCATAAAGCCCCAAAGGGTCGCTAACGCCGATCAGAACATGGGAAAGCCCGCCGTCTTTGCCGCTGTGAATCAGGATTTGTCCCGGCTTGGCGCTAAATCCCTCATTACCAATCTGCGCCTGCAGGGCTTTGCCCTGTTTTTTCTGCCAGCTTTTAAACCGGCTCGTATCCAGAGGGTGAATGGTGACAGGCGTTTGCGACGTTTTAGTCAGGAAACATGAGGACATGGGAACTCTTTCAACGGTTAAACAGCGATTCAAGCTATTCCCAGTATAAGAAAAATCAGGGGGTTTGGACAGAGAGCAAATGGCGGAGACGAGAGGATTCGAACCTCCGGTACGGTGTTACCCGTACAACGGTTTAGCAAACCGCCGCCTTCAGCCACTCGGCCACGTCTCCATCGAAGGGTATGAATTACCAGCGTTCGCACGCCAGATCAAGACTTTATCGCGCTAGTCGAGGTAATTTTCATCCTTGAGCTTTTTATGCTGGCCGAAATCGGCTTTGACAACCATCAAAAAGCCGATCAGGACAAACAAAATACCGAGCGTTATAAAGGCTTTCCATGCAACCGCCCAGCTCAGAATGTCGAACCAGATTTGACCGATGGTCAGCGCCGCCGCTACGACAGCAATGGTAATCAGGCAATAAATGAGAAACTGGTGCATTTTATCCTCCAATCGGGCGTTCCATGACAACCAGAAAAGCCTCACGGTCGAAAAACAGCAACATACGGCGGCTTTCTTTTTCCATCGTTACAACTTTCCAGCCATCGGCGCCGTTCCGGTTTAAAAATTCTGAAAATTTGATCGGGTCGACTTTCGATCCACCGAGAAACAGCGATCCCAGCATGCTTTCCCGGTAAAGAATGACTTTGTATTCATATTTCTGGGTCATATTTCTATCCTGCGTTGTTAAGCAAAACCAGCGCTATGGCCGATAATACAAAAATCAGTCCCATTCGTACATCGGCTTTTTCCGTGTGCCCTGTCAGTTTGTAATACAGGGCCACCCAAAATGGCGCAATATAGGTTATCGCCACGACATAAGCCGGATTGGACGCATAAGTGAAAGCGAAATTTTTGCAAATAATCAGGCCGATCATCGCGATTCCGAGAAAAATTCCGGCCTTCAGCATTTTTCTTTCAAAGATATGCCGGATAGACAAATCCTGATGCCAGCCATGATGGGCCAGAGTAAGCAGGGCAATCATAAGACCCTCGATCCAGGGGAATAAAATAATGCCGCTGAAAACAGGACTCATATCCATGCCCACCTTGACGAGAAAATTGACGAACACGGCGGCAAACAAGGCCGGCCCGAAAAACAGGAAAGCCTCGGTGCTGACAGGACACTTTGCCAGCCGCATAGCGGCAAACACAGCAATAAACAAAACGGCGATAATGCTGAGGAAACGGGGAAGATCGGCCATCAGGCTGGCGCGCTCCCCGCTGTCAAAAATAAACCAGAGCGCAAACAGAGCCCACAGGGTGACGGGCCGCAGGCGGGTCAGAACACCGCCGCCATACTGGTTTGATCCTTGCAGATAACGCGTGTCGGCATATAGCGACAAAAAGGACGATAGAACAGGCAACACATAAAAAAGCGGCTGGCGTGGCCATTCTATAAAAAACAAAGCCGGGGTGAACGCCAGAACAGGGGCAAAACCACGAAAAAAGACCAGTGTTTTACCGGGAAGCTTGAAATATTGGTTTCCTGTGCTGTAAAGAGCCGCAAAAATACTGGCGGCAAAGGCCGCGACCCACCAGATATGCGGGGCGAGGGCCGTCATTCTTCTATTTCGGCAACGACCCTGACAGGCGCGCCGTCGGCTTTGTATTTTGCAGGATAGGCATGGATTTTAAACGGGCGGTCCGCAGGAACGGATTCCAGATTGGTCAAATTTTCTATAATCAAAATATTTTCCGGGAGAAGCAACCTGTGGATGGGGTAAGGCTCGCGGTCGGGGGACGGCGTGTCGATCCCCAAAAGGGCAACCTGCATTGCAATCAGGGCATGGGCGAAGTCTTCCGCAATTTCCGGGTAATCTTCATAATAATCAGGCTCGCGGAATTTTTTGTCCCAACCCGTATAGACCAGAACAATGTCGCCTTTTCCGATAGGCTTGTTTTCAAGCAAAGCGGCTGTGGCGCTTTTTTTGCCGCGGGCATCAATAATATGACCGCGTCCTTGAAAATGGCTGACGGGGATATCGGAAACATAGGCACCGCCATCGACCATATGAAAGGGCGCGTCGATGTGTGTGCCGACATGCAGGCCGCTTTCAACCCGGCTATGGTTTATAGCGCCTTCTTCATAGGTCATATCCTGATACAGCTTGGAGCAGATATCACCGGGATAAACGGGCATGTCACTGGTAAACGTATGTGTAAGATCAACCAGAGTCGTCATTCAGTTTCTCCTTCACACGCCGTTACAAATATCGTTTCAAATATTCCGGCCAGTTTTGGTCAAAATCCGTAAATTCGCTGATATTCTGGATAAACCATTTATCATCACGCCGGAAAACCCGGCAAAAAACAAAAGCAAACGCGTTACTGTCGGGGAGATCGCCGATCTGGACCTGCAGGAAGTTTTTGTTGGTGTAGGCATCGGCAAATCTCACCGCCGGATTCAGGACTTTGTCGAACTCATGCATACAATCACTTTCGATCATGAACACGAATTCAGTCAGGTTGTCCGGCAGGCCTTTCAGTTCGATATGGATTTGCTCGTCGTCATACTTCCGGTGCCCCTCCATATCTTCGCCGCTGTGGTAGATTTTATGGCTTGGGTCCGTTGCATGCTCAGCCGACGGATCAATAACGGCATAAAATTGCCCTGTGTTGTCATAGATAAAGCAATGGAGGTCGAGATCGTAATAGGGATATTCGGATTGCCGTCCTTGATGGTCGCTTTTTTCTTTCATGGAGCCGGGGCGTTTCATGAAATAGGAAAGCATTTCCGGATTTTCCATCATCATACCGATGGATTTTTTTAGCTGCGCCCAGCGATATTTTTTGCGCTCTTTCTTTCCGACTTCTTCGTCCGGCCGGGGATCCCACGAAAGACCGGCGACAAGGCGCTGCTTGGCTTCCATGGTAACGGATATCTCGACAACCTCTCCCGTTGCCGGTCCGGTGAGCAATCCCATCTTTATCCTCCGAGTTTTTGCTTAAGCAACTCGTTTACCATAGCGGGATTCGCCTTGCCTTGCGATTTTTTCATGACTTGACCGACGAAAAAGCCGAACAATTTGTCTTTTCCGCTCTGGTAAGCGGCGACATTATCCGGGTTTTCGGCGATGACCTCATCGACAATCGCTTCGATTGCGCCGGTATCCGTGACTTGCTTCAGCCCTTTTTCCTCGACGATCGCGGCGGCATCCTTGCCGGTGGCGTACATTTCGGCAAACACGTCCTTGGCGATTTTACCGGAAATCGTGTTGTCGGCGATCAGGGCAATCAGGCCCCCCAGTTGCGCTGCGCTGATCGGGGAGGCTTTCAGGGCTTTACCGTCTTTGTTCAACGCGCCCAAAAGCTCGTTAATCACCCAGTTAGCGGCCAGCTTAGCATCATTGTCGTTGGCGACAGTTTCGAAGTATTCGGCGCGCGCCCGCTCGGCGATCAGGACGCTGGCGTCATACAAAGACAGGCCGTATGTGTCCATAAAACGGTGTTTCTTCTGGTCCGGCAGCTCCGGCAGGCCGCTTTTGATCTGGTCGACAAAGCTTTGCTCGATCTCCAGAGGCAGCAAATCCGGGTCCGGGAAATAGCGGTAGTCATGCGCTTCTTCCTTGGAGCGCATCGAGCGGGTTTCCATCTTGTTCGGATCCCACAGGCGGGTTTCCTGCACGACGGTGCCGCCGCTCTCGATTAGCGCGATCTGACGTTCAACCTCAAAATCAATAGCCTGATGTACCGCTTTGAGAGAATTAACATTTTTCGTTTCTGTACGCGTGCCCAGCTCATCCCCAGGTTTACGCACAGATACGTTCACATCGGCCCGCATGGACCCTTCTTCCATGTTCCCGTTACAGGTGCCCAGATATTGCAGGATCATCCGTAATTTGGACAGGTAGGCCGCAGCTTCTTCGGCGCCGCGGATATCCGGTTCGGACACAATCTCCATCAACGCGCAGCCGGAGCGGTTCAGGTCAACGAATGACTTGCTCGGGTGCTGGTCATGCAAGGATTTACCGGCATCCTGTTCCAGATGCAGGCGTGTGATGCCGATGGTCTTAACGCTGCCGTCCGGCAGGTCAATCTCGATCTCGCCCGTACCGACAATCGGGTGCAGGAATTGTGAAATCTGGTACCCTTGCGGCAGGTCAGGATAAAAATAGTTCTTCCGCTCAAACACAGAGTAGGTGTTGATTTTCGCATTCAGGCCCAGCCCGGTACGCACGGCCTGTTCGACACATTTTTCATTCAGCACCGGCAGCATGCCCGGCATGGCGGCGTCAACCAGACTGACCTGGCTGTTCGGCGAAGCACCGAATTCCGTGGAGGCTCCAGAAAAAAGTTTGGACTGGACAGTGACCTGGGCATGGACTTCCATCCCGATCACAATTTCCCATTCGCCTGTTTCACCTTTGATAAGATAAGCCATTTTTTACTCCGTATAAGTGCGTATTATTTAGGGGCGGCATCTTCCTGAATACAGCTCAGTGCCAGACGCTTTTCCATTTGTGCGAACTCCGGGCTGTTGACGATCGGTTCCATCGGATCGGTAATATTGGGGCTGTTCCGGAGAACCGCGCTCAGTTTATCAGCCGCGCTTTCAGCCGTATATTGCGCCATTTTATCGGCGAGGCAGCCGCATATCCCTTTCTGGGACTGGAATTTGTTTTCCATGCAGCGATAGTAAATCAGGTCGCGAACCGGGAATTCCATACAGGGGGCGTAAACCAAAACCAGCATCCTGTTCAGGGCATTGCGGCCCGCCTGATCGTTTTGCGCCATGACCTGCAGCTCTTCGACGCTCATGTTTTTTTGATAGAGCAGCGCCGTGCATTGGCACATGATTTCCTGCGTGTCGATAGTCATCCGCTCGTCGCGCTTGGCGATGCAGTTGCTAAAATAGATATCGGCCATTTTATCGCTGACAGGCGTTTGCGCCTGCGCGGGCAGGGCGGTAAGCAATACAAACAAAAATGTCAGGCAATATTTAATCATCCCTATGCCGCTTTCTTTGTGACCAGTTGCGGTAAAGCCGTAAAGTTCGCAGCTTCTTCGAGAACGCCGCCGACCCGGAACAAGGTTTCCTCATCCCATGCCTTGCCGATCAATTGCAGCCCCAGCGGCAGGCCATCGGAAGACAGCCCCGTCGGAACGTTCATGCCCGGCAGGCCCGCCATGTTAACCGTGACCGTGAACACGTCGTTCAGGTACATTTTCAGCGGATCGTCTTCGTTTTCGCCAATTGCAAAAGCGGCGCTCGGCGTTGCCGGGGTCAGCAGCACGTCACATGTCTTGTAGGCCTCGATAAAGTCGTTCTGGATCAGGCGGCGGACACGCTGCGCCTTGACGTAGTAGGCGTCATAGTACCCGGCGGACAGCACGTACGTGCCGATCATAATCCGGCGTTTGACTTCATCGCCAAAGCCCGCGGCGCGGGTGGCTTCGTACATGTCTTTCAGGTCGCCGCCTTCATCAACGCGCAGGCCGTAACGCACGCCGTCATAACGCGCGAGGTTGGACGAAGCCTCTGCCGGCGCGATAATGTAATAAGCGGGCAGGGCATATTTCGTGTGCGGCAGAGAAACTTCAACAATCTCGGCTCCGGCGGCCTTCAGCCAGTCTTCCCCTTGTTGCCACAGCTTGGCGATTTCGTCCGGCATACCGTCCAGACGGTATTCTTTCGGAATTCCGACTTTCAGGCCGCGGACATCCCCCGTGATAGCCGATGCAAAGTCCGGCACCGGAATGTTGGCCGATGTGGAATCTTTGGGATCGAACCCGCTCATGGATTTCAGGAGCAGGGCGCAATCCTCGACCGTGCGGGCAAACACCCCGGCCTGATCGAGCGATGAAGCAAACGCCACAATCCCCCAGCGGGAGCAGCGGCCATAGGTCGGGCGAATGCCCGGAATACCGCAAAACGCGGCAGGTTGACGGATTGACCCGCCCGTGTCTGTCCCCGTCGCCCCCATGCACATCCGGGCGGCAACGGCAGCCGCAGAGCCGCCGGACGATCCGCCGGGCACCAGGTCGGCCTCAGGATTGCTCTGGCTGCGCCATGGATTAATCACATCACCATACGCGCTGGTCGTGTTCGAAGACCCCATCGCAAATTCATCAAGGTTGAGCTTGCCCAGCATAACTACGCCGTCATCAAACCATTTTTGCGTTGTTGTGGATTCGTACGTAGGAACGAAATTCTCCAGAATTTTACTGCCGGCCGTGGTTTTCGTGCCCTTGGTGCAGAACAGATCCTTGATCCCTACCGGAATACCTTCCAGCGCCCCGGCCTTGCCGGCCGCGCGGCGTTCGTCGGACGCTTTGGCCTGCGCCAGTGCAATCTCCGGTGTTTCCGTGATATAGGCATTCAGGCCGCGATGCGCTTCCATGACGCTGATGTGCGCCTGTGTCAGCTCCACAGCCGTGAACTCTTTGTTCTCCAGCCCTTTCAAGGCTTCCGTAATCGTCAAATGGGTCAGGTCGGTCATTTTTGTATCTCTTAAACTGTCATTCTGAGCGAAGCGAAGAATCTCATGTAACGGGTCATCCTAAGATCCTTCGCTTATGCTCAGGATGACAGGGGCAAATCTTTATTCCACCACTTTCGGGACAACGTAAAAATCTTCCATCTCTTCCGGCGCATTGGCCAGAACATCCTGCGCGCAATCACCATCCGTAACCTTGTCTTCACGCAGGCGCAGCTTGATATCCACCGGCGAGGGCAGGGGTTCGATATTGTCGGTATTCACTTCATCCAGTTGCTCAACAAATCCCAGAATATTGGAAAGCTGGGTGGCGCGAACTGTAACCTCTTCATCCGTAACTTTCAGCCGCGCCAGATTGGCGACTTTACGAACGGTTTTTTCATCCATTGACATGACTTGTATTTCCTTGGTTAAAAGCCTAGATTTTTTAGCACCGAGGTACGTTATGTGCAAGGAGGAGTTTGAAAAATGCTGACTTTAATGAAAGATGTTCCCGAAAACGTGCTGGGCGTTGTCGCAGAAGGCATGGTTACGGCGCATGATTATGAAACGGTGCTGATCCCCGCTGTCGAGGAAAGGCTGGAAAAACAGGATAAAGTTCGCGTCTTGTACGTTACGGCGGCGGACTTTCAGGGCTACGATGCCGGCGCGATGTGGGATGACGCAAAACTGGGGTTGTCTCACCTGACGGCATGGGAGCGCGTGGCGGTTGTCTCGGACGTTGAATGGATACGCATGATGTTGCATGCGTTTTCTTTCATGATGATGGGCCGCATGAAGCTGTTCAAAATCGAGGAGCTGGAGCAGGCCAAAGTCTGGGTGGCGGAATAGAATGCCCGTTGGCCCTTTGAAAGAGATCGGCAGCCAATGCCCACCCCGCGCCCGTTTGCTGGGGCTGGATATCGGCAAGACCACGATTGGCCTGGCCGTGTCGGATAGCGGCTGGACGTTGGCGACGCCGTTGCAAACGGTCAAGCGCACGAAATTCACCCAGGATATACAGGAACTGGCCAAAGTCATCCGTGAATATGAAATCGGCGGCTATGTCCTTGGCTGGCCGGTTAATATGGACGGCAGCGAAGGGCCGTCCTGCGACCGGGTCCGGGCGTTTGCCGATGAAATGACAAAACATCCGGGCATTTTCGGTGCTGATCCGTGGGTTGCTCTCTGGGATGAGAGGTTATCCACAGTTTCTGTGGAGAGTTTTGTGGATGAATTTGTGGAAAAACGCGCAACCCGGCGCGGAGCAAAGGATAGCGGGCTCATAGATAAACTCGCCGCTCAGGTGATATTACAGGGCGCAGTGGATTATTTGCAGAAATAACATGTCTATGACGGGCGCAAATCCAGAATGCGGGACGGACGGCTTGCCAGATAGTCATGCACAAGACGTCTATTGGCGTTAAGTTCAGATAATCCCTGATCGACAGCCTGACTTATAACGATTATCCCCGGACATTGTGCTTCATTCGTCTGATAGTGACGGTTCGCAATGGCGCATAAATTCTTATTGCCGGTTTGACGGCCATCATTTGTGAGAATGGTGTGGACTCCTATCTTTGCTGCTATTGCATAAAGCGCGTCGTCCTTGGTTTTTTGTGGAACAACATGAGGGGCGGCAATAGCCCTGCCAAAATCTCGATGCACATCAGGAAAGAGCTGAAGCGGCAAACACTCATCAATCAAGATTAGGTGGTCTTGCGGTGGTTTCCCCAGGGCACGGTCTACAAGGTGGCGCTGTTCAAGAGCGAGGTTTGCCAAAATCTGGAGCAAGATCTTTGGGGAATGTTTGCTAAGCAACTGTTCATAGGTAAGGGCGCGTTTTATATCTTGAATGATGCCCGCTTTTGCTTCTTCGCGCACCCTTTGCTTTTTTTCTCTGTTTGCCAGTCTTTTTGCGGTTAGTCCCATTTATACCCCCTTGTCTCAGCATTATGAAAAGTTTTTACGTTAAACAAGGGGGGCTGTCAATTCCATAAACAAAATTATTAGGGCGATATCTTGTTTCGCCCATAAAAAACGGGGGCAAACCGTCCCCGTTTTTTAAAAAGACTTTATAACGGACAAGCAGGGTTAAGCCGCCTGCGTTTGATCGTCAATATCCGCTGCCGGTGCATTTTCCTGTACGGAACGAATCCCGTTTTCACAGGCGGAACGGCTGGAATACATTTCAGATTGAGCGATGATTTGGCCGTTTTTTGCCGTCAGGCAAAAATAGAAATCACCGTTTTTAGATTTCTTCATTTGAAAACATGGGTGTGCCATGGTCTTTCTCCTTCAAATGTTAAAGATGGATGAGGCAAGACTAGGCGCAAATGATTTTAGGTGTCAACTTTTATCGGTGCTGTTTTTTCTGCCATAGCGCATAAGATCATGACCATGATCGCGGATCCATTTCTTCCCGGCTTTGTAATCGGTCGATAGCGCGGCGCAGACATCCCAGAATGCCTTGCTGTGGTTCATATGGCTAAGATGCGCGACTTCATGGGCAACGACGTAATCGAGACTTTCCCACGGGGCGAATATCAGCCGCCATGAAAAGGAAAGCTGGCCATCCGGCCCGCAGGATCCCCAGCGGCTTTTGGTGTCCCGGACCTGTACGCCTTTGACGGTCTTGCGCGTTTCTTCGGCCTTTTCATGCGCCAGTGCCGTCAAGGTCTGCCGCGCTTCTTCTTTCAGGTAACGCCGCACGCGGGTCTCGAAGGATGCGCGTCCCGGCGGCACCCGCAGGCAGGTATCCTCCAGAACAAAATCCCGGCCTTCATGCTCGACAAGCAGGCGCTCTTTGCCCAAAAGAGGAATAATCGCGCCGGGCCGAAACGGAATGGAAACGGGCAGGGCGCTGATTTTGCTTTCGATCCATGCACTGTGCTTGCGGGTAAAATCATAAGCCTTGGCCAGAGAAGCCCGCTCCGGCAGGACCAGAACCATCGTGCGTCCGGCGCTGTCCATCCGCAGAGCCATACGTCGCGCTCGCTTGCTGCGCCGGATCGCCAGATGAGGCGACAGCGCCAGAATATCGGCTTCGGTCGGTTGCAACTGTTTGAGAAGCGGGATCATGTATTCTAAAATACGGGAATAAGCCCCTTGGCATCAAGCGCTTTTAAGCGTTCGAGGTCCGGGTCTTTTGCGCCTGAATGTCTGTGTCTGTTGTTCCAGGCTTGCTTGAAGATGTCGGCGGGAAGATCGTCCAGATCAAAGTTTCCGGGGAAATTTTCCGAAATTTTACCGCTCAGGACGTCCGTGGCAAAAGACAGCAAATAGACATCGTTGTGACAATGCCGGTCCAGATAACCCTGCATGGCCGGTGATAAAGACGGAGCCAGTCCCAGAGGCATGGCAAATTCCTGATAAAAATCAAATTCCATCATATCGTTCATATCTCCGGTTTCAATCTCGACGCCGTTAAGGATGAGAGCATGAAAACCTTCGGGGAAACAGGATTGTTGCCGTATTTTTCCGGTTTCCAGCGTGAAAAGGTATCTCATTTTTTTCAGATACGGCATGACATCGTCAAGCAGGTTATCTTTTTCCTTCTGTAATTCCGCATCCTCACAAAAGGGCCGTATATCAAATCCTGATTCCGGGGCTGAATCGTGAACCGCCTGCGCCAGCGTTGATATAATGTGCTGCTTGTGGGGAAGAGTCAGAAGATAATTAATGGTTACAAGTTGCTGGCGAAACGCGGATTCAAGCTCGTCATGCATAGTGACCAGATCCGTTTGCCGTTCTTCTTGGGGGTCCTGAATGGCGCTTATATCATGTGCATCAATAAATTTGTTAATTTCCTGCATCTGGCTGTAGATGTCGGATGCGTTTTCATCGAACGTTCTGATCCTGTTTATAAAATTATAGCGAAAGGAAGCGGATAAAAGAGGTTCTGCACCACGGCTGTCAAGCAGCGGAAGTGTCGCAGCGGATATGTCGTAAGGAAAAGTCATAACGCCTTCTTAGCGTTACTTGGTAAAGCAAGGCAATTATTTTTTATGGTAAGTTGTGTTTTTTATTCGTGCGCCTGCAAAATATCGTCGATGCGGCCTTCCAGCTCAGCCTGTTTACGCAGGCGGGCGCGGACGGCATCAATGCCATGGACGGATTTGTTCCATTGCGCGGGCCGTTTGTCGGGGTTGGCCGCCAGATCCTTATCGGGAACCGGGTCGCATCCCTTGTCAAAGCGCCGGGCCATATGACGAATGCGCGGCATAATTTGCGTACGCCAGCGGCTACCGTTGAAAATCCCGTAATGTCCGACATGCATCTGGAAATGGTGATATTGCCGGTTCGCCGACAGGTTTTTCGTCAGGTCGTGTGCCGCCGTTGTCTGGCCGTGTGCCGAAATATCATCCAGCTCGCCTTCAATCGTCAGCATGGCGGTTTTTGTGATTTTCTTTGGATCGACATTCACCCGGCGGCCTGTCGCCGGATCGCGCCAGTACATTTCCCCTTTCGGCAGGGCATGTTTCTGGAACACGGTTTCGACGGTCTGCAGGTAAAAATCTGCACTGATATCCATGACGGATAAATATTCATTATAAAACTTGCGGTGTGATTCTGCGGATTCGCCGTCGCCGTTGACCAGGTGATGGTAAAACTGCATATGCGATCCGACATGGCGGTCGAGATTCATCGACATAAATCCGCCAAGCTGGATAAAACCCGGATAAACATTGCGGTAAGCACCGGGATAATAAAAAGGAACCTCGGTAACCACGGTATTCTCGAACCAGCTCAGCGGGCGCTGTTCGGCCAACTCGGTAACTTGCGTCTTTGAGACGCGCGGATCAATCGGCCCGCCCATCAGGGTCATGGTTCGCGGCGCATTTTGCATGTTTTGGGCTTCCATAACAGCCGCCGCGGCAAAAACCGGCACAGCGGGCTGGCAAACGGCGATGACATGGGTCGGCGGTCCCAGAAATTCCAGAAATTCGATAAGATAGGCGATATAATCATCCAGATTAAACCGGCCTTCCCGTAAAGGAACCTGACGCGTGTCCAGCCAGTCAGTAATATAAACGTCATGATGCGGCAGCAAAGCTTCGACCGTGCCGCGCAGCAGCGTCGCATAATGCCCGGACATCGGGGCGACGACCAGAACCTTGGGATCCTTGCGCTTGGTTTTGCGTTTGAAATGCAAAAGGTTGCAAAACGGTTTTTTCAGGACGTCTTCCTCGACAATAGCGACTTTTTTGCCGTCAATCGTGGTGCTGGGAAGATCGAAATTCGGAGCGCCGAAACGGCGGGTAACACGTTCGAATAATTCGGCCCCGGCAGCGAAGGTGCGTCCGGCCTGTGTGTAGGACAGGGGGTTGAGCGGATGCTGGTAAACCATGCGGGCGGCCTCCGCCGATAAGCGGGCCGGGGTCAGGAGCGCATGTTGCAAATCGTAGAAATGGTAAAGCACGGTAAACCTGTCCTTTGTCTGATCGTACTGTCTTATCCTATAATAATAGCGCAAAAAAGTTAATTTTGTCGCGCTGCAGCAAATTTTTTCAGCTTCTGTGAAAAAGCGCTGTATTATGATAGCAGCGATCGCAATAAACAGATATAACTATTTATGATGCTTGAATTTTTATCGGACATTCACGACAACTTGCTGGATCCGGGCCGTTTTCTGACGGCTCTGAGTGCTATCGTATTGACCGGGATTGTCGGGCTGGTTACCGGTCCGCGGGGCGGGAGCGCACAACCGCTTTACTGGCAGGTCAATGATCTGCTGACCGGCTGGATCGGCGGCAAGCTGGATCGTTTGCACCGCAAGGCCGTTGATCTGCTGTTTCGCGGCGTTCTGTTTGTCTATTTTGCTCTGCAAATCGCTTATATGTTTGGCTATCTCGCGCAGCGTATAACGGCAGAAATGCCGCTCTACGGCTTTACGGAGATTTTGATTCTATCCCTTCTTTTGACATCGGGGACGGTCTGGTTTGCCCTGTTAAAGCTCTATTTCGCGATGCGCGACGGTAAAACCGGGCAGGGCGCATACTATGCCATCGCCCGCTCATCGCGCGTCAATCTGGCCGTCAGCGATGATTACGGCATCACCCGCACGGGAATGGGACTCGCCGCCCGCAGCTTTGACAAGGGGATCGTTGCTCCTGTGATCTGGTATCTGATTGCCGGGCTGCCGGGTGCCTTTATTTATAGCGCCCTTACGGCTGTCGTCTGGCGTTTTGGACGGGACGGTTCCTGCCGCGGGTTTGGCAAGGTAGCGCTGGCATTGGAGAAACTGATGGGGTTTGTGCCGCATGTGCTGGCGGGGATATTAATGGCGCTGGCCGGGCTGTTGACTCCGACTGGCGGGATGAGCCGTGCGTTGCTGGCGCTTTTACATGGCAAGGCCAAAGCTCCGTATGCGGAGGGCGGCTTACCGGTGACGGCGATGGCCTATGCCCTGAATGTGTCTCTGGGCGGCGCCGTGCAGGATATCGACGGGCATAAGATCAAGCGCACGTGGGTCGGTCCTGAAGGCGCGACGGCGCAGCTGGAAAAGGGGCATTTGCGGCGGGCGCTCTACCTGAGCCTGATGGCGCACGTGCTGTTTCTTTCGGCCTTGGTCGGGGCCATGATTGTTGCCGGGCGTCTGGGGTGATCCGCCCTAGGCGGCGTGCTTGTTAACTTGCAATAAAGTCAGGGCTTTGAGCTGCGGGATCTGCAGCGCGGCGGCGACCCCCGGTTCATTGTTGCCCGGTATCGGCGGCAGGACCGTCAGACTGGTGTTTTGCAAAACCCAGGACATCAGGTTATCCGGCGCCGTACCGCAAAAGGCGCAATGATCGGCGATCTCCGGTTTTCCCTCGGCCAGCGCCGCCAGCGCCGCGAGCCCGGCAAGGCTATCCAGCAAAACAGGAACCGAAGCCAGCCGCGCCGCCAGAATCATCCCGGTCAGCGCCGCGATTTCAAAACCGCCGGCTTCACGCAAGGCTTCCAGCGCCGTCAGGGTTTGATTGTTCGTCCGGGCGCGCACGGCAGCAGCCAGATCGTCATTTTGCCCGGCGATCAGGGCCAGAACAGCCGCAGCCGCTTTGTTCGTCCCGGCGCCGAAAGCTCCGGCGGCCAGTAAATCCGGTCCTTTTTCAGTCATCATCATGCCGTAGGCCATGGCTGTGACCATGGCATCGTCACTCATGGCGCTTTCCTGAAAGGCATCGGCCGTCGGCGTCGTCAGGTTCATTTCGTAAAGCCGCAGATCGGCATTGGCAAACTGGCAAAGATCATGGAGCTTGCTGTTTCCGTCCTGACAACCGGCCAGATAGGCCTGCGCGTCCTGTTTTGCCGTTTCATCATCAAAGGCAAAACCGTGATGGCCGCAAAACAGCGCCGTGCGGGGGTGGTTAAGCCGTGCGGTGCATTTTTGTTGGCTGCGTTGCAGCCATGCCAGCGCCGGCGGAATGTCTTTTCCCTTGCCACGTTTGGGGAGCGGCTCGATTTTTGCGATTAACGCCTTGATTTCTTCCAGTGGCAGCACTTGATCGGTCATGGTTTTCTCGTTATTGGTTATGCGCAGACACTAAATACGAAAAAGCGTAAAAGCAATGCTTGACTTTTATGGTGGTCTTCGACTATTGTCCGGACCTGATTTTTGGAATTTTTGAGACGATTGCTAGCAAACGTAAGGATTAGAACAATGAGCCGCCGTTGTATGGTTACTGGTAAAGGCGTGATGTCCGGGAACAATGTATCCCACGCGCAAAACAAAACCCGCCGTAAATTCCTGCCGAATGTGCAGGACACAACGATTTTCAGCGAAGCGCTGGGTCGTAAGATTTCTCTGAAAGTGACGACTGCCGGTCTGCGCACGATCGAGCATAAAGGCGGTCTGGATGCTTATTTGATGGAGACGGCGGTTACCAAGCTGGACCCGGCCCTGCGTCCGTATAAGGCGCAAGTCGAAAAAGCTATGGCTGCGAAGCAAGCCTAAATCAGCGATATATCTGTCATTATGGGGCGCCCACGGAAAAAGCAAAAACCCGCTGCGGCGCCCTTAATTTGTGTGGATCCCCCCGCAAATCTGGAATACCCGAATTTTGGCTTTGATATCACGCACCGCGCGAAAGACAGCAAAGCGCGGGTAGGGCGCCTTAAAACCCCGCACGGAACGATTGAAACCCCCAATTATATTTTCTGCGGCACCAAGGGCGCGATTAAGAACCTGTCGCCGATACAGATGCGTGAAGCCGGCACCGATATTATTCTGGGCAATACCTATCATTTGATGATTCAGCCGGGTGCAGACCTGATCGACAAAATGGGCGGCCTGCATGAGTTTAATCGCTGGGACGGCCCGATGATGACCGATTCCGGCGGGTTTCAGGTGTTTTCCATGGGGCATGGCTCCTGCGCCGATGAAATCAAGGGCCGGAACAAAGGCAAAGGCGAGCGTAAAAGCCTGCTGAAAATTACCGAAGACGGCGTGGCTTTCCGCAACTATCGGGACGGCAGCAAGATGTGGCTGACCCCGGAAAGCTCGATGGAGCTTCAGCGTAAAATCGGCGCAGACCTTGTTTACCAGTTCGACGAATGCACACCCTATCATGTGACCAAGGATTATACCGCCAAATCCATGGAGCGTTCCATGCGCTGGGGGGATCGCTGCCTGAGACAGTTTGAGCGCACCCATGAAGGGAAACAAGGCGTGTACGGGATCATTCAGGGCGGCGTCTACGAAGACCTTCGTAAAATCAGCACCGAATACACAGCCGACCGGCCATTCTTCGGCACGGCGATTGGCGGATGCCTCGGCGGCAGCGATGAGGAAATGATTGCCACGGTTGAGGCCTGCGTACCCTATATACATCCGGATCGCCCGGTGCATTTTCTGGGGATTGGCCGGATTCGCGACGTCTTTATGTTCGTACGCCGCGGCATTGATACATTCGATTGCGTGATGCCGACCCGGATTGCCCGTCATGGCATGGCCCTGATGAAAGGTCATCCGGGCGAGCGGATCAACATCATCAATACGAAGTACAAAGATGATCCTGAACCGCTTGACCCGACGCTGGATATCCCGGCGTCTCGTGATTACTCCAAAGCCTACATCCATCATTTGTTCAAGGCCCAGGAAATGCTGGGGATGCAGATCATGGCCCAGCATAACGTCGCCGTAATCAATCGCCTGATGCGCGAAGTCCGGCAGGCCATCAAGGACGGAACGCTGGATGCGCTGGAGCGCGAATGGCTTCCGGAATAAATTTTTCTTTTTTCTTCGTTTTATTAACCAATCGGACAATTTTATCCTGTATTTTATAGAGGATAGGGAATGTTTAAGAATATTCTTATATAAAGTTTCGAGGGGCGAATTATATGGCTTTATCCTACGGATCCGAAGGTCATTTGCAGACACTGCTTCCCGTTCTGGACGATTACGCGGAATGGTACACCAGTGTTGTGCGGGCGATTATGTATCCGGAATCGAATAGTGAACAGGACCGGCCTGTTTTGCCGCATAGTTTTATCGCGTGGCTTGAGGAAGTTCGCGGGAATTCCGAAGCCGTGGAAAAAGACGTGTTTTACAGCCTGCGCAAAATCCACACGGAAATGGTGCAGGCTGCCGAGGGGCTTCTGGGCAAGGCCGTTCCCGGTGCGCCGTTGCCGACCCGCTCCTCGTTTGACCAGTTCACCAACCTGTATGAAAGCTTTGTAACCCATATCCGCCGTCTGGAACACGATATGGCCCAGATTGACAGCGGTATGGATACCCTGACCGGGCTGCGGACCGAAGCCGTGATGATGAGCGACCTTGAACGGGAGATGGAACGTCTGGCCCGTCACGGTAAACCGTTTTGTTTGGCTTTGGCGCGTGTCGACCATCTTGAACGCATTAACAAGCTCGTTGATAAAGCGCGAAAAGATGAAATTACGCAAACACTGGCAACTCTGATTAAACGATGCATGCGGACCTTTGATGATGCCTATCGTCTGGCGGACGGTGAATTCATCATGAGCCTGAAACAAACGGAAACCAAGGGCGGCGCAGCCGCGGTTGAAAGGCTGCGTAAATTCATCGAACAGGAAAAAATCGTCATCAAGGAAGGCGATTACGAATATCAGCTAACGATGTCTTACTGTGTGGCGGCGCCGGTTCCCGGTGATTTGCCGGAAACGGTTATCGCCAATATGCGGGGCGATCTCGACCGCTACAAAAGCGACGGTAACATGTCTCTGGAGTATCTGGAGCAAAGCCCGCTCCAACGCTATATCAAGGGTTCAGATTAGCCCTTTCCTTTATTTCTAACCTCCGATAAGATTCCGGCGTACAAGGCGGAGGAGAATAAAACCGTATGAAACAACATCCCGAGTTTTCCAATCTTTATGTTGCTGACCACCCCCTGATTTTGCACAAGCTCAGCTTGATGCGGGATGTGGGCTGTAACAAGTTCCTGTTCAAAACCCTGCTAAAGGAAATTTCTTTGCTGATGGGCTATGAGTTGACAAAAGCCCTGCCGATGACGACCAAAGAAATCGAAACGCCGCTCGAACCGATGGAAGCCCCCATCATCAAAGGAAAAAAGCCGGTGATCGTTCCTATCTTACGGGCGGGTCTGGGGATGGCCGAAGGGCTGGAGGAGCTAATGCCGGCGGCGCGGATCGGGCATATTGGCCTGTACCGGGATGAAGAAACCAAGGAGCCTGTTGAATATCTGGTGCGTCTGCCGGACCCGGCGGGGAGAATATTCATTCTGGTCGATCCGATGCTGGCGACGGGACACTCGGCGAAATATGCGCTGGATTTGATGATCCGTCACGGGGTTGACCCGCAAAAAATTCGTTTTATGGCGCTGGTTGCCGCCCCGGAGGGCGTTAAAGTCCTTCAGGAATCCTATCCGCAGGTGCCGGTATATGTAGCGGCATTGGACAGCCATTTGAACGATCATGCTTATATTGTGCCGGGACTGGGCGATGCCGGGGATCGGCTATTCGGAACCAAAGCGGTGCCTTAAGGCGCCGGATGACGCCAATGTTATTGATATAATACATTAATCTCTGGCTAATCTTTGTGCTGTAACGTGGGAAATGGACTTGTCAATCGGGGGCGCAAGGGCTGTGAGCAAGGACGAGAATCTGGACTACAAAGCACTGTTTTTCGAAATGCCGTTTCCGCGTTTTTTCCTGACGTGTGATGATGAAAAATCATGCATGAAAGTCGTTGAATGCAATAACGCGGCGCTGGCCTATTTTAAACAGGAACGCGGCAACATCATTGGCAAGACATTGATGGAATTGCTGGACCCGGAATCTCTTGGCTCCTTCCGAAACTCTATCCAGAAAATACTGGAGCAAAAAAAACCGGTATCAATGGAATTAATTAACTTGCCGGGGGCCGCCAACGGTATTGGCGGTTTTTATGCCATTCCCCGTTTTTGTACGGACGGTTCGGTACAGTTTATCGACATGACGGCCTATCCAGCCGACCAGACCGGCACCAGTATCGAACGTGAACGTGACGATGCGATATCGCTGCTGACATCTGTTTTTGATGTCAGTGAAGTCGGAATCGTCGTTACGGACGGCAATCAAAGGATCGTCCGGGTCAATGACAGTTTTGTCAGGATCTATGGCTGGGGCAGGGATGAATTAATCGGTCACTCTTTTACCGATTTTATCGCGCCGGAAGAACGGGAACGTTCCCGTTTGCAGCATGAAGAATTTATCCGCAGCGGTATCCGCGCCTCCGGCGAAATGAAACTTTCGCGTAAAGACGGAAATGTCGCCAACGCCCTTTTTACCACGGCGGCGATTGATCTAAGTCACGCCCGCCGGTTTCAAGTGACGACGATCATGGACATCACCTTGCGTAAACAAATGGAGCACTCCTTGCGGCTGGCCAAGGAACAGGCCGATGCCGCCAATCAGGCCAAATCGACCTTTCTGGCCAATATGAGCCACGAATTGCGGACGCCACTGAACGCTATTATCGGCTTCTCGGAAATTATCATGAATGAAACGTTCGGCCCGCTGGGGAACGAGAAATACAAGGAATATCTAGGCGATGTGCATCTGAGCGCCCGGCACCTGCTGGAGATTATCAACGAAGTGCTGGATATGTCGAAAATCGAAGCCGGCCGCGTCGAACTGGATGAAGAAATATTCAATGTCGGGCAACTGATAGATTCCGTCGTCCGTATGATGGCGTCACGGGCTTTCAGCGGCGGGCTGGAAATCAACGGTGATATTATGGAGGATCTGCCGCCGCTCTATGCCGACCCGCGGCTGGTCCGGCAGGTTCTGATTAATCTGGCGGGGAACGCCATCAAATTTTCTCGTCCGGGGGGCAAAGTCACAATTCGCGCCTTTTTGACGGCGCGGGGCGAAATGGAGCTGGTCGTCGCCGATACGGGCATCGGGATTCCGCCAGAGAAAATCAAGGATGCGATGGAGCCGTTTTCGCAGGTCAATAAACCCGTGATATCCAGCGGCCTGCAGGGAACCGGTCTGGGGCTGCCGTTGTCAAAGGCCATGGTGGAGTTACACGGCGGGACTCTCGATCTCCAGTCCGATGAAGGCAGGGGCACAACGGTTGTTGTCAAACTCCCGGCGGACCGTGTGCGGTATCAGACCGCTCGTTAAGGATTTCCTTCCTTTCTCATGAATAGTTATTTTTTTGCATGCCTTGCGTCTTGTCGTGAACGGCATTAATGTGTCTGCTTTAATGTTTCCTTCCAGGAAGAGGAGGCGGTCATGACCGCATTAGAACAGATATGCGCCGATGCGGGCCTGAAAATGACAGGCCAGCGAAAAACCATCCTGAAAGTGCTGGGAGAGGCCGAAGACCATCCTTCCGTCGAAACGGTTTATGACCGCGCCAAGGCCGAAGATTCCTCAATTAGCATGGCCACCGTTTACCGGACGATGAATTTGCTCGATGAGCTGGGGATCGTCGTCCGCCACGAATTTGGCAAGAATTATGCGCGCTATGAGCTAAATACCGAACACCACGATCACCTGATTGATCTGGAAACCGGCGATATTCTTGAATTTCACAGTGATGATCTGGAAACGCTCAAGGAGAAAATTGCCAACGAAATGGGCTTTGAACTGGTGGATCACCGGCTGGAACTGTACGCCCGCAAGATCAAAAAATAACAGATATGGCCGACAATCGTCTCCCGACAGAATTGTGGCTGGACGCCCAGCTCCGTATGCTAAATGGCCGCGGGATATTTTATTACATACAGCGCCGCGGGGAACGTAATTCCGGTCTTGTTCTCCTGAAACTGAACGGTCTGGCGGGGCAATGCCGCTTGTTGGCCCAGGAGCGTGATTGGGATACGGAAGAAATGGGCTGGACGAACGCCTTGCCCCAGGATTTGGTTGAAGAGCGCGCGGCAGACGCCTATATTGCCCGCGCGGTCGATCGCGATCCGGATTTATGGGTGATTGAAATCGAGGACCGCGAAATGAATAATCCGCTAGAGGGGAAAGAGGTTTAACATGCGACAGGTGAAAACGTTCTGGCAGGATATGACCACCGAAGATTTCCGCGCTTGCGTGAATGAAGAAACTGTCGCGGTGCTGCCGATTGCCGCCACCGAACAACACGGCCCGCATTTGCCGGTCGGCGTAGATTATATGTTGGGGCAGGCCATCCTGAACAAGGTCGTGGATATCATGCCGGACAATCTGCCTGTCACGATCTTGCCCGGTCAGCCGGTTGGTAAAAGCACGGAACATGAAGATTACCCGGGAACCTTAAGTCTGAGCGCTGAAACGGCCATGCGGGTCTGGGACGAGATCGGGGAATCTGTTCACCGCGCCGGCATTAAGAAGCTTGTGTTCTTCAATTCACACGGCGGCAATACGGCAGCTATGGATATTGTAGGGCGCGGCCTGAATGTACGGTTGGGGATGATGGTTGTCGGGGTAAGCTGGTTCGAGTACGGTTTGCCGGCTAATACATATAGCCGGGAAGAAGAGAAATACGGCCTGCACGGCGGCGCGATTGAAACAGCAATGATGATGAGCGCCTATCCCGATATCGTCAAACCGGATCAGTTTGAAAATTTTACTTCTGTCGCGGAGAAAGAAAAAAAATATGCTTTTTTCAATTCAGAGCAGCCCGGCCGCTTTTACTGGAAAGCGGGAGATTTGAACCGTAAAGGTCCGACGGGAGATGCCAGCATTGCAAATCCAGAAAAGGGCGCGCGCATAATCGAGCATGCGGCGCAAGGGTTTTTGGGGCTGTTAAAGGATGTTTCCCGTTACCCGATGGCTAGCGAAATAGGGGAAATCACGTCAGGCTGATTGTAGGGTGTTAAAACACGACCCTCATGCGTCATAATTGGTAGAGCTTCCGTTTCTCTGAACCCTGATTGCTTAGATTCTTTTAGGTTACGTTAATTGTAGAAACAATATTTTTATAGATTATTTGTCGGTAAAACGTTAGAAAACAGCCCATGAGCGATTTACAGACACAAATATCCAACCGTCGCACCTTTGCGATTATCTCGCACCCGGATGCGGGGAAGACGACCCTGACCGAAAAACTGCTGTTGTTCGGGGGCGCGATCCAGATGGCCGGAATGGTCAAGGCCAGAGGGGAACGCCGCCGGGCGCGCTCGGACTGGATGAAGGTCGAGCAAGAGCGGGGGATATCCGTGGCTTCTGCCGTTATGACCTTTGAAAACGGCGGCAAGACCTATAACCTGCTTGATACGCCGGGGCACGAGGATTTTTCCGAAGATACCTATCGAACCCTGACGGCCGTCGACAGCGCCGTCATGGTGATCGACTGCGCCAAGGGGATCGAGACGCAAACCCTGAAACTGTTCGAGGTTTGCCGTCTGCGCGATATGCCGATTATCACCTTCATCAACAAAATGGACCGCGATGGTCAGGATCCCTTCGATTTGCTGGACGAGATCGAACAAAAGCTGGCGCTGGATGTCACGCCGGCCAGTTGGCCGATCGGCATGGGCCGCGATTTCAAAGGCTGCTATGACCTGCTGAACGACCAGCTAATCTTGTTTGAACGCTCGAAAGGCGAGGAAATTACCGAAGGCGTGCAGTGCTCCGGCCTCGATGACCCGAAGCTGGATGAGCTGCTGCCCGCGCATCAGGTTGAGAAATTGCGGGAGGATGTCGAAATGGTCCGCGGCCTGTGCAAGCCGTTCGACCGGCAATCATACATGGAGGGACACCTGACCCCGGTTTATTTCGGGAGCGCCGTCAATAATTTTGGCGTAAACGAGTTGCTGCAGGGCATTGGCACTTTTGCACCGCCGCCGCAGCCGCAAAAGGCCGAAGAGCGCATGATTGATCCGGGGGAGCCGAAAGTAACGGGCTTTATCTTTAAAATTCAGGCGAACATGGATCCTAAACACAGGGATCGTATAGCTTTTACAAGGATTTGCAGTGGAAAGTTCAAAAAAGGGATGAAGTTAAAGCACGTCCGTTCCGGAAAAATTCTAACCATGCATAACCCGCAGATGTTTCTGGCGCAGGACCGGGAAACAGCGGAGGAAGCCTATCCCGGCGATATTCTCGGCTTGCCGAACCACGGCAATTTGCGGATTGGCGATGCGCTGGTCGAAAGCAATGAAAACCTGCATTTTGCCGGCATTCCGTCCTTTGCACCGGAATATCTGCAGCGTTGCCGCGCCGATGATCCGATGAAGGCCAAGCATCTGGATGCGGCTTTGACGCAACTCGCGGAAGAGGGCGCCGCCCGTGTTTTCAAGCCGTTGATGGAGTCCGGCTGGATCGTTGGGGTGGTGGGGCCGCTGCAGTTCGATGTGCTGGCCGACCGCATTCGCACGGAATACGAAATCCCGGTAAAATTCGAACAGGCGGCGCTTTACACGGCGCGTTGGCTGGCCGCCGACGATCATAAAGTGCTTAAGGCCTTTATTGATGCCAACCGCAGCGCCATCGCCTATGACCATGATGGCGATCCAGTTTTCCTCGCCCGTAATGCCTGGCATCTGCAGGACGCCGAAGACAAGCAAAAAGCTATTCGCTTTACGGCGACGAAATAAAAAAAGGCGGGAGATCATCCCGCCTTTGCTATTCGATAGTTGTGTATTCTTATTTCTTGGCCAGAAGATCGCGGATCTCGGTCAGGAGAAGAACATCGGCCGGCGGAGCTGGCGGCTCTTTCGGTGCTTCTTCTTCGGCTTTTTTCAGGCGGTTCACGTTTTTAACCAGAATGAAAATCACGAACGCGACAATCAGGAAATTAATCACGGCATTAATGAATAGACCGTAGTTAATTGTGGCGGCGCCAGCTTCTTGAGCGGCAGCCAAGCTAGCGTATTCGCCACCAGACAGGTTCAGGTACAGGGCGGAGAAATCCATTCCACCGGTGAAAACGCCGATGATCGGCATCAAAACATCATCGACCATGGATTTAACGATCGTGGTGAAGGCCGCGCCCATGATAATACCGACAGCCATGTCGATCACGTTGCCGCGGGCAATAAATTGTTTGAATTCATTGAACATAATAAATCTCCTGCATATTTTTAAGCTGCAGGAGAATAAAATAAAAATGAAGATCAATCAATATGGAATTGATTCATCATTATAATCTGAAATTAGACAATAAAAAAAGCCACCTGCATAGGTGGCTTGTTTGCGAATGTTATGTTTTTTATGCATGAGCCGCCGGGAAAGGGGCACCTAAGCGCGGCGCTGGTTTATCCACTATCTTGCGCCCATCATCAATGGCGTAATCCTTAGGCTCTGTAAGTACAATACCGCCCTGTATATCACCGCGCGCAGCCGCCAATTCCTTCGCTGCATCACGCAATAGGGCAGCGGCATGAGATACATCAGCATCCATACCGACAGCCTCAAAGAGCTGTTGCTCGGCAGCAACGCGCTCCTGCGTCGCTATATCCAGCAACTCTCTTTGTTCTTGGGTAAGATAGGGCTCTTTGGCTCCGCCATTAAAAGTTTGCCCCAGTTCTGTCCTAACGGAAATATATTCGTCCATAATAAGCCTCTAATTAAGTTTGCCATAATATATAGGATTCTATGGCCTCACGCAAATTATTTATTATAAACCTTGATATATCGTTAATTTTGTCTGGAACAAGGTTGATTTCCCGCAAGTGTCACTGGTATGCCTATCTATCTTAAAAAAAGAAAATATTTTTCTATTTTCAACAGAGAGAAAAAATATAACGGGATAATTATAAAATAGTACCGGTTGAGTTCTCTTTTGTGTTTATATAAGAACATAAAACGTATGCAAGGTGTTGAAGATAAGATCGTCCGAGAGATAAGGAGCGGGATGTGATAAAAATTTCCAAATTGACGGATTACGCCATCCTTGTCCTTTATGAGATGGCAAAGAATCCGAACACACGGCTCTCGGCTGGGTATCTGGCGCAAAAATCGGGCGTTCCTGACCCGACGGTTGCCAAGCTTTTAAAAATCATGGCAAAAGAGGATCTGGTTAAATCCGTGCGCGGGGTCAATGGTGGCTATATTCTGGAGCGCGCGCCCGAAGAGATCGCTGTCACTGATGTTATAACGGCGATCGAAGGACCGGTGACGATCACGGCGTGCTCCGATGCTGAAAACGAGGACTGTTGCAGCTTGTCGGACAACTGTCCGGCGAAAAAAGGGTGGCAAGCGGTGAACGCGGCCATCACAGATACGCTGGGGCAAATGACACTGGCCGAGATATTAAAAGACAATCAATGAACGAACAAAACCAAACAATCGAATCTCAGGTCGCAGCGCTCGGCACCTATGAGGCCGGGTTTGTCACGGATGTGGAATCGGATAAGGCACCCAAAGGCCTGTCCGAAGACATTATCCGTTTTATCAGCGCCAAGAAAAAAGAGCCGCGATGGCTGCTCGACTGGCGGCTAAAGGCGTACGAGCGCTGGCAAAAAATGCCGGAGCCGCGATGGGCGCATGTTGATTTCCCGGATATAGACTATCAGGACTACTATTATTATTCCGCGCCCAAATCCATGGAAAACCGGCCCCAATCTCTCGATGAAGTCGACCCGAAACTGCTCGAAACCTATGAAAAACTCGGCATCCCGGTGCGGGAGCAGGAAGTCCTCGCGGGCGTCGCCGTCGATATGGTGTTCGATAGCGTTTCCGTCGGTACCACGTTCAAGGAAACACTGGCCAAGGCCGGGGTTATTTTTTGCTCGATCAGTGAAGCTGTTGAAAATCATCCCGACCTTGTAAAGAAATATCTTGGCACCGTCGTCCCGTATGCCGACAACAAACATGCCTGCCTGAACTCAGCCGTATTCACCGACGGATCGTTCGTCTATGTGCCACCGGGGGTGCGTTGCCCGATGGAGCTGTCGACCTATTTCCGGATCAATGAACTGAACACGGGCCAGTTTGAACGCACACTGATTATCGCCGACAAAGGCGCGTACGTGTCGTATCTGGAGGGCTGCACCGCCCCGATGCGTGATACGCGCCAGCTTCACGCCGCCGTCGTCGAGCTGATTGCCCATGAGGATGCGGAGATCAAATACTCGACCGTCCAGAACTGGTATCCCGGTGATGAAGAGGGCAAAGGCGGGATTTATAACTTCGTGACCAAACGCGGCCTGTGTGAAGGCGCGCGCTCAAAAATCTCATGGACGCAGGTCGAAACCGGCAGCGCCATCACGTGGAAATACCCGTCCTGCATTCTCAAAGGCGATGACTCACAGGGCGAATTCTACTCGGTCGCCATCACCAATAATCGCCAGCAGGCCGATACCGGCACCAAAATGATCCATATCGGCAAGAATACCAAGAGCCGGATTATCTCGAAAGGGATCAGCGCCGGGCGCTCGGACCAGACCTATCGCGGCCTTGTCAAAATGATGCCCGCGGCGGACGGTGCGCGCAATTACACCCAGTGCGACAGCCTGCTGATCGGCAAGGAATGCGGCGCGCATACGGTGCCCTATATCGAGAGTAAAAACCCGAAAGCCCGGTGCGAGCACGAAGCCACCACCAGCCGGATTTCTGACGACCAGCTCTTTTATTGCCGCCAGCGCGGCATCACAGAGGAAGAAGCCGTCGCCCTGATCGTCAACGGGTTTTGCAGCGAAGTTATGCAACACCTCCCCATGGAATTCGCCATCGAAGCGCAAAAACTGGTGGGGATTAGCCTGGAAGGGAGTGTGGGGTGATGTGGTACGGTTTTGGAGAGTTTCTGGCCATTGTGACGACAGATAAAAAGGCACGTTGGGCGGCGATTATTTTTATATGTGTTATCTTGATTGCTTTAGGGGTAGGGAATTTTTTGGATGATCAAAATTAACATTGCATCGTCATTGCGAGCACAGCGAAGCAATCCAGAATCTGGATTGCCGCGTCGGCCTGTCGGCCTCCTCGCAATGACGGTGTTAATGTTTCTAACTTTGCTGATTTCTGGGTGCATCAAGGAAGAATGGGTGGGCGTAGTCTATTATAAGGGAAACAATCCTCTTCACATTGGAACATTTTCATCTTTTGAAGAATGTCGTCGTGTTACAGGTTATAAAGCGGAAGGTATGGGAGAATTTTATGAAGGAACATGCCTAAGAAATTGCAATTATGATTTTTTGCTAGGGCAGGATGTGTGTAAAGAAGCGATAGATATTTAGCTAAGGACATAAAATTTAAATGATCAAAATTAACAACCTGCACGCCGCGATTAACGGCACGGACATTCTCAAGGGCATTGATCTGGAAATCAATGACGGCGAGGTCCATGCCATTATGGGGCCGAACGGCTCCGGGAAAAGCACGCTGTCTTACGCGCTGGCGGGCCGTGACGGCTACGAAATCACGCAAGGCACCGCGATGTTCAACGGTGCCGACCTTCTGGGCCTTGATCCGGAAGAGCGCGCGGCTCTTGGCGTTTTCCTCGCGTTCCAGTACCCGGTCGAAATCCCCGGCGTGACGCTGAAACAGTTCCTGAAAACCGCGATCAACGCCCAGCGCAAGGCACGGGGTGAAGGCGAGCTTGACGCGCTTGAGATGCTCAAGCTGTTCAAGGCCAAACAAAAGGAACTCGGCGTGGTTGATGAAATGCTCAATCGCGCGGTGAATGTCGGTTTTTCCGGCGGCGAGAAAAAACGCGCCGAAGTCCTGCAAATGGCGCTTCTGGAACCGAAATTCGCGATCCTCGATGAAACCGACAGCGGCCTTGATATCGACGCGCTGAAGGTCGTGGCCGACGGGGTTAACGCCCTGCGCGCGGCGGACCGCTCGTTCCTTGTGATTACCCATTACCAGCGCCTTCTCGATTACATCAAGCCGGACGTCGTGCATGTTCTGGCGGGCGGGCGCATTGTGAAAACCGGCGGGCCGGAACTGGCCCTGCAACTGGAAGAAAAAGGTTATGCGGAGTTCGTTGAAAGTGCTGCCTGATGATTGGGGACCGCTGGCCGGTCATGAATCGTTCCTGAGAGAAAACCCGGCGCCGGACTGGCTGCAGGATTTGCGCCGTCACGGGGCGGAGCGCTTTGCGAAAGCGGGACTGCCAACCCCGAAAATGGAGCGCTGGAAATACACCAACATTCTGCCGCTGGTCGGTAATTATGGCGCGACGCTGTCCGCCGCTGATGTGACGTATGTCGATCCGGACAATCTGATCCGGAAACTCTCCGATGTATATGCCGGGGAGACGCCGCAATGGCTGATCGCCCTGCAAACCGAAGACCCGGTCAGCGAAAAACCGCTGTGGGATCTGTGTAATGCCTATATCCGCGACGGCCTGATGATCGACGTGAAGCCCGGCGAACGGCACGATAACCCGATCCATATCACGATTGACGGCCATGACGGCGCGTTCTTTGTGCCGCGGACGGCTTTCCGCCTCGGTGAAGGATCGGAGCTGACGATCATCGAACATCACACGGGCGAGGGGCGTTACTGGAATAACCGCCTGACCCAGATCATGGTCGGACCGGGGGCGAAGCTCCGCCATATTCGTATACAGGAAAACGCGATAGACTCCGTTTACACCCAGAACACGCATGTGCGCGTTGCGGATGGCGGGACTTACGAAGCCCTGAATTTCGTGACCGGCGCGGCGCTGTCCCGGTTCCAGCTCCAGGTTGATCTGAACGCGCCGGGCGCGCAGGCGAAATTTGCCGCCGTGCATCTGGTGCAGGGCGCGCAGCTCGCCGACCAGACTGTGACGATTAATCACAATGCGCCGAATGGCCGCTCGCAGCAGTTTGTCCGCTCTGTGATAGATGATCGCGCCCGCTCGGTGTTCCAGGGCAAGGTTCATGTGGCCAAAGGCGCGGATGGAACCGACGCGCAGCAGCTTTCCAACGCGATCTTGATGGCGGAAGCCGCCGAAATGGATACAAAGCCGGAACTGGAGATTTACGCCGACGACGTGAAATGCTCTCACGGCGCAACCACCGGACAGCTTGACGAAGAAGCGCTGTTCTATGCGCGTAGCCGCGGAATCCCACAGGCGCAGGCACGCTCTATGCTGGTCGAGGCCTTTGTTGGCGAGGTTCTGGAAGACCTCTCTCCGGAATGTCTCAGAAGTGAATTACTGGAAAAGGTAGATAAATGGCTCAACCGGAAGATATAACAAAATGGGACGTGTTGCGGCATCGGGCTGACTTCCCGGTGTTGACGCAGGAGATGAACGGCAAGCCGCTTGTTTATCTCGACAGCGCCGCCAGCGCCCAGAAACCTCATATCGTGATTGATACGATGCGCGACGCAATGGAATCGTATTATTCAAATATTCACAGGGGGTTATATAACTTTTCTCAAGTCATGACTTATGAGTTTGAGCGCGCCCGCAAAAAGGTCGCGGGATTGTTCAATGTTGAAAACGAGCGCGAAATTGTCTTTACCCGCAATGCGACGGAAGCCATCAATCTGGTGGCGCAGAGCTGGGGGCGCACTTTCCTGAAAGCCGGGGATGAGATTATCCTGAGCGAGATGGAGCACCACGCCAATATCGTGCCGTGGCAGCTTTTGCGCGACCAGATCGGGATTGTTATCAAGGTTATTCCTGTTCTTGATGACGGGACGCTGGACGTGCCGGCCTATCAAAAGCTCTTATCCGACAAAACGCGGCTGGTGACGGTAACGCATGTTTCAAACGCACTAGGAACTGTAAATAATATTAAAGAAATCAATAAAATAGCAAAGAAATTTAATCCAGAAATTAAAGTGTTGGCGGACGGATCGCAGGCCGTTGTTCACCGGGCTGTCGATATTCCGGAGCTGGGCTGTGATTTTTACGTCATGACCGGCCACAAGCTTTACGGGCCAACGGGGATTGGCGCGCTCTGGGGGCGCTATGAATTGCTCGAAGTGATGCCGCCCTATCAGGGCGGTGGTGATATGATCGAAACCGTTACCTTCGAGGAAACGATCTATAAAGCACCGCCCGCGCGGTTTGAAGCCGGAACGCCGGCCATCATCGCGGCGATTGGACTGGGCGCCGCCATTGACTATGTTCAGACCATTGGCATGGATTTAATCGAGGCCCATGAATCCCAACTGCACGATTATGCCCGCGAGTCTCTGGAAACGATAGGCGGTCTGACGTTTTATGGGCAGGCACCGTACAAGGCCGGAATCCTTTCCTTTACAGCCGACTGGGCCCATATCAGTGATATCGCCATGATCCTCGACCAATGCGGCGTGGCCGTGCGGACGGGGCACCATTGCTGTATGCCGCTGATGGCCCGTTACGGTATAGAAGGGACAATCAGGGCTTCGCTGGCGCTGTATTCGAACGAGTCAGACATTGATTCTCTCGTCGCAGGCCTGAATAAAGCGAAAGAAATGCTGGCATGAGCGCGATGAGTGAAGAAAAACCGACAGAAAATCCTGCATACGATGAGTTGGCCGAGCCCCCCCAACTGGATGCGCCAAAGGATCATCCGCTGTGGCCAAAACTGGTGGCCGCGATGAAGGAAGTCTACGACCCTGAAATTCCGGTCAACATGTATGAACTGGGGCTGATCTATAAAGTTGAAATTACCGATGCCGAAGACGGTAAGGCCGATATTGCCGTGGAAATGTCGCTAACCTCGCCGGGCTGCCCGGTGGCGCAGGAAATGCCCGGCATGATCCAGAGCGCGCTGTTCCCGGTCGAAGGTGTCGGGCAGGTCGATGTCGAGTTGGTCTGGGATCCGCCCTGGGATCCGTCCTTCATGGCGGAAACCGCCAAGATGGAACTCAATATGTTCTATTGAATTTTTTCGAGAGCTGTCTCGATGAGGGCGCCGGCATCAACACCGTCTTTGTGCGCTTCCGTGCTCAGCACCTGCCGCCAGTGCCGTCCGCCGGGAATGCCGTGAAACAGGTTGACCATATGTCGTGTGATGGATTTGACCGGCGTGCCGTATAATTCGCCTTGTTCGATCATGTAAGGCACCATCGCGCGGGCGATGGCGGCGCGAGCAGGGGATTCGTGGCTGTAAAAATCCCGCTCAATATCTGCCAGAAAATACGGATTCTGATAGGCTTCCCGGCCAATCATCACGCCGTCAAACACGTCGAGGCGCGCCCGTGCATCCTCCAGCGTCCGGATTCCGCCATTTAAAATGATGGTTAAGGCGGGGTGCGCCTCTTTGAGCTGTTGCACGATATCATAGCGCAGCGGCGGTATTTCACGGTTTTCTTTGGGGGAAAGTCCCTGAAGCCACGCCTTGCGCGCATGCACGATAAACATTTCACATCCAGCTTTAGAAATATCCTCTATAAAATTGTTTAAAAAGGAAAATTCTTCGCTATTATCAATGCCTATCCGGCATTTGACGGTAACAGGTTTATCCGTAGCATTTCGCATGGCTTCAACGCACCGGGCCACAATGTCCGGTGTGTTCATCAGGCATGCCCCGAACGAACCGTTCTGAACCCGGTCGGACGGACAGCCGCAATTCAGGTTGATCTCGTCGTAGCCATAGTCCTGATCGGCGATTTTTGTGCAGGCGGCGAGGGCCGCCGGATCGCTGCCCCCCAGCTGCAAGGCAATGGGATGTTCGTTATCATGAAAGCGCAAATGCCGGTCTTCATCCCCGTGCAGGATAGCGCCCGTTGTAATCATCTCCGTATACAGCCGGACATGCGGCGCGATCAGCCGGTGAAAATACCGGCAATGCCTGTCCGTCCAGTCTAGCATCGGGGCGACGGATATATGCGGAGTATATGTGTTCATCGGCGGCTTTCTTAGCATGTCTGCATGCCGGTGAACAAGCAAACCGTGAAAATTCGTGTTTATTTGTGGCCGTCCGTGGTTTAAAAAGAAGCCATGAAACGGATTCTGTTTATTCTTTTGCTCGCTTTTATGTGTGCGCCATTACCGGTGAGCGCACAGGACACCCCGTCCTTCCGTGATACGGAACTGCCGTTGCCGCGCTTTGCGTCGCTGCGCTCGGACAAGGTCTACATGCGGGCGGGACCGGGGCTGCGCTATCCGATCCGCTGGATTTACAACCGGGAAAACCTGCCGATGGAGATTGTTCAGGAATTCGATCACTGGCGTAAGATCCGGGATTATGACGGCGAAGAAGGCTGGGTCCACCAGTCATTGCTGTCGGGGCTGCGGACGGTGATGGTGCGCGGCGAGGGTGATCCCGTGCCGGTTCGGGATAAGCCTGAAAGTGAATCCCGTATGATTGTTCGTCTGGAACCAACCGTTATCGCAACTGCTGAAAAATGCATCCCCGACTGGTGCCGGATCGAAGTCGGCGGTTATCGCGGCTGGATTGAAAAAAAAGTGCTTTGGGGCATTTACGAGGACGAAGAATTAGATTAATCTAGTTCTTACAGGTGGTTCGCCACTTTATCCACAAGACGGTTCACAGGCCGTTTCCCGCCATTTTATATCTATTTTTATAACTAACCCCGCCCTTTGCCACTAACCTTCTGGCTGCATTTACATGTCGATTCTTAATGATAAGGCCGCTTTTTCCGGCCACATATACCGGATTCTGATGGACAAAGCATCCCTCGCCGGAGAGGAAACTGACGGCATGCGCCTGCTGCAACTGCTGGCCGGGATTATGATTGAAACCCTTTTGCTGTTTGATGAGCCTGACGCCGGGCTGGAGGCAACCAAAGCCCGTCTGGAAGATATGCTGGGCTGTGGTCCTCTCGAAGGGCCGCTGGGCGAAAAAGCGCTGCCGCCGCCTTATATCATCGACTATGAAACCGAGCAGGGCCGCATGATGGCGCGGGAGCTGTTCGAGGAATGGCTGGATTGCGCCTACGAATTCCATGATGTGCTTTTGAACCTGACTCACAATGTTATGTTGCGTCTGGAGCAGGACGGCCAGTCCCGCGCGGAAACCTTCCGCTTGTATATTGAATGCGCGACGCGCTGCCTGAGCTATGAAATCGCGGCGCAGGAATTATGCGACATCGTAATTGAAAAGAAACTGATGAAGGAAGGCTGGAATCTCGCGGAAAGCGTCAGCGGACTGAGCGCGGTTGCCGGTCGTTGTCTGGCCTTGTCTCAAAATGCCTGCCAGCTTTTCAATGTGCCTTCGCTGCCCGATAAACTCGATCAGGTTGCCTATGTGATGACACAGGAAGCGACACGTCTGGGGATTCCCGCCGGATCGGACTGGCGGTTTGGTTTGGCGGCCAATGATTGCCTGACCAGCGCGCCCTATGATTTGATTCACTCGCTGGAGCCGGCTTGCCGGGAATTTTTCCGGGTCATGAAGATGGGGAATTTAATGGACCAGTCAGTCGCCTGCGCCAAAGCGGCCGGACGTATGCTGGCTGTAGCGGCGGGCGGCGAAGAGCCGGATCTGGAGCCGGTCATTGCAAAACCGTTGGCGATGGCGGCGATGACCGATACCTATCGCACGGTTTGTGGAGAAGGCGCGATCCTCTCTTGCTAAGGTGGTTATATGGTCGTATAACGGGGCCATGCAACCACTAACAGCCGAAATGCCTATGACCTTTACACCGAAATCAAGCTATAGCTACGATGATATTATTTCCTGCGGCCACGGGGAATTGTTTGGCCCCGGAAATGCTCGCCTGCCTTTGCCGCCGATGCTGATGTTCGATCGCATTACGAACATTTCTGCGGAAGGTGGTGCCTATGGCAAGGGCGAACTGACCGCCGAATTTGATATCAAGCCCGACCTCTGGTTCTTTGAGTGCCACTTTGAAAGCGATCCGGTGATGCCGGGCTGTCTGGGTCTGGATGCCGTTTGGCAACTCCTTGGCTTTTATCTGGGGTGGACCGGCGCGCCGGGATCGGGCCGGGCGCTGGGGCTGGGCGAATTGAAATTCACCGGCCAGGTCTTGCCGGAAACAAAGCTCGTACAATATCATCTGGACATCAAACGCGTGATTAACCGCCGCTTGGTTCTGGGGATTGCCGACGGGCAGGTTATTGCTGATGGCGAAGTCATTTATGAAGCCAAAGACCTGAAAGTCGGCCTGTTCGATAATCCAAGAGCAATGTGAGGTTCACATGAGTGACTTACCGCAAGGGCGCCGGGTTGTTGTGACCGGCATGGGCATTGTGTCCTGTATCGGGAATAACGTGTCCGAGGTTCTGGAATCTCTGAAGGCTGGAAAATCAGGGATAACCTTTTCTCCGGAATATGCGGAAATGGGCTTTCGCTCCCATGTTCACGGCAAGCCGGATATCGATCCATCCGAACATATCGACAAGAAATTCTACCGCTTTATGGGCGATGCCGCGGCATACAACTATATTGCCATGGAGCAAGCCATCGCGGATTCAGGGCTTGAGACTTCCGATGTTGTAAATGAACGCACAGGCGTTATCGTTGGCTCAGGCGGTCCCTCGACACGGGCGCAGGTTCTGGCAGCCGACATCGCCCGCGAGAAATCACCCAAACGTGTTGGTCCGTTTGCCGTGCCGAAATGCATGTGCTCCACAACGTCGGCCAATATGGCGACGGCCTTCCAGATCAAAGGGGTGAACTATACGATTTCCTCGGCCTGTTCGACGTCAGCACACTGCATCGGTGATGCGGCAGACCAAATCCGTTTTGGCCGTCAAGATGTGATGTTTGCTGGTGGCGGTGAGGAGCTCGACTGGACGTTATCTGTCTTGTTTGATGCCATGGGCGCGATGTCGTCCAAATACAACGATACACCGGAAAAAGCGGCCCGCGCCTATGATGCCAACCGCGACGGTTTTGTGATTGCCGGCGGCGGCGGTGTGTTGGTTCTGGAGGAACTGGAACATGCCAAAGCCCGCGGCGCTAAAATTTATGCCGAAGTGACCGGTTACGGCGCCACGTCCGACGGGGCCGATATGGTGGCGCCGAGCGGCGAGGGTGCTGTGCGTTGCATGAAACAAGCGCTGTCCACCGTCAAAACCCCGGTGACCTATATCAACAGCCACGGCACATCAACCCCGGTTGGCGATATTACAGAGCTGAACGCTATTCGCGAAGTTTTCGGCGGCGCGGACAAAGATCTGCCGCACATTAGTGCAACCAAGTCGATGACCGGACACTCTCTCGGCGCGACGGGCGTACAGGAAGCGATTTATTCGCTGTTGATGATGAAACATAACTTTGTTGCGCCCAGTATCAACGTTGAAACCCCGGATGAAGCCGTGGGCGATGCGCCGGTTGCAAAAACCAGAATCGATAATGTCGATCACCAGACCGTGATTTCCAACAGTTTTGGCTTTGGTGGCACGAACTGCACATTGGCCATGAGTAAGTTTGAAGAGTAAAGAAAAATGACGGAAGCAATATCAAATATCATGAAAGGTAAACGCGGGCTTGTGATGGGCGTCGCGAATGACAAGTCGATTGCCTGGGGGATGGCACGCACGCTGCACCAGCACGGCGCGGAACTGGCGTTTACCTACCAGGGCGAAGCGTTTGAAAAACGGGTTCGTCCGCTGGCCGAAGGGATCGGCAGCGACTTTCTGATCGAATGCGATGTTTCCGATGAAGACAATCTGGATCAGGTCTTTGGCGAAATTGAAAAGAAATGGGGCAAACTGGATTTCCTGATCCACGCAATCGCGTATTCGGACAAGGAAGAGCTGAAAGGCCGTTATGTTGATACATCCCTCGGCAATTTCCTGAACTCTATGCATATCTCCTGCTACTCTTTTACCTCGATCATGCGCCGGGCGGCGCCGTTGATGAGCGAAGGCGGAAGCGCGGTGACCCTGACATATTATGGCGCGGAAAAAGCCATGCCGAATTACAACGTGATGGGTGTGGCCAAAGCCGCGCTGGAGGCATCCGTACGCTATCTGGCCGCTGATCTGGGACCGCAAGGTGTGCGCGTGAATGCGATTTCCGCCGGGCCGATGCGGACACTGGCGGGATCTGCGATCGGCAGCGCCCGCACGACGTTCCGTTACTGCAATGCGACCAGTCCGCTGCGGCGGCCGGTAGAGCTGGACGAAATCGGCGGGGCAGGGCTGTACTTGCTTTCCGATCTCGGCGGGGCGGTGACGGGTGAAGTTCACTATGTCGATGGCGGGTTCAATGCCGTCGGCATGCCGATGCCGGACGTCCTGAAAGAACTGGCCGGTTAAGGCGCCAGCTTCTGAACATCTTTATAGGCTTTTCGGGCGCGTTTGTTCGTCGCGGCGACTCGTTCCTCCAGCGATATAATGCATTCGTCTCGCCGGAAATCGCGGCAGAAAGCATGAGCGTCAGAGACGTCCCGAAAGCCGATAAACAAAATGTCGAGTTCTTTATCAACATGTTCGATATAGCTTATTTTAAAAGCGTCTCGTTGATGGCGTTCCTGTAGCTTCCAGCCAAAGAAATCGGCAATTTCCTCATTTTTCAAGGTCGCCGTTTCAAAAAACAAAAAATGCCGGTGCCCCAATATCAGGGAATCTTTAAAATGGTTGGGAAAGTATTGATTATCGGTCAGGCTCTGAAATATTTTTCGGGGTAAACCGCTTGGCTCGCAACCGACGTACGTTGCTATCAGGTTATTAAAATCGACCGCCATAAAGCACACTCTCTTGTTATTTTTATGGATAATAAACGCCAAGACGCGGAAAAAGTCAAAATTATTTCTCTCGGTATAGCTCTATCTCAGGGATAGAGCCATCTTCGAAGACATCCGGTTTGCCGAGTTTTACGCGGCATCCGGCCACAAGCGGCAGAGACAGGCAAAAAGACGCCAGCTCATCGCCCAGCGTTTCCAAAAGCTCGGTATGCGGCTTGTCCGGCCAGTGTTTCATGACATAGGCATGAACACGGCTGTAATCGATGCAATTCCCTAAATCGGTCGTTGCCCCCGGATCGGCGCCATACAGCTCAACCTCTATGCTCACGCGCTGCTTTTGCAGTTTTTCCCAGTCATTGACCCCGACCGCCATCGTGACGGTCAGGCTGCGCAGACGCACGATATAGGGAGAATGGTTCATGGCCTAGTGAACGCTCAGCAGGTTTTCCTGAATGATGTCAGGTACATCGCTAATGACAGAATCGACGCCCCAGCTTTGTAACTGACGACCACGCAGGCCATCGTTAATCGTGTAGACCAAAACGGCTTTTTCTCGATCGATTATCTCTTCTATCGTTCCGCGAGAAGCCAGCTTGTCGCTAATGTTGACGGTGGTACAATCAAGATAATCGACGAGCTCGTACCAGTTCTCCGGCATGGCTTCTCCTGTAATCAAAAGACCGCGATGCCAGTCACCAGCCATATCGCGTGCCGTTTCCAGAGAAACATGCTGGAAGCTGCTAATCAAAAGCCGGTCGTGGTCGTCCCAGATTTGTGACAGACAATCGAGCGCAACTTCCGCCGTTTCCTTTTCCCGGCCGGGGCAGGGCTTGATTTCAAGATTTAAACCCAGATCATGCCGGAGGAGCACATCAACAGCTTCCTCCAGCGTAGGGATTTTGATTCCCGTAAAGCTCTCGCCAAACCAACTTCCGGCCTCCAGCTGCTTGATATCTTCGTAATCGGTTTCGGCGATGTTGCCGGAGCCATTCGTCGTCCGGTCCAGCGTATCATCGTGAAAAATAATTGGCACACCATCACGGGTCAGCTTAACGTCAAGCTCCACCCATTCCACATCCATATCGGCGGCGGTGGCAATGCTCTCCAAAGTATTTTCAGGGGCGTATCCGCATACGCCCCTGTGACCAATAATTTTAGGAAGTTTAAGAGGCAAGATCTTACGCCTCTTTTTTCCGGTCTTCTTTCGCGATTTCCTCGCCGGTTTCCTGATCGACGCGCTTCATCGACAGTTTAACCTTGCCGCGGTCGTCGGTGCCGATCAGCAGAACTTTAACCGCATCGCCTTCCTTGACCACGTCGGTGGTTTTTTCAACGCGGCGGTCAGCCAGCTCAGAGATATGAACCAGACCGTCTTTTTTGCCCATGAAATTGACGAACGCGCCAAAGTCCATGGTCTTAACAACCGTACCGTCGTAAATCTTGCCAACTTCCGGCTCTTCAGTCAGACCGCGAATGATGTTCACAGCTTCCTCGATAGAGTTCAGATCCGTTGCCGCAACCTTGACCGTACCGTCATCATCAATGTCGATTTTACAGCCCGTGGTCTCAACGATCTCGCGGATCACTTTACCACCGGTGCCGATAACATCGCGGATTTTGTCGGTCGGGATTTTCAGGGTAACGATCTGCGGCGCCGTGTCTTTCACATCGCTGCGGGATTCGCTGATGGCTTTTGCCATTTCGCCCAGAATATGAATCCGGCCGCCTTTGGCCTGTTCCAGAGCGATTTTCATGATTTCCTCGGTGATCGAGGTAATCTTGATGTCCATCTGCAGGGAGGTAATCCCTTCTTCCGTTCCGGCGACTTTAAAGTCCATATCGCCCAGGTGATCTTCATCGCCCAGAATATCGGACAGAACCGCAAAGTCCTTGTCTTCCTTAATCAGACCCATGGCAATACCGGAAACCGGACGTGCCAGCGGTACACCGGCATCCATCAGCGCCAGAGAGCTGCCGCAGACACTCGCCATAGAAGACGATCCGTTAGATTCCGTGATCTCGGAAACGTTCCGCACCGTGTAGGGAAATTCCTCTACGCTCGGCATCAAAGGGTGCACGGCACGCCATGCCAGTTTACCGTGACCGATTTCGCGGCGGCCCGGAGGGCCCATACGGCCGGCTTCACCGACGGAGTAGGGCGGGAAGTTGTAGTGCAACATGAAGCGCTGTTTGTACTCACCTTCCAGCGCGTCCATAATTTGCTCGTCCTGACCCGTACCCAGCGTGGTGACAACCAGTGCCTGCGTTTCACCGCGGGTAAACAAAGCGGAGCCGTGCGCGCGGGGCAAAACGCCGATTTCCGCAACGATCGGACGCACCGTTTTGGTATCACGACCATCAATACGTTTGCCGGTTTTCAGGATAGAACCACGAACAACATCGGATTCCAGATCCTTGAATTTAGCGGTAACAACGTTTTCGGTCAGGCCGTTTTCTTCGTCGAGGAATGCCTCGATCGCGGCTTTACGCACTTCACCGACGGCGGCATAACGCTCTTGCTTGTCGACAATGCCATAAGCCTTTTCAACATCCTTGGCGAATTTCTTTTTCAGGGCATCGGCCATTTTTGTGATGGCTTCCGGTGTTTCCGGAACATCCCATGGCTCTTTCGCACACATTTCGGCCAGATCAATGATCGCGCCGATAACCGGCTGGAAGCCTTCCCAACCGTGCATAACAGCGCCCAGCATAACATCTTCCGGCAATTCCTTGGCTTCTGATTCAACCATCAGAACACCCTCGGTCGTCCCGGCAACAACTAGGTCCAGTTCAGAGCCTTCCATGTCTTGCAAGGTCGGGTTCAGGAGATACTTACCATCTTTGTAACCAACGCGGGCGCCGGCAATCGGACCCATGAACGGGATACCGGAGATCGTCAAAGCGGCAGAGCAGCCAATCATAGCAACGATATCCGGATCGTTTTCCATGTCGTGGGATACAACGGTCGCGATAACCTGCACTTCGTTCATGAAGCCTTTCGGAAACAGCGGGCGGATCGGACGGTCGATCAGACGGCTGGTCAGTGTTTCTTTTTCGGAAGGACGTGCCTCACGTTTGAAAAAACCGCCCGGAATCTTGCCAGCGGCATAGGCTTTTTCTTGATAGTGAACGGCCAGCGGGAAGAAGTCCTGTCCCGGTGAAACGGATTTGGCACCGACAACGGTACACAAGACGGATGTGCCGCCCAGAGAAGCCATCACGGCTCCATCAGCTTGCCGGGCGATTTTCCCGGTTTCCAGTGCCAGCGTACGGCCGGCGAATTCAATTTCTTTACGATAAACGTTAAACATATTTTCAATTTCCTTTTTATATGTAGAATCAAGCTCCCTTCCTCAAAGGGAAGCAGAGCGTATAAATAGCTTTTCAAGAATTATGGGGATTTGCGGTGGACAATTAAAAGCGGTACATCTGGTTCGCCGCTCTTGACAGTCAACCGTAGATCACCCTGACGGTTCTTGCGAAGCCAAGGGATACATGACATGATTGGTCCCGAAAGTCAAAGGATTTATCCAGTTTAAAAGGAGCATACTCTATGTCGAATTACCTCGTCCTTCTTCGTCACGGTCAGAGCCAGTGGAACCTGGAAAACCGTTTTACCGGTTTCCATGATGTTGATCTCAGCCCCTTGGGCGAGGAAGAAGCCCGCGATGCCGGTAAGCGGCTTGCCAAGGCCGGGATTAAATTCGATCATGTGTTTTCCAGCACCCAGACCCGCGCCAACCGGACGGCGGAAATTGCCTTAAATGAAGCCGGGCAGGGCGAACTGTTTCCGAAAATGATCCGCCATGATGATCTGCGCGAGCGCGACTATGGCGACCTGACGGGCCTGAACAAAGACGAAACCCGTGCCAAATACGGCGATGAGCAGGTTCACATCTGGCGCCGCTCTTATGATGTGCCGCCGCCGGGCGGGGAATGCCTGAAGGATGTCGTCGAAAATCGCGTGCGCCCGTATTACAACGAACATATCAAGCCGCTAGTGGAGCAGGGTGAAAATATCCTGATTGCCGCCCACGGGAACTCATTGCGTGCCATGCTGATTATTCTGGGGCTGGAGACGCCAGAGACGATCAATCAGGCTGAAATGGAAACCGGTGTGCCGCTGGTTCTTGAATTTGAAGACGGTAAGATTGTAGGAAAGTCTTTCCTCAAAGATAAAGAGGCGGCTTGACTATTTAGGTTCTTGGCGGGATATCCAACTGGTGCGGCGCAGTTCTTTGCCTGCATTCTCCATTTGGATTCCGGCTTGGCCGACCCAGTACAGGGTTTCATTTTTTGTCGCCTTCCAGGCGCTGCCAAGATAGCTGTCCTGACCTTTGTTGGCGCGATAATGACCGAAGGCTTCAGCGCCGAACAGCAGGGCAATACCGGCGGCCGTTCCCGTTGCCAGTTTTCTTTTGGGCGTCCCTAAAAAGAAATGTTTTGTTCTCTCGAGCATAATGAAATCCCTATGTTTTTGGCTATGCTTTTAAATGTGGCATGATTTTTAGCAGAAAAACCGGGGGGCTGTCAAAGTTTTCATAACTATCAATCGGAGCAAAAGAAAAGGCGGAACAAACGCCCGCCTTTTTGTATTCTGCATGCTCCGCACTTAACGGCGGATGCTCAGGCGTTTAATCAGGTCCTGATAACGGCCCTCATCTTTGCTTTTCAGGTAGTCCAGCAGTTTACGGCGCTTGGCAACCATGGCCAGCAGCCCGCGGCGGCTGTGAATGTCTTTGTGGTTGGCTTGCATGTGGCTCGACAGGTTGTTGATCCGCTCGGTCAGGATCGCGACCTGTACTTCCGGTGAACCGGTATCGCCTTTTTTGGTTTCGTATTCGCCAATCAGTTCTTGCTTGCGTTCAGCTGTAATCGACATCGGGTACTCCTTTTTTATCTATAGGTTAAAAACACGCACAGGGCTGATTTCCGGGCCGCATACCATGACAAGCGCAATCGGCTTTCCTTGGTATGTCACGAGCGCTTCGCAATCTTCCCGTACATCGATCCCGGCGCTTTTGATGCGCTCCAGATCGGGGCGGGATATGAACGAAAGCGTTCGCCCTTGCTTCAACTGTGCAGCTTCCTGTTCTCTTATGGCCAGAGCCGGGATGTCGTCCAGCGCGGTCTCGACAGGAAGCAATGCCGTTTCAGGCGCGGCACTATCGCCCAATTCCTCAAGTTTTTCAAGAGAAATCGCATTGTTTAGGTCAAACGGCCCGACAAATTCGCGCCGCAGCGCCGTGATATACCCGCAAGTCCCCAGTTTTTCGCCCAGATCACGGGCGATCGAGCGGATATAGGTGCCCTTGCCGCAGATACAGCGGAAATGCGCTTCATCGGTTTCGGTGCTCAACAGCTCAAGGCTTTCGATGTAAACCGGGCGGGGCTGCAAAATAACCTCTTCACCCTCGCGGGCCAGATCATAGGCACGCTCACCGTTAATTTTAAGGGCGGAAAATTTTGGGGGCAGTTGCTCGATATCACCGATAAAGGCGGGCAGGGCCGCTTCGATGTCTGCGGGGGCAGGGCGGACGTCAGAGGTTGCAACAATGTCGCCTTCGGCGTCATCAGTGTCGCGAGCCTCACCCCAGCGCACGGTAAACGCATAGCTTTTCAGGGCATCTTGGCAATAAGGGATGGTTTTCGTAGCTTCGCCCAGCGCAATCGGCAGGATCCCGGTGGCCAGCGGATCAAGCGTTCCGGCATGTCCGGCCTTCTGGGCGTTCAAAATCCGGCGGACACGCCCGACTGCCTGCGTCGAGGTCATTTCCGCGGGCTTGTCCAGATTAATCCAGCCATTAACGATGTTGCCTTTTTTACGCCGCGCCATGCTCTTCGTCTTCGGCGGCATGGGGCAGGTTATTCAGGATACTTTCAATCCGCTGCGCCTCTTCGAAGCTTTCATCTTCAACGAATTTGACGCGCGGAGTAAATTTCAGGTTCGTCACCCGGTTGATCTCTTTCTGGAAGGTGTGGTGCTCTTCGTTCAGCGCTTCCAGAAGCTTTCCCAGATGAACGCCGCCCAGCGCCATGACATAGGCCCGCGCATGTTTCAGGTCCGGCGAAGGCCGGACTTCCGTCACCGTGACATTGTGGCTTTCATTCAGCAAAATCTCGCTGTGGAAATGGCCCCGGCGCAGGACGTCGGACATAACATGCCGCAGTTCTTCGCCAACCCGTAATTGCCGCTGTGACGGCCCCGGTCCGTTATGATGTTTGTTTTTCATGAGAACCTCAGATATTTAGTCCAGCGTACGGGCTTCTTCGACGACTTCGTAACATTCGATAATGTCATGTTCCTTAATGTCGTCGTAGTTTTCGAACGCCATACCGCATTCCATACCCTCTTTGACTTCCTTGACTTCGTCCTTGAAGCGTTTGAGAGTCTTCAGCGTGCCTTCGTGGATCACAACATCATCACGCAACAACCGCACCTTGGCGCCGCGCTTGACCATGCCGCGCGTAACCATACACCCGGCGATATTTCCGACCTTGGTTACGCGGAACACCTGGCGGATTTCGGCCTGACCCAGATATTCCTCGCGCAGGGCCGGAGCCAGCATACCGCTCAGGATCGCCTTGGCATCGTCAATAACGTTGTAAATCACGTTGTAGTAACGAATATCCACGCCGTTTTTCTCGGCCATTTCGCGGGCCTGCGTATTGGCGCGCACGTTAAAGCCGACAATCAGCGCATTCGAAGCCTTCGCCAGAATAACGTCGGATTCGGTAATCCCGCCAACACCGGAGTGCAGGATATTGATTTTCAGCTCTTCATTTTCTTCAACTAGTTTTTCAAGAGACCCGGCAATCGCTTCGACCGAGCCATGAACATCGGCCTTGATAAGGATCGACAAGGCTTCGCGCTTGCTTTCCTTGTCATAGGCCAGCAATTCCTCGAACGAGGCGTCTTTGCCCAGTTGCAGGGCATTGGCGGCTTCGCGTTTCTTGCGCTGGCGGTATTCACTGATTTCGCGGGCCTTGCCTTCATCGGCAACAACGACCAGATGATCGCCCGATTGCGGCGCGCCGTTCAGCCCCAGAATTTCAACCGGCTGGCCGGGGACGGCTTCGGTGACGTTCTTGCCATGATCGTCGACCAGAGCGCGCACGCGGCCCCATTCACTGCCGACCACAAAGATATCACCGATTTTCAGGGTACCTTTTTGAACCAGAACCGTGGCGACATTCCCGCGGCCTTGCTCCATTTTGGCTTCAACCACGGCGCCGACGGCATCGCGGTTCGGATTGGCTTTGATCTCCAGCATTTCAGCTTGCAGTAAAATAGCTTCTTCCAGCTTGTCGAGGTTAATCCGCTGTTTCGCAGATATCTCGATACATTGCGTCTCGCCATGAAAATCTTCGACAATCACTTCGTACTGCAAAAGATCCTGTTTGACTTTCTTGGGGTCGGCATCCGGCAGGTCAACCTTGTTCACAGCAACGATCAACGGAACGCCTGCCGCTTTTGCGTGGTTAATAGCCTCAATCGTCTGCGGCATGATGCTGTCATTGGCGGCAACGACCAAAACCACAATATCCGTAACATTCGCACCGCGCGCCCGCATTTCGGTAAAGGCAGCGTGGCCCGGTGTGTCAAGAAATGTAATCTTGGATCCGTTCGACATTGTGACCTGATAGGCACCAATATGTTGGGTAATACCGCCAGCCTCACCGGAAACGACATCGGTCGTCCGCAAGGCATCGAGCAGGGAGGTTTTTCCGTGATCGACGTGACCCATAACGGTAACAACCGGTGGCCGGGGAAGCATATCTTCCGGCTGGTCTTCCAGACCTTCCAGACCTTCTTCCACGTCGGCATCCGTGACGCGTTTAATCTTGTGACCGAATTCCTCAATAATCAGTTCAGCCGTATCGGCATCCAGAGACTGGTTGATGGTGGCCATCACACCGAGTTTCATCAAAGCCTTGATAACATCACCGCTGCGCTCGGCCATCCGGTTGGCCAGTTCCTGTACGGTAATGGCTTCCGGAACGATAATCTCGCGGGATTGCTTTTTCGGGGGCTCCATAGCGCCAGAGGCTGCCATGCGGGCTTTTTCACGGGCACGGCGCTGGGCGGCCAGTGACGGTCCGCGATCCCGGTCGTAATCCTCGTTCAGAACCTGCGTAACCGTTATTTTCCCGCTGCGGCGGCGATTGTCAGTGCCGCGGTTAGGACGCGGTTGCTGCTGCTTTTTCATGCGCTCGCGGAACGATTCTTCTTCTTCGGCATCCGCCGCATGAATATCTTTTTTGTTGCGGAATCCCGTATCGACGGCCCCGCGGGCTTGCTCTTCAGCCAGACGCTGTTTTTCAGTTTCCTGACGCTGCCTGTCTTCTTCTTCCTGAATCAGGCGCAGCTCTTCCAGCTCTTGCTGGCGGCGTTTATCAGCATCGGTCAGATGAGCGTCTGTATCGACGGGGGCCGCGGCGGAATCGCCGGCCTCTTCGGCGGCCTTTTTCGCCAGCTCAGCCAGTTCGGCCTGGCGCTTGGCTTCTTCTTCTGCCAGAACCAGAACGCGGGCGCGGCGCTCAAGCTCCTGTTCCGTCAGGTTATGAAGATCATCAGACGCGGCACTGGCGGTATTATCCCCTGTGTCTTGTGGCGTAGTCTTGGGCGCGGGGGTACCCCGGCGGCGATTGCGTACTTCTACGGCCACCCCTTTGGTGCCGGTGGGGCGTGCAGCAGCAGCGCCGCTCCCGCCTTTCAGGCTCAACGTTCCCTTGCCAAGGCTCAGGGTTTTCTTTTCGTCTTTTGTTTCTTTAACGTCTTTAATTTCGCTCATAAGGCATCCTTTTACAGCGTTTCGCCTCCGAGCACCAGACGGAGGCTTATTTTTTCAGTGCGCGATCAGGCCGCATTTTCTGCTTCTTCTGCCTGATCTTCGTTTTCGAACCAGTGTGCCCGTGCCGCCATAATCAAGTCATTGGCTTCCGAGCTCTTCAACGAGCCTTCACCCAAAATCTCGATCAACTCGTCACCGGCCAAATCAGCCAGATCGTCACGGGTTTTTACGCCGTTTTCGCCCAGCTTGATAATCATATCGGGGGTCAAACCTTGGATTTCCATCAGGTCGTCGGCAATGCCCAGCTCGGTCCGTTTTTCCTGAAGCTTGGCTTCAATCAGGTCGAGCCATGCGTTGGCACGGTTTTGCAACTCGATAGAAACTTCCTCTTCAAAGCCTTCGATCTGGTTCAGCTCTTCAATCGGCGTTTCGGCAATTTCCTCGATCTTGCTAAAGCCTTCGGCCACCAGCAAGTGGGCGATAACTTCATCAACATCCAGAGCCTCCATAAACAGGCCGGAGCGTGTTTTGAATTCGTCAGCCCGGCGTTCAGATTCTTCTGCCTCGGTCAGGATATCAATATCCCAGCCCGTCAGCATGGAAGCCAGACGAACGTTCTGACCGCGGCGACCGATCGCCAGACTCAAATGTTCTTCCGGTACTACGACTTCCATCCGGTTTTTGTCCTCATCCAGAACAACCTTGGAAACGGCAGCCGGCTGGAGGGCATTCACGGTGAAAGAGGCAATGTCATCGGTCCACGGAATAATGTCGATTTTCTCGCCCTGCAGCTCGTTGACAACGGCCTGCACACGGCTACCGCGCATCCCGACACAGGCGCCGACCGGATCGATCGAGCTGTCGCGGGAGATAACGGCGATTTTCGCACGGCTTCCCGGATCGCGGGCAACGGCGCGGATTTCAATGATCCCGTCATAGATTTCAGGAACTTCCTGCGTGAACAGTAATTTCATGAAGTCAGGACGCGTGCGGGACAGGAAAATCTGCGGGCCGCGCTGTTCTTCACGTACGTCATAGATATAGGCGCGCACACGGTCGCCGTTTTTCAAATGCTCGCGTGGCAGGCATTCATCCCGGCGCAGCAACGCTTCGGCGCGGCCACCGATATCAATCGTGGCATTGCCGTATTCCACGCGCTTGATAACGCCATTAATCATCTCGCCGATCCGGTCTTTGAATTCGGCATATTGACGGGCGCGCTCGGCTTCACGGACTTTCTGCACGATAACCTGCTTGGCGGTCTGGGCGGCAATCCGTCCAAAATCGAGCGGCGGCAGATCGTCAATCAGGAATTCCCCGATAACGGCATCTTTTTTGATGCGCTGGGCTTCGGCCAAGGTAAGCTGCGTGGCTTCGTCTTCGATTTCCTCGACAACTTCGCGGTAACGCTTCAGCTCGATATCGCCGGTCTTGCGGTCGATATGGGCGCGAATATCGTGATCGTGACCGTATTTCGAACGACCGGCTTTCTGGATAGCCTCTTCCATGGCTTCCAAAACGATGTTCTGGTCAATGGCCTTATCGCGGGCGACCGCATCAGCGACTTGCAGAAGTTCCATTTTCTTTTCCTCTTTGCTTCTTGTCTTTAATCGTCAGTTGTTAAAAATATCTAGGCTTTTTTTTGCTTGTAACGGTTCAAAAGCTCGTCGGTCATAACCAGCTTAGCTTTATGCACCGAAGAATAGGGCAGGGCAAGCCTTCCCTGATCCGTATCGAGTATAATTTCATTGTTTTCCATGCCGCGGATACGGCCCCGGAATTTTTTCTGGCCGTCTACCGGCGGATCAATCTCGATTTTGGCCTCAAAGCCTTCGTAATCTGTGTAATCCTCTTCACGGACCAGCGGCCGGTCCATCCCCGGAGAGCTAACTTCCAGATAATAGCGGCTGTCAATAACGTCCTCAACGTCGAGCAGGGCCGAAATTTCACGGCTTAGCTCCGCGCATTTGTCTATATCCAGATTACGTGTGGCCGGGTCTTCCGCCATAACGCGTAAAACCGTGCCATGGCCCTCGTTCACGATCCGGGCGCACACCAGCCGCAAACCGCTTTCTTCGATAATCGGCGCAATAAGGCTTTCAATTTTCTGTTCGATCGGCGTCAAATCTATATTTTCCAACAAAAAAGGCGGGCCTCTTTATGAGCCCACCCTGTTATATATTCAGGATTTTGATGGGAATATAGGGATGTCCCCGCCAAAAGGCAAGAGATTTTTGCAAAAAATCGGTTCCGGTAATCAGGCCGGTTTGACTTTCAGCACAGTACCCTCCGTGGCCGTCACAACGATCTGCGATCCGGCCGGTAGGTCATCCGTTGCCTGGATTTTCCATGTGCTGTCGTCGACTTTGATTTTGCCCAGACCATTGACGATCGGCTCTTCCAGTGTGAAGTGCCGCCCGACATATTGTTCGCCCCGGCGGTTAAGCGTTGGCTCGGAACTTTCAACCGGGTTCTTCTTGCGCCATGCCCGCCAGCCCAAAAACGAGACCAGCGACAATACGGCCCATATCGTCAGTTGCAGATGCCAGAACATAAACGGGAAAACCAGCATCAGTAATCCGACGGCCAGCGCCGCCACACCCAGCCATATCAGGAAAAACCCGGATACAACCATTTCAAGGATCAGCAACACCATCCCGGCAATACCCCAGTGCCAGAATTCAATCATCGAAGGGTCGAATTGCTCAAACATATAGAGTCTCCATTTTCTGTCATCCTGAGCGATAGCGAAGGATCATTAACACTTAAAAGCAAAAAAGATTCTTCGCTCCACTCAGAATGACACATTAAACAGTTTACGCCGCTTTGTCTTTGCCGAATGCTTCCTTGGCGATCTCGGCAACGCCGCCCAGCGCGCCAATCACGTTCGAAGCTTCTACCGGCAGGAACAGAATTTTCTGGTTCGGGGAATTGGCAAACTTGCCCAGAGCCTTGACGTATTCTTGCGCGACGAAATAATTGATAGCCTGCACGTTTCCGCCGGCAATCGCTTGGGAGACGTCCTGCGTGGCTTGTGCTTCGGCTTGTGCTTGCCGTTCGCGGGCCTCAGAATCGCGGAATGCGGCTTCCTTACGGCCTTCGGCTTCGAGAATGGCGGATTGTTTTTCCCCCTCGGCGCGTAAAATAGCGGCCTGACGATCTCCTTCGGCCTCCAGAATAACGGCCCGTTTTTCCCGTTCGGCTTTCATCTGGCGAGCCATGGAATCGACCAGATCCCGCGGCGGGGTAATGTCCTTGATTTCGATCCGGGTGACCTTGATCCCCCACGGCGCCGTGGCGTCATCGACAATAGTCAACAACCGGGCATTGATCTGGTCCCGCTCGGAAAGCAGCTCATCCAGATCCATCGATCCCATCACCGTCCGGATATTAGTTGTAGTCAGGTTCAAAATAGCGCGCTCCATATCGCGCACCTCATAAGCCGCCTTGGCCGCGTCAAGCACCTGATAGAAAACAACGCCGTCAACTTCGATCAGGGCGTTGTCACGGGTAATGACTTCCTGTGAGGGCACGTCCAGAACGTTTTCCATCATGTTCATCCGCGCACCGATCGCATCGGCAAAGGGAATAATGAAATTCAGCCCCGGCGACATGGTGTGTGTGTATTTCCCGAACCGCTCGACCGTGAATTCATACCCCTGCGGCACAGACTTGATCCCCATAAACAAAAGGGAAACGGCGAACAGGACAAAGACAATGACAAAAACTTCCATGCTGAGAAAACTCCCTGAATAAATCCGGAAACAGATACGGCAAGGATTATAGCAACGTTTTAGCGGCGGCGAAACAGCAAATAGGACTGTTTGCGTCCGGCCGCGACGCCCTTTTGCTCATAGCGGGTCGGCAGCCATCCGGGCGGCGGGGTTTGCCAGTCGGCAGCGCTTTCCGCCGTCCATTCGAAATCGGGGTGGGCTGTCGCTTGCGTGACCATCCATTCGGCGAGATCGTCCACATCGGTCGTCATAACCAGAAGGCCGCCGGGTTTCATCACACGAGCAAACCGCGTCAGGTTGTCCTGAGAGATAATCCGGCGCTTGTGGTGGCGGGCCTTCGGCCAGGGATCGGGGTTCAGGACATAAATCTCATCAAGACAGGACACGTCCAGCCGGTCGACAACCTCGATGGCATCATCCATCCATACCCGGACGTGGTCGTGTTTTTCATCTTTGATCTGTTTTAAAAAGGCCGTCATGCCGTTGATGTATGGCTCACAGGCAATAAAGCCGTCAGCGGGCCGGGCGTGCATCATAGCAGCCACATGCTCGCCATTCCCGAAGCCTATTTCAAGAACCGTTTTTTCAGGTGTGAATGAAAAAAGGCCGGATAGGGCCAGCGCACCGGAAGAGGGTAGCTGGAGCTTGGGCAGCAATTCATCATAGACGGCTTGCCGGGACGCATTAAGCGGCCGCCCCAGCCGGCGCCCGTACAATCGGCGGTTTTTTTGTTCGGTATGGTTAGCCAAGAGTCTTCTGCAACGCATCGACCAGATCGAGTTGCTCCCAGCTAAAATGGCCGTCCGGGCGCGGTTCACGGCCAAAATGACCATAGGCTGCCGTCAGGGCATAAATCGGACGGCGAAGCTTCAGGTGCTCGATAATGCCACGCGGCGAGAAATCCATGACTTTGTTCAGGGCATTGACCAGATCTTTTTCCGGCACCTTTCCCGTCCCGTGTGTATTCACATACATGGACAGCGGCTTACTGACGCCGATCGCATAGGAAAGCTGGATCGTGCAGCGATCGGCATACCCCGCCGCGACAATGTTTTTAGCGGCGTAGCGGGCAGCATAAGCGGCGCTGCGGTCGACTTTCGTCGGGTCTTTCCCGGAAAACGCGCCGCCGCCGTGCGGGCATGCCCCGCCATAGGTATCGACGATGATCTTCCGTCCGGTCAGACCGGCATCCCCCACGGGACCGCCTATCACAAACCGGCCCGTCGGATTGACGTAGAATTCTTCTTCCGGACACATCCAGCCTTCCGGCAAAACATCCAGAACGTGGGGCCGGACCATTTCCCGGACTTCGGCCTGGGAGACGCTTTCATTATGCTGTGTCGAAACGACAACCGAGGTCGCCCGGACAGGCTGCCCGTCGCGATATTCCAAAGTTACCTGTGATTTTGAATCAGGCTCCAGCATCGGCAGCGCGCCGGAATGGCGAGCCTCGGCCAGAGAGCGCAGTATATTGTGTGAAAAATGAATGGCCGCCGGCATCAGGACATCCGTCTCATTGCAGGCATAACCGAACATAATCCCTTGGTCGCCCGCGCCTTCGTCTTTATCGGCAGCAGAATCGACGCCTTGCGCGATGTCGGTGGACTGGCTGTGAACCTTCACGTCAATATTGACATTTTTCCAGTGAAATTCTTCCTGCTCATAACCGATGTCTTTAATAACCTTGCGGGCGATTTGCTCGATATCGGCATGCGTAATCGAGGAGGGACCGCGGGCTTCGCCGACAATTCCGACATAATTCGTCGTCGTTACGGTTTCAATCGCGGCGCGGCAATTACTGTCCAGCGTCATATAATGGTCGACAACGGCATCGGAAATCTGGTCGCAGATTTTATCCGGGTGACCTTCGGAAACGGATTCGCTGGTGAAAAGGTAATCTTTTAAAGACATAGGCAGGTAATTCCTTGAAGCTGATATATGAGAAGAGCGGGAACGACCAGAAAACGCTAGGGCCACCTGACCGTATCCGGACGAGGATAGCCCTCCTGTTCTTCCTGTTCAAGAAAAACAATACGTTTTTTTATCAGCGGTGGGTTTTCATGATTTCAGCCATCGATTTGATGGTTTTAAGGAAATCTTTCCTGACATCGGGATCTTTGATCGAATAGTAGACACGGATCAGATCAAGCGTTTCCTTGCTGTTCATGATGTCATCGTTGATGAGTCCTTGCTGCTCGTTATCCGCCAGCGCCTGATATCCCAGAGTCTGAGCCGAATCATTCTCAACGAATTTTTCGAAGAAATAAGAAATAGGAACTTCCAGTATTTTGCTGAACTGGTACAGACGGCTGGCGCTTACCCGGTTGGTGCCACGCTCGTATTTCTGGATTTGCTGGAATGTCAGACCGACGGCCTCCGCAAGCTTTTCCTGACTGATCCCCAACAGAGAGCGGCGCATCCGCACACGTGTTCCCACGTGAACATCAACAGGATTAGGCTGTCTGTCTCCCGTAAGCTTGTCGCCGGCTATGTATTCTTTTTTTGCTCTGGCCATGGTATTTCTCTCTCTGCCTGCTTGCATGGTTCTTCTTTAACAGAAGAGTACATGTGCATGCAAACCGTTATCGTTTCAACTAACTTAAAGTATTAGGGCCGTTCGAACTTATACAAAAATCATATGGTGCGCCCACGGCATTTATTCCGGCGCGATAAAAAAACACATACAAAACAAATGGATAGAACAGATCCCCAGAAAAGTTTGTCTCGCAGGTACGCGTAAGGTGTTGTTGTAAATTCATTGTTAGGAATAGATATATTTTCGGAGTTTTCAGTAGAAAGAGACATTTTCACGAGAGAACGACCATAAGAATCGGTCAGGGCCGATATACCCGTATTGGCGGAACGAACAACCGGCAGTCCTTCCTCTATCGCCCGGAACCGGGACTGAACGTAATGTTGATAAGGGCCGGGACTGTCCCCGTACCAGCCATCATTGGTCACGTTTAGAATAAAGGCCGGTTTGCTATGGCCGCGATAAACGGCCTGTCCGGGAAATATAATCTCGTAACAGATAAGCGGTGAAAACGGCGGCAGCGACCCGGCGGATAACGTGCGGGGACCGTCACCGGCGTCAAAGCCGCTGAATTTCACAAAAGGCGTCAGGGTCAGCCATTTCTGGAAAGGAATATATTCTCCGAAAGGGACCAGATGGCTTTTATCGTAAATTGCCACCGGCGTCAGGTTGCGGTCATAAACGACAAGGCTGTTATAATAACGCGTCTCGCCGTTATCCTGCGTATCTCGCCTGAGCAGCCCTGTCGCCAGATAAACATCATTGGCATAGAGGCCCAGAACATCCCGCAGAGCTTCCCGGACCGAAGGCATATCCATAAGGCGAAATGACAGGGCTGTTTCCGGCCATACGATCAGTGTGGGATTTGTCTGGTTTTCCGGCTCCGGGAAAGACAGGGATAGCAGTTTTCCCAGATTCTCACCGGCTTTTTCCGGGAGCCACTTGTCGGCTTGGTTAATGTTGGGCTGAACCAGCCGGATAACCAAATCGTCGCGGTAATTCTGCTCCGCATGAGCCAAACGGATATAGCCGTAAGCGTAAACGGAAACAAAAGCCAGCGCCGTGAACGCAATCCAGAGCGCCTTTTGCTTTCGGGGGCCATCCTGTATCAACAAAAAGCCCGGCAGCGCCGCCCAGAAAATGGTCAGGAGCGTCAGTCCGTAAATACCGGCTATAGAGGCAAACTGGGCAATCGGCAGCACTGAAATCCAGCTATAACCGTAGAGGTTCCAGGGAAAGCCTGTAAAGATATGCCCGCGCAGCCATTCAAAAACCGACAGGCCCGCGATAAAGATCAGGAACCCGGCGGCACGCGTCATCCCGCCCGTGCGCATGGCCAGAAGATGTATGATCGCCCCGGCGGCGGCGCTGAACAACCCCAGAAGCAAGGGAAGACCGGCAATCGCCAGAGGCCAGACCCAGCTAAAATCATTTCCCTCGACCAGCAAGGCATTACCGATCCAATACAGCCCGAACAAATGATAACCGAAGCCATGCAAACCGCCATATAACGCCGCTGTTTTCGCGGACGGGGCAGATGACAGGATAATGTAATAAAAACTCAGCCCCGCAAACAGGAACGGCCAGCAACTCCACGGGGCCATGGCGGGCATAATAAGGGCGCCGGATGCAAGCGCGGCCAGCCAGCGATAACGGGCGGGCCAGCCAGCGATAACGGGTGCGGCGCAGCTAAAAGAAAAAACATTCATGGCATAGAGGTTTAATCTGCTATGCGCGCCGATGGCAAGGGAATATTGCGGATCAATACGCGGTGGACCCGGCGGGGGTCGGCGTCGAGAATCTCGAAAACCATCCCGGAATCATGGGTCAGAATTTCACCGCGGGCCGGAACGCGCCCGGCAATCGAAAAGACCAGCCCGCCAAGCGTATCGACATCTTCACGCTCGTCTTCATCCAGCAATTCGCCGTATTTTTCTTCGAATTCCTCGATGTCATAGCGGGCGTCGACAATGACCGACCCGTCTTCCTTTTCCTTGATCTGGGGCTGGTCGTCCTGATCGTATTCGTCTTCGATCTCGCCGACAATGGCCTCGATAACGTCGCCAATCGTCACCAGGCCGTCAATACCGCCGAATTCGTCAATGACCATCGCCATATGCCGGCGTTTTTGCTTCATCATCAACAGCAGGTCCAAAACCGGCATGGCCGGCGAGACGATCGGAACGTTGCGGATAATATCCTTGATGACCATATCCTTGCCTGTGGCGATAGAAGCCAGAATATCCTTGATATGAATGGTGCCGATAATGTCGTCGAGCGTTTCTTTATAGACGGGCAGGCGGCTGAACTGTTTTTCAGCCAGCAAAGACAGCAAATCTTCCCGCGTTGTATCCAGAGATATGGCGGCAATGTCGGCCCGCGGAATCATCACGTCCGTCACGGTCATATCGCGTAAATTCAGGATATTGGAAATCAGGACGCGTTCATGGGCTGCCGTGCCGCATTCATCGTCATTTTGTTCGGTGATGTATTCGGCCAGCGCATCGCGCAGGGACGTATCGCCCCGGCCTTTCACAAGACCGCGCACCCAGTCCATAATATTCGGCTCACTGGAAGGAGAGATTTCGGCGTCGGTCGCCGTGTCCTGTCCGTTTTTGACAGCCGTCAGTAATGGTCCCGGACTCTCGGGTTCCTCTGGCGGTTGACTGTGATCGTCTTTCGGTTCGTTCTTTTTTGCGGGCATGATTTCCATTTTCTGTTTCCGTTTATACCTGATCTTTTAATCTTCACAATAGGGATTTTCAATTCCAAGCCCGTCCAGAATGCGGACTTCCAGCGCTTCCATCTCTTCAGCTTCCTTATCTTCGATGTGATCGTAGCCCAGAAGATGAAGCAATCCGTGCGTCAATAAATGCGCGTAATGATCGGCAAAGCTCTTGTTTTGCTCGCGCGCTTCCCGTTCAACCGTTTCAAAGGCAAAGATAACATCGCCCAGAACAAAATGCGGGGAGGCCGCCAGCGCACTTTCCAGATCCGGATCGTCCAGCGCGGCAAAAGATAAAACATTGGTGGGCTTGTCCATACCCCGGAATTCGCTATTCAAAGCCTGCACCTGCTGATCGTCGGAGAGAAGAATCCCCGTTTCCAGCGTTTTGCCGCCCAGAATGTCCGGCAGGGAGATCGTTGAAAACACTGCGCCGATCACCGCATCGGTCAGACTGTCGAGGCCGGGCAACGCTTTGCGCCATGCCGGATCGGATATCAGCACATCAAATGACGGGAATTTAATATCAGACATCGCGCTTCTTATTGTACTTATCGTAAGCTTGAATGATCTGGGCGACCAGCGAACTCCGCACAACGTCTTTGTGTGTGAAGTTGATAAAGGCCATATCCTCGCCGCCGGCCAGAACATCCTGCGCCTCCAGAAGGCCGGACCGTTCACCGCGCGGCAGATCGGTTTGCCCCGGATCGCCGGTAATAACCATGCGTGATCCCTCGCCAATACGGGTCAGGAACATTAACATCTGCATCGATGTCGTATTTTGGGCTTCGTCAAGAATGATGAAGGCATTGTTCAGTGTACGCCCGCGCATAAAGGCCAGCGGCGCAATTTCGATTTCCTCACTGGCGATTTTCTTTTGCAGTCGGTCGGCGGCCATCGTGTCATGCAGCGCGTCATAAAGCGGCCGCATATACGGGTCCATTTTCTCCTTCATTTCACCGGGAAGGAACCCCAGCCGCTCTCCGGCTTCCACAGCCGGGCGGGAAAGAATAATGCGTTCCACCGCGCCTTCTTCCAGCATCGCCACCGCCATCGCAACGGCCAGATAGGTTTTCCCCGTTCCGGCCGGGCCGATACCAAAAGTCAGCTTGTTCTTGTACATGGCCTCGATATAGCCCGCCTGCAGGGGCGAGCGGGGCCGAATGGTTTTCTTGCGCGTGGCAATCTGTTCTTCGTTGCGGGTAAATTGTTCCAGCCGCGCTTTCGGGCTGCGCTCTTTTTCCTCATCCAGAAACCGCAGAGCGGAATCAACACTTTGGGAATCAATTTCCTGACCGTTTGTAATGCGGCTCCACAATGCTTCCAGAACGCGCCGCGCCTGATCGGCTGAACGGGCTGCGCCGCTGATAACGACTTCGTTACCGCGGGTGTTAATATCAACGTTCAGTTTCTTTTCAATTTTCTGGAGATGAGCGTTTTGCTCGCCGTACAAGACCGGAACCAACCGGTTGTCTTCAAAGACGATGCGCTCCTGAATGGTTTGCTGTGCTATAGCGTTCCTCGCAAGCTGATTAACATGCCTAATTGTCTCATATTCATGCGCTTTTTGCAATCATTTCGCATGTTGCGATGCGGCCGCGCAGGGCGCTTTTCGAGGCCGTAATCATCTCGACATCAACAATGTGCCCCAGCAACCGTTCGTTACCTTCGACATGCACGGACTGGTTGTAGGGACTGCGGCCGTGAAGCTGGCCGGGTTCCTTGCCTTTACGCTCGAGCAGTACCGGCATCGTCAGGCCAACGCAGCGTTCGTTAAAGGCGCGCCCCTGATCGTTGAGCAAGTCCTGTAAATGTTGCAGGCGTTCATCCATAACATCTGGCCGCACCAGCTTTTTCATGCCGGCGGCCGGCGTTCCGGGCCGGGCGGAATATTTAAAGGAATAGGCCGAGGCATAGCGCGCCTTGCGGACCAGATCCATCGTTGCTTCAAAATCTTCATCCGTTTCACCGGGAAACCCGACGATAAAATCACCGGACAGGGCGATATCGGGACGTATTTTGCGCAGCTTTTCAATCGTCTCCAGATAGCTTTCCGCCGTATGCTTGCGGTTCATGGCCTTCAGGATGGTGTTGGACCCGCTTTGAACCGGCAGATGCAAATAAGGCATCAGTTTTTCAATGTGGCCGTGCGCCTCCAGCAAATCGTCCTGCATATCGCCGGGATGCGATGTCGTATAACGAATACGTTCGATCCCCTCGATCTCCGCCACCGCTTCGATCAACTGCGCCAACCCCCAGGTCTTGCCGTCAACGTTTTCACCGTGGAAGGCATTGACGTTCTGGCCGAGCAGGGTGATTTCCTTCGCCCCGGCATCGCGGATACGTTTGGCTTCATCAAGGATTTGCATCACAGGACGCGAAACTTCCGCACCGCGCGTATAGGGAACAACGCAGTACGTACAAAATTTATCACACCCTTCCTGAACCGACAGAAACGCCGCCGGACCGGTCGGGCGATTTTCGCCGGGCAGGGCGTCGAATTTCTCTTCGGTGGCCAGTTCGGTGTTAATCACACGCTCGCCCGTTGCCTTAACAACCATCTCCGGCAGCTCGTGATAAGTCTGCGGTCCGAACACCATATCGACATACGGCGCGCGCTCCATAATAAAGCCGCCTTCAGCCTGCGCGACGCAGCCTGCCACAGCCATCAGCATTTTGCCGCCGCGCGCTTCCTTGGCGTCCTTGTGATCGCGCAGCCGCCCCAGCTCGGAAAATACTTTTTCCGTGGCTTTTTCCCGGATGTGACAGGTGTTAAGGATCATCATGTCGGCATCTTCCGGGCTCTCGACAGTTTTGTATCCCAAAGGCGCCAGAACATCGGCCATACGCTGGCTGTCATAGACGTTCATCTGACAGCCCCATGTTTTGATATACAGTTTTTTGTTGTCTTGCCCGGTCATGCTATGGTTCATTCCTCATATAGTGGAAAGCAGGGTTAAACCACATTTACCCCGCCCAGATCAAGTTTTGAGAAAGAAAAAATCATGTCGAAAACACTGTTGGCCTTGGGATCGTTGCTACCGTCGGAAATGGAAGAACTGGACCGGCACTTCGACGTGATAAAACTCTGGAAAGAAGAAGACCCCGAAGCCACGCTTCAGGCCCACAAAAATGAAATTCAGGCGATTTTATCGCGCTATGACGGCAAAGGGGTGACACGCCGGATGATCGAAGCCTTGCCCAACCTTGAAATGATTGCCCAGTTCGGCGTCGGTGTGAACAATATTGATCTGACTGCCGCCGCCGAGCGCGGGATCAGTGTCACCAACACGCCCGATGTTCTGACTGCCGATACCGCCGATACGGCTCTGGCTTTGCTTCTGGCTGTTTCCCGCCGCGTCTGTGAAGCCGACATGTTTGTGCGCTGTGGTAAATGGCTGAACGGGGCATTCCCGCTGGGCAACACGCTGCAGGGTAAAACGGTTGGTATTTTGGGGCTGGGGCGAATCGGTCAGGCCGTGGCCCGGCGCTGCGCGGCGTTCGATATGGATGTTTTGTATAACGGACCGCGGGAAAAGCCGGATCAGCCCTATACATACTGCAAATCACTGAGAGAAATGGCGGATCTTAGTGATTACCTGATCCTGACCTGCGTTGGCGGTCCGGAAACCGAAAAGGTTGTCGATTATGATATTCTGGAAGCGTTGGGCTCCAAGGGCTTCCTGATTAACGTGGCGCGCGGCTCCGTCGTGAATCAGGAAGATTTATTAGAGGCCTTGTACAATAAAAATATTGCCGGAGCCGGGCTGGATGTGTATGACAATGAACCTCATATACCAGAGGCTTTGTTTGCGATGGATAATGTGGTTTTGTTGCCGCATATCGGGTCCGCGACGATTGAAACCCGAACCGTTATGGGGCGGCTCGTCATTGATAATCTTCTGGCATATTTTAACGGTGAACCATTGAAAACGCAGGTTGCAGCATGAAGAAAATACTTTTATCGGCGATTGTTTTACTTTTGGCGGGAGTATCCAGCGCGCAGGCTTCCAAAGCCGGGAGCTGCTACACATTGGCCGAAGCCGAAGCCGAGCAGGCCATCCGCATCCACAGCGAACTCATGGTTATCGGCCTGAATTGCCAGCACATGAAAACCCACGGTAAAAACCTGTATATGCAATACCGTGATTTCACCGATCAACACAAAGGCCTGTTCGCGGCTTACGAAAACCGCCTTCTGGATTATTTTCAGCGCACCGGCGAACGCGATCCGGAAGCCAAACTCAACACAATGCGGACGGTTCTGGCCAACAAGATTTCGACCGATGCGGCGAAAATGCGCCCTGATCTGTTTTGCAACCGCTACGCCATGCGCATCCCCAAGGTCGCGACAATGGATGGCGAGAGCCTGAAAAAATGGGCGGCAACGTTTTATCCGTCCCATCCCGTATCTCAGCCAATTTGTGAGCATTAAACCGCAACACAATGAAATAAAATAAAAAAACAGGGAGAGTAAAATGAATATCGATCAGGCCATAGAGGATAGACTTGGCCCGGCATCGGAAGCCATTGCCTCTTTTGTTTTCTACAGCGTGCCGGTTATGGGGCAGGAGGTAAAACTGATCCTGGCCTGGCTCGTTATTGCCGCGCTCTTTTTCACATTTTATCTGGGTTTCATCAATATTCGGTATTTCGCTCACGCGATTGCTATCTTGCGGGGAAAATACGATAAACCGGGGGCCAGCGGCCATATCAACCGGTTTCAGGCATTGACGACATCGCTTTCCGGCACCGTCGGGCTGGGAAATATTGCCGGCGTCGCCGTCGCGGTTTCGGTTGGCGGTCCCGGTGCTGTATTCTGGATGGCGATGATGGGGCTGTTCGGGATGACCGTAAAATTCGCCGAAGTTATGCTGGGCGTCAAATATCGTCATGAAAAACATTTACCCGATGGCAGGGTCAAAATTTCCGGCGGCCCGATGTACTACCTGCGCGATGCTTTTAATAACCGCGATATACCGTATATCGGGAACATCATGGGCGCTTTTTTCGCTGTATGTGTCCTGTTTGGCGCCATTGGGGCCGGCAGCCTGTTCCAGACAAACCAGACGTATCAGCAACTTCTGACGATCTCCGGCGGGCAGGAAAGCTTTTTCGCGGACAAAGGCTGGCTGGTCGGTCTGTGTATGGCCGTTCTTGTAGGCATTGTTATTATTGGCGGGATCAAATCCATTGCCGCCGTGGCTTCAAAAATCGTCCCCGTAATGGGGATCGTCTATTTGCTGGCGGGCTTTGTTGTCATCGCCATGAATTACCAGCAAATCCCGGAAAGCCTGCTCATCATTGTCAAAGAAGCTCTCGTGCCGGAAGCCGGGCTGGGGGCGCTCTTCGGCGCACTGCTAATGGGTGTGCAGCGCGCGTCTTTTTCAAACGAAGCCGGGCTGGGCTCGGCGGCCATTGCACACTCATCCGTTAAAACCGATCAGCCCGTTTCACAGGGTTTTGTCGGTATGCTCGGCCCGTTCATCGACACCATCATTATCTGCATGGTTACCGCGTTCGTCATCGTCATCAGCGGCGCCTACATGGATAAAGACGGCATGGAAGGGGTTGAACTGACATCACGCGCCTTTGCATCCAGCATTTCATGGTTTCCCTACGTTCTGGCCTTTACAGTTTTCTTGTTTGCGTACTCGACCCTGATTTCCTGGTCGTATTATGGCGTGAAGGGCGCAACGTTTTTATTCGGCGAGCACAGCGCCGTAGAGATTGGCTATAAATTGTTTTATTGCCTGGCGGTTATTGTCGGTGCTTCGGCGAACTTGGGCAGCGTCATCAACATCACGGACTCATTGGTTTTTGCCATGGCTGTTCCCAACATTATCGGCCTTTATTTATTGGCCCCAGAGATAAAGTCAGACATAAGGAAATATTTTCAAGACATTGAAAATAAATAGATTTATTTGTTTTGTTTTCTGGTTTTTATAATCATGAAATAAAACGTCTTTCTTCGATTCTCCTCTTGCCGTTTACGCACTTTCATGTGTAAATAGGCACCTTAATCCATATAAATCAGTTTTTTAACGACAAAACCTCAAGTGTGGGGAGAGAGCTACGTCATGAAACTTGCGCCTGCCGTGCCGAAAAAAGACCCGGATAACAAGCCCGAAGCCAAAGCGGCTTCTCCCGATGCAGCCTCGATCGGGGAAAGCAGAAAAATCCCGGAACTGACGGCAAAAAAGGATGCGGGCCTGAAAGTGGGCAAGGGGCTCAAACATTTGCGCATAACAGCCGTGCCGGCAAAACCTGACCTGTCTTCGGACTCCGAAAATCAGGAAAGCCCGGCCTCTGGCCTGCATGTTCGGGCGCTGCGCACGGAAAAAACGGCAATCGACCACGAAAATTACAGCGATGACGAGCCGGTTTTAATGCTGAGCCCGCTGAATGCCGCGCCGCTAAAAGGATCGGCCTTTGCCAAAGTCATGAGTGTAGCCGGGGCTTTCCTGACGGTGTTCTGGCTGGCATTTTGCGCCTACGCCACCATCCGTAATGGCGTTTTGAGCAATGTCAGCACCATGGCCCCGCACGAGCTGGGCGGTTATCTGGCGGGCATTTTGGCGCCCGTCGCGCTGCTTTGGTATATCCTTGGTATTTTCCAGCGCCGGGAAGAGGTCGCGCATTATTCGGAAGCACTGCGTCATGAGCTGCAATCCATCTTGTTCCCATCCGAAGAACGGGCGCAGCGAGTGCATAAAGACATTGAGGAGCTGTGCCGTCAGTCGGCTGAACTGGCAACATCGTCCAAATCGGTAATCAAGGCGATCGCACGGGCGCGTCATGGCCTGAAAAATGAAATCCGTGATTTTATCGGCCTGTCGAAAAAAACCGAGTTTCATATTGATAAAATGGCCGAGTCCATGCACGAACGCTCGGCCCGCCTGCTGTCATTGACCGAGGAAATCGAACAACGCACCGATAATATCGGAACGCGGGCGCAATCTGGCGCCGAAGCATGGGATGAAGCCACGCGGAACATTCTGGAGCGGGCGACGGAAATGGAAGCCTCCATGGGCCGCGGCGCGGACAAGATTCTGGACGCCGCCGATCAGGCTGGCGAGAAAATCGGAGGGCTGGAGAGCTTCTTCGATCAGCGCTTCGATCATTTAAGCGAATCCGTCGATCGCATGGCGGGGCGCCTGAAAGATGTCAGCGGCGAGTTCGACAGCCATACCGAGGCTCTATCGTCTGCCGCGGAAAAAGTGGCGGCGGAAACATCACGCCTGTCCGATACAATCGGCCAGCAAGTCGACGGATTAAAGGATGTCACCGACAAAACCTTGCAAGCCATGGAACAATCCAGCCAGACCATTCAGGACCACAGGGAAGCCCTCGATAAAGGCGCCGAAGAGGTCGCCCGTCAGGCCGACCGCATGGCCGATACCATCAATGCCAGCCTTGAGCGCCTGCACGACGCCGGGGAGGGGGTCGCCGACCGTACCGCTGATCTGGAAACCCGTCTGGATGTTCAGGCCGGAAAACTTCACGATACGGTGACCGGAATCGCAAAAGAAGCCGAAGCCATCGAAGATGCCGGAACCGCGGCGGCGAACAAGCTGAGCGAAGCGATGTCCGTGGCCGTATCCGGCGCGGAATCCGTAACGGCGGCGGTTCGGCGCGCCGTGGAAGCGCTTGAGAAATCGGCAAACAGCACACGCCAGCAAACCGAAACGCTGATGGAAACGGCGGGCGAGCAGATCGCCAAACTCGATGAAGCCGGGGAAGGCAACGTAGCCCGTATGGAAACCATCGTCGGTTTGATCGAAAAGAGCCGGGAGCAAATTGAAGCGGCTTCGGCCCTTGCCGATGAACAGGTCAAAACCCTGACCGCCTCGGCTGAAGATCAGGCTGAAAAAATCAATATCGCCACGATCAACATAGTGGACCGTATCCAGAGCGTCCAATCGTCTCTGGAAGAACCGCTCCGCGCGATAAACAATGCGGTTGATGAGGCTGACAGCCGCCATACGCAAATCGAGGAAACCCTGCGCCAGCGCGTAACGGATCTAAACGATGCCAGCGGCAAGGCGCGGGAAAGCTCTGAATATATCCGCAATATTCTGCGCGGACAGGCTCAGGAAATTTCCACCATGGCGGGTCAGATTGGTGGCCATGCCCGGACGATTAACGAACAGCTCGCACACCAGAAAAATGTGCTGGGCAGTGAAGTCGAAGAATCGTTAAGCCGCATCGAAACCGTGCGCGATGCACTGGAGGACCAGGCCTCGCGTCTGACGGTGCTATCGGATGGCGCGGTTGAAAATCTCTCGAAACTGGAAGAGCAGATATCGGCGCGCTGTGAAGAAGTCAGCGCCTCCACCAAGCTGGCATTGGGGAATATGGGTGATCTGGACGAGGCCATTACCGGAAAAACCCTGACATTGAAGAAAAACACCGAAACGGCGAACGAGTCCCTCATAACGGTCATGGACGCGCTGGAAAAAACATCCGGCGGGTTCGAGCCCTTATTCGACGATGCCATGGACCGGGTATCACAAGCCCATGTGCAGTTTGAAAACCTGCAAAAAGGCTTCGAGGTTTCCACCCGCAACAATCTGGACCGCTTGCAGCAAATCAGCATCGTCTTTGACGAGCGCCTCAACGGGCTGCGGAGCGGCGCCGATCATGCCGCCGAAATCCTGAAAAAATCCGGCAACGATATGCAAGAACGGGTCGAGGACATCGAACGTGCCGCCACATCGGCGAATGATAAAATGCACGATCTGCGTAATGCGTTGGCCGATCAGTCGACGGACATTCACCTGATGACGGACGAAGCGCTCCTGAAAATCGAAACGGTGCAGAAAACAATCAACGAACAATTCCATGAATTGTCTGAATCGGTCGGACAGGCTCTGGCCCGGATTGGCAATGTCGGCGAAGAGATTGGCCGGAGCGCCGCGCAAGTCGATAAAACGGCCGATCGTGTCACTGCGCGCTTTGACGGTGTGGGCGACAAGGTCTTTGAACAAAGCGAACGCCTGAGCAAGGCCGCGAACGACTCTGTAAACATGACGGTGGATCTGGTAACGAAAGTGAAACTGGAAGCCGACAGCCTGCTGCGCAACACGAAAGAATCGTTGCTGGAGCTGAAAAAAGCCGGTGACGGCTTTGCTCTGCGGTCCCGTGAAGTCAATGAACAGATGAATGCCGGCCTGAAAACATCACAGGAATATGGTGACCAGCTGCGCAGGCAAGCCGGGGTGGTGGCGCAATCTTCCGCCGAAGCCGCCGAACAGATCAGCGACGCTATATACAAACTGTCTGGCAAACTGGATGATATCGGCACATCGGCCGGTAGCGTCGTAAAAGGAATCCGGGATTCACGCGAAGAACTGGCCGAGGAAAGTGATCGTCTGGTATCCGTGTCCACGGCGGCAATCAGGGCGGCCGACGAAGCGGCCTCAACCTTTAGCCGCCAATCAAATGCCCTGTTCAAGGCGGTTGAAGATGCAACGCATCTGGCCCGCAAGATCAAGGACCAGGATAACCGCGTTCAGCGCGAAGCCTTTATGGCCTCGGCGAAATTTATTATCGAGAGCCTGCACTCCCTGTCTGTCGACTTTACCCGGATGCTGGAAAATGAAATTCCGGAGAAAACGTGGAAAGCCTTCCAGAAGGGTGATGTATCCGCCTTTACCAGACGTCTGTCCCAGATGGACGAGCAGCTTCCGGTTGAAAAAGTACGCGAGAAATTTGCCGCCGACAATGAATTCCGGACCTACGTCCAGCGCTTCCTGCGTCAATTCGAAGAATTGTTCGATCAGGCATCCGCCACCGACCACAGCGATCTTCTCACGACAACTTTTGCCACGAGCGATATCGGTAAACTCTACCAGATGCTGTGCAAAGCCGCCGGACGCGCGCCGAAAATGATGCGCGAGGATAAAAAATCATCCTCATAATCCAGCGCAAAAACAATCGACGCTCCCCCCTTGATTGAGAAGAGCATTGGCATCATAATCCTTTATTAAGGAAGTGTGTCTTATCCTGTTCTTTGTTGTTCTATCAAAGTATTAGAGGGTGTTTGCGTTATGGGCAAAACCAAATTCTGCCAAGGGTTATCCGATATATCGGACAGCTATGCCGGCTTTATTATCGACCAGTGGGGCGTTCTCCATAATGGCGAGAAACTATATGATGGCGTGCTGGAATCTCTCAAAGAGCTGAATAACCGGAAAAAATATATCATTATTCTGTCGAATTCCGGTAAACGGGCCGAGGAAAACGCCGAACGCCTGAAAAAACTGGGTATTCCGCCCTCTATGTACACTGAAATTGTAACCTCCGGGGAAATCGCCTGGCAGGGCCTGAAGGATCAGACCGAGGGCATTTTTAAAGGGCTGGGCCAGCGTTGCTTCCTGATGAGCCGCGGCGGTGACACGTCGATCGTTGATGGTCTGGATATCGAACTGGTCGACGACATTGAACAAGCTGATTTTCTGATGATTAGCGGCTCGGACGCGCCGGAAAAAACGCTAGTGGATTATTATGAACCGATTTTGCGCAAAGCGGTGCGCCGCCGGTTAAAAGCTATTTGTGCCAACCCGGACAGCCGGATGCTGGTCGGATCAGCCCAGCATGTCGGACCGGGGCTGATTGCGCGCCGCTATCAGGATTTTGGCGGCGTCGTTCATTATATCGGCAAGCCGCACCAACCGATTTTCCAGCACTGTATCCGCAAGCTCCAGCAACAGGAAATCTATCCGGGCCAGACCGTCATGATCGGCGACACCATGGCGCATGACATTGTCGGCGCGGCGGCGATGGGGATTGATACCTGCCTGATTAAAAACGGCATGCATATCGGGGCGTTTAAGGGATGCAAGACACCTTACGATGTCGATAAAACCCTGAATATCCTGACGCTGCAATATAACAACGTCCGCCCGACTTATCTGGTTGACCGGTTTAAATGGGGTAATCCGCTCCCCGACCGTAAGCACAAAAAACGGAAATAAAAATCAGTAAAACTACTCATCCGCTTCACGCGTAGCCAGTACCGCCATGGCAGCCTTGATTTCGGGGAGAGCTCGCTCAACAGCGGCTTCACCTTCGGCAATCATTTCCCGTCCGCGCTCAAATTCCATCGAACCGATATGCCCGATTTGCGGTTTGATATGAACATCCGGCGGGTCTCCGGCCAGACGGGAACGTGTTAAACGGTCCTGAAGAATATTCAGCGCTGAAACCATAACGCCGAACAGGCTGGGATTATTCGGGTCGCGGCCAAATAAACGTCCGGCGATGTCGTGTTTTTTAGGCGGGGTAATATCAAACCCGGCAATCGTCTGATACTTGTTTCCGGGCTGGACGGCCTTGCCAATCATGTCACTGTTCAGGTCGACAGCTATCGTCATCCGCGCCCCCAAAGCCTGACAGGCCGATACCGGCACCGGGTTGACGAGCGCGCCATCAACCAGCAGACGGTTATTGATGTCCATCGGCGGAAAAACGCCGGGCAGGGCAAACGAGGCCCGCATGGCATCGATAAAATCCCCTTTACGCAGCCAGACCTCATGCCCTGTGGCCAGATCGGCGGCAATCGCGATGAAGGGGTGCTCCAGATCCTCGATCTGCACCCCTTCAAAATAAGATTCCAGCAGAATTTGCAATTTTTTACCGGCAATCATCCCGGCACTGCGCACCCGGAAATCAAGATAGGAAAAGACCTTGCGCCGGTTCAGCGATAAAGCCCACTCTTCCAGCTCATCCAGTTTTCCGGCCAGATAACAACCGCCGACCAACGCCCCGACGGATGTCCCGGCGATCAAGGTCGGCTCGACGCCATTGCGAAGCAAAGCCTTCATAACGCCAATATGGGCAAAACCGCGGGCCATACCGCTGCCTAGCGCCAGTCCGATAGGCATTTGTGAATGAGAGGGGCTAACGCCCTGTTTTTTCTTTTTTCTTTGTGTCATGCTCTTGCACACCATCCTCTTTATAGAGTAACACAAAACGATGACATCTGATACGGAAACACTTGCCGCAAAGCAGCATAAACGCAGCACATTTTCGCTGGTAAAGCGGATCGCCAGGGATTACCTGAATCCCTATTGGGGGCAGATCGGTCTGGCCTTTGTGTTCATGTTGATTGCCGCC